>NZ_CAXVWK010000060.1:0-90000 GCF_964263795.1 Mucilaginibacter sp.
TAACCCGCAGGTGGCGGCACTCCCTCTTCATTTAAAACAGTTTATTGTTAACCAGCATTATGAACATTACACCGCCGTAGATCATGCGGTTTGGCGGTATGTAATGCGACAGAATTACAGCTATTTAAAGGATGTTGCCTATTATCCCTACATTCCGGGTTTGCAAAAGGCAGGGCTAACTATTGAAAAGATCCCCGATTTACAGGATATGAATAACGCTTTGGCCAAAATAGGATGGGGCGCGGTAACTGTAGATGGTTTTATTCCCCCTGCCGCGTTTATGGAATACCAGGCTTATAAAGTGTTAGTTATCGCTGCCGATATACGCCAGCTAAAGCATATCGAATACACACCCGCCCCGGATATTATCCATGAATCGGCAGGGCATGCACCTATTATCGCCGATAAGGATTATCACGAATACCTGAGCTACTTTGGGTCGATAGGGGCCAAAGCCATGTTCAGCGCACAGGATTTTGAATTGTACGAAGCGATAAGGGCCTTATCTATACTTAAAGAAATGCCCGATGCAGACGAAGCTGAAATTAAGAAAGCCGAAGACCTGGTAGCCTATCGTCAGGAACATATAGGGGAACCATCAGAAATGGCATTGCTAAGCCGCCTGCATTGGTGGACGGTAGAATACGGGTTGATAGGCACTTTAACAGAACCCAAAATCTACGGCGCAGGGTTGCTATCATCGATAGGCGAAAGCGCCAGCTGCATGATGGACGACTTAAAGAAACTGCCTTACACCATAGATGCAGTCAATTACAGTTATGATATCACTACAACCCAGCCACAGCTGTTTGTAACGCCTAACTTTCAAAACCTGATAAACGTTTTAGAAGAGTTTGCCGATACGATGTCATTCAGAAGGGGTGGGGCGTACGGCCTGCAAAAAGGGATCGATAGTAAAAATACGAGTACCGTAGTTTACAGTTCCGGGTTGCAGGTATCGGGTACATTTACCGAATTTATGAAGGATCCGCAGGGAGAGCCCGCATTTATAAAAACCACCGGCCCTACCGCCTTAGCAATCAAAAATAAACAGATTGACACGCATGGTAAAGAATACCACAAGGATGGTTTCAGCTCGCCGGTTGGTAAATTGAGCGGATATGATAAACCGCTGGAAGAATTCACCGCCCAAGAACTTAACGCTTTAGTCCTGATAGCAGAAAATAATACCACTTTACGCTTTGTAAGCGGGATAACCGTGGCCGGCAAAGTTAAAAATATTCATTCCCATAACGATAAGATCGTGCTGATCACCTTTACAGATTGTACCGTAACTGATAATGCAGGCAATGTGCTTTTTGAGCCGACATGGGGCGTTTATGATATGGCCGTTGGCGAAAAAATAACATCTGTTTTTTGCGGCGCGGCAGATAAAGACGCTTTCTTAGAAATTGCATATAAATCAAATACCGGCACTCATCATGCTGAATATGATTATAAAACATTAGAACTGCATAAACTTTATCAGCAGGTGCGAAACAGGCGGCACACCGGCGGGGAGCTAAGTTTTTTGGGCAACATTTGGATGATGCTGCAGCGCTACCATTACGACGACTGGCTTTGCGCTATGGAAATATTGGAATTGCTTGACCATGAAAACGGCGAGCCGGAGCTGGCTGCAGAGATCCGGCAGTTTTTGGAACGCAAGGCAGCGAATGAGCCCGGGTATAAAAAGTTGATTAACGACGGGCTGTATCTGATCAAACATCCGGTTGAAGAGAAGTTGGTTGTTTAAAGTTAAACTTGTAACTTAGGGTATGACAACGCTGATTGTAAAAGTTGATGACAACCGTACAGAATCTCTCAGAAAGATCCTCAATGAGATTCCCTATGTACATAGTATTGAACAGGAAAATGATGCGCAATTAATGGAACCGTTAACGCAATATGAGCGAATTAAAAAAATTGTCGACGCTGCGAAAGGTAAAGATCTCTTTGTTGACATAAAAGATCCTGTTGAATGGCAGCGGGAAATCAGAAAGGAATGGGATCGTGATTTTTGATACAAATGTCCTCATTTATTTATCAAATTCTAAACTTCCGTTAATCAAATTATTTAATACGCAAGCCAAAATATCTGTAATAAGTAAAATAGAAGCGTTAGGTTATGCAAACAAAAATTTTGCAGAACAATCGTTTCTAATTGAACTTTGTAATGAATTACCTATTGTTACATTGTCTGACAGAATTGCTGAAGAGGCAATAAACATCCGCAGAGACCATCGCATAAAGCTTCCTGATGCAGTAATTTATGCAACGGCCGTAGTTGAAGGTTTACCTTTGCTGACCAACAATATTTTTGATTTTAAATCCCTTGGTAATAAGGTGGAACTAATAAATCCATTTGATCTATGAATATTATTATAACAGGTGCCAGCAGTGGTGTTGGTTTCGAGGCGGTACTGGAATTGATCTTATCCGGTAAACACAAGGTGATCGCTTTGGCGCGATCGCAAAATAAGCTGGAGCGTTTGCTGGAAATTGCAAAAGGTTTAAACCCGGAATGTGAGCTCTATGCTATCGCCTTTGATATTGTACATGATGATTATGCGGGCCTGCAGCAATTCATAACCTCAAATTTTGATGGTAAGATAGATGTGTTGGTAAACAACGCAGGGGTGCTGATCAATAAACCTTTTACAGAATTGTTGGAGTCGGATTTTGTAGAGATGCTGCAAAGCAATTACATAGGCCATGTGCGCATTATTCAAAGCCTGCTGCAGTTTATGGGCGACGGGTCGCATATTGTAAACATCGGTAGTATGGGAGGTTTCCAGGGGAGCGCCAAGTTCAACGGACTGTCGGCCTATTCGGCCAGTAAAGCCGCACTACACACATTAACTGAATGCCTGGCGCAGGAGTTGGTTGAGCAAGGTATTAAAGTAAATTGCCTTGCCCTCGGATCGGCACAAACCGAGATGCTGGAGCAGGCTTTCCCGGGCTATGAGTCGCCGGTAATGGCCTTTGAAATGGGTAAATATATTGCCGACTTTGCCATAACCGGTCACCGTTTCTTTAACGGCAAAGTATTACCTGTTGCAGTAAGCACCCCATAATCTCATCTGGCTTAAATTGCCGTCATATTAAACATCCTGAAATTCTTGCGAACTGCTTCTTTTAGTGCCAAGTAAACCCAGGCTCATGATGATGCTGGTGCCTAATATCACTACAAATAACAACCCGGTGCCTAATGCCGGGATCTTAAGTTCCGCAGGGATGTTATAATAAAGCAATACGCTTATCAATCCACGTGGGATGATCACCAGTTCTGGCATTAGACCCGATTTTAATACCAGTTTAAGGTACAGGAACCTTACCAGGTATATCACCAACAATATCAGTCCGCCGTTTATCACTGTATACAGGTTTTGCAACTGGTAAACATCCATTGTATAGCCAAATATGATAAAGAAAAAGGTGCGCATGATAAAAGCACTTTCTGCAGACAGCTGGAACAACTGTTTAATATCATAGCCCAGCGTTGGGTAAATAAAATATTTGCGGAACCAGGTCATTTTTATCTGCCCGGCGTTGTTCAGGAACAGGCCCAGCGCCAGAACAATTATCAGCGACGACAGGTGAAACGATTGCCCGATGCTGTATACCAGGATAAGTATTGAAATGATGAGGAAAGATTTAATATGATGCGTTAACCTGCCTATAAGGTATAACAACAACAGGCAGGAGCACACGGCAACAACCAGTATCAACCCCAGATCGGCACCTAGTGCTGTAAATGAGGAAAAGCTGATCTGCTTATTATTGATCATGAAGTTGAACAGTACCACCGTAAGGATATCAGAAAACGACGATTCGTAAATAATAAACTCTTTCTTTTCTTTACTTACACCTGACGCAGAGGGAATGGCAATGGCGGAGCTAACTACACAATAAGGGATTGCGTTGATAAAGCAGCGGTAAATGCTATCATTACTGATGTAATGAAAAGCCCAGGTTACCAAAACAGCTGTTGCTAGCAGTATGGTGAGTGCCGACAGGAACGATTTTCTGATGATCGCATTTTTGTCGGTCCCGTACTTCAATTCCAGTGAGCCCTCAAAAACGATCAATATTAGCCCTAAAGTGCCTAAAGCGGGCAGTATGGTTGTAAAATTAAATTTAACGAGCCCGAAATAATCGACAATAAGTTTGATGCCAATTCCTAAAAACAGCAGCAGTATTACAGACGGGATTTTGGTTTTACCGGCTATCAGATCAAACAGGTACGAAAAGATAACCAGTCCGCTGAGGATGATAAGTGTGGTGTAAGTGGTCAAATTAAGTAATAATTTGTAGCGGCCTCAACTATCAGGGTCCAAGCCATCAACACCACATCCCGCAAAATGTTCAATGTATAATAAGTTGCAGTAAGGTGTATTTTACAAAACCATGAAACAGCAACGATTGTTTGTATCCATATTTGCACAAAAAGAATGATATGCCGCATCTATTTTCTCCGTTAAAAATAAAGAACATCGAATTTAAAAACCGTATTGTGGTATCGCCTATGTGCCAGTACTCAAGTATTGACGGTTTTGCAACTAACTGGCACCTGGTGCATTTAGGGGTACGCGCGGTAGGTGGTGCCGGGTTGCTTATTACCGAGGCTACAGCGGTATCTCCTGAAGGCCGTATTTCTTTCGCCGACCTGGGTATCTGGAAAAATGAGCATATCGCAAAGCTAAAAGAGATAACTAATTATATTGAAGAGCAAGGCGCGGTTGCTGGTATCCAGCTGTCGCATGCGGGCCGTAAAGCCAGCCACCAGCAGCCCTGGGTTGGCGGCAAGCAAATTGCACCGGATGCAGAAAACGGCTGGGATACTTACGCGCCCAGCCCTATCCCTTTCACCCTGGATGAAGTGGCGCCGATCGAACTGGACAAAACAGCGATCACAAAAATAATCAGCGATTTTAAAGCAGCAGCAGAACGTGCTTTGGCAGCAGGTTTCAAGGTAATTGAGCTGCACGGTGCGCACGGGTACTTAATTCATCAGTTCTTGTCGCCGTTAAGCAATCAGCGTACCGATGAGTATGGCGGCAGTTTCGAGCAACGCATTCGGTTTTTATTGGAACTGATAACAGCAGTACAAGAAGTTTGGCCGGCGGAGTATCCACTGTTTGTACGCTTATCTGCCACAGAATGGACTGAAGGCGGCTGGGGAATTGAAGATTCTGTAGCGCTCTCCAAAATATTGAAAGAAAAAGGCGTAGACCTGGTAGACTGCTCTACAGGAGGCAACATTGCCGGCGCAAAAATTCCTGTAAAACCAGGTTACCAGGTGCAATTTGCCGAAGCCGTTAAAAAGCAGGCCGGCATTTTAACAGGCGCAGTAGGTTTAATTACCGAGGCGCAACAGGCCGATGACATAATCAATACCGGCCAGGCTGATGTGGTTTTGCTGGCGCGCGAATTGTTGCGCGATCCGCATTTCCCGCTGCGTGCTGCGCATGAGCTGGGCCATGAAGTTAAATGGCCAGATCAGTATGACAGGGCGCAATGGCGTAAATAGACAAAACCTCATATAATCATAACACAGGATATTTTAAATCAACACAACATATCATTACATTCGTATCAACTCAAAAATAAAACATACTATGAAACGTACAGCAAATGCACATTGGAATGGCACCCTGCAAGAGGGCAAAGGCGAAATAACCACCCAAAGCACCATTCTTAACCAAACACAATATTCTTTTAAAACCCGCTTCGCAGATGGTATTGGTACCAACCCCGAAGAACTGATAGCGGCTGCACACGCAGGCTGTTTTACCATGGCAGTTGGCGCGGCGTTAACTCAGCAGGGAATTACCCCAGGCGATTTGACAACCGACGCTATCCTTGACCTTGACATGCAGGCTTTGGAAATCAAAGGCATCCACCTGGAGCTTAAAGCATCGGTTATAGATGGCGTGGACGAGGCTAAATTTAAGGAAGTTGCCGAAGGAGCAAAATCCGGCTGTATCGTATCAAAAGCATTAAGTGTACCTATTACCCTTAACGTAACTTACGCATAAACAAACCGTTTTATGTTTGTTAAAAGGTAGCGGTAGTACAAACTATCGCTATCTTTTTTTGTACCCATATTTAAATCCTCCTTTATGCTTAATACATCCCGTTCGCGTATATCCCTTACATTGGTTTTCGCCTTGGTTATTACCGGTTTTTTGATATTTCTGTTTTTTTATATCAAGCACCAGTTTACCACCACACGTACCGAGGTTACCGAAGATGTAATGGTATCGCGCATTGTATCAATGGGTAAGCTCGAACTGGTGAAATATGCAATGAAGGATGTGGTTGAGAAGAAAGAACTGCACATGATCCTGCCCGATTCGAGAGTGCTGTTTGTAGCTGTTGGCGAGGTAACCGCCTGTATCGATTTGACTAAAGTGAAAAAGTCCGACATCACGCAAACCAAAGATAGCGTATTGGTAACCCTGCCCAAACCCGAGATTTGTTACGTTAAGCTCGATCACCAAAAATCGCGCGTGTATGATGTATCGGGCGTTTGGTTTGCCGACAAAAGTAAAACCATGGTAGAGGATGTTTATAAGCTTGCCGAAAAGAAGATGCTGGCCGGCGCTACCGACATGAAGATAATGGATAAAGCCCGGCAAAATGCCCAGCTGATTTTTAAACCTTTTCTGGAAAATGTTTCGGCTAAAACAATTGTGTTAAATTTTAAATAAATTCCTGTTAGCTCTTAAGCTTTTAGTTTAATAACTGATATATTTATGGTGTCACAATAAATCCATAAGTAATGATCCCTAAAATTATTAAACAACTGACGCTTACCGCTGCCGGGGCCTTGTGCTCCTTTGCTCCGTTTGCCCAGCAACCCAGGCTGCCCGAAGGGTATTTCTGGAAAAAGCTTCCGAACGGATTGGAAGTTGTGGTGATAGAGAATTCTAAAGTTCCCTTAGCCACTATAGAGATAGCTGTTAAAAATGGTGCCTACACCGAAGGGCCGGAGTACAGCGGATTATCCCACCTGTTCGAACACATGTTCTTTAAGGCCAATAAAGATTATCCAAACCAGGAAAAATTCTTAAAACGCACGCAGGAGCTGGGTGCCATCTGGAATGGTACTACTAACGTAGAACGTGTAAATTACTACTTTACTTTTGACCGTGATAGCCTTGCGCAGGGTTTAAAATTTATGAATGCAGCTATCCGCTACCCGATATACCGTGAAGAAGATATGCAGAAAGAGCGCCCCGTTGTCGACGGTGAATTTCAGCGTGCAGAAAGCGACCCGGGTTTTCAGCTGTACTTTGAGGTGCAAAAGAAACTTTGGGGCGATCTGATCACCCGCAAAAACCCAATCGGAATTCATGAAGTGATCAACACCGCCACACCCGAAAAGATGATGGTAATTAAAGGGAAATATTACATCCCCAATAACAGCCTGCTTACCATCGTTGGCGATGTTAAACATGATGATGCCTTTAAAAAAGCAGAAGATATTTTTGGCAGCTGGGAAGGTACCGGCGAAGACCCGATCAAAAAATATCCTATCCCACCATTTAAGCCGCTTACTAAAAACGAATTCTTTGTAAAGGAAATGTCTATAGCACAAACTCCTAATATGGAGTTTGCATGGCAGGGACCGTCGTACCTTACAGATTCGGCCGCCACTATCGCTGCAGATGTATTTTCGACCATTGTCGGGCTTAACTCCTCAAAACTGCAACAGGCTTTGGTTGATAAAGGCCTTGCGAGCGGGGTTTATGTAGGTTACCAAACCAGCAAATACACCGGCCCTATCGATATCAGCATCACCCCAAATCCAACAAAACTTAAGGAGTGTTATGACGAGTTTATGCGCCAGGTAAGCATGTTTGGCAATGCGGATTATTATACTGATGAGCAGCTTACAGATGCCAAAGCAATTTTACTGCGTGCCAGTGTCCGCCAAAAAGAAAAACCATCAAGCCTGGCCAGTCAGCTTAGTTTTAACTGGTGCAGTACTTCGCTTAACTATGCTACCGATCTGGATAAAAACTACCAGAAGGTTACCCGCGCCGATATTAAAAAATATCTGGACACTTACATCATAGGTAAGCCAATGGTAGCAGGCATAATTATAAGCCCGGAAGCCAACAAAACAGCTAAGGCAGGTTCATATTTTGTATCAAAATAACTCGACAGCAGATGAAAAAATATATATACAGTTTACTGATAATTGCCGCAGCCGGCAGCTTTAAACCAGCCTTGGCACAAAAACCCGCTTACGATATGATGGTGGATGGCGTAAAGGTAATTGTACAGCCAAGCGGTAACGATATTGTAGTGATACAAACCGTTATAAAAGGCGGGGTGCAAAACTATCCGGCAGCCAGGGCAGGTATCGAATCAATGGCCATGAATGCCCTTACCGAATGCGGAACGCTTAAGCATGATAAAAACAGCTTTAAGAACGCGCTGGAAAAGATCAGCGCGAACGTTTACGGTTACACTAATAAAAACTACGCAACAGTTGTGCTTAATTGTATTAAAAGCGATTTTAACACTGCATGGCCTTTATACACCGAGGCGATAACAATGCCTGCTTTTGACGCAAAAGAATTTGCGCGCGTTAAGCAGGATGCTATCACCCAGTTAAAATCTGAAGAAGGCCAGCCAGATGTAGCCATCAATAAATTTGCCGATAAAGTGGCGTTTGCAGGCCGTAGCTACGCAACCGATCCATCTGGTACGGTAGCCAGCCTTACAGCCCTTACACCCCAGGGTACCAAAGCCTATTATCAATCTATACTAACCAAATCACGCATGACGATAGTTGTTGTTGCTGATATGGAACGTGCAGACATTGAGGCAAAAGTAAAGGGTATGCTTGCCGGTATAAAACAAGGCGCGCCTTTTGAACTGAAGAAAGACTTTTTCCGCGTGTATAAAAATACCTTCTCATCAGAGAACAGGGAACTGGCCACCAACTATGTTGAGGGCACAACCAGCGGGCCTGCACCGGGCACACCCGATTTTGATGCTTTTAACGTAGCTATGCGGATCTTTTACGATAAGCACTTCCTGGATATCCGTACTAACAACGGCTTGTCATATGCGCCGTCTGCTTGGTTCAGCGCGGGTGCTACCAGCGTTGCAAGGGTATCGGTATCTACAACGCAGCCGGATAAATATATAGCCGTATTTGATAAATTGGTTGATAAGATCAAAACCCAGGGCTTTAACGCTGCCGAAGTAGCAGATATGAAAGTAACATACCTTACCAGCTTTTATTACAAAAACGAAACTAATAACGCCCAGGCATCGTCAATAGCATCAAACGAGGTGTTGCACAATAATTGGAAGCGCTCAATAACTTTGGTAAATGACGTTAAAAAGCTAACGCCCGAGCAGGTGAGCGATGCTTTCCGTAAATACATTGGTAACATGGTCTGGGTTTACCAGGGCGATACAAAAAAGGTTAACCCGTTGTTGTTCACCAACGGCACTCTCAATAAAGGCGAAAACGCTGTTAGTCATTAACAGTAACATCAGCCACTAATAAAAAGAGCCGCATCTGTTAAGGTGCGGCTCTTTTTTATTTAAATGATCGTTTAATTAGTGGCTGGGTTTATTTTTTCCTGCTCTTGTTTAGGGAGCACTGCCTTGCGTTTGTTACGGTTTCGCCACATCTCGCCCATGTGGCGGGTAGGGATATTATCACCCAGTAGTTTGCCCCAGGGTTTCAGATCGTCAATACGGTCAAAGATGATCTTTAATACAGCCACAAATGGTATGGATAAAAACATACCAGATACGCCCCATAACTGGTTACCCAGTAACACCACTATGATAGACATTAAAGCATTGATCTGCACTTTTGATGATACGATGCGCGGCACCAAAATATTGTTATCAATAAACTGGATAACAATGTAGGCAATAATAACACCTAACTGGGTAGAGTAGCCGTCTTTAGTAACAGTAGCCATTAGCACAGGCAAAGCAATAGCAATTATACCACCCAGGTAGGGGATGAGGTTAAGTATCGCGCCAATGCAACCTATCAGGATTCCGTATTTAACGCCGAGCAGCACTAATGCCGCCGAATTCATTGCGGCCACAATCAGCATTTCTATCAGCAGGCCTACAATGTAGCTTTGTATGGCGCTTTTAGTTTCGCTTAATACGTCACTTACTTTTTTAGAGTTCTCTTCAGAAAACACTTCATAAAGGAAATTAAGTATAAGTGTTTTGTATAATAGCATCAAAAACATGTAAACCGGCAGTAAGAACACGATACTTAGCGTACCTAACAACCCGCCAAGGGTTTTACCCACCATAGACTGGCTATTATTTAACGCCTCCTTAACCATCTGGTCTTGCTTAGCAGTAGCAATACCGAACGTGCCCTGGATCCAGGTTTTTAAGTTTTTGGAGATCTCACCAAATTTCTGTTTCAGCATCGGCAGTGAATCACCGAATTGAATAATTTGGGTGGACAGGAAATAAAACACAACAACCACCAATAAGATCATTACCAGCATGGCAATAATGATTGATGCCACACGGGGTACTTTACGGCGTTGCAACAAATTACAAAGCGGGTTTAATAAAACCGATAGAAAAGCAGCAAATGCAAGCGGTACCAATATATCTGCAAGCTGCGATAGTACGTAAACCAATAATATCAAGCCAAACAGTACGGCTGTACTTTGGAGATAAAAAGGCTGATCTTTGATCTTAACTTGCATGTAAGTGTGTTTTCATATACACACAAAAGGAGTTAGTTTGCGAATTGTTTGAACAAGAAGAGGTTTCAATAAAAAAGCGCCTTTGCAAGGAATGAAATAATCTGTAACCAGGCATACCTGATATGCACCTTTGAGATTGTTTCGCTCCTTGCAGTGACGCGTAAGGGGTTAAGTATAGACAGCCGCTCCCTTTTATTGAGAGTTGGGCTACAAAAGGTTTTTCCAGCTTACCAGGCCGCCAATTATCTTCTCCAGGTCATCAGCCGCAACACGCTCCTGCACCATGGTATCGCGGTGACGGATGGTTACAGTGTTGTCTTCCAATGTCTGATGATCTACCGTGATACAAAATGGTGTACCTATGGCATCCTGGCGACGATAGCGCTTGCCGATGGCATCTTTTTCTTCGTATTGGATATTGAAATCAAGCTTCAGCTTATCCATTATCTCACGCGCCTTCTCGGGCAGGCCGTCTTTCTTGGTGAGCGGGAAAATAGCAGCTTTAACCGGTGCAAGGCAAGGGTGCAGTCGTAAAACCGTACGGCTGTCCTGGCGCTCCGGGGTACTCAGGTCTTCTTCCTCGTATGCATTGATCATCGTAAGCAGGAACATCCTGTCTAACCCTATCGAAGTTTCGATAACGTAAGGAATATAGTTGCCATAAGGCTTACCATTCTCATCCAGTTCAGGGTCAAAGTACTGCATTTTTTTGCGCGAGAATTTCTCGTGCTGGCTCAGATCAAAATCGGTACGGCTGTGTATCCCTTCCACTTCTTTAAAGCCAAACGGAAAATCGAATTCAATATCGTAAGCGGCATCGGCATAATGTGCCAGCTTGGTATGCTCGTGGTAACGGTATTTTGCTGCATCGGTACCCAGGGCAAGGTGCCATTTTAAGCGGGCTTCTTTCCACTTTTCAAACCATTCGCGTTGTGTGCCGGGGCGTACAAAATATTGCATCTCCATTTGCTCAAACTCACGCATGCGGATGATAAACTGACGGGCAATCACCTCATTACGGAACGCCTTGCCGATTTGTGCAATACCGAAAGGAATCTTCATCCTGCCCGATTTTTGTACGTTCAGGTAATTTACAAAAATACCCTGTGCGGTTTCAGGGCGCAGGTAAACTACATCAGCATCACCTGCTATAGCGCCCATTTGGGTGCTGAACATCAGGTTAAACTGGCGTACGTCTGTCCAGTCTGGTTTATCTTTACTTAGCGGGTCTTGTATATCCTGCTCAATGATCAGTTCTTTTAGACGCGGAAGGTCTTCTGCCTTTAAAGCATTGTCCATCGCGGTTTGCAAAGCAGCGGCTTTATCTGCTTCTCCGTCAGCTTCATATTTAGCAATTTTATCTTCCAGCAACTGATCGGCCCTGTATCGTTTATTGGTTACCTTGTTATCAATCATCGGGTCGCTAAAGCCGTCTACGTGGCCGCTCGCCTTCCAGATGGTTGGATGCATAAATATGGCCGAATCGATACCGACAATGTTATCATGCATTTGCACCATTGATTTCCACCAGTAAGTTTTGATGTTGTTCTTCAATTCTGAGCCGTTCTGGCCGTAATCATAAACAGCGCTCAGGCCGTCATAAATTTCGCTTGATTGAAAAACAAAGCCGTATTCTTTACAATGTGATATAACATTTTTAAAAAGTTCGTCGGTTGGTTTGCTCATAATGAGGCAAAGATAGTTTTTAGAGGTGAAGTCCGAAAGTCTGAAAGCCGTAAAGTCCTTAAGAAAGAATTGGGATATGGGGATTGTCATACGGTCTTACTGACTTTCCGACTAAATTTCTACATTTACCCCATGAGCATTTCGGTAAAGGCTTTAACAAAAATTTACGGCGGGCAAAAAGCAGTGGATAGCATCAGCTTTGAAGCCGGCCCCGGTGTGCTGGGTTTTTTAGGGCCTAACGGCGCGGGCAAAAGCACCACCATGAAAATGCTTACGTGTTTTATCCCGCAAAGCGGTGGCACAGCATCGGTATGCGGGTTTGATATCAGCACACAGCCGCTGGAGGTAAAACGCCGCATTGGCTACCTGCCCGAAAACAACCCGCTATATACTGATATGTATGTAAAAGAGGCGCTGGGCTTTATTGCCGGCATCCATCATATGCAGCAGCCGGGCAAACGCATTGCCGAGGTGATTGAGCAAACAGGCTTGGGGCCGGAGCAGCATAAACGTATCGGCCAGTTATCAAAGGGTTACAGGCAAAGGGTTGGCCTTGCACAGGCTATCCTGCACAACCCGGATGTGCTGATCCTGGATGAACCAACATCAGGATTAGACCCTAACCAACTGATCGGCATACGGCAATTGATTGTAGACCTGGGCAAAACCAAAACCATTGTTTTAAGTACCCACATTATGCAGGAGGTTGAAGCTGTTTGCAACAGGGTGATCATCATCAACAAAGGCACTATCGTAGCTAATGATACCTTGCAGGGGCTTCGAACGAAAAACGGCGGGCAAACGCTAGAAAACATCTTTATCGGTTTAACCAATTGACGGTTAAAACTTCATATTTCGTGCATTTATGAAAAAATTCACTTTCATTGTATTTATACTATTGGCTTTAAAGGCAGGGGCTCAAACAACCCCAACCAAAACATTCAGTGTAGGGTTAGAGCTGGGGTTGCCTACAAACAGTATATATAACATCGGCCTTGGTGGTTCAGGTAAAATGGAGTTGCCTATTGTGGCGCCCGTGGCTTTAACATTCACCGCCGGGTACACCAGTTTTTATTACAAAAGCGCGCTTATAGGCAGTAATGCGTCGCAATCGCCGGCAGGGTTTGTGCCCTTAAAGGCAGGCGGCAAATTTTACTTTAGTCCGGGCATATATATCGAGGCGGATGCCGGTACGGTGATAGAGACCAATTACAACAAAAACAAACTTTTTGTATTTGATGCGGGGCCGGGCTTTGTATTTGCTACCGGCAAGCACTCCGGGATAGATTTCGGCATCCGGTACGAGAACTGGGGAGGCGGCCGGCTCAGGCAAACCGCGTTACGGGTAGCATACAGGCTGGGCTGGTAAGCCTAGCGCAAGAATTAAAAATTGATAAGAACCAAGGCCGGCACTATACAGATCGTTAACTTTTTGCCGATACCAAAAACGCTGACTATTTCAACTTAACCATTAACTTTACACCGTGCTTTCCATCTTTAAAAAAGAAATTTCTACCTATCTCAGTTCGTTGGTGGCTTACGTAACCATCGGTGTGTTTTTGCTGGTTTTAGGCTTGTTTTTATGGGTGTTTCCGGATACCAGCATACTCGCTTACGGCTATGCCGGGTTGGATAGCATGTTTAGCACCGCGCCTTACCTTTTTATGTTCCTGGTACCCGCTATAACCATGCGCTCACTGGCTGAAGAGCGCCGCGAAGGTACGTTTGAGCTTTTGCTTACCCGCCCGCTTACGCATTTACAAATAGTGCTGGGCAAATACCTGGCGGGGGTGGCCATTGTGCTTTTTGCTTTGGTGCCTACACTGGTTTACTATTTCTCGGTTCACACGCTCGGGACGCCTCAGGGCAATATCGATACAGGGGCCGTCATCGGCTCATACATTGGCTTGTTTTTGTTAGGGGCTGCCTTTACCGCTATTGGTTTGTTTGCCTCGTCGGTGAGTAAAAACCAGGTCATTGCATTTACCATCGCCGTGTTTTTAAGCTTTTTTATGTACAGCGGGTTCGATTCGCTGAGCACCATACTTTCGCTGCAAAATCTGGGCCTTTCATCTCTGGGAATAACTGAACATTACGAGTCGATTAGCCGGGGCGTATTAGATACCCGCGATCTGGTTTACTTCATCGTACTATCAACCTTGTTTATCTGGCTTACTCTTTTCGTGATCCATCGCCAGCTGAAAAAGAAATTAGTTAATACAGCCTTTTTGACCACGCTGGGGTTGATGCTGTCCGTCAGCCTGCTTTCCACAAGAGTTTTTACCCGGTTCGATTTCACTGCCGAGAAGCGCTTTACACTCTCGGCGGTTAGCCGTAGAATGGTAGACAGCCTGCAGCATAATATAAATGTAAATGTGTACCTGCAGGGCGAAAACTTCCCCGGGGGGATGAAAAGGCTGCAATCGGCTACCCGCGATATGCTAAGCGACCTGCAGGCATACAGTCATGGTAAACTGCAGTTTGCCTTTATCGATCCGTTAAAGGGATTGTCAGAAGATCAGCAAAAGCAAGTGTTTGAGGATCTGGATGCTAAAGGTATCCAGGCGCAAAACTTAAGCGTTAAAACAGACGATGGCGTATCGCAAAAGGTAATCTTCCCTTTTGCCCTGGTTACTTATGGCGACAGGGGCATTCCTGTAAAGCTGTTACAGGCCCAAAGCAGCATGAACGTTACACCGGACGAGCAGCTGAACAATTCTATCCAGAACCTGGAATACGCCTTTACATCAGCCATAAAGAAGATTACCCGTGGCGGCAAGGAGCGTATAGGCTTTACCGAAGGCCACGGCGAATTAACCGACCTGCAGTTGAATGACGCCATGCGCTCGCTGGCGGACGGTTTTTTGGTAGGCAGGGTAAATTTAAGCACCATTTCTTTCGACAGCCTGAAAAAAGTAAGCCTGTTGGTAGTGCCTAAGCCTAATACTGCCTTTACCGAAGCGGAGAAATTTAAGATAGACCAATATGTTATGCGTGGCGGCCGGGTACTTTGGGCGCTAGACCAGGTAAGCGCCGAGATGGATAGCTTGCGTGGCCATGCCGACCAGTTAGCCTTTAACAAGCGACTAAATCTGGACGACCAACTGTTTGATTACGGCGTAAGGATAAATTATGATTTGATTGCCGATATGAACGCCATGCAGATACCGGTAAATACAGGTAATGTTGGCGGACAGCCGCAGATTCAGATGTTACCCTGGTTGTTTTACCCTATCTACGTACCCTTATCGAAGCATCCCATTGTTAAGAATCTGGATGGCATCAGCAGCCAGTTTGCGAGTACTATCGATGTGCTTAATGCTAAGTATATTAAATCGACGGTGCTGCTTGCCTCTTCACCGTTCAATAAAAAGATCAGCACGCCCCATACACTGTCATTACAGGCCTTACAGCAAGAGCCCGATCCGAAAGACTTTCAAAGCCAACCCAAAAACGTTGCTGTGTTACTGGAGGGAAGCTTTAAATCGGTTTTCAGGAACCGACCCGTGCCTGATAGTGTAAACGAGCAGGTAGCAGTTACAGCGCAAAGCAAACCTACTAAGATGGTAGTATTAAGTGACGGTGATCTGCTAAAGAACCAGGTGGGTGCCGACGGCTCTCCATATCCGTTGGGCTACGATCGTTACAGCCAAAAAAGTTATGGCAATAAAAACCTGCTTTTAAATATTGCTGACTATATGACCGACGATTCGGGCTTGATAAGCTTACGGTCTAAAGAGATCAAAATCCGTATGCTTAACCGTGCCCGCATTCGTAACGAAAAACTGTTTTGGCAGTTAATTAATAATATAGTGCCGATAGGTGCAGTGTTAATATTCGCTATTTTTCAACATTATATCCGCAGGCGAAAGTATGCCCAGTAAATTTTATACTTTTGGTAGATAAACGTTAAACAAACATGAGATTTATAGTTTCCACTTCAACCTTACTCAAGCAACTGCAGTCTGTAAGCGGCGCGTTGAGCAATAGTACGGTATTGCCTATATTGGAAAACTTTTTGTTCGAGATAAAAGACGGGAATTTAACCATTTCTGCTACCGACCTGCAAACCAGCATGACCACTTCATTAGCTGTAGAGGCTAAGGAGAACGGCCGTATTGCCATCCCATCGCGCATATTGCTGGATACGCTTAAATCATTACCGGAGCAGCCTGTTGCTTTTTCTGTAGATGATAAAACGTTTGCTATTGAAATAAGTGCCGGTGATGGTAAATACAAACTAAGCGGCGAAAACGGAGAAGATTTCCCGAAAATTCCGGTTGTGGAAAATGCATCATCAGTTAACCTGCCTGCATCAGTTTTAGGCGAGGCGATCAACAAAACTATTTTTGCCGTTAGTAACGATGAATTGCGCCCGGCTATGACGGGTGTTTACTGCCAGTTAAGCAGCCAGCATTTAACCTTTGTAGCAACCGACGCACACAAACTGGTGCGTTACCGCCGTAAAGATGCCAAGGCCGATAGCACTACCTCATTTATTTTACCAAAAAAAGCCCTTACGCTTTTAAAATCAGCTTTACCGGCAGATGATGTGAACGTTTCGGTTGAATATAACAGCACCAGCGCTTTCTTTAAGTTCGGCAATATTAACTTGGTTTGTCGTTTAATTGATGAGCGTTACCCGGATTATGAAGCTGTTATCCCTAAAGAAAACCCTAATAAACTGGCCATCGACCGTTTAGCGTTCCTGGGATCGTTAAGCCGTGTGGCTATTTACGCTAACAAAACCACTCACCAGGTGAGATTGAAGATCACCGGCAGCGAACTGAACATATCATCAGAAGATATCGATTTTGCAAACGAAGCGCACGAGCGTTTAAGCTGCCAGTACGAAGGTGATGACCTGGAAATTGGTTTTAACGCCCGTTTCCTGATAGAAATGTTAAAGAACCTGAGCTGCGAAGAAGTGTCATTAGAAATGTCGACTCCTAACCGCGCAGGTTTATTACTGCCACAAGGCGGCGACGAGAACGAAGATGTGCTGATGCTGGTTATGCCGGTTATGCTGAATAGCTACGCATAAATACTGATAAAATTAAGCGTGATAAGTGTTGAGTAAGTCTCAACTTACTACTCGTCACCGCAATTAAAACAAAAAAGTCCGGGCAACCACCCGGACTTTTTTGTTGCCAGTATAACAAATCCTATAATTGTACAGTTATATAGCATCTGCTTATTTATATGAATATTAAGGTAAAGGTTTTATTAATAATTATGGCTTTAGCGTTTGGGTTGGCATCATGCAAAAAAGGTGATGACGTGCCGGCAACAACCCAAACCACCAATCTTAACGTTATTAATGCCGGTACAGATACGCTGAACTACTATGTGAACGGTACCCGCATCAATATATCATCCAGCCTTTATCCTTTGGGTTCATCCGGTTACATAGGCGTATCGGTAGGTAAGCAGAGTTATGATTTTAAAAAGCCGCGCAGCCCGGTTGTTTTGCTCAACCTTAACCTGGTTTTAGATAGCGGTAAAGCTTATTCGCTTTATGTTGCCGGCCGCAGTCCTGATCTTGCTTTCTCTTCCATAGATACCCTCAAAACCGATACTGCAAGCCGTGCCATGATCCGCGTTGTTAACGCATCGCCGGACGCAGGCAACCTGGATATCAGCATCGCAAAGGATACTATCCGCTTTAATAAACGTGCATTTAAAACAACCACCATATTTTTACCAGTAAAAGCAGGCCCTAAAAGCGTCCGCGTTTTTGAAACCGGCTCGGCAATAGCAAAAATTGATGAAACCCGCACACTTGTTGCCGGCAGGATCTATACGCTATTCATTAAAGGCAGTTTAAATGGCGTCGGTGGTAATGCATTAGGTACAGGGCTGGTAGTTAACCGATAGATTTTAAAAAAATGATCAATACATATAAAGGCGGCATTCTATTTTATTTAGCGCTGTTTGTAGCGGGCAGTATGTTTTTACCAATGCTGGCATCATGCGGCAAAGATAACGGCACTACTTTAAACACGGCAAACGCCCAGGTAAACCTTATTAATGTTAGCCCGGATGTGCTTCCGTTTAATTTGTACTCGCGTCTAAACACAAGCTTTGTGCAGTTGGGTACCACTAACTACACGTACCCAACCGCATCCGGTTACTTTTTGCTGAACGTTGCCGAAACACCTTTTCTATTGCGGCCGTCGCGGGTTAATAACCTGGAGATAGTGAACCTGCTGCCCGAGGTGGATACGTTTCAGCGCAATGTGCGGTACACCTGGTTTGTCACCGGCTTACGTGCCGATAGTTCCTTGTCATCAGTGATTATAACCGATACCAGCAGCCTGCCCGCCATTGGGCGTGGTAAGATCAGGTTTGTAAATGTATCGCCAAACGCGCCTCCACTTAACCTAACCGCTAATGATACTACGGCATTCAGGGGGATAGGCTATAAGGGGGTGAGCAAGTTTATAGAAGTTACCGCGGGCAATTATAACTTTAATGTAGTATCGTCTGCAGCGCCGGGAATAGCTATTAAATCGATGCGTAATGTGCCTATCCTGGATGGCAGACTGTACACCGTTTATGCTTACGGCCTTACCGGCAGGCAGGATACGGCAGCGTTCAATACCAACATCATACTGAATACCGTACCACTTAAATATAATTAAGGCTTTACGGTTAATCTTGCTATTTTTGGCTAAAATTTGAATAAAAGTGGAAGTATTACACAGCCTGATAGACTTTATCCTGCATATTGATAAGCACCTTGCCCAGATAACCAGCCAATACCAGGGCTGGACCTACCTGATCCTTTTTGTGATCATCTTTGCAGAAACAGGCTTTGTAGTTACCCCTTTTTTGCCCGGCGATTCGCTTTTGTTTGCTGCAGGAGCATTAATCGCAGGTGGTTCATCCGGCCTGGATATCAATTTGCTTTGTATCATACTTATTGTCGCCGCTTTTGCAGGTAACTCTGTTAATTATGCGTTGGGCAATTATCTGGGCGCCCGGGTATTTAAAGAAGAGAACAAAATACTTAAGCTGAGCTACTACCTGCAAACCAAGGCTTTTTTTGATAAGCACGGTGGTAAGGCGGTTATCTTTAGCCGTTTTGTGCCAATTATACGCACCATTGCACCATTTGTAGCAGGGGTCGGTAAGATGCCTTTCGCCCGTTACAGTATCTACAACATTATTGGCGGCGTAGCCTGGATAGTGATTTTCCTGTATGGTGGTTACCTGTTTGGTAACGTACCTTTCTTTAAAAAGAACTTCTCGCTGGTTGCTATCGGTATTATACTACTCTCTATACTGCCACCAATTTATGCACTGATAAAAAGCCGTTTAAGCAAAAAACAACAGCCTACTCAGTAATATCCGGTTGCCAGTTAACAGCTTTACCGGCACGGTATAAGGTTTCTTCGTGGTAAAGCTTTTGCTTTTCATCTTTTGTGAGTGGTTTTGCAATAAGCTTGTCTAAATTTGGCTGCCCTGCATCCACCCATGCTGAAAACCAAAAGCTGCCCACAGCCAATATCGACGATCGCATCCGCCGCTGCACCATACCTTGTAACGCTTTATGGTATGCCCTGCTGTACGCAACCGAGTATACCTTCACCTTGCGGTTGCCGCGCTGCTCCATAGCATATTTTGTAGCATCGGTAAAGTTCCTGTTCAGCAACCGCTCTGCCCGCAGTACGGTATCCAGACTTTTGAATGAAGTACGGCAAATGCGAAAAGCCTCGGCAAGCGGATTCGCTATATAACGCGCTTTGCCCACGTTATAATGGTAATCGTTGCTGAATAATTCCGGCAGGCGGCTTTCCCAAAAGGCATGCAGCCCGGGTTGGTTAGTAAGCTGCCCGTCGTAGTTTTGGGTGAGGTGCAGTGGTACATGCGCATCAGAAACATAGTGGCCAAGGTTGGCCGAGAGCGTAAGTATAGCCGTAGTATCATGCGCTTTAAATGCCCTTACCAGCCAATAATAGTTGCTGGTAATAGCCCAGGGAACGGTGCCGTATTTATTTAGCGTATCACTTGAGTATTTGGCAGCAGCATCTATCCAGTGCTGCGGAATGTTTTTGAATGGCTGCTTACCATAATGGTCTGCGTCAAGGAAGTGGTGAGGTGCCTCGGAGCTGTCTACGTAACGCTTTTTATCGGCACTAATGGCATGCGCTGTAATGAACTCGATGTTGCTTTTGTAGAAAGCCGACATCCCTTTAGGCAATGTGAATACTGCCAGCCTGTGAATGCGGTGATGCGCAAAAAAGCCCCAGGAGCAGCAGATAGTAACGATGATGATCCCTGTAATTAGTGTTAAAAGGCTGCGCTTCATTAAGGGTAAAGATATAAAACTTTGTTTGTCCGTTTGGGGTGAATGAACTGCATGTGCCTGCCGCGTTATGGATGATAACTATACAAACCTGGTGTGTTCAACAGGCGTATGATCGATGAGACGGAGCCAAAAGTAATGACAATGGTGGCAGTTGACAAGCTGCGGACAAGATAATAATTTGTAAATTGCCATCGGGTTGATACTTCATATCAAAAAATATCAAATTACCGTTTGCAAATTAAATTTTATCAACCTATATTTGCACCTCTAAAATAAAGAAAAGAATAACAAAGCTATACGATGGCAAATCATAAATCATCCTTAAAAAGAATCAGGTCAAACGCTGCGAAGCGTCTGCGTAATAGGTATCAGGCAAAAACCACCAGAAACGCTATTAAAAAATTAAGAGGTACTACAGTTAAAGCTGATGCTACCCCTTTATTAACTAAAGTGATCTCTATGTTAGATCGTTTGGCTAAAAAGAATGTTATTCACAAAAACAAAGCTTCGAACAATAAATCAAAGCTTACCAAATTTGTTAATGGCTTAAGCTAATCGCTTAATCAAAATATACAAAAGGGATATTGCGCAAGCAGTATCCCTTTTTTTGTTTGCTTGAGTTTTTCTATTTTAGATGCATGGGTTTACGCTTAACGCAAATAGAACGACCTTTTTTCATTAAAATAAAGCCTAAAGCAGGTGCCCGGAAGTGGCTCCGTAACCAGCGCGACAGGTATATCAGAAGGATTCCTTTGTCGGAAGCGCCTTTTACAAAATACAAGGGGTGGGAATATTAAATTTTCCTTTATTTTAGGCTGATAAAACCTAACCTCCGTTGGAAGAATATCATAACAAGATCAGCATTAAATCATGGGCCGAGGAAGACCGTCCGCGCGAAAAACTAAGCGGTCAGGGTAGGCGCGCGCTAACTGATGCGGAGCTTATTGCTATACTCATTGGCAGCGGCAGCCGCAACGAAAGCGCTGTGGAGCTGAGCAAACGCATCCTCCATCATTATGATAACGATCTAAACAGGCTGGGAAAAGCTTCTATAAGCGAATTGAGTAAGTTTAAAGGTATTGGTGAGGCTAAGGCGATATCCATTATCGCCGCGCTGGAGATTGGCCGCAGAAGAGGTGATACCGAAGTTGCTGTGCCGGATGAGGTGAAAAGCAGCCGCGACGGATACAACATTATGCGGCGACATCTGATGGACCTTAACCACGAGGAGTTTTGGATAATGCTGATAGGCAGGTCTAATAAAGTATTGGCTAAAGAACTGGTAAGCAAGGGTGGCCTGAGCGGCACTGTTGCCGACCCTAAAATTATATTCCACATGGCGCTGCAGCATCAGGCCAGCGCCCTTATTATGGTACACAACCACCCATCGGGCAACTTGAAGCCCAGCAGGGACGACCTTGTGCTTACCAAAAAAATCGCCGATGCCGGCCGCATGCTGGATATCAACGTACTGGATCACCTTATCATTACCGATAGCGGTTATTTTAGTTTTGGCGATGAGGGGTTGTTATGATGTTAGATTGTAGCAACTTATTAACTTGCCCGCCAAATGTTGTTTATTGAAAACAACCAGACGTGCGCAACGTTCTAATATAACACATAAAAGCCACAAACTATGATAAACCAACCCGAAGAACAAGACGATATGCTGCAACAGGATGATCAGTTGAGCCAAACCGAGAACGACGATCAAATGAGCCAGCAAGACCTTCACAGCAATGGATTCGATGAAACTAACGAACCTATTGGCGAAACCGATGAAACCGACCAGGCTAACCAGGCTTATGAGGCAGCAGAGCCATCATACACTCTAAACCTTGGAGATGACGACACATCTACCGACGACGACGAATAGCCGTTAATTAGCACAAACACTATACGCGCCATTGCGGGTTACGAGCAACCTTAACAACTATGCATATCAATGCGGTTAAAAGGGGAAATGCTTTGTATCTGGCAATGGCACGTTTGTTTTATACAATTGCACACAGCGATTATTAATGTTACAATCTACTGTAAATTGTAAATCCAAAATCGTACGCCGAAACGCCTTTTACCTTTCTGCCTAAATTGTATCTTTGCCGGTATAATGAAGATATCGTACAATTGGCTTAAAGAATTCATTGCGACGGATAAAACTCCGGAAGAATTATCTAAAATACTTACCGGAACCGGCCTGGAGGTAGAGAGCCTGGATAAGGTTCAGGCTATTCCGGGCGGGCTCGAGGGGCTTATCATAGGCTACGTGCTGGAGTGTGTAGATCATCCCAATAGCGACCACCTGCACGTTACTAAAGTTGATGTAGGCGGCGTTGAGCCATTGCAGATAGTTTGTGGCGCGCATAACGTTGCTGCCGGCCAAAAGGTTGTGGTTGCAACTGTAGGCACTACTATCTACCCAACCGTGGGCGAGCCTTTTAAGATAGGTAAGTCAAAGATAAGGGGAGAAGTATCTGAAGGGATGATCTGCGCGGAAGACGAGATTGGCCTGGGTACCGACCATGCCGGCATTATGGTGCTAGATGCAGATACCGTAGTAGGCACGCCCGCCAAAGACTATTTTAAACTGAACGATGATTACCTGTACGAGATAGGCCTTACCCCCAACCGTGCCGATGCAGCATCGCACCTGGGTACGGCGCGCGATATTGCCGCTTTCCTGAAGATTGGCATTACCCGACCGGATGTATCGGCATTTAAGGTTGATAATACCGACGGGCAAATAGAAGTTGTGGTAGAGAACGAGCAATCGGCACCAAGATATTCGGGTTTAACCATCACAGGTATTGAGGTTAAAGAGTCACCGGCCTGGTTAAAAGAGCGTTTAGCCGTTATCGGTGTACGCAGCATCAATAACGTGGTTGATGTTACTAATTACGTACTGCATGAACTGGGACAGCCGTTGCATGCATTTGACGCGGCGGCCATAGCGGGTAATAAAGTTATTGTTAAGAATGTTGCTGAGGGCACTATCTTCAAAACCCTTGATGATGCTGACCGTAAGCTGCATGCCGACGACCTGATGATATGCAATGCTGAGGAGCCCATGTGTATTGCCGGCGTGTTTGGCGGTGCAAAAAGCGGCGTAAGTGAAGCTACAACGGCTATTTTCCTGGAGAGTGCGTATTTTAACGCTGTATCGGTGCGTAAAACATCAAAAAGGTTTGGGTTGAAGACAGATGCTTCGTTTCGGTTTGAGCGCGGTACCGACCCGGATATGACTGTGTTTGCACTTAAGCGTGCAGCGTTGCTGATACAGGAAGTGGCCGGTGGTAAGGTATCGTCAGATATCTTTGACCATTACCCGGTACCCGTTGCACCTTTTAATGTGGAGGTAAGCTACAGCAATATCGACAGGCTGATTGGCAAGGCCATTGGTAATGATACAGTCAAAGGTATTATTCAGGCATTGGATATAGAGATTGTGAACGAAACTGCTGAAGGCCTGTCCCTTAAAGTACCCCCATATCGTGTGGATGTAACCCGGGAAGTGGATGTGGTAGAAGAAATATTGCGCATTTACGGATATAACAATATTGAGATCCCGGTACAGATCAGGGCATCGCTCAACACCTCTAACAGGCCCGAACGTGATACCGTTCAGAATTTGATTTCAGATCTGTTAACTGCTAACGGCTTTAACGAGATCATGGGCAACTCGCTTACCAAATCGAGCTACTCTGATGATGTTGAACATGCGGTTAAAATACTGAACCCATTGAGCAGCGATCTGGATGTGATGCGGCAAAGTATGCTGTTCTCGGGTTTAGAAGCTGTGGCTTATAATCAAAACCGCCGGGTGGCAGATCTGAAGCTGTATGAATTCGGTAAAATTTATAGTTTTATAGATGAGAAGTACATTGAGGCACAGCGTTTCAGCATCTTTTTGACCGGCGCAAACTCGGGCGAGCAGTGGAACCGCAAGCAAGCCCCGACCAGTTTTTACAACCTCAAGGCAATTGTTGACGGGATCCTTAAAAAACTGAATATTACAGACTTTACGCTTGAAGATACCGCCGCAAATAATCTTGCCTACGGCCTGCAATATGTGCGCGGCAATAAAGTGCTGGTTACTTTAGGCTCGGTAGCGCCTGCGGCTTTAAAAAAGGCTGACGTGGATAAGGAAGTGTTCTACGCCGACTTTAACTTCGACATGATACTGAACCTGGTGCGGAAAAATGTGATCGTTTATCAGGAGGTGAGCAAATTCCCGGCAGTGCGGAGGGATTTAAGCATGCTGATAGACCGGTTGGTATCATTTGGCCAGTTGAAGCAGATAGCCACGCGGACTGACAAAAAACTGCTGAAAGAAGTAAACGTATTTGACGTTTACCAGGGTGATAAATTGCCTGCCGGAAAAAAATCATACGCGCTAAGCTTTATATTGCAGGACACCGAGAAAACTTTAACCGATAAAGCGATTGATACCCTGATGCAAAAATTAATTTATAATTTAGGCAAGGAAGCAGGAGCGGAGATCAGGAAATAATTAGTGAGTAGTTGGTTGAGTAAACAGTTATAAGCTAAAAAACTATTCATCCAATCAACCCAATCAACCAATAACCAAAAATGGCCTCAGTAGCAGAACAATTAAGTAAAGTTGTAGAAAAAACGGAGCAGTTGATAGAGCTTTGTGCTGCTTTGCAGGAAGAGAATGACCTGCTTAAATTGGAAAGCGAGGCGTTAAATGTGGCTTTAAAGGCCAGCACTAATAAATCAAAAGACCTGGAGGAGAAGCTTCGTGTATTGAAACTGGCGAAGTCTTTTTCAGAAACAAATGAAAAAAGTGTTGACATTAAGCAAAAAATTAACGACTTTGTGCAGGAAATAGATAAGTGTATTGTATTGCTTAAAAAGTAGTACAGAAAGTGAAAAGCTCAAATGGGAGAAATCTCAATAAAAATAAACATTGCTGACAGAGTTTACCCCTTAAAGGTAAACATGGAAGAAGAGGAAATAATAAGAAGGGCAGCTAAGCTGATCAACGACCGTATAAAAGAATATCAGGAAAATTACGCGGTTAGGGATAAACAGGATTTGCTTTCAATGTGTGTGCTGCATTACGCAACATCATCATTAAAGGCAGATAAAAAAGTTACCACGGATGATACCGAGGTGGCAGAGAAGGTTTACCAGTTGGATCATTTGCTGAACGATTTTTTTTCGAAACAATAACGTTCTTTAAAAAATAGGTTAAAAGTTAAAAGTGTAGAATAAAAAGTGATAAAAGCTTTTGACTTTAAACTTTCAGCTTTTGACTCAAAACGAGCCAGTTTAAGATTTAACCGCAGTTAAATTTTAAGTTTCACTATTAAAAACTTAATGCTTCAATATCTACGGATCAAAGAGGCATGCGTTGATCGTGTATTTAACGGTAACCCGTGATTCACAACATCCTTAGAGAAGTTTTTACAATACATGACACTTAAAAGTTTAGTTGCGGTTTTTTTATTATATATAACCTAAATAAGAATGAACACTATATTATACATTATCATCGGGCTGCTAATGGGCATCCCGACGGGAATAGTCATAGGGCGTTTCCTGCTTCGCAAGCTGTTTAAAGACCAGGAAATAAACGCTCAGAATAAAGTTAAAAAGATTTTAAAAGACGCTGAGAACAATGCCGAGATTCTTAAAAAGAACCGCCAGTTAGAAGCTAAAGAGAAATTTTTACAGTTAAAAGCCGAGCATGAGCAGGAAGTTAACGCTAAAAACAACGTGCTTAATCAGCGCGAAAACGGTATAAAACAGAAAGAGCAATCATACAACCAGAAGCTGGATAATCTTACCCGTAAAGAAAACGAGCTGGATAACGCCCGCAAAAAACTCGAATCGCAAACAGATATCCTGATCAAGAAACAGGAAGAAGTTGAAATTTTAAAGAACCAGCACGTACAGCAGTTAGAAACAATTGCAGGCCTGAGTGCCGAAGATGCCAAGAACCAACTGGTAGACAACCTGCGCGAAGAGGCCCGCAGTAAAGCGATGGCGCAGATAAAAGACATTGTTGACGAAGCCAAATTAACCGCAACCAAAGAAGCCAAAAAGATCGTTATTCAAACCATACAACGTACCGCTACCGAAAGTGCTATCGAAAATACGGTGTCGATCTTTAATATCGAAAATGACGAGATCAAGGGCCGCATCATTGGCCGCGAGGGTCGTAATATCCGTGCGCTGGAAGCCGCAACCGGTATTGAAATTATTGTGGATGATACCCCGGAAGCCATTATCCTTTCAGGGTTTGACCCTGTACGCAGGGAAATTGCCCGCTTGGCAATGCACCGCCTGGTGACGGACGGACGTATACACCCTGCGCGTATAGAAGAGGTTGTTGCCAAAACCAAAAAGCAAATTGAAGAAGAAATTGTTGAGATAGGTGAGCGTACTGTGATCGATCTGGGTATAAACGGTTTACACCCGGAACTGATCAGGATGGTAGGACGTATGCGTTACCGATCATCGTACGGCCAAAACCTGCTGCAACACTCGCGTGAGGTTGCTAACTTCTGCGCTACCATGGCGGCAGAGCTGGGCCTTAACGTTAAACTGGCTAAACGTGCAGGTCTGTTGCATGATATTGGTAAAGTACCTGATGATAACCCCGAACTGCCTCACGCTATTTTGGGTATGCAGCTTGCTGAAAAATATAAGGAACATCCGGAAGTGTGCAATGCCATTGGCGCCCACCATGATGAGGTGGAAATGACATCAATGCTATCACCGATCATACAGGTTTGTGACGCCATATCAGGGGCAAGGCCGGGTGCACGCCGCGAGGTGGTAGAAAGTTACATCAAACGCTTGAAAGAGCTGGAGGAGCTTGCTTTATCATATCCGGGTGTCGAGAAAACATTTGCTATCCAGGCGGGCCGCGAACTTCGCGTTGTGGTAGAGAGTGAAAAGATCTCTGATGCGCAAAGCGAAGTGCTTGCAGCAGATATATCCAACCGTATTCAAACAGAAATGACCTACCCGGGCCAAATAAAAGTTACCGTTATCAGGGAAACCCGTTCGGTAGCGTTTGCAAAATAATTAAGCTTAAATTTGAGCCCTCTCTGTAAACGGAGAGGGCTTTTTTGTTTTATGGCAAAGCAACATTCAAGTACTAGTAAAAGAACTATTCCGGTAAAGGAAAACCTGCGCCCTGTCGAGGTTTATTTTAACCGGTTAAACAAAAGCCATCAGCACCCAACCAACAGGCTGCTGCACTTTATTTGCGTACCATTAATGCTATTCGGCTTATTGGCCATTACCTGGGCTATACCGTTCCCTTATATAAAATTTTTAGGTCAGTATAACGGCTTTTTAAACTGGGCCTCATTTATAATCGCCTTTAGTGTTTACTATACCTTAAAGTCATCGCCAAATCTTTCATACACTTTGCTGTTGGTACTGTTTGGCTTAAGCTACGGGGTTTCTAAATTAGCCGAATGGCAATTAGCCGGCGGCCCTCCGCTGATTTGGGTAGGCACCGCTATTTTTGCCTTATCATGGCTTGGCCAATATATCGGTGGTAAAATCGAAGGAAACGGGTCATCTTTTGATGATGACAAAAAGCTTGTATTATACACTCCCATTTGGGTGCTGCACTTTTTAGCTAAAAGAATAGGATTGAAGTATTAACCCTTGTCCAGACTTTTTCAGGTACGTAAAAGCGACTAAATCCGTTAAAACCCGGTTACAGGTTCTTCCCTACTTTCTCCAATATATCAGCCGGTACTTTCTCCAGGTCTAAGACCAGAAAACCATCCAGGCAATCGGCAAATTTAGGGTCGATGTTAAAGCTGATGATCTTTGCATTCAATTGAATGTACTGGCGTAGCAGCACGGGCACCTTCATGTTATGGGTTTCCACATCAGATATCAGGTTATCCAGGCCTTTAAAGGTGTCCTCACTTGCCGATCTTAACAGGTCGGTGTCAATGTTCTCAAAATTTACCTTAAACTTTTTACGGGGTTTAACGTACTGCGCCAGCTCATGGTCAAAGTGGTTACGATTAATATAATCTACAATAAGCGATTTAGAAAACTGGGAGAACGAGTTGCTAATGCTCACCGGGCCTATCAGATACCGGTAACGCGGGTTATCCATCAAAAATTTAAGGATGCCCTTCCATAACAAAAAGAGGGGCAACGGTTTGGTCTGATATTCCTTGCGGATGAATGAGCGTCCCAGTTCAAGGCTCTTTTTCAATATCGGCGTAAACTGCTCTTTGATCTTGAATAGCTCGTTTATATAAAAGCCCTTTTTGCCAACGCTGTAAAAGATCTCATCGCCCAAGCCAATGCGATAAGCCCCAACAATTAGTTTGGCTTCCTGGTCCCAGATGAATAGATGGTGATAGTAAATATCGTAGCCATCTAAATCGGTCGCTTTATTGGTGCCTTCGCCAACCTCACGGAAGGTGATCTCCCTAAGCCTGCCAATCTCGCGGATAACGTTCGGGATGAGGTTAGTAGGAGTGATAAATACCTCATAGTTCTTCTCGGTCCAAACCTTATAATGTTCGCGCAGCGGTTCAATTTCTCTTTCCAGTTTATCTACCGGCGTTTCGTTAACAATAGCTTCAGGCAGGCTGTTAACCTTGAACAGGTTGCGTGGATTAAAGATCTTTTTCTCTTCTTCTAAACCGGCACCTAAAGCGTAGGTTTTGGCGCGCAGATAATTAAGCAGCTTAACACTGTTGTTATTATCCGGAATATCGGCCACCTTAATGGGCTTACCAATACGCAGTTTAATGGTATGCCCCTGTTTGTTAAATAATTCCGACGGCAGCTTGGCAGTGCGCAATGCAGGCGAAATCATGCTAAGCAAATTAAATAGCAGGCCGTTATTACCATGAAAATATATAGGCACAACAGGCACTTTAGATTTAGCGATGATCTTACCCACTACAGGGTGCCAAAGGCGGTCTGTAACCTCTTTTTTCTCCAGTTTAAACGTAGATACCTCCCCGGCAGGGAAAATGCCTATAGGCGTGCCGTTTGCCAATAGTTCCAATGTGTTTTTTAAGCCGCTGATGCTGGATGAATGCTCCACATTTTCAAATGGGTTTACTGCAATAAAATAATCGGCAAGGTTAGGTATCTTTTTCAGCAGAAAGTTAGCCATCAGTTTGGCATCTGGCCTAACGGTACACAATATCTTCAACAATATCATCCCCTCAATGCCACCATACGGATGATTGGCAATGGCAATGAAAGCGCCATCTTTGGGTATGTTCTTTAATTCGCGTTCGTCAAAATCTATTTCTATCCCGCAGCCTTCTAAAATAGCATCTACAAAGTCGGGGCCTTCTTTGGGTTGTGCCTGGGCAAACAGGTCGTTCACCTGGTTTATCTTCATTAATTCCATCAGGAGAGAAGCCAGTCCGGGCATTTTTAACGCATCAAGCTTGGTGGCTTTAGCAAACTCTTCGGTGGTGATAACTTTCATGGAGGTGTAACAGAATAAATTTGTTGTAAATTATTTAATTTAACCCTTATTTAGGCCACAATATGAAAGCGCACGTTAAAAATTACCTTTCCTTAACTAAAAGGGACTGGAACGGTATCACCGTGCTGCTTGTATTGATAGCTGTAACTTTGGCAGCGCCTTACGTTTATCAATGGTTTAGCAAAGATAACACAATTAACATTAACGAATTTAACACCGCTATAACACAACTTAACAAAAGCGGATATTTCAAACAATCAAAAGACAGCCCGAGCCAAGTAAATGTTGCATTAGCTAAATTTGACCCTAACACCACCACGCCAAAACGGTGGCAGGAACTGGGCTTAAGCGAACGCCAGGCTCATACAATAACCAATTATATTGCCAAAGGCGGGAGCTTCCGCAAGGCGACTGATTTGAAAAAAATCTATGGAGTTACGCCTGCCGATTATCAGCGCCTGGCGCCGTACATCACCATTAATGCCGAAGTGGAAAAGCGGCCGGTTGTGGTTGAATTAAACTCTTCCGACTCGTCCGCTTTAACCCTGGTAAATGGGATTGGGGGCGCATTTGCCAACCGCATCATCAATTACCGCGAAAGGCTTGGCGGCTATGTAAACAAAGAACAGCTAAAGGAAGTGTTTGGGATGGACGAGCTTAAATACCGCGAGATAGCGCCACAGGTAAAGGTTAACCCGGCGAGGATTCGTAAGATAGCGATTAACAGCATTACTTTTGATAAGCTAAGGCTGATGCCCTACCTGAACTATAAGCAGGTTAATGCCATAATTTAATACCGCAAACAACACGGCGATTACGCGTCAATGGACAACCTGCGGGATATCGCCATTATTGACGAGCCAGTTTTACGAAAACTTGAACCTTACATAATTTTTAAATGATACAACAGCAAATAAAAGACGCTATCCGCGATATCCATGATTTCCCCAAGCCTGGCATTATTTTCAAAGACATTACTCCGATACTAAAAGATCCGGTTTTGTGCGAAGAAATAAGCCAGGCCTTCTTAGAACGGTTGAAAGGGGCACAGATAGACGCGATTGCCGGAATAGAGAGCAGAGGATTTCTGTTTGGTCTTACGCTGGCAACTAAGCTGGGGGTACCTTTTATCCCCGTCCGCAAGGCCGGCAAGCTGCCGCATAAAGTTAACCAGAAAGTTTATGAACTGGAATATGGTACCGCTACAATCGAGATCCATGCTGATGCTTTTACTCCCGGCGACAGGATCATGATTCACGATGATCTTTTGGCCACCGGTGGCACCGTTACAGCAACCAGTGAACTGATCCGGGAAATGGGCGGCACCGTGGCCGGCTTTAGCTTTGTAGTGGGATTAGGTTTTTTAAACGGTGTTAAAAAAATAGCGCCGATAAGTGAAAATATCATCATTCTTGCCAATTATTAAGTTTATTGCGTCTTAATTACCATATAAATAAAACTTCAAAAACCCGCTGATTGACCAAATCAGCGGGTTTTTTGTTATAAAAATTCTATAAGCTGTGCAAACGCTGCGTGGTACCGCAAATCTGTTATAATTTCACGTTCCGGAAAGTGACTAACAACTACGCTCCGTAGTTGAGTGAACTGAATTCACTTAACATCATTGATAAACCGTTTTAAAATAATGAAGATAATCAACCGTTGTGTGGCGTTAGCTGCACTATTTGCCGTATGTGTACAAACATCATCGGCACAAAATCCCATCAGGCAGGCAGGTAACGTTAAAAGTGTCACCATAGATAACCAAACGGTTGATATCGGTACCGATGGCGCGTTTATCCGTGTAACGGTCTACAGCCCTAACATTATCAGGGTGCGGATGGATAAACAAAAACTGTCAGACGATTTTTCATATGCGGTAATCTCTAAACCGGTTGCCACAAAGGTGAGCATCACCCAAAACGATAATGAGATCAACATCAACACCGATTCGTTGAAGGTAAATATTCGCAAAAGCCCTTATAATATTACCTTCAGCAATTTAGCAGGTGAGGTAATTAACCAGGATGAGCCGGGCTTGAGCACCTCATGGGTGAACGAAAGCGTTACCACTTACAAAAAAATGCAGGAGGGCGAACACTTTATTGGCCTGGGTGAAAAAACCGGCGGTTTGGACCGTAAAGGCAACGCATACACCAACTGGAACAGCGATACCTACGCTTATTCAACCAGTCAGGACCCGATTTACAGTACCATTCCTTTTTATATCGGCGTGCACCATAAAGTTAATTACGGGATATTTTTTGATAACACCTGGCAAAGCGATTTCAACTTTGGTGCAAGCAACGACAGATTTGCATCTTTCGGAGCCAAGGGCGGCGAGATGAATTACTATTTTATAGCGCACACCAAAGTTGCCGATATCATCAGATCATACAGCAGTTTAACCGGTTTAATGAAAATGCCGCCGCTTTGGAGTTTGGGATATCAGCAAAACCGCTATAGTTACTATCCGGAAAGTGAAGTAATGCGGATAGCCAGCACCCTGCGCGAAAAGAAAATTCCTGCGGATGGTATTACGCTGGATATTCATTACATGGATAAATACAAAGTATTTAGCTGGGATAAAGAGCGTTTTCCCGATCCTGCAGGAATGATAAAAAAACTAAAGGATATGGCCTTTAAGGTGACACTGATTGTTGACCCGGGTATTAAGGCTGAGAAAGGTTACGGTGTTTATGATCGTGGTTTAAAGGAAGATATTTTTGCCAAGTACCCTGATGGTACCAACTACACCGGGCAGGTTTGGCCGGGCTGGTGTAACTTTCCGGATTTTACCAATCCTAAAGGGCGCAGCTGGTGGGGCGGTGAATTGAAAAAATACGCCGACGAAGGCGTAAGCGGTATCTGGAACGATATGAACGAGTTTAGCACCTGGGGCCAGAAAGCACCGGATAATATCCTGTTTAATTTTGAAGGGAAAACAGCATCGCACCCACAGATACATAATGTTTATGGCCTACAAATGATCCGCTCCAGCTATGAAGGGTACAAAGCAGCCCGCGATAACAAAAGGCCGTTCATTTTAACGCGGTCGGGATATGCAGGCTTGCAACGCTATGCAGCCATGTGGACAGGTGATAACCGTGCTGAAGACAGCCACATGCTTTTAGGTGTCAGGCTGATGAATAGCCTTGGGCTGAGCGGCGTACCGTTTACCGGCATGGATGTGGGTGGTTTTACTGGTGGGGCATCGCCATCGCTATACGCCCGCTGGATGCAAATAGGGGCATTTAATCCATATTTTCGTAATCATACCGGTATCAACTCTAAATCATCTGAGCCATGGGCTTATGGCGAAGAAGTGTTAGAGATAACCCGCAATTACATCAACCTGCGGTACCGTTTGCTGCCGTATTTATATTCAACATTTTACGAAGCCAGCCAGACAGGTAAACCGGTTATGCGCTCGCTCACCATCGATTATACACATGATGAGAATGTATATAATGGCTTGTACGAAAACCAATATATGTTTGGGCATGCATTTTTGGTGTTTCCATTTGATGGGGTAACTTCATTCGGCAAGTTGTATTTTCCGGCTGGCAAATGGTATAATTTATACAATGGTAAAATGCAACAGGGCAACAGCAAAATAGGGTTGGACCTTGTAATTTCTCAACTGCCTGTATTTGTAAAGGAAAGCAGCATTATACCGATGCAAACGCAGATCCAGAACACTACCGAGAAGCCTTCAGACACTCTGTTTGTACATGTTTACAAAGGCGATGTTAATAACAAATTTGTTTACTATGAAGATGACGGCGAAACATTTGATTACGAAAAAGGCGAATACTTCAAAAAAATGATCACCTATGATGCTGCTAAGAAAACCATCTATTTTGGCAAAGCGGAAGGTTCGGGAAAATCGAAGTTTGGCATGGTTAAAATAGTGCTGCACGGGTTTGATGGGGCACAGGTTAAGCTTAACGGAAAAGCAACCAACGTAAAGGATGATTTTCAGGCGTTAATGGTGCCTATATCCCGTTTCGACCCTACCGGATTGTCTAACCCATTGGAAGGCGAAAAGATCCGGAGTCTGATTTTTAAAAACCTAAACGACCAGTTTACCATCAGCTATTAGTGTAACTTAACAGATACATTTAAGAGCCTGCACCGTTGTGCTGCATGCTTTTTTGTTGCACTTAGTGTAAACATTTGCACTAACGCCACCGGTTTCGGAGCCAAAAAATTATCAAAAATGAATTGTTAATTAATAGGTTGCTAACAGTCTTCAACTAAAAATCGGCATTGGATGCCATTATAGCAAAAACGATTAAACGCGCCGTAATATGTAATACGTTTAATTTTTAGTTATTAACTTTAATGTCGTTTTGTAAGCCAACTGTATGCGGATAATTTTACGGATAGTTTTAACGCTGCTAATTGCGCACCCCGTAATGCTATTAGCAGGGACGGATAGCCTTTTAAGCGCCCTTAAAACAGAAATAAGCCGTAAAGACCTCTATGAAAACGGGAAGCAGGCGCGCATTAAAACCCTTAAACAATTACAGCATTCATTATCACGCAATAATTACGGCGCGCAATATGATGTAAGCCTTAAACTGTACGACGAATATAAATCCTACCAGTACGATTCTGCCTATGTTTATGTAAACAAGCTTAAAGACCTTAGTGTAAGCATGAACGATATGTCGCGCGCTTACTACAGTCAGATCAAGCTGGGCTTTATCCTGCTATCATCGGGCATGTTTAAAGAAACGTTCGATTGCATGAACAGGGTAAATCCTAAACTGCTTAACGATTCGATGAAGGTTGAGTACTATTTTATTATGTATCGTTGTAACAGCGACCTGGCCAAATATAATAGCGACAAATATTTCACTCCAGATTACATTCGTAAAGGGAACGCTTATATCGATTCAGCTATCATGCTCAGCAAGCCCGGTTCGGTAGATCAGATCTATTATTTAGGTTTAAAGCATGTCGCAGCCAATGATAACCAAAGTGGTTCTGAAGAGTTGAATAAGCTCATCAAGCCTAATGCACCTATCTCTATGCACCTCCGGGCAATGATCAGTTGCTCATTAGGGCAAATATACCTGAACTCTAACAGGCAGGAGGAAGGTGTGAATTTATTGATCGCGTCGGCCATAGCCGATATTAAGTCATCAACAAAAGAAACCGTTGCGCTTTTTACCCTTGCCGAGCAGCTTTATAAAACGGGCAACATTAAAGACGCCTACAACTTTATACAATTGGCCAAAGCCGACGCTGATTTTTACGGAGCCAGGCAGCGCAAGATACAGATAGGTGCCATATTGCCCTTAGTGGCCGCAGAAGAGTTAAACCATTCCGAAAAAGAAAAGCACACCATATTGATGTACCTTTTGGCTATTACCGGGTTGGCATCACTTGTTATTTTGTTTTTAATAATGATATACAAGCAGTTAGACAAGCTTAAACATAAAGAGCGTATCATTGAAGATCAAAACCTGCAATTAAAGGACATTAACTACAAACTGGAAGAAGATGCACATATTAAGGAAGAGTACATCGGGCAGTTTTTTAAGATCATATCGGGATATATCCTGAAATTGGAGAAGTTGAAAATGTCGGTAGATACCAAGCTTTCTATCAAAAAGTACGATGACATAAGGCAAATTATCAATACGCTCAACATCAAAAAGGAGCGAGAAGCGCTATACTATAGCTTTGATCACATCTTTTTAAAGATCTTTCCCAACTTTATACCAACTTTCAATTCACTGTTCGAAGAAAAAGACCAGATATGGCCACAGGAACATGAAGTGCTGAATACCGATCTGCGGATCTTCGCCCTTATACGTATGGGCATAAACGATAATGAAACTATTGCCAAGATACTGGAGTACTCGGTCAATACGATATATGTATACAAAATGAGGATCAAAGCAAAATCTAAAAATCCCGAGCAGTTTGAGCAAAGGATCATGGATATTAAAGCGGTTGATTCCATTGCCTGAGATTACGAGATCAACTGTTTCCACTGAAGTTTTATAAACTATTTAACAGCTATTTTGCGGCGTATTTGAGGAGAAAGACATTAAAAAAGTTTATATTTTTTAGGTGTAATCTGTTTTTAATATATTGATAATCAATTATATAATATTGATATTTGTTATATATTTTTAAAAATTAGCATAAACAGTAGGGAATAACAATTAGTACATACATCTTTGTATAGGTGAATACTACTTTAATAAGTTATTACGCCAGTATAATTGAAACCAATGGCCTGCAAGGGCTACGATTATAAACCAATATAATACCGTTTTAGATTTATTTTTTGTTAGCAGATAGCATGTTGAATGCTTGAAGTTTTAGAAGGGCCGTTATGCAAACTTTGCAAAATTGCACCCGTCAACATTAAAACCATGTACTAGAATTATATAACCAATTATAAATTAAACCACAAACTATGCAATTTAAACACTTACTCACATTATGTTTTTTTGCTTTAACCTGCTTGTTCGTCCAGCCAGCGCTGGCCCAGAACAAGGTGATTACAGGTAAAGTGACCGACAAAAAAGACGGATCGCCGTTAATAGGCGTATCTGTGGGTGCGGGTGCCGGCTCTGGCACATTAACAAGCGTTGATGGTACTTTCCGTCTATCAGTACCGGCAGCAACCACAAGCCTTACGCTTACTTACATTGGTTACACAACACTAACCGTTAACTTAAACGGCCAAACTTCTATTAACGCCAGCATGGAATCGGCCAGCACAAACCTTAACGAGGTAGTTGTAATTGGTTACGGTACCCAGCGTGTGCGTGATGCAACGGGTTCGGTATCGTCTTTAGGTCAAAAAGAATTTAACAAGGGTGTTATTGCAACTCCGGATCAATTATTACAAGGCCGTGTCGCCGGTGTACAGGTTACCCCGTCAAGCGGTGAGCCGGGTGCTGGTGCTACAATTAACATTCGTGGTGCGGGTTCTATCCGTTCCGGCGATGGCCCGCTATATGTAGTGGATGGTATCCCTCTGGATAACGGCGGTACATCAGGTGGTTATGGTGTTGGTGCAGGTAATTCATCTGCCCGTAACCCATTATCATTCATCAACCCTAACGATATCGAAAACATCTCTATATTAAAAGATGCATCATCTGCAGCAATTTACGGTTCACGTGGTGCTAACGGTGTTATCTTAATTACTACCCGTAAAGGCCGTAAAGGTCAGGGTATCCAGTTTTCTGCCAATACCAGCGTTGCAAGCACAGCTAAACGTTACGATTTGCTTAGCCGCGACGAATTCCTGGCAGCAGTTGCAGCAGTTGGAGCTAACGCAGGTACAGTCGCTAACGGCGGTGTTGATTACGGCGGTAATACAGATTGGCAAAAAGAGATCTTCCGTACTTCGATCTCTCAAAACTATAACCTGGGCTTTGGCGGTGCAAACGCATCAGGCGGTAGCTACCGTGCATCAGTTGGTTATGACGACCAGCAAGGTGTTGTTAAAAACTCTGGTTTAAAACGTTTAAATGCACGTATCAATGCGGGCCAGTCTTTCTTTGGCGAACGCTTAAGATTTGATTTGCAATCAACTTATTCTAACGTTAGGAACAGGTTTGCGCCTATTACAAATAACGCCGGTTTTAACGGTAGTTTGATTGGTGCTGCAATACAGCTTAACCCTACTGCACCTGTATTTGACGAGCAGGGCCGCTACTTCAACTTAAATGGTTACAATACTGATGGCTATCCTAACGGTAACGGCTTCCGTAACCCGGTGTCATTATTAAATCAAATTGATGACAGAGATAACATCAACCGTTTCTTAAATAACTTATCGATGACCTTGAAGTTGGTTGAAGGCTTATCTTACAAAGGCAACTTTGGCGCCGATATATCTAACGGTTTAAGAAAAACTTTTTACGATCCTAAAGTTATCGGTTATACAGACGCTATCGGTATCAGACAGGTTAACTTCCCTTCACCAACCGGTAATGGTACTGCGATATTATTACACAACCAGTTAAGGAATTACACTACAGAGCATACCTTAAACTATGACAAAAAATGGAGTGACAACAGTTCGTTAACTGCATTGGTAGGTTACTCATACCAAACTTTCAGAAGCTTTAACCGCAACGAATTTGGCTTTGGTACTTCGCAGCCAGGTGTTTTAGTTAAAGATTACAACGATTTCAAAACACACTTGCCTTACCCTGTTGGTGATAGCTCAAGTTACCGCTTACAATCGTACTTTGCACGTGTTAACTACTCTTACAAAGATCGTTACATCTTGACAGGTACTATCCGTCGTGACGGTTCTACCCGTTTTGGTGCCAACAACAAATATGGTAACTTCCCGGCCCTTGCAGCTAAATGGCGTGTAAGCAGCGAAAGCTTTATGCCTAAAGGTGGTTTCTTTGACGACCTGAGCGTACGTTTAAACTACGGTAAAACAGGTAACCAGGAAATCCCTTCTTACGCATCTTTAGATGTAAACCGTCAGTTAACGTTTGATGGTAAATCTGTTGCTTCAGATTATCAGGGTAACCCTGACCTGAAATGGCAAACTAACACCACTTACGGTGCAGGTTTGGATTTCACTATCCTTAAAGGCCGTTTAAGCGGTAGTGTTGATTATTTCAACAAATCAATTAAAGACCTGTTATTCTACCAGGATATCGCACAGCCATCTTTGTCTTCAAGGATCTACAGAAACCTTGATGGTAACGTTATCAACAAAGGTGTTGAGGTTGGTTTAAACTTTGCGGCTGTACAGGGTAAAGATTTCACATGGGATATTGCTTATAACATGACCTTTATCAAAAACACCCTAAGCAACTTTAAAAACTACATCGTTACCGGTAACGTTGACGGACAAGGCCTTTCAGGTGCTTACTCGCAACTGATCACAAATGGTGTACCGTTGTATACCTTTAACTTACCTAACTATTCAGGTTTAGATGCAAACGGTTTTGGTATCTACCCACAAGGTATTGATGCTTTAAGCTTACAAGGCAGCCCTAACCCTAAATTTACTGCAGGTTTAACCAACAACTTCGGTTACAAAAACTGGACGTTGAATTTCTTCCTGAACGCAGCGACAGGTTTCTACGTATATAATAACACTGCTAACGCGTTCTTTTACAAAGGTAACTTAGTGAGCGGCCGTAACGTTACAAGAGACATTGCTGCTACTAACGAAAATCCGCTTAACTCTGGCGAGGTATCAACCCGTTTCTTAGAGAAAGGCGATTTCCTGAGGTTAAGTAACGCAAGCATTGGTTACAACTTCCCTTTACAAGGAAGCACATTTAAATCGTTAAGAGTATCTGTAACAGGCCAGAATTTGTTCCTGATCACCAACTACAGCGGTTTGGATCCGGAGGTTAACACAGATAAACAAAGAAACGATGTGGCATCAAGAGGTATCGATTATACATCTTATCCAAAAGCACGTATATTCACATTAGGGTTAAATGCAAGTTTCTAAAAAAAATATTAGTATGAAAAAAATAGCTACAAGAGCAGTTGTGTGCGGGTTGGTTTTATTAACTGCCGCCGGCTGTGCAAAATTAGACGAGAAGCTTTACGGGTCGCGTTCATTAAAGGACCCTAATGCTGCTGCTGGTTCAGCAGATTTAAATGGTGTTTATTCACAATTATACGGTCAAACAGACCAGGCAAATACCTACGCGTTGCAAGAGCACTCAACAGATGAAATGATGGGCCCGACACGTGGTACTGACTGGGGAGATTTTGGTACATGGCGCAAATTGCACACCCACACCTGGACAGCAACTCATAACCAGGTAAATGATACCTGGGATCAGTTGAATATTGGTGTGTTCCGTGCAACACAGGTATTTAACAGTGCAACAGATCAAAACATTAAAGGCCAGGCCGCTTTTTTACGTGCCTACTTTATGTTCCAGATCATTGACTTATACGGCCAGGCTCCATTCCGTGATCCGGCTGCACCTGTAACTTCTATACCATCGGTAATGAGCCGTACTGAAGGGACTGCTTTTATCATCAAGGATTTGGAGTTTGCCGAAGCTAACCTGCAACAAACATCTGCAAACATTGGTATTGCAAACAAAGCGGCTGCGCAGGCACTATTAGCTAAAGTTTACCTGAACAAGGCAGTTTATACATCAACTGCAGTTGGCGGGCCGTTTACATTTGCCGCAGCTGATATGAACAAGGTTATTGAGTATGCTAACAAGATCACTGCCGCTGGTTACACTATGGAGCCTGCAGGTAAATACTTTCAGGATTTTGCGTGGGATAACTCAACGCAATCGAAAGGTAACATCTTTGGTTTTTACAACACAGCCACAAGCGCACCTGCATCAGCAAAAAACCGCTGGAGAATGGGCTTGCACTACAACCAGACACCAGACGGATGGAACGGCTTTACCACCCTTGCCGATTTCTATAATTCGTTTGAGGCAAGCGATGAGCGCCGTGGTGTTGCTTACCCTGGCCTAACCGATAAAATTGGTTTAAGGGCAGGTTTTGCAGTTGGCCAGCAATTTGGCCCGGGTAACAAAGCGTTAACTCAACGCGGTGGCAAACCACTTATATTTACGCCGGAGGTTAACCTTAACTTCTCTACAGAAGCGCAGGGTATCCGTGTATTCAAATACTTCCCGCAGCCATCTGCCAATAACACTGTTAATGATGACAACTCTGATAACGATTACGTGATCTTACGTTACGCGGATGTTATGTTAGAAAAAGCAGAAGCGATTATGCGTGGCGGTACCGATCCAAACGGCGAAACTGCGGTAGGTATTGTTAACCGCGTACGTACCCCGCGTGGTGCTACAACGATTGCAACTGTTACACCTGCTGTTATGCTTGCAGAACGCGGACGTGAATTGTACTGGGAAGGCTGGAGAAGAAATGACCAGATCCGTTTCGAGAAATTTAACGATCCGGTTGATCAGCGCCCTAACGCATCGGCTAAAACTTTTACAGTTTACCCTATCCCGCAGCGTGCTGTTGACACAAACCCTAACCTGAAACAAAACGCTGGTTATTAATTGAAAACAGTTTCCAATTAGTTATATTTGATTTAAAACGTAGCGAAGAAATTCGCTACGTTTGTTTTTTGTACCCCTGCAATGTTTAAGCGAATACCCCTTTTAATCCTGATTATTGCTATAGCTGCGCTATGCTCTTGTAAAAAAGGCGGTGTAGAAAACCTGCTGTTTTCAATACAGGAGAATGAACAGTTGGGAATAAACTTTATCAACAAACTCAACGACCAGGACAAGACTAACGTATTTACTTTTCGTAACTACTACAATGGCGGCGGCGTTGCTATTGGCGACGTTAATAATGATGGCTTAAACGATATTTACCTGACATCAAACCAGGGCGGTAACCAGTTATACCTTAACAAAGGCCACTGGAAATTTGAGGACATAACTGCTAAGGCGGGAGTAAAAGGCACTAAATACTGGAGTACCGGTGTTACCATGGTTGATATAAACGGAGATGGCTGGCTGGATATTTACGTTTGCCATAGCGGCAACATAATCGACCGCAAGGGTAACGAACTTTTCATCAACCAAAAAAACGGGACCTTTACAGAGGAAGCGGCTAAGTATGGATTGGTAGATAACGGCCTTTCTACCCAGTCGATATTTTTTGACATGGATAACGATGGCGACCTGGATTGCTTTATCCTGAACAATTCCTTCCGCCCGATCGGGTCATTTGATTTCAGCAAAAACCTGCGGGCTATTGATGATAAATTAGGAGGGGCCAGGTTATACCGCAACGACAATAGCCATTTTATAAATATAACCAAGGCTGCTGGCATATACTCCAGCGATATTGGCTTTGGCCTGGGCGTATCCGTATCTGATATTAACGGCGACGGCTATCCGGACCTTTACGTATCTAACGATTTTTTTGAACGCGACTATCTTTATATTAATCAAAAGAACGGCACTTTTAAAGAGGATATTCAACAGGAGACCGGCCATTTGAGCCTCGCCTCAATGGGATCGGACATAGCCGATATTAACAACGACGGCAATTTTGACATTTTTACCACAGAGATGCTGCCCGAAGGGGATAGGCGTTTAAAAACAATGACTTCATTTGAATCATTCGATGTAATTAAACTTAAGCAACACGACGGTTACTTTAACCAGTACATGCAAAATTGCCTGCAGTTAAATAATGGCGACGGCACCTTCTCTGAAGTGGCTTTTAAGGCAGGCGTAAGCGCAACCGACTGGAGTTGGGGCGCACTGTTTTTTGACATGGATAATGACGGATGGAAAGATATTTTTGTATCCAATGGAATATACAAAGATTTGACAGATCAGGATTATATAGAATTTTTAGGCAACCGCGAAAACATGGCAAAAATTGCCGAAAAACGTAAATTTAATTATCGCAGCTTTGAGGATAAAATGGTTTCGACGCCGTTGATCAATTACGCATTCTCCAATAATCACGATCTTACCTTTACCAACAAGGTGAAAGAATATGGGTTAGATCAGTTGTCTTTTAGCAACGGTGCTGCTTATGGAGATTTGGACGGCGATGGCGATAACGATTTGATTGTAAATAATGTGAACTCGCCAATGTTTGTTTACAAAAGCAATGCGGAAAAACTACGTAACAACTTTATTCAACTTAAACTTAAAGGTAATAGCCAAAACACCTTTGGTATTGGCACTACTATAAAAGCTTTTGCAAAGGGGCAGCAATTTGTATTTTATAACCAACCAACACGTGGGTTCGAGAGCAGTGTAGCACCTAACCTTATTACAATGGGTTTAGGCAAAATATCAAAGCTTGATTCTTTGCTCATCATTTGGCCGGGCGGCAAATATCAGCTAACCAAAAACGTGGCGGTTAACAAAGTTTATACTTACAAGATCTCTGATGCCGCGCTTTCTTACAACTTTACTAAACCGGCTGTAAAGCCAATTTTTGTAGCCGCAGAAAAAACCCTTTTCGACTCGGTGCCTAAACATACCGAAGACGGCTTTATTGATTTTGACAACGAGCGTTTGATGCTGCAAATGCTATCCACCGATAACCCGTACATGGCTAAGGGAGATATCAATAAAGACGGGCTTGCCGATTTTTATTTCGGCAGTTCAAAAGATAGCCCGGCATCTATTTATGTGCAGCAACCTGGCGGCAGGTTCAAATTATATCGCCCGAAAGATTTAGAGGCGCAAACCTACCTGGAAAATGCCGGGGCGGTGTTTGGCGATTTTGATGGCGACGGAGATGAAGACCTGATTGTTGGGGTTGGTGGCAATGCCGATGAAGCGGGCACAATTGTTTACTTTCCCCGTTTTTTTGAGAATGATGGTAAAGGTGGCCTGCATCGCAATACACAAAAAGCCATACATGCCCCGGTTAACGCATCGGTAATCACCGCTGTTGATTATGATAAAGATGGCCACCTTGATCTGTTTATCGGCGGTCGCAGTGTCCCGGGCACTTATGGCATATCACCGGAATCTTATGTAATGCATAACGACGGCAAAGGCAATTTTACCGATGTAAGTAAACAGGTGTTAGGCAACAACAAACCGGGGATGGTTACTGCTGCACAATGGGCAGACATTGACGGGAACGGTTACCCCGACCTTGTTATAGCAGGGAACTGGATGGGCATTAAAATCTTTAAAAATAACAAAGGTAAGTTCACTGCTGATAATCAGTTGGATAATTACAAAGGCTGGTGGGGCAGCTTACAGGTTGCTGACATAAATGGCGATGGTAAATTAGATATCCTGGCAGGTAATATCGGCCTAAATTCTAAATTCCATGCAACTGCCAGGGAACCTATGAAGATCTACATTAAGGATTTTGACAATAACGGCACCAAAGAGTGTGTAACACAAATGTACCGTACCGATCATTTGCCTTATGTGTTCCACATGAAGCCGGATTTGGTTGGCCAAATGCCTTTACTAAAAAAGAAATATTTAAAATACACCGACTATGCGGGCAAACCGTTCAATGAGGTGTTTAACAACGAAGCCCTGGAAGGAGCAGAAGTGCACGAAATGAACTATCTTGCTTCGGCAGCGTTTATTAACCAGGGAAATGGCAAATTTGCCGTTACACCCTTCCCATATAATGCCCAGCTATCTAACGTGGGCACTATATTGGTTGATGATATTGATAACAGCGGCATACCGTCAATTATTTTGGGCGGTAACTTTTATGGGTTTAAGCCCGAGCTTGGCCGCCTGGATGCCAGTTACGGGCAGGTTTATCAGTTCACCAAAAGTGGCTTCAAGTATTTCCCGCCGGCTAAAAGCGGCCTGATGCTTAATGGACAGATCCGTTCGTCGCTGGTGATCAAAAATGCACAGGGAACAAAGTATTATTTATTTGGTGTTAATGATGATAAGCTTAAGGCTTATAAACTACGTTAGTACGCATGCTTAAAGCTAATATATACAGATCATTTACATTTTGCTGTTTGCTGATTGTAGCTATTGTCAGCATCCTTAATTCCTGCCAGAAAAAAGCTCCCGGCGACGGCATTTTTAAGCTGCTCCCTGTAGAAAAAAGCCATGTGGATTTCGTGAATAAAAACCCCGAGTCGGATTCTGTCAATATCCTTGATTATCTATACTTCTATAATGGTGCCGGTGTGGCATCTGCCGATTTTAATAACGATGGATTAGAGGACCTGTACTTTGCATCTAACCAGGGGCCAAACAAATTGTACCAGAACAAGGGCAACCTGCAGTTTGAAGATATTACCGCTAAAGCCGGCGTGGCAGGTACCGGTAACTGGAAAACCGGTGTAACTGTAGTTGACATAAACGGCGACGGGCTTAAAGATATCTACGTAAGTGTAGTTGCTAATTTTAAGAATTTTAAAGGGAAGAACCAGTTGTATATCAACAACGGCAACATGACGTTTACCGAATCTGCGGCTAAATGCGGATTGGATTTCGCAGGTTTCTCCACCCAGGCATCTTTTTTTGACTATGACAAAGATGGCGACCTGGATATGTTCCTGCTTACCTCATCGGTACATAGCAATGATACCTACGGCGATTCTACTCAGCGTTTTAAAGTAAGCCACGACGCCGGCGATCACCTTTTTCGTAATGATAACGGCAAATTTGTCGATGCTACCCAAGGATCTGGCATTTACTCTGCTCCGATCGGGTATGGCTTGGGTGTCAGCGTAGGCGACCTCAATAACGATGGCTGGGATGATATTTATGTAAGCAACGACTTTTTTGAACAGGACTATTATTACATCAACCAGCAAAACGGCACTTTTAAAGAAGAAATGAAGAATGCCTTCGGCCATACCAGCCTCTTCTCGATGGGCAATACTTTAAGCGATGTAAATAAGGACGGCCATTTGGATGTGATTAGCACGGATATGCTGCCAGAAGATATCAAGGCCTTAAAATCTACCATCAACGATGAGCCGCTGGATATCTACAACCAGGAAGTGAACGCCGGCTATTATTATCAGTATTCAAAAAATTCGCTTCAACTAAATGTAGGTAACGGTAAAAAGTTTGTGGATGTAGCGCTTTATTCGGGCATGTCTGCTACCGATTGGACATGGTCGCCATTGGTGCAGGATTTTGACATGGACGGCCGTAAGGATATGTTTTTTTCGAACGGGATAAAAAAGCGGTTAAACGATATGGATTACCTGAAATACCTGGGCGACCCTAACGTTATAAAAGATTTCAAAACCAGCCGTTTCTTCGACAGGGAAAAGATTAACCTGATGCCTAACGGCGAAGTACATAACTATCTGTATCATGGTGCCGACGAGTTGAAGTTCAATGATATCTCTACCGGTAACGATATGGAAAAACCTTCCATTTCGGCAGGATCTGTAGCTGTTGATCTGGATAATGACGGCGACCTGGAACTGGTGACCAACAACATGGATGAACACGCCTATATCTACCAGAATATGACCATGGAGAATAGCGGCGACAAAAAGCCGTCATTTTTAAAACTAAGTGTTAGATACACCAAATCAAATCCGGACGGAATCGGGGCAAAACTTTTTATGCGGTCGCAAAAACAGGTAGATCACCAGGAGATCCAAACCAGCACGGCCTATGAGAGCACCCAGGGAAATAACCTGCAGTTTACGTTTTTGCCGGGCGATAAGCCGGTAGAAATTATGGTGCTTTGGCCCGACAATTCTTACCAGGTCATCAAAAACTTCAACCTGAATAAAAAGACGGTAATCACTTACAATAAAGCGCAAACGCAAACAGCAACAGATGTGGCGGGGCTTGTTGCCGGATACATCGAACCAGATAAACAGTTTACAAGTGTTGCCGTAAATGCTAAAACATTAGCCACGGTATCAACTTTTGAAACGCCCGACTTTAATTACTACAACCTGCTGCCGCATGCTTATTTGCCGCATACCGCTGCCGTAGCAGTGGCGGATGCTAATAATGACGGGATGGATGATATTTATGTCGGCGGGATTGCAGGCGAGGAAAAGTACATTCTTGCCGGTTCAAAAAGCGGGGCCTTTACAAAGGTAACCGTTAAAGGGTTCGACGCTTATAAAGACCATGGGGATACCGGGGCGCAATGGGCCGATGTAAACGGCGACGGTTTGCAGGACCTGATTGTACTGAGCGCTAACCACCCTTTTCTGGATGCAAATAAACGCGCCCCATCGCGGCTGTACATTAACAAAGGCAATTTTCAGTTTCAGTATAAACCGTTGCCGGCAGTGGCGGATATGGTTTCGAAAATATTTTTGTATGATTTTGACGGTGATGGCTTAAAGGACATTTTCCTGGCAAGCAGTGTATCCTTCACTAATTATACCGCTCCTGCGGCATCAGTTGTGCTGTTGAACAAACGCGATTGTAATTTTGCAGTTGCGCCTAAAGCGCAGTTCGCGGCGATAACCGGTATTCAATTTGTTTCACAGATCTCGGCAGCTGATATCGATCATAATGGTAAGGATGATCTGGTGATTGCTGCGGAGTGGCAACCTATCCAAATCTTCCTCAACAAAAACAATAAACTGGTCAAATTTTCAACCCCTTTATTAGATGATGCCAAAGGTTGGTGGCAGTCTGCCGCCATTGCCGATGTAGACGGAGACGGCAAAGCTGATTTGATTGGTGGTAATTGGGGCGAGAACAATAAGTATAACGTTACAGGTAAACAACCGCTTTATGGTTATAACGATGACATGGATAACGACGGTAAAAATGACCTGATACTGTCTTATTTTTATAAAGGGAACTATTACCCGTTCCGCCCTAAGAATGACCTGGAGCAGGAACTGCCTTATTTAAAGAAAGAGTTTTTGAGTTTTCAGAAAATGGCTGATAAAACAACTGACGAGATCTTTAAAGACAAATTGTCGGATAACGGCCGCCTGATTGCTAACCAATTTAGCAGTATTTACATTAGCGATGTGCTGAACGCTAAAGCGGTTACTGAATTGCCTTATTTGTATCAACAGGCACCTATCCGTTCAATTATGTCCCTTAACAACGGCCAAGGTGATCTATTATTAAACGGCAACTTTTGGGGCGTTGTACCTTACGAAGGCAAGTATGATGCTTTAGGTTTGGTTACCATGCATTACGACAAACGTACCAAACAGATGTCGGTGCCGCAGTATTGGCTAAACCCAATGCTTAACTCGCAAGAGATAAATGGTTTACAAGCTATAAAAACTGCCGGTGGCACCGGTTACGTTGCCACAACTTATGATGGTAAGTTAGTATTGATCACCAGGTAAGCTATTAAAAGATCGGGTAGTAAATGGTGGTTACCCACTTGGCAGTGTCTTTCTCTGCCAACCGATTAGTGATCAGTGATTCAAACGGCATTGCAGGGGATGTGAGCACGTGGTCTTTCTGATACAGTTTTAGTTGCGTAAATGCATTGGCAATAGTTTGCCGGCCACCGGTAACCTGGGTTTGCAATAAATTGGCGCCAACTACCATTTCATTTATCTTGGTATTAACATCGGCAGCAAAATTCTTGTTAACGGGTAATGCTACCATAACACTAAATGCCCGGTCGTCGGTTTGGTTAACGTTTAATATAGGGTTGCCGGTTGTTTTTGCGCCTTTTGCTGTAACCTGTTTTTGAAGATCGTTCAGTAATTTATAAACCGTTTCTGTAGCCGGGTAAGCAGTTGTATTTATTGAGGTGGTTAGATAGTAGTGCTGCGTTACCTTTTTAATTGCAACTTTTAATCCATACACATTTTCATCAATCTGCATGAATTTTTTGAAGGTAGCAAGTACCTCTGCCATATCAGTCTGAATCGCTTTGATCTTGGTATACTGCGCTATCCGGGTAAACGGGTTCGTGCTGCTGAGTTGGGTAGCTGTCCAAGCAACATCCGTTTCGCCCTCGCCGGTTGCAAGATAGTTTATTTTGCTGCTGAGGGTATCGTTGCCTTTTTTAATCTTTATCTGTATGTCACCGTTTGAGCTTTTCAGAAGGCTGTACTTAACGTTTTTGTAGCTGTAGTTGATGCTGTCGTTAGCGGTTTTTTCGCCGGGCCACCATTTTTTCCATGATGATTTTAGTACCACAAATTTGGCAACGTTACGGTCGGTAGCGTCTATATGCACAACGCTTTCTGCTGAAATATTCTGAGGAATGATAAAGTAAATACTAATAAAGGCAAGCAACAATAGGCCGATAACTAACAGGGCGGGTTTTTTCATAACAATAGTAGAGTAGCCGGAAAAGCAATTGGTTGGATAGCTTTTCCGCTGCAAAAGTAATTAATTAAGGCAGTTAAAATCAAACAGTTTTTATACCGGCCAATTTGTTAAAAAACGCTATATTAGCTTCAAACAAAGGGAAATCGCCATTTTGCATTTTACCACCTGGTAAATATTTTCCTTTAACCAATTAATTGCTATGAACCGTTTCCTGTATTTAATTGCGGGTATATTGCTGCTATTTGCCTCCTGTAAAAAAGCTGATTACCAAAAGGTCACAGATGATCCTGAACTGTACCGTGTTACCGTAAAAAAGCTTAATGATATCGTACTTGAAAATAATTTTCCTCCTGTTATTGCATCACGTAATTATGCTTACGCAAATGTTGCCGCTTACGAGGTAATCGCAGCCGGCAACCCTAAGCATTTTCGCTCATTAGCCGGGCAGATCAAACACCTCAGCCCAACACCAAAGCCTGCTAAGGATCAGGAAATTGATTTTCCGTTTGCATCGTTATTAGCGTTTTGCAGCGTAGGTAACACAGTAACGTTTCCGGAAGGCAGTATGTCGGTTTACATTGATGATCTGAAGCAGAAGGCAAAAGATGCCGGTATGCCGTCGGCTGTTTTTGACAATACTGTTGCTTACGCAGACTCTGTTGCCAAACACATCATGATGTGGAGCAAAGCCGATAATTATGCCCAAACCCGTAGTGCCAGCAAATACACCGTTAACCGTAAGGATGGCCGCTGGATCCCGACGCCGCCTATGTATGCCCAGGCGCTTGAGCCGCACTGGGGCGAGATCCGCCCGATGGTGCTCGATTCGGCATCGCAGATCCCTGCACCCGAGGCTCCGCCGTATAACATGACCGACAAGAATGGTACATTCTACAAAGCGGTGATGGAGGTAAAGGCCCTGGGCGATAGCTTAAATAAAGAACAACGCCACATGGCCGATTTTTGGGACGACAACGCATTCAAGCTGAATGTTATCGGGCATGCATCATTCGCTACTAAAAAATTCTCGCCAGGCGGCCACTGGATGAACATTGCAGGCGAGGGTTCAAGGATTGCCAAGGCCGATTTCGGTACTACCGTAGCCGCATATACCGAAACCTCCATTGCACTATTTGATGCCTTTATAAACTGCTGGTACGTTAAATACAAAGCCAACAGCGTAAGGCCCGAAACGGTGATCACTAAGTTGATAGACCCCGACTGGCGGCCATATATCCAAACACCACCATTCCCGGAATATATTAGTGGCCATGCGGTTATTTCGGCCGCAGCTGCAGAGGTACTCACCCATGATTTTGGAGATAACGTAGCCTACACCGATTCGTCCGAATCTGAATTCGGGATAGAGCCGCGTAAGTTTCCGTCCTTCCGAGCAGCAGCACAAGAGGCGGCCTTATCGCGTGTTTATGGCGGTATCCACTATAAAAACGCCTGTATTGTAGGCAGCATGAATGGCCGCCGTATCGGGCAGTTGATAAATCAGAGATTACAATTAAAGATCAAATAGAAAGACTTTTAAGATGAAGAGAATATTTACGCTGGCAGCGTTGTCGTTACTTGGTTCGCTGCAGCTGCGGGCGCAAACGGTTAGCCCATGGGTGATCAAGGCAGACAAGATAGACCCATCCAACTACTACGGCATTACCGCTGCTAACGGGATGATTGGCATCGTATCGTCGCCCGAGCCGTTCAAGGTAAAAAACGTAGTGCTTGCGGGTGCGTACGACCTTTATGGCCGTGGCCGGGTGAGCAATTTTTTGAACAGCTTCAACCTCCTGAATATGTACCTGGAAGTTGATGGCAGGCGCCTTGATGCAAAAATGGTAAGCAACATGCGCCAGGAACTGGATATGCACCACGCCGCGTTTACCACAACGTTCGACTATGCGGATAAAGCCACTATCAGCTACACTTACTACTCGTTGCGCCAGCTGCCGTTTACCGTTTTAATGGATGTAGCCGTAACGGCCAAAAAGCCCGTCAATATTACTGCGGCCAGTGTTATGGAAGCGCCCGACGCATTGAAGCAGGTAGAAAACTATTACAACGAGATAGACAGGCCGCACGTTACCATCAGTTTGCTTACATCTACAGCTAAAAGCCCAACGGGCAAGCTGCAGCTTTGTGCATCTACCTCGTTTCTATTCAACGAGGAGCATGGTAAAGAACCGCGCGTAATTCACGAGATGTGGGATAACAATATGCACCTGATGAAATTCAGCCGTGCTGTTGCCGCTGGCGAAACTTATAAGTACGGCGTAACCGGGTCATCTATCACTTCTGCACACCATGCCGATCCGCTCAATGAAGCTGAACGTTTAACCATTTTTGCAAAGCTGGAGGGCCGCGACAGGTTGATCCAATTTCATAACAAGGCCTGGGATGAACTTTGGAAAAGCGACATCCAGATCGAAGGCGATGCGCAGGCACAGCAGGATGTGCACAGTATGTTGTATCACTTGTACTCGTTCTCGCGTGAGGGTACGGCTTTGTCACCATCGCCGATGGGGCTGTCTGGCCTGGGTTATAACGGCCACGTGTTTTGGGATACCGACTTATGGATGTATCCTGCTATGCTGGTGCTGCACCCGGAGATAGCACGGTCAATGGTAGAGTATCGTTTTGAAAGATTGGAAAATGCGCGAAAGAATGCCTTCTCGCACGGATATAAAGGGGCAATGTTTCCCTGGGAGAGTGCTGATAGCGGGGTAGAGGAAACGCCTGTTTGGGCACTAAGTGGCCCCTTTGAGCACCACATTACTGCCGATGTGGCCAATGCGGCATGGAGCTATTATTGCGTAACACAGGATAAGCAGTGGCTGCGTGAACGTGGCTGGCCTTTGCTGCAGGCAACTGCCGATTTTTGGAGCAGCAGGGTAGAACGTAACGGCCCCGGCCACTATGATATCAAAAACGTAGTTGCGGCCGATGAGTGGGCCGAAAATATTGATAACAATGCCTTTACTAACGCCGCCGCGCAGGTTAATCTGCGCAACGCAACCGCTGCCGCCAAAATATTAGGTATGACGGCCAATCCCGATTGGGAGCACGTAGCGCAAAATATCCCTATCCTAAAAATAAGCAATGGGGTAACCAGCGAGTTTGCCACTTATAAAGGCGAAGGCATAAAACAGGCTGATGTGAATTTACTGGCCTATCCGTTGAAAACGATTACCGATCCTGCACAGATCAAAAAAGACCTGGAGTATTATGAAACCCGCGTACCAAACGAAGGCACCCCTGCCATGACGCAGGGTGTTTTTGCCCTGTTGTATGCGCGGCTTGGTAATGGCGAAAAGGCTTATCATTGGTTTAAAGATGCTTACGAACCCAACCTGAACCCGCCGTTCCGGGTAATTGCAGAAACTAAGGGTGGCACCAACCCATATTTTGCGACGGGTGCAGGTGGCATTATTCAGGCTATGCTGATGGGCTTCGGGGGACTGGATATCACCCCTACCGGCATAACCCAGATCAAAAGCAAACTGCCTGCTAACTGGAAATCTTTAAAGATAACGGGGGTTGGGGTAAACAAAGCCACTTATACGGTGAAGTAAGCTATACCATAAAGTAGTTATAGAGAGACGCTAAGTATAGCGTCTCTTTTTGTTTGTACCGCTAACAAATTGCCTTTAGTGGAGTTATTTAATCATGAGTATTTCCAAAACGATCAAAGATCTTTCTGCTATTGACACCGACCGTGTTATTGAAATGGCATGGGAGGACCGTACACCTTTCGATGCGATAAAAAGTCAGTTTGGACTTACCGAGCAAAATGTGATCGACCTGATGCGCAGGCAAATGAAGCTTTCGAGTTTTAAGATGTGGCGGGCAAGGGTACAGGGAAGGCAAACCAAACATTCCAAACTGCAAGTTGATGGTACTAACCGTTTCAAATGTAACCTGCAACGGCAAATAACGCTCAATAAGATCAGCAAGCGCTAATGAAATCCGATTTCAATAGCTTTAAAAAAAGTGAACAACTATTAACAAAGGTTTACACTTTTTCTGAAAATTCCTATCATTTAATTGATAATCAATATGTTATGAAAAATCTGGGTTAACATAAAATCGGTTTAAAAAGCAGCTTGGTCTTACATCGATTATGGGTTTACTCACACTGGTTTTTATTCACCTTGCTTGTCAAACTGGTACTTGTTCATCAGCTTCAGCAACACTCCGTTTGTCCACCCAAAGCCATCCTGTAGTGGGTACTCACCCCCGCCAGCGGTAAGGCTGGTATCTACCACGTTATATTTTTCCAAAAGCTTACCGGTTTGTTTAAACACACGGATATTTAACTGCATCCAACGGGTGGCAATATTTTTAGCCAGGTCGTGCTGATTATAATTTTCTAATCCATCTATAGCCATGTATTGCAACGGCGCCCAACCGTTTGGTGCATCCCATTGCTGGCCGCTAAAATTAAGTGTGGTTACCAGCCCGCCCGGTTTCAAGAAATTCGCTTTCAATCCATTGGCTATTTTTTGTGCCTGAACAGGCGATGCGATCTTAAACTCCAGCGGAAATACAGCTGCCAGGGTTGGAATAGCAGATAATTTTTTTGTGGTCCAGTTATAATCCTGAAACCAGCCGTTCTTTTCATCCCAAAAGAATTTCAGAATAGCTTTCTTGCGCGCCCGGGCCTTTAGTTCGTAAATTTTGGCTTGTGCAAGGTTGCCCTTAGCCTGGTAACTGCGAGCGATGGTCATTTCCAGATTATACATTAAGCAATTTAGGTCTACCGGTACCAGGTTGGTGGTTTGGATGGTAGCCAGTTTGCCGGACGCATCAAACCAGCGGCTGCTAAAGTCCCAGCCCGAAGCCGCTGCTGCCCGGATATGATGATAAAACACCGGCAATTGCTGTTTGGTGGTTTTAGCGGCATCCACATCTTTAATGTATGATTCTTCGCGCGGCTGGTCGCTTTCGTCCCAGTAGCGGTTAAGCAGGGTACCATCGGCCATGCGTACCGTACGGTGCGCAGCTCTGTTTAAACCTAATGTATTGCTGCCCTGCATCCAGTAATTATATTCTTTTATCAATTGCGGCTGATATTTAACCAGGATCTGATCGCCTTCGCTTTTAGCCAGCAAACCTACCATCAGCGAGAAGAACGGCGGCTGTGACCGGGTTAAGTAATAAGCCCTGTTTCCGTTTGGGATAAAACCGTAGGTATCTATCAGATAAGCAAAATTGTCTATCATGTTATTGATCACCTTAAACTGCTTGCTTTCCTGCAGGCCCAGCATGGTGAAATAGCTGTCCCAGTAGTAAATCTCGCGGAAGCGGCCACCAGGTACAATGTACGGGTTAGGCAAAGCTGCTAATGACGATAGCTTTGTAGCTGCATCCGGCTTGCGCTGCAGCACCTGCCATAAAGTATCGATATGTTTGCGGATACCTTCATCAACATTGGTGGTAAATGCATGGGTAACACCTGCAGGAACAGTAAAGTTAGCCAATACAAACTCTTTTAAGTCGAACCCGGTTTTGCCCAGCTGTTCGTTATAAGCCTTCATGATCAGGTTGGGGGCGTACTTGGGTGTACAATCTACAAAGGTTTTGTTATCCGGAAAGATATCTGACGATTGCACAGCCTCAAACAAACCGGGGAATTGTTGCCTTGGGGTTTGCTGTTGTGCCGCGGCCCAAAAGCTGATAAACAAACAAATCGCTAAAAGGAAATTCTTTTTCATGAGAGCCTTAATTTATTAAAGTAAAAGAGCGGTTCTGAATGCTAAATTTACTTAAAAGCAGGCTATTTGCAAGCTGTATGCAAGTTATAAATGATTACCACTGGCGCGTGTGGTCGCGCTTTAGAAAGTACTTGGTCAGGCGGAAAATAATGTAAACTATAAAGGGGGCTGCCAACACATCGATTGTATAATGGATATGCTGAATTAGCAATAAAACCATTACTGCTAAGGTGGCAATAGCTCCAATGATTTTATCAGATTTTTTTTCAAGGCAAAGGCATATCAATACCATAGTGGCAGTATGGCCCGAGAAAAACAGGTCTTTGGTTACAACGGTGTTGCCATAAAATACGCCGGTAATCGGGTCTACAAGTTCAACCAGCCCGATAGGCGGGTTAAGGGAAACGATGCTGATGGTGATGATCCGTGCAATGCTGATAAAGATCAGCGTCCAAACATAATGTATATAAATTTCGGGCTTGTAAAGGGCGCGATAGAAGACAAGCCCTGCCATCCCCCAAATGCAGGCGAAAATAGCAATTGATACGTTATGCGGAATCAAATAAGCTAATACAAGATCGTTAAGTACAACGCCCTCACGTTTCTGTATCTGGTTAAAAAACAATGGCAATGCCGATAAAATAACCGCAACGATAAACGAACCTGAAAGTATCTTATACCGGGTGTAATGTGTTTGCAGGGCAGCTGTCCATACCTGCCTTATCGTAGGGGTGTTATTTTGAGGCACTATCAAATATTAGTTTGGAGCGCAAATTTAATAAAACCGTCAATATTAAGCACAGGTTAGGTAAACATTGAAGTACTGTTAACAGTGTTGCGGATAATATTACATTGCTATGTGTAAGATGCAAGGCAGGTGCCGCTTGTTACAGTCTTTAACATAGAACCTAAATCATTATAAATAATTTAATAATAAAAGCTTTTGTTTAAAAATTTATAAGTGTTATCTTAAGGCATTGCAAATTTTATAATTTACCCACCATTGGAAACGCCCGACAACAAGCAACTTAAAAAGGTTTTACGGCCGGTGCACCTTTGGGCCATTGCCGTCGGGCTGGTTATCTCCGGCGAATATTTTGGGTGGAACTTTGGCTGGGCAGTATCAGGCACTGTGGGATTTTTAATTGCTACACTGCTTGTAACGGTAATGTATGTAGCCTTTATTTTTAGCTATACCGAACTTACCGCGGCTATACCTCACGCAGGCGGGGCCTTTGCGTATGCCTACCGCGCTATGGGGCCGTTTGGCGGCCTAATTGCGGGATATGCCACACTGGTAGATTTCTTATTTGCTACGCCCGCCATTGCTTTTGCCCTGGGCAGTTACCTGCATTTTTTATACCCTGTGGTTGATGTTTTCTGGTCGGCAGTTGCTTTCAATATTGTATTTATCTTATTAAATATCTGGGGGGTGAAGGAGTCGGCAGGGTTCTCTGTCTTCATTACCATTTTAGCAGTAGCGGAGTTGCTGCTGTTTATGGGCGTGGTAGGGCCGCATTTTAAAATGGCAAACTTTATGACCAACCCTATGCCATTTGGCTGGGCAGGCGTTTTTGCTGCCTTACCGTTTGCCGTTTGGTTTTACCTGGCTATAGAGGGCGTTGCCATGGTGGCCGAGGAAGTGAAAGACCCTAAACGGAACATTCCCCGCGGGTACTTATCGGCGTTAGCTACTCTGGTATTTTTGGCGCTTGGCGTGATGATTTTTGCCGGCGGTATCACCGACTGGCACAAGCTAAGCGCACTGGATTACCCGCTGCCCGAAGCCATAGGCATTGCATTAGGCAAAACCAGCGGATTAACGCAGCTATTTGCCAGTATAGGTTTGTTTGGGTTAATTGCATCGTTTCATGGTACTATACTGGCGTCATCCCGCCAGGTATTTGCAATGGCCCGCAGCGGCTTTCTGCCCGGGCCGCTCGCTGTGGTTAACCACCAGTTCAAAACGCCGCATTGGGCCATAGTGGCCGGTGGGCTTGTTAGTTTTATAGCACTCTATACCGGCACCACCAGCCAGATCATCATTTTATCGGTAATGGGGGCGGTGGTAATGTATATGATGAGCATGGTAAGCCTTTTTGTACTGCGCCGCCGCGAGCCACTATTAGAGCGGCCCTTCAGAGCCTTTTTCTATCCGGTTTTCCCGGCAATTGCCTTGCTGCTATCGGCTGTTTGCATGGTTGCCATTATGTACTATAATTTTAAGATCAGCCTTTTATTTTTTGGCGGACTGGCGCTTTGCCTGCTTGTGTTTATGCTGATGGGCATACATAAAAAGCCTGTTTTGGATGATGAACTGATGAATGCACCACAACCCGTTTAATGAATGGCTTATCAACACACCATCGGTAGCCGCCTTTATAAATTTAGCGGTTTAAAAGAACTGCTGGCCAAAGCAACACCCTTTAGGACCGGCGACGCATTGGCCGGACTTTGTGCCGAAACTTATGAAGAGCGGGTAGCAGCACAAATGACGCTGGCGGATGTGCCTTTGAAGGATTTTTTGAACGAAGCCATTATTCCATATGAGGAGGATGAAGTTACCAGACTGATAATGGACAGCCACGATACAATCGCTTTTCAGTCGGTAAGTAGTTTCACCGTTGGCCAACTGCGCGATTGGTTATTGGAGGAAGAAACTTCCACAGCCGTCCTCACCGATATTCAGCAAGGTTTAACGCCAGAAATGGTTGCGGCCGTATCCAAGATCATGCGCAACCAGGATTTGATCCTTGTGGCCAAAAAATGCGAGGTGGTTACCCGTTTTAGAAATACTATTGGCCTTACAGGGCATTTTGCAACGCGTTTGCAGCCTAATCACCCTACAGATGATGCCCGCGGAATTGCCGCCAGTTTAATAGACGGTTTGCTGTATGGCAGCGGCGATGCTTGTATAGGTATTAATCCTGCCTCGGATAGCCCGGCTGCCGTATTGAAGATCCTTACGCTGGTTGATCGCCTTCGCGAACAATTTGAGATACCTACCCAATCGTGTGTACTTAACCACATCACGACTACCATCCAGCTGATAAATCAGAATGCGCCCGTCGACTTATGTTTTCAATCGATCGCGGGTACACAAAAGGCAAATGCAAGCTTCGGGATAGATCTTAAGTTGCTGGATGAGGCACACGCAGCTACACAAAGCCTTAATAGGGGCACAGCGGGCAATAATGTCATGTACTTTGAAACCGGGCAGGGCAGCGCGTTGTCGGCAGATGCACATCATGGCGTAGACCAGCAAACCTGCGAAACCCGAGCATATGCAGTTGCCCGCAAATTTAAGCCATTGCTCGTTAATACGGTGGTAGGTTTTATAGGCCCGGAATACCTTTATGATGGCAAGCAGATCATCCGCGCAGCGCTGGAAGATCACTTTTGCGGCAAATTGCTGGGCCTGCCAATGGGCGTGGATATCTGCTATACTAACCATGCCGAAGCCGACCAGGACGATATGGATAATTTGCTTACGCTGCTGGGCGTTGCCGGCTGCAATTTTATTATGGGCATCCCCGGATCTGACGATATTATGCTCAACTATCAGTCGACATCATTTCATGATGCCCTTTACATCCGCAAGGTGCTGGGCCTTAAACAATCCCCTGAGTTTGAGCAGTGGCTGATCAAACAAGGCATATTTGATGAACAGGGCAATCGTTCTGACGCCGCGACAGCCGGAATGCTTGGTAAAATGAAAGCCTTATGGACAAGATAACCGCACCGGATAATGAGCCTTTGAATTTTTTAAAGGAGTTTACCAAAGCCCGTATTGCCATTGGCAGCACCGGTACCAGCATCCCTACAAAACAATGGTTAGCTTTTAAAATGGCACACGCCCATGCCCGCGATGCTGTATACTCGGCCATGAACAGCGATGTAATGGCCGTTCAGCTGGCTGAATTTAAGCTGCCTGTACTGCAATTACATAGCCGGGCAGATAGCAGGCCGCAGTACCTGCAAAGGCCGGATATGCGCCGGTTGTTGGATGGCTACTCTGCAAACCGCCTGGCCGACCAGGTAACCGGCAACGATGTAGCTATTGTTATTGCCGATGGTTTATCGGCAATGGCTATTCATGAAAACGTCCTGGCTTTGCTCAGGTTGCTTATCCCTAAATTGATAGCCACAGGGTTAAAGATGGCGCCGGTAAGTTTGGTACAGCAGGGGCGTGTAGCCATAGCCGACCCAATTGGCGATACGCTATGTGCCAGATTATCCATTATCCTGATTGGTGAACGACCCGGCCTTAGCGCCGCAGACAGTATGGGTGCATATATTACCTACAACCCAAAGCCCGGGCTTAAAGACAATGCGCGTAACTGTGTATCTAATATACGGCCGGGCGGGCTGCCATATAAGGTAGCTGCCGATAAGATCTTTTACCTGGTGCAGGAAGCATTTAAACGCAGGTTAACCGGTGTAGAGCTTAAGGACAATGAAGGGCTTTTAACTCAATGAAATTAAGGGTTCATTTCTTGCCGGCGCATGGGCATGGTATCAATAACAGCAAATAGTTTTTGTAAGGTAAGAGGCTGATTGCTACGCAACTTTTCGCCGCCGTCTTTCCCGGTTAGTGTTACTGTAAAAGTATTTTTGACGTGGTTCTTTTTATATAGTGCCGCTGTTTGGGAACCATAAACGTGGGTTTCAATAACCAGGTCCCTGTTGGCCATACCAGGCTTATCCTGGTTAAACAACTGCATTTGCTTTATGTATTGTGCATTATTAATGCCTGGCGTATAAACCGTGAGTACCCGTTTAGTATTTTGCTGGAACAGCAGAGTTAAGATTATCAGGCGAAGTATCATATCGGGGCCGTTTGGTTAATTTAACAGCCGTCGCCCCAAATGGTTTAAATCACTTCTTTAGCGCTTACGGGAATAGTGGCCGCCCACGGCATTGTTGTTGTTAACCAATGCAGGTTGCAGCAAGCGAGTTGCTGATAAATATTTAAGTTCAAATTAGTTTGGCATAAAGTGCCGGTTAAATGTGCTATTTAATTTTCTAACTACACATCGGTACTAATAAAAATGCCGTATTTAGCCAAAGACCTATTAATATGCAAAACAACCCCGTCCCCCAGAATGAAATGGAGCGTATCATAAGTCTGTCCGACTATGATATCGATTATACCGCTTTTCAGGATCAGTTTAAAGATCTTGCAAAGTTAGCCGCCAAGGTTGCCGGTACCGAAGTGTCGCTGGTTAACCTGATAGATACCTTTACCCAATGGACGATAACCAATCACGGGCTCGAAATTGACCAGATGCCGCGTGACCAATCGGTTTGCCAGTATACAATAGCAACCGAAAACCCTTTCGAAGTAAAAGACCTGCAGTCTGACGATCGGTTTAAAGATAAATTTTATGTTGTAGACGAGCCAAAACTGCGGTACTACTACGGTATCCCGCTTCGTACGGAGGGGGGCCACAACCTGGGCGCACTGTGCGTGTTAGACAAAGACCTGAAATCGTTATCGCCTGAGAAGATTGAACTGCTTAAAATAATTGCAGACGAAATAGTTAACCGGCTTAATGCCCAAAAGATGATAACCGGGCTTAAAACCAAACTGCACGATGCTAACGAAAGCAAAAAAAAGGTAGCGCATGACATTCGTGGCCCGTTGGGCGGTATTATTGGCCTGGCGCAGGTGATCAGTGAGCAGGGTAAGGAGAATGAGATTGACGAAGTGCTGGAATTTATCAACCTGATACAACGCAGCGGCCGCTCATTACTGGAACTTGCCGATGAAATATTAACTACCAGCAAGCCCGTTCGAGATTTAAAGGCCAATGAGTTTAACCTGCTTATTTTTAAAGATAAGCTGGAAAAACTGTACATGCCGCAAGCTATCAGCAAGAACATTAAGTTTACTGTTACTACATCCGTTAATTCGGCAACCATCCCGTTTGCCAAGAACAAGTTGTTGCAGATAACAGGAAACCTGATATCAAACGCGATGAAGTTTACGCCGCGCGAAGGCCTGGTAACCGTTGACCTGAGCCTGAAGGTAGAAGAAACACGGAATATTTTACAGATCAATGTTACTGATACGGGCGTTGGGTTAGACCAGGCAGGTATAGATAACATAATGGGCGGTATAAAAACATCTACTGATGGTACCGGCGGTGAGGCAGGCTACGGATTTGGCCTGGCGCTGGTAAAGCACCTTATCGATTCGCTGCAAGGTACACTGCATATTTATTCGCAGCCGGGCCAGGGTGCAAACTTCGAGGTGATACTGCCTCAGGCGCCATAATAAGTGGTATTTAAATTGAAGTTCAGATTCATTGTTTAACTTAGATCACTTAAGCTAACAACATGAATCAATTAAAAATATTTGTAAGCTCAACTTGCTACGATCTAACTCAAATACGTGCGGATTTATTTGATTTTATTTCCAGTCTAGGGTATCAACCAATCCTTTCTGAGTATCCTTCTTTTCCTATCGATCCCAACAAGGATACGATAGAAAATTGCATTGAAAATGTTAAAAGTGCTGACTTATTTATTCTTATAATAGGCAATCGTTATGGAAGTGTTGTTGAACATGGTAAGTCAATAACTAATACCGAATACCTATACGCTAAAAGCGTTGGAATACCTGTTTATACATTTATTTATAAGCCATTGTTAACCTTGCTGAAGGTATGGATTAATAATAAGTCAGTAGACTTTACGAATAGTGTTGATAGCAATTTAATATTTGAATTCGCAGAAAACGTTCGAACAACTGACAAAAACTGGTGTTTCGATTTTGAAAAAGCGCAAGATATAACATCTACTCTAAAAATTCAGTTAAGTCATCTATTTAAAAATTCATTATCTATAAGACAAAAATTAAACTTTTCTGGCAGTCCTGAATATTGGAAAAAACTGTCTCCAGCCGCTATCAATATTATATTAAATAAATCGGATAATTACGAGTTGAGATTTTTTATTCGAACGTTGGAAGATGAACTTTTAAAGCATGATGATTTAAATTTGGATGTAGAATACAAAATCCGGTTGGGCAGAAGTAAATCAGTGTTAAACGATGAAAATTTATTGGATTGGATATCCGAAGAGTTTGCAAAAATAAATCAGTTTTTAGAAACAGCGGATAACTTGTTTAACAAGGCTTACAAGAAATATTACGGTGAGCCAGGAGTCCCAGCTGATCTTAAAGGACTATATTATGTTGCAAACGCTATTGCGAGATTGCACAAAGAAATGTTGTCTTGGTCTATAAATATTTCATCAACTTCGGTGTCGGAAGATCACCAATATATGCGAGACTTGTTAGCTGATTATCCCATTCGATCTGCGGCGAATATTTGGGATTACCCCAAAAAGGTTTCGTTTGACTTAGAAAGCGGATTTTTAAGAGTTGCTAATGGCGAAAAGGGGATTGTCATAACCTCCTCTCTAAACCTTGAAGTGGATGACGAAATTCAAAAACAATTATTGTCTGAATTTAAACTTCTTGGAAATAAATTAGGGCTTTAATTATTCTCTGCTTCTTACAGGTAACACTTTTAATACAGATTTTGAAGGGTTGTTTATTTTAATAACTTTGGTTTAACCAATCAATTACAAACCAGGGTATCAATTTTATGAAAAACCAAAATCTAAGCAGGCGCCGGTTTATAGGCAGCAGTGCGCTTGCCGCAACATCCATGTTGTTATTATCAAAGTCATCATTTGCGGGCTCGCTTTTAAGCGCTGCCAAGCCAAATTCGATGATCAACGGCGTACAGATAGGGGTAATAACCTATTCGTTCCGCAGCATGCCCGGCACTGCCGAAGACCTGCTTAAGTATTGCATCGACTGTAACATAAACGCAATTGAATTGATGGGCGACGCTGCCGAAGCTTATGCCGGTGCCCCTAAACGCGAAACCGGGACCTCATGGGCCGACTTTATGCCAAAGATGGCCGAGTGGCGCACGGGTGTGTCTATGGATAAATTTAAGGAACTGCGCAAAATGTACAATGATGCCGGTGTAACCATATATGCCTGGAAACCTGATGCTTTGGGCGAAAAAAATACCGATGCCGAAATTGAGTATGCGTTTAACGCAGGTAAGGCACTGGGCGCAAGCCATGTAACCGTTGAGCTGCCTAATGACCAGCAAACTAAACGCCTTGGCGATTTGGCCACCAAACACAAAATGTACGTTGGTTACCATGCACATACACAGGCTACGCCAACTTTGTGGGACGCAGCACTAAGCCAATCTAAATACAACGCCATCAACCTGGATATTGGGCATTACGCATCTGGTACCAGCAGCAGCCCGGTGCCCTTCATTGAAAAATATCACGACCGTATTGTAAGCATGCACATTAAGGACCGTAAATTTAATAACGGGCCAAACGCGGTTTGGGGGCAGGGTAATACGCCAATTAAAGATGTACTGGCGTTAATGAAAAAGAACAAGTATAAATTCCCCGCTACTATCGAGCTGGAATATAACTTACCCGCCGGCAGCGACGCTGTTGCCGAAGTAAAAATTTGCCGCGCCTATGCTGCAGATGCTTTGAAGGCTTAAAAGAATCTAAAAAGATGGGTCATGATGAGCCTGTCGAAGCATGGCGGGTTAGCCGCCCTCGTTCTTCAACAGGCTCAGGATGACCCTTTTTTGAACAGGTTATCCCTGATCTTTGAATTTCTCCGAACAATAATCAGTATGTTGTTTCAACTTAGCGGTTAAGATGCTGAGATAAATCAGTACGATAGCTTCAGACGAAACAGCTTAATTAGCAGGCTCCTCTGGCTTATAAGATGACAGGTGCGTGGTTTTGATACTGAAAACGAATGACTTGCCTACGCTTATCTTTATCGCTTTATCCTGTATCATAGCTTTGATGGTTTCATCGGTTTTTAAGGCTTCGTGTAAATCACGTGCAACTGCCGATCCGCTAATGTTGTTGATCACCTTACCATTTTCCATTTGAAGGCTAAAGGTATAACCGGATTTACCGCGGTCGCCGGCCGATTCAAAATCCGTAATGTTTAATTTGAAACTTTGATCTTCCGTAAAGCTTCTCTTCAAATGAAGGCGAATCACCGGGATGTATTTTCTCCAGGTTGTGAGGTATTTTCTTTCTTCCATGTGTGGGTGGTAAAGGTATAAATTTAATGTGGTTACCGGCCTGCATTAACAATTAAGCATAAAAAAAGCGGGTAACTGTATGGTTACCCGCTTTTTAAACAGTGTTCACGATGAGATTCGAACTCATATCGACGGCTTCGGAGGCCATAATTCTATCCATTGAACTACGCGAACGTTACCTTGAACCCCTAAAAAGGGTTATCGGTGCAAATGTATTACAATAAATATTGTTTTCCTATTCCCCGTACGGAGATAGGCCGCTTAAACGTTAAACCTGAAGTGCATCACGTCGCCGTCTTCTACAACGTACGTTTTGCCTTCAATACCCATTTTGCCGTTTTCTTTTATTACCGCTTCCGATCCGTTAAACTTTACAAAATCATCGTATTTAATTACCTCGGCACGGATAAAGCCTTTCTCAAAATCGGTATGGATAACACCCGCTGCCTGTGGTGCTGTAAAGCCTTGGGTAATTGTCCAGGCGCGCACTTCCTGTACACCGGCGGTAAAGTAGGTAGCTAAATTCAATAGGCGGTATGCGGCTTTGATCAGCTTGTTAACCCCTGATTCGGTCAGGCCAAGGTCGCCCAGAAACTCCTGGCGTTCTTCGTATGATTCCAGTTCAGATATCTCAGCCTCGATTTGCGCAGATATTACCAGCACCTCGGCACCCTCTTCTTTGGCAACAGCTTTAACCCTTTCTACGTAAGCATTACCGTTCACAACAGAACCTTCGTCAACGTTGCAAACGTACATTACCGGTTTGGCAGTCAGCAGCCAGATATCTTCAATGTATTCCTTATCCTCTTCTGCAACCGGCGCGGTGCGTGCGCTTTTGCCTTCAAGCAGGTGGCTCCTGTAAACATTAAGCACATCGTAGGTTTTTTTAGCCTCCTTATCGCCGCCTGTTTTGGCCATCTTTTCAACTTTTTGAATCTTTTTTTCTACAGAGTCCAGATCTTTCAGCTGCAATTCGGTATCGATGATTTCTTTGTCGCGGATAGGGTCAACCGATCCGTCTACGTGGATCACATTATCATTGTCAAAGCAGCGCAGCACGTGTATGATAGCGTTGGTAGCGCGGATATTGGCCAAAAACTGGTTACCCAGGCCTTCGCCTTTGCTGGCACCTTTTACCAGGCCGGCAATATCCACTATCTCGATAACGTTGGGTACTACGCTCTTGGGGTTAACAATTTCAGTAAGTTTGGTAAGGCGCTCATCGGGCACGGTGATAACACCAACATTTGGCTCGATTGTGCAGAACGGAAAGTTTGCCGCCTGTGCCTTGGCGTTAGATAAACAGTTAAAAAGTGTTGACTTACCTACATTCGGTAAACCTACTATACCACATTGTAAACCCATTTCTATATTTAGTTGATTGGTGAGTGGTTGATTAGGTGAGTAGTTAACCATTCACCATTTAACGTAATCAACCACGCACTTGTAAAGCCGCAAAGATAACAGAAAAAAAGGCTTGTAATTTGAAAAAATAAACGACTTTTGCCAGCGTTACCACAACGGGCAAAACAGCGTACAAGCATGTAAACACGAGGGTTTTTTATGGAAGAAATGGTTGAGCAAATAGAATTATTACTGGAGCAGGAAGATACCACAGAGCTGCGGGAATACCTTAATAATCTCAACATATCTGACGTAGAGGAACTTATAGACGAACTGCCCGAGCATGGCCCTAAATTTATAGAGATATTATCTATAAACCGTGCGGTTAACGTATTCCGCATCTTGGATTTCCCAACGCAGGAGCGCATCATTAAAAAATTATCAGGCAAAAAGGTAAGCGAGATCATTAACGAACTGCCGCCCGATGACCGTACCGCATTTTTTAGCGAATTGCACGGCGATGCGGTTACAAAACTTATCCTGCACCTGTCGCCCGCCGACCGTAAAGAAGCTTTATCACTTTTAGGGTACAAGGAAGACAGCGTAGGCCGGTTAATGACGCCGGACTATATTGCCGTTAAAAAACATTGGGATGTTACCAGGGTACTTGCGCACATACGCAGGTATGGTAAAAACTCCGAGACTATTGATGTTATTTATGTAATAGGCGATAACGGGGTTTTGCTGGATGATATCCGCATCCGCGAGATATTACTGGTTGCACCAGAGACAAAAGTGAACGATTTGATGGATGGGCGGCTGATTGCCCTGAGCGCCAACGACCCGCAGGAAGAAGCCATTAACGTTTTTAGGATGAACAACCGTACTGCACTGCCGGTAACGGATGATGACGATATCCTTTTAGGTATTGTAACGGTAGATGACATCTTGTGGATAGCTAACGAAGAATATACCGAAGACATTCAAAAAATTGGTGGTACTGAAGCGTTGGACGAGCCCTACCTGGATATCAATCTGTTTCGCCTGGTTAAAAAGCGCGTGGGATGGCTGGTTATACTATTTTTGGGCGAGATGCTTACAGCAACTGCCATGGGCTTTTTTGAGCACGCCATTGAGCAGGCCGTAGTGCTGGCGCTATTTATACCACTCATCATTTCAAGCGGGGGCAATAGTGGTTCGCAGGCATCCACACTGATCATCCAGGCTATGGCGCTGGGCGAAGTGACCATATCCGACTGGTGGCGGGTAATGCGCCGCGAAATCTTATCTGGACTGATGCTTGGCGTTACCCTTGGTATGATAGGCTTTTTACGGATAGCGGTGTTTAGCGCCTTTAGTAATCTGTACGGGCCACACTGGGCGCTGGTAGGCGTAACCATTGGGTTTTCGCTGGTTGGGGTAGTGCTTTGGGGTTCTTTAGCAGGATCGATGCTGCCCCTGCTCCTTAAAAAATTAGGTGCCGACCCTGCTACGTCGTCTGCACCATTTGTGGCCACACTGGTAGATGTGACCGGGCTTATTATCTATTTCAGTTTCGCGGTATTAATTTTAAAAGGCACACTTTTATAAATTATTTGGTTGGTTTTAAACCATTTGTTACTTTAAGGAAAATTTAAACCTTTAAAATGGAAACAAACGAAAATTACCATCAGCCAGCTGCCGAGCCGCAAATGATCCTGACAGATCAGGCACAGTTTTATTTACAAAAAGCCGGGCAATGGGCCTTCTTTTTAGGGATCATGGGCTTTGTGGGTACTGCATTTTTAGCGATAGCTGCATTGTTTGTAGGAACCATTTTTACATCAATGGCTGCCATCAACCCGCTTATGGCACATGCTGCAGGCATGGGCGCGGCAGTAACCGTGATGTACTTGCTTTTAGCAGCGGTTAGCTTTTTCTTTTCGCTATACCTATATCAATTTGGTGATCGTGTGAAAAAAGGAATTGCTTACCACAACGTTGATGAAACTACTGCCGCGTTAGGCAAGCTAAAATCATTTTTTAAGCTGTGGGGTATTTTTACCATTGTTTATATCGCATTTTTGATATTATTCTTCATCACAATGATTTTAGTGGGTGCAAATGCAGCATCGCACATTCCTAACGGCAGCGCGCTTTAAAAAAATACCCTGTCCAGGAAATGGACAGGGTAATATTATAATTTAGGTTGAATAAAGTTATTGCGGCAGTTAGTAAGAAAAATCGCCGTCGGCTTTTGCTACTTCCGGGTTTTCGCTGTATTCGTAACGTTTCTCAACTACTTCCTGATGGTCTTTGATGTAGTCTACAGTGTCTTTTAATCCCTCGGCAAATTTCTCAAAATCCTCTTTGTACAAAAATATCTTATGCTTAACAAAAACGCCATCTTCCGGGCGCTTTTTGCTCTCGGTAATGGTCACATAATAATCGTTTGACCGGGTTGCCTTCACATCAAAAAAATAAGTCCTCTTCCCGGCCCTAACCTTTTTGGAGTAAACTTCTTCGCGTTCTCTGTTATCAAAATCTCCCATAAAATCTTTATCGTAATAGTTTGGTTGGCTAAATATAAATATTTTTTTAAACCACAAGCAGTAATTGTAATATTATTACGGTATTGCACAAACTTTTACGTTGTAAAATTGTAAAGGGTTGCATTGTCAAGCCTGCTCTTCTTCCTCCAGTAATTGCTTTTCATACAATTCAAAGTAGGCGGCTTTATTATCCATCAGTTGCGAGTGGGTGCCCTGCTCAATTATCTCGCCGTTATCCAATACCAGTATCTTATCGGCGTTTTTGATGGTCGAGATCCTGTGCGAAATTATAACACTGGTTTTGCCTTGCATAATACGGCCCAGGTTGCTCAGTATCTCTTCTTCGGTGCGGGTATCTACGGCCGACAGGCAATCGTCAAAGATCAATACCTGCGGCTGTTTTACAATGGCCCGGGCAATACTCACACGTTGTTTTTGCCCGCCGGACAAGGTTACACCACGCTCGCCTATCAGCGTTTCAAAGCCTTTATCCAGTTCAATAATGTTGTTGTAAACGGCTGCGTCTTTAGCTGCTTGCTCTACCCGTGGCATATCGAGCACGTCGGCACTAAAGGCGATGTTGTGCGATATAATATCTGAGAAAAGGAAAACTTCCTGCGGTACAAAACCTATCTGGGCGCGGTAATTATCCAGGTTTACATCTGTTATCGGCGTATCATCAACCAAAATGCTGCCGCCGGTGGTATCATACATGCGCATCATAAGATTACCGATGGTTGATTTACCGGACCCGGTGCGGCCGATGATCGCCACCATCTCGCCGGGGTTGGCCACAAACGATACATTTTTTAATGCCCTGATGCCGGTATCCGGGTAAACAAACGATACATTGTTAAATTCGATTTTCCCGTTAAGGTGGGTAGCAGGTACATCCGGAGATATGATCTCCGGCGTTTCATGCAAAAATTCATTAATGCGTTTTTGCGAAGCCGCCGCACGCTGGATCAGCGAGGTTACCCAACCCAGCGATATTACCGGGAACGCCAACATATTGAGGTAAACAATAAATTCGGCAATGTTACCGGCAGTAATGTTGCCTTTCATAACCTCGATGCCGCCAATGTACATGGTAATCACATTACTCAGCCCGATAAGCAACAGCATTGCAGGGAAAAACATAGCCTGAACCCTGGCCAGCGCCATGCTTTGTATTTTATAGTCCTCGCTTTCGTCGGCAAATTTGCCGCGTACAAAGCCCTCTCTTACATAGGATTTTATTACCCGGATGCCCGAAAAATTTTCCTGTACAAAGCTGGATAAGGCCGAAAGCCTTTTTTGGATCTGTTCGCTACGGAACTCAATTACGGTGTTTACATAAAAGATGATCACTGCCAGGACCGGCAATGGCAGCACCGAAAATATAGCCAGCCGCAAATTCACCGATACCATTGCATAGATCACCAGTATAAACAGGATAATGGTATTGATGGTATACATGATACCTGGCCCCAGGTACATGCGCACGCGGCTAACATCCTCGGTAACGCGGTTCATCAGGTCGCCGGTGTTGTGGCGGCGATAAAAAGCAAGAGATAAGCGCTGGTAATGGCTATAGATCTCGTTCTTCAGATCATACTCGATATGTCGCGACATCAGGATGATGGTTTGCCGCATAAAAAACAGGAAAAGCCCGCGAAGCAGGGCAAGTATCAGCACCAGGACACCAAATAGCAGCAAACTGGAGCCAAAAATATCGTAAATAACTTCCTGCCTGTTAAAGCCTGAAAAAAGCTGGTAAACACCTATATTTTCGGTAACAAGGTCAAACGCTACACGGATAACCTGCGCCGGCAAAACCCCGAAAATGTTGGATATGATTACAAACAGCACTCCCGGTACTAATCGCCAGCGATATTTGTAAAAGAATTTATTGAGGTAGGCGAGTTCTTTCATACTGTTGTAGTCGGAAAGTCGGGAAAGACCGAAAGTCCGGAAGATAGAATTCAAAAGTACAGTAAGTGAATTGCAAATCAAAGTTTGCTCGCAAGTCACGTCGACTTACCTGTGCTGTTCAATATTGAATTATTTGAGGTTGTTGCCCAACCGCTCTATTCCATTTTTTACACCCTGCCTAATCATATTGCCATAACCGTCGTTAGGTAAATATTGTGTAAAATCCATAGCCAAGTGGTAATTATTTAAAGCTAAAGCATTGTTGTTTAGATCCTCATATCCTTTGGCAATGTTTAAATATAACGACGGCAAGGTGCCTTTTATCTCGTCGTCGTTTATCTTCAGGGCTATTGTTAAAGCTGTTTCATCCCATTTAAGTTTATCGGCGGTATTTTTTTGGTGCCTGGCAACATAATGGGCTGCAGTAAACTTTTCCAGGTCGGTTTGGGCCTGCTGCCAAGCCTGGTTAAATAATTCTGCTGCCTGTTGCGGCTCGCCCTGGCCTTCTAACGCCATTCCGTCGGCGCATAGCTTTACTACATGGTTGTTTGGATCAAATTGCATTTTATGAATTAATGTTGCACAAATATGAGTAGCCGGGCAATCACTTTTATTGATCTATATCAAAATCACTTTGACTTAAGCCTGCTAAGTGTTTCTTGCGCAATATCAAGATACGAGGCCAAAACTTTATTAGACAGGCGGTTTACATAATAAGGCTTATTAGCAAGCAAATTTTGGTAGCGCTCTGTTGCGGTTAGCGATACGATTTGGGCTATCCGGTTGGCTTGCTGCACGTATGCCGATTGCAAAAAACGAATATAAAATGCCGCCCATTCGGGCATTTGGGCAACCAGCATAAAGAAGTGCTTACGATTGATTGATAATAATTCTGTATTGTCCAGCGCGTCCACATATTCAATAGAAGGTGTTTGATCAATGAAACTTGAAAGGGCTGTGCCCATAGAACCGTTAAAAGCGATATACCGCGTTTTTTCCGCACTATTAGCGGCTAAATAGTAAGTTCTGATACAGCCCTTTACCACGAAGTATAACTGGTCACAATCATCTCCTTTAAAGATGATAATGCTATTTTTTTTGTATGACCTTGGCTTAAAGTATTGCAGCACCTCATTCAACTCATCTTCATTAAGTTGAGTGTTAGTTCGCAAAAAGGATGTCAAACTATCTGTCATTAGGTACACAATTAAATAGTTGATGTTGTGCGGCAATTTAATAAATATACTGCCTTGAATGCTGAATACACGATAGCTTATATGCTTTTTATAAACCCTTTCATCCTAACTAAACTTTGCCACAATAAAAAAAACCCATACTTTTGCAGCACAAGAGAAATAATTTTACTTGCCGTTATTACAATGCCTGCCCAAACCGCCACCGATAGTATTTTTAACCAGCTGGAAACTTACGGTCATAAAAAGGTTGTGTTTTGCAGCGACCCCGATACAGGCTTAAAAGCAATCATCGCCATCCATGATACTACGTTAGGCCCTGCTTTAGGTGGTACCCGTATGTGGGCCTATAAAACCGAAAAGGAAGCCTTGCAGGATGTTTTGCGCCTTTCAAAAAACATGACGTACAAGTCGGCCATTGCAGGGTTAAACCTGGGCGGTGGTATGGCCGTTATCATTGGTGATTCCCGTAAAGATAAAACCGAGGCTTTACTGCGCAAGTTTGGCCGGTTCATAAAAAACCAGAACGGCGAATTTATCACTGCCGAGGATGTGGGCACCAACCCGCGCGATATGGAATACATCCGCATGGAAACCCAGCATGTTGTTGGTGTGCCCGAAACAATGGGTGGCAGCGGCGACCCCGGGCCGGTAGCGGCAATGGGGGTTTACATGGGTATGCGGGCGGCCTTAAAAGAACTTTACGGATCTGATACCATCACCGGCCGCAGCGTAATTGTGCAGGGCATAGGCCACGTAGGCGAGCAGTTGGTAAAACTACTAACAGAGGCTAACGCCAAAGTTTACGTAAGCGACATCAATGACGAACGCAAACGCCAGGTATCCAAAAAATACGGTGCCGAAGCAGTATCTAACAATACCATTTTTGATATCAACGCAGATATCTATGCGCCATGTGCAATGGGGGCAACCATAAATACACAAACTATAAATAAACTGCAGTGCGCCATAATTGCCGGATCGGCAAATAACCAGTTGCAGGATGAGGCAGTGCACGGGCAGATGCTGCTGGACAAAGGCATACTGTTTGCGCCCGATTACGTTATTAGCGCAGGCGGTATTATCAATTGCTATTCGGAACTGATGGGATACAGCAAAAAACGTACGCTGCAGCTCACCGAAAATATTTATGATGCAACCAGAAATGTTTTAAAACTTTCTAAGGCCGAAAACATTTCTACTATTGACGCGGCAAATAAGATTGCCGAAAAAAGAATAGCAGACATAAAAAAAGTAAAATCAACCTATTAAATCAGTATCACGGCGGGCCGTTGGGCCGGTCATAATCGTTCTTACAAAATGTTAAACAGAAGGCACCTTAGGGTAAAAGTGTTACAATCGCTATATGCGTTTCACCAGTCGAGTACAAAAGATGTCAAGGCTCATGAAAAGTTTTTGCTGGGTAGTATAGACCAGGTTTTTGAAATGTATGTTTGGATGTTGTCGCTAATTAATGAAGTGGCCGATTATACATCCCGTGATGCCGAAGAGCGCGCCAACAAACACCTGCCCACTGCCGAGGACCTGAATGCAAACGTAAAATTACTAAGCAATAAGTTTATCCTATCTCTAGCCGAGAATAACGAATTCTCTATCGCTCTGAAAAAATACAAGGTTGATTGGTCATTCGATCCTGAACTGGCCAAATCACTGTTTGATACGTTAAAGGCATCGCCGGAATATGCCGAATACCTGGCAAAAGAGGATGACAGCATCCATTCTGATAAAGATATCATCAAATTCATTTTCAAGAAGGTTATTCTTAAATCGTCATTGGCCGAACAGGTTTTTGAAGATAAATTTATTTTTTGGCCGGTAGACCGCGAAGTTTTACAGGCGTTGATCGCTAAAACATTCAAGAATTTTGCTAACGATGAAGACCTCAAGAAAAATCAGCTGGCCGAGATCAGCGGAAATTGGGCCGAGGATAAAGAATTTGTGATCAACCTGTTCGAGCAAACTATCCGCTACGATAGCCAGTACCAGGAGCTTATTGCCGAGAAGACCCAGAACTGGGAGCCAGACCGTATTGCCATGATGGATACATTATTAATGAAGATGGCTATTGTAGAATTTATTAATTTTACATCGATACCGGTAAAGGTTACTATCAACGAGTACCTGGAGATATCTAAAGAGTTTAGTACACCTAAAAGTAATTCGTTTATTAACGGTATATTAGACAAGATTTTATTTGAACTAAAAGCCCAGAATAAAGTAAGAAAAATAGGCAGGGGATTAATAGAATAACAACACATGAAAAGACTGTTTTTATGCTCAATTATGGCAGGTTTACTGTTTACAGCCTGCAACTCAAATACCGGCAATAGTGCTACGGCTGCGGTTACTACCGATGCAGGCGCTACCAGCGCAACCAATGCGCCGGCCATGAAATTTGAAAAAGAAACCCACGATTTTGGTAAGATCAAAAGTGGTGATAAGGTTACCTACGCATTCAAATTCACAAATACAGGCAAATCGCCGTTGATTATTAAAGATGCGGTTGCAACCTGTGGCTGTACCAAGCCCGAGTGGCCTACAACCCCAATTGCCCCCGGCGCCGATGGCGAAATTAAAGTGACCTTTAACAGCACTGCCAAATTTGGCTTGCAGGATAAGCAAATTACCGTTACTGCCAACACTAATCCTGCACAAAACATGGTGCACCTTATTGGCGAGGTAACAACTAAATAATTCACAAATACAAAAAATGACAACAGCTATTTTATTGCAGGCCGGCGGAGGCTTAGGTTACCAGCAACTGATCATGTTCGGATTGATCGCAGTGGTATTTTATTTTTTCATGATCCGCCCGCAGATGAAGAAACAAAAAGATCAGAAAAAATATTCGGAAGAACTTAAAAAAGGAGATAAAGTGGTTACCACAGCCGGTATCCATGGCAAGGTATATGAAATTGCCGATACTACTTTTTTACTGGAAACAGAAAATGGCGGCCGTATCCGATTTAACAAAACGGCTATCTCTTTAGAAGAATCTAAAGCGTTAAACACACCGGTAGTTACTAAATAAATTTAGGACGAAAGATTAAAGACAGAGGACATGTGCCTCTGTAAAAAAAAGGCGGGAGCTTGCAGGTAGTTAAACAGATGTATCTGTAATGCCTTCAATCTTTCGCCTTGCTTGTTAATAAAATCCTTTATCTTTCATCAATAAGTCTTTTATCCAGCAAAATGGCCATCATCAAACTATCAGCAATAGAACGCAGGCGCTTACAGGCGTTTGTTACGTGTTTGGTAGTTGCCATTGTTGCCTGGCTGTTCACATCATTATCCAACCCTTACAGGTACACAGTTAAGCAGGTGATTATATTTAAGAATGCACCTTTAAAACGTGCGTTCCATCCGTTGCAATCTGATACGATCGATGCCATTGTGCAGGGCACCGGGTGGGAAATGCTTTTTTCAAAAATGAACGCCGGTCAAAAACCAGTAAGTGTAGATCTGCATACCCTGGAGACAAAGGATTTTATTGTATTGAACACCCAGCTTAAACAAATCAACCTTAAAAAGGAACTGAACCACCAGATAATCGGCTTTAACCCCGATACGCTTTTTTTTGATTTTAGTAACCGGACAGTAAAGCGGGTGCCGGTTCAACTGGTGAGCGCCATAAAATTTCAAAAACAGTTTGCCCAGTCAGACAACGTTACTATTAAACCTGCCTATGTGACCATTAGCGGCCCGGCAGTTACCCTGGCCGGCATCAAGGTGTGGAAAACAGATTCTGTTAAATTGAATAACATCAATGAAAGTTTTAGCTCGCGCGTTAATTTGCAAAAGGCTAAAGAAGGCAATCTGGATATTTTGCCCAAAACCGTAACGGTAAATATCCCGATAGACGAGTTTACCGAAAAATCGATGAACATTCCGGTGAAGCTGATCAATAATAATAACTATTATGATGTTAAGATCTTTCCGCAAAAGGTAAGGGTTACGTTCACCACATCGCTCACCAACTATCCCGAAGCTAACGAGGATGACTTTGAGGCCGTGGCCGATCTGGACAAATGGCGGCTTAACGGTTACCGTGTGCTGCCTGTAAAACTTACCAGGCTGCCATCGTACAGCAAAATTGTGAAGATAGAACCGCAGAATATAGATTTCATCGTCAAAAAGTAATGTTTAAAGTAGGCATAACCGGTAATATAGGCAGTGGTAAAACAACCGTTTGCAAAGTATTTGAAGTGCTGGGCGTCCCCGTGTTTTATGCAGATGATGAAGCTAAAAAAGTGATGGTGCAGGATGAATTATTAATTGCCGGCATCAGGAAGGCATTTGGTAACGAAGCCTATTTTGAAGATGAATCTTTAAACCGCAAACATATAGCCGGTATTGTTTTTAACAACCCTGTTGAACTGGCTAAGCTTAATGCCCTGGTGCACCCTGCCGTATTTAGGGCCTTTGATAAATGGGTGGCCCGGTTTGCAAACCAGGTGCCTTATGTAATGAAGGAAGCAGCTTTGCTTTTCGAGAGTGATTCTTACAAAATGTGCGACAGGTCGTTAATGGTATCTGCACCCTTGGATCTTCGGATCCAGCGTGTTATCCAACGTGATGGCATAACTGCGGATGAGGTTAAAAGCCGCGAAGCCAGGCAATTGACAGAAGATAAGAAACGCAGTTTAGCGAACGACCTGGTAATAAATGACGATACGCAGTTTGTAATACCACAAGTGCTGGCGCTGCATGAGCGCTACGTTACTCTTGCCCTTGATAAATGATCTTAGATGATTTCTTAGTTTTTGACGCCAACGGTTTATACTGTAAGTATGCCGATTTTTATCTGGATCCGAAGCAGCCTGTAAACCGTGCCGTTATTAGCCATGCCCATGCAGACCATGCGGTGAGCGGCAACCAGCATATTTATGTTACCGAAGCCACGCTTGCCTTTATGCAGTTGCGTTACGGCAAAAACGCGGGTAAGGTTATTACAACAGCCGCGTACAATGCGCCATTTACGATAGGCGATGTGCAGGTTACGTTTATCCCGGCAGGCCATATGCCGGGCTCCGCGCAAATTTTGATGGAATATAATGGGATCAGGTATCTGTACACGGGCGACTATAAATTACAACCCGACAAAACCTGCGAGCCTTACCAGTTCGTAAAAGCTGATGTGCTGATCACCGAAAGCACCTTTGCCGATCCGGAAGTGCTGCATCCCGATCCGGTAGAAGAGATCAAAAAGCTGAACGATATTAAATTAAATATCTTGTTAGGTGCTTATAGCCTGGGAAAAAGTCAGCGGCTGATAAGGATGATTAACGATCATGCTCCGCAGAAAAAAATTCTGGTACATCACCGCATTATGCCTATCAACGCTATATATCAAAAGATGGGTTTTGAGTTGGGTAACCACCAGATCTACGGGCGCAAATTGATGAAAACGCAGGAGGAGTGGGTATACATTGTACCGCCTTTCACCTTCGATAGTTATGTGAGGGCAACAGGGGTGAAAAGATTATTTGCTTCGGGCTGGAAAAACCTGCAGGTTAACGCGCAGGATACGCTTTTTATATCAGATCATGCCGATTGGAACGATATCATCGAAACCGTTAAACAAACCGCGCCAAAGCAGATCTGGACATTGCATGGCAACGGCACGCATCTTAAAAATTATTTCAATAGTAGTATTTTTGTGAAATTGCTGAATTGATGCTGCAAGAAAACGTAGACTATTATATTAACGAAGATGGTAACTTTGTTTTCACAAAAACGTATCACCTAAAAAGGGGGTACTGCTGTAAAAACAAGTGCCTGCACTGCCCCTGGAATTACGGCCGCGAAAAGCCCGCCGATAAAACAAAAGATAAATAATTATATTTGCAGGCATTCATCAAAACAATGGGGATAGAAGAAGATATCAAAAGCACCAATTTTGAAGATAACTACCATAAGGCGGTTATCAATCTCAACTATACATATGGTTGGATGAATAATTATATGCGCCCCGAGTTTGAAAAATACAAGCTTACCCAGCAGCAATTTAACATTCTGCGTATTTTACGCGGCCAGTTCCCCAAGCCGGCCACTGTTAACCTGCTTAAGGAGCGAATGATCGATAAAATGTCTGATGCATCGCGTATTGTAGACAGGCTTGTTCAAAAAGGACTGGTGTCTCGCTGTACCAATAGCCGCGACCGCCGCGCTGTGGATATCCGCATCAGCGATGAAGGGCTGGAGATCCTTACCAAAATGGATGTAACCTTTAAAACCAAGGACCTGTTTAAACAAAACCTTACCGAGGAAGAAGCCGGTAAATTAAGCGACCTGCTGGATAAGATGCGGGGTTAATCTTAAGTCAAAGCTGAAAGTGAAAAGTCAAAAATATTAGAGCGTTTGTGCAATCAATCGCTTTTTTTTATGGCGTTAATTCGCTCCCTCTGGGAGGTTAGGGAGGGGTTCGCCAGTTAGCAGGTCAAACGCTCACGCCGCAAACCTTGGTTGTAATTTCCTAAACCCAACGGCAAAAAGCCACCCTACCAGCGCGCCATAGATGGCTCCACAAGTAACATCAACCGGAAAATGTACGCCTACATAAACCTGTGCAAAGCAAATAATGGCAGCCCAAAAGAGCAGGACGGGTACTACCCAGGGCCATCTCTTATAAAATAGGCAGCTCAAAAAAACAGCAATGGCAAAATGATCGGTAGCGTGGGTGGATGGGAAACTGTAGCCGGTTCCGCAAGGCACCCTGCTGATCACTGTTTGTGAAGTAACTATATCCCGGCAGGGGCGTAGCCGCTGTACTTGTTTTTTGATAAGGCTGGCGCTGGTAAAGTCGGCAAACCCTGCCGACAGGCATAGCATTAGAATCAAAACCAACCCTTGCTTACGGTACCGCCAGATGCAGAAACCGATAATAAAGACATACAGCGGAATCCAGAATTTAGGGTTGCGCATTAACGGCATCAGCCAGTCGAAAAAATTATTGGACATGCCCTGGTTGATCAGATAGAAGAGGTGCCTGTCTAATTTTAAAAGCTGTTCTGGCATTGTTTTATTTGAAAAAGGTTCAAAAATCCGCAGATAACGTATTATTACCAGCAGGCAGATAGCAAATATAGGCAATATAGTCGCGGTTCAACGGCATGCAATTTTACATTGCTATCGCTTAAATATTGTTATTTTTGCTGCTTAATTATCTATAGAACTTTGACACTAATAAAATCAATTTCAGGCATACGGGGTACTATTGGCGGTGCTGCCGGCGAGGGCCTTACCCCGTTGGATATCGTAAAATTTACTTCGGCTTTTGGCAGTTGGGCGGTAAAGCGCTCGGGGCTTAAAAAAATTGTATTGGGCCGTGATGCGCGCTTATCCGGTACTATGGTGAACAACCTTGTGATTGGTACCCTGCAGGGATTGGGTATCGATGTTATCGACTTGGGCCTGTCAACCACGCCAACCGTAGAGGTTGCCGTACCTGATGAAAAAGCTGCCGGCGGTATTATCCTTACAGCCAGCCACAACCCCAAACAATGGAATGCTTTAAAATTATTGAATGAGAATGGTGAATTCATCAGCGATACGGATGGCAAAGAAGTGTTAGATATTGCAGAAAGCAGCGATTTTATTTATGCCGATGTAAACGACCTGGGCACCATAACCAATGATGATACTTATCTGCAAAAGCATATCGACAAAATACTGGCTTTGCCTTTGGTTGATGTGGAGGCTATCGCCAAAGCTGATTTTAAGGTGGTTATAGATTGCGTTAATTCTACAGGTGGTATCTTTGTACCTGCCTTGCTTAAGGCATTGGGCGTTAATACCGTACATGAGCTCTATTGCGAGCCCAACGGCAATTTCCCGCATAACCCCGAACCCCTGCCGGAGAACTTGATTGCCCTGTCGCAGGAGGTAGTGAAGAAAAAGGCTGATCTGGGTATAGCCGTTGATCCGGATGTTGACCGTCTTTGTTTTGTTAACGAAGATGGCAGTATGTTTGGCGAAGAATACACCCTGGTGGCGGTGGCCGATTATGTATTGAAGAATACCCCGGGCAATACGGTATCTAACCTGTCGTCGACCCGTGCTTTGCGCGATGTTACCGAAAGTGCAGGTGGTGAGTACCATGCTGCAGCCGTTGGCGAGGTGAATGTAGTGAATAAGATGAAGGAGGTTAACGCCATTATAGGTGGCGAGGGCAACGGCGGCGTTATCTATCCCGAACTGCACTACGGACGCGACGCTCTGGCAGGTATCGCCCTGTTTTTAACTCACCTGGCTAAATTCGGCAAACCGGTATCTGTACTTAAGGCATCTTACCCAAATTACTTTATATCGAAGAATAAGATCACCTTAACGCCCGAAATGGACATCGATGCGCTGCTACTTAAGGTTGAAGAGAAATATAACAAGCAACCGCATTCTACCATCGATGGACTAAAAATCGAATTCGACAAAGAATGGGTACATTTGCGAAAATCGAATACCGAGCCTATTATCCGCATTTATTCTGAAGGTAATTCAGAAACAGTTGCCAATAGCCTGGCCAATAAGATAATAACAGATATTAAAGAAATTTTGAATTTAAACGAATAGTTAGAGAAATGTCCGAAAGTCGTGAAGATGGAAGTCCGAAAGACAGGAAGTCCTGATGGCAAAAACTAATCTCTATTCAACTACTCACTAATAACTACCCCAATGCGTGTTTACTTTGATAATGCAGCTACTACCGCCCTTGATCCTGATGTTTTAAAGGAAATGTATAAAGTAATGGAAACACAGTTTGGTAATCCATCGTCTATACATGCTCATGGCCGCGAAGTACGCACCCTTATCGAACGGTCCCGTAAAACCATTGCCGGGTTATTGCATACATCACCCGCCGAAATATTTTTTACCAGCGGCGGCACCGAGGCCGATAATACCGCCATCCGTTGTGGCATCATTGATCATAAAATTACCCATGCCATCACCACTAAACTGGAGCACCATGCGGTTATCCATACCCTGCAATCAATGGAAAAAGCAGGTGTTATCAAACTAAGCTACGTTAACGTAGATGCCAAAGGCAACCTGGATTACGACCACCTGGAAACATTGCTTAAAGAAAATGAGCGCAGTTTTGTATCGCTGATGCATGCCAATAACGAATTGGGTACCCTTACCGATATTGAGCGCGTAGGCGACCTTTGCGAGGCCTACAACGCGTTATTTCATAGCGATACCGTGCAGACTGTTGGTCATTACAAACACGATTTGAGTAAGCTTAAAGTGCATTTTATGGTTTGCGCGGCACACAAGCTGCATGGCCCTAAAGGTGTGGGCTTTTTACATATCAACCATAAGGTTAAGATCAATCCGATGATATACGGTGGATCGCAGGAGCGCAACATGCGCGGCGGTACCGAAAATGTTTACGGTATAGCCGGCCTTGCCAAAGCTTTGGATATGGCATACAGTGAGATGGACACACATCAGGCATATATACAGGAACTTAAATCATATATGAAGGCTAAATTGGAGCAGGATGTGCCCGGTGTAAGCTTCAACGGCGAAACCGACCCGGAAAAAAGCCTTTACACGGTACTTAATGTTTCCTTCCCCGAGATGGAGATGGCGGATATGCTGTTGTTTAACCTGGATATTGCCGGTATTTCGGCATCGGGCGGCAGCGCATGCAGCTCGGGCACGGATATCGGGTCGCACGTGTTGACCGCTATTGGCGCCAATCCCGACAGGCCATCAGTCAGGTTCTCTTTTTCTAAGTATAATACTAAAGAGGAAGTGGATTATACCGTTGCCAAATTAAAGGACCTGTGCATGGTGAGCGCATAATTTGAAACTAAATTTCCGGCCTGTTAATTTGTGGCAGCGTTTTTGATTGTTTATTAAGCAACAATTAAAAACTATAACCATGGAAAGCAACGAAAGAGATCCGGAATACACTCCAAATATCAACCCGAACGAAAACCCTGAAGAGCAACAGTCACATAACGAAGATGGCGCGGAATATCACCGCCAGCCAGAGCAGGAGCAACAGCAGGAAGGTGCCGATACATCATACAGCGAGTCTAACGATGTAACGCCGCCAAATCCTCATGAGTTCCCATCGGTAGGTGTGGCTACTAAAACAGATTTTGCCAGCCGCCCACACGGCCGTACAACCGGCAGGATGGTAGGCCATGAACCAGGCACTGAAGGTATTTAAGCCCTTTTAAATTTTAATTTACAGAAAAAGCCATTCGTTAAACTGACGAATGGCTTTTTTGATTTGTGCGCTGTGATAACAATGACCATAAGCCATTGCTGCGTGAGTAAGGTCATGGTGCGCTGTGGAACGATAGCTCGAATGCATTACAAGCTCAGCCTTACCCTATGCTTCTTTATTTTAACCCGTAATTTAAGTAACCACCATCTGCTACTATCTCCGTGCCTGTAATAAAGCTGGCAGCGTCAGAAGACAGGAACAATACCGTTTGTGCGATCTCATCCGGATCGCCCAGACGTTGCATTGCTGTGGCTGCAGCCAGATGTGGTTTTGCTTCCGCAGGTACTGCATATTCCAACCCTGGAGTTTGAACCGGTCCCGGACTGACAATATTCACCCGGATCTTGCGGTCGGCCAGTTCATTTGCTGCGATCTGCGCGATTTTATTTAATGCACCTTTAGTTGCCGAGTATACACTGGCTCCTAAATTTGAAGCTGTTGCTACCGTTGAAGATGTAAACACTACAGCGGCACCATTGGCCAAATGAGGGATCAGTTTCTGCAGGGTAAACAGATGGCCTTTAACATTAGTATTAAACTGCGCGTCAAAATCTGCTTCGGTTACCTGTTCAATCGGTGTAAATACCGCTATGCCGGCATTTAAAAATAGCACATCTAATTTCGCTCCGTTGTCTGCAACTGCTTTTTCCAGGATTGCGATCTCTGCCAATTTCGATGTGTCAGAAACTACCGTTTTCAATTTAGGACTGTTGATATCGTCTGCTGCTTTTTGCAGGTTCTCCGCATTTCTGCCTGTGATCCAAACGTTTGCGCCTGCATTAATAAATGCTTTTGCGGTTGCCAGGCCGATACCAGTTGTTCCGCCTGTTATAACTACATTTTTATCTGTAAAATTCATTTTGATTTGTTTTTATTTCGCTGCAAATCTAAGTCAAGTAAATTTATTTTAGTTACTTTGTAACTAAAAGTAACAGTAACTTTTGGGTAACAAGGTAACTTATGGCAGATAACACATGTTATATCGGGCACAAAAAAGAAATAATGGCTGTCCACGACGCGATGGACGTGCTGAGCGGTAAATGGAAGATCTCTATTATCTCATCGATTTGTTACTATAACGAGAGAAGGTTTTCTGATATCCTGACTGATGTAAACGGCATATCAAATAAAATGCTAAGCAAGGAGTTAAAGGAGCTCGAAATTAACAAACTCATTAAACGCACGGTGGTAGATGCGCAACCGGTAACGGTTAAATATAACCTAACCGAGTACGGCAGAACATTACAAACCATAATTAACAACCTTGCAGATTGGGGTATGGAACACCGAAAAGTAATTACCGGTAAATAGTAGAAAGCGCGGCTGCATCGCTTTGGCAAAGAATACAACGTTAGGCATTCCCGCGCCCTTGAACGAGTTTAGGGCAACTCTATGAATTAGCTATTCAAGCTCTAAAAAAGGTTTGGCACAAAAAAGGCCATCCTTACAGATGGCCTTTACAATATCTTATCAATTCAACCTAAACCAGCGATTCGGATTTTTCAATCGGAGCAGGAGGGACGGCCAGCATTTTCAGGAATGAAGCCAGTTTCTCCTTCATTTCGCGGCGGTCAACAATAAAATCAAGGAAACCGTGCTCCTGTACAAACTCGGCAGTTTGGAAGCCTTTCGGTAAATCTTTTTTAATCGTTTCTTTAATCACCCTTGGGCCGGCAAAGCCTATCAGCGCGCCCGGTTCGGCAATGTTGATATCGCCCAGCATGGCGTATGATGCTGTAACACCGCCTGTAGTTGGGTCAGTCAATAAAGAGATATAAGGGACTTTGGCCTGGCTTAATAAAGCCAGCTTTGCTGACGTTTTGGCCATCTGCATTAAAGAGAATGCCGCCTCCATCATACGGGCACCACCCGATTTAGAGATCATCAGGAAAGGGACTTTGTTAGCGATACTGTAATCTATCGAACGGGCAATCTTTTCGCCCACTACAGATCCCATAGATCCACCGATGAAATTAAAATCCATACAGGCTATCATTACTTCCTGGCCGTTCATTTTGCCATGGGCAGCCCTAATGGCATCCTGCAAGCCGGTTTTCTTTTGTGTTTCGGCAACACGGTCGGTATATTTTTTACTGTCGGTAAAGTTTAAAGGGTCGCCGCTATGCAGGTTGCTAAACAGTTCGGTAAACTGGTTATCATCAAACAAAACCGAAAAATATTCTTTGGAGCCGATGCGCAGGTGGAAACCACAGTAGTGACAAACGTATTGGTTTTCAACCTGTTCTGAGTAGTGTAAAGGTTTCTTACAATTGGGGCACTTGTTCCAGATGCCGTCAGGCGCTTCCTTCTTCTCCTCAGTAGTCGTAATTATCCCCTTATTTTCTCGCTTAAACCACGCCATATCTATTTCTAAGTCTTTCAAGTATTGCAAAGAAACGAAAAAAGGTTGTAATTGTTGGGAGCGGCTTTAAAAGTTTAAAGCGCTGAAAGCTTTCAAGATCGCGAAATTTTAAACGTTAAAAGAGATAAGCAACAGGCGAAGCATACGGGCGGCTTCTCATCGGCTTGCCGAACTGCAAAAACCTATCCGGTACCGGCTCAAAGGTTTACAAAGCGCGGCGTTGACACAATCGCTGCGAGTTTTATAATTTTTCCAACTTTTAGCAAGCTTAACATCCTTAACTTTTCAACTATTTTTATAACTTCGAGGCCCAAACAAACGCACATGGATTTAAAAAATTATAAAGGCGTACTGCACGGCGATCAGGTGCAGGAGCTATTTGAAGCAGCTAAAAAGCACCAGTTTGCATTGCCTGCGGTAAACGTTATCGGCACAAACACCATAAATGCCGTAATGGAAACAGCAAAGGCTGTTAATTCACCGGTAATTATCCAGTTATCCAACGGCGGCGCGCAGTTCTATGCGGGTAAATCGTTAGATAATTCGCAATTACAGGCCTGCATTTTAGGTGGTGTATCTGCAGCAAAGCACGTGCATTTACTGGCCGAGCATTATGGTATTGCGGTTATTTTACATACCGATCATGCTGCTAAAAAGTTACTTCCATGGATTGACGGTTTGTTAACGCATGGAGAGAAATTCTTTGCCGAAACAGGCAAGCCGTTGTTCTCATCGCACATGCTTGACCTTTCTGAAGAGCCGATTGAAGAAAACATCGAGATATCAGCCAAATATTTAGAACGCATGGCCAAAATGGGCATGACTGTTGAAATTGAATTAGGTGTTACCGGCGGCGAAGAAGACGGCGTTGATAACAGCGACGTAGATAGCTCACGCCTGTATACGCAGCCGGAAGAGGTTGCTTACGCTTACGAAGAATTATCTAAAGTTAGCCCGCGCTTTACTATCGCCGCGGCATTTGGTAACGTACACGGCGTGTACAAGCCGGGCAACGTAAAGCTGCAGCCGGTTATATTACATAACTCACAAGAGTTTTTGAAAGAAAAACATAGCCTTACTGCCGATAAGCCGATCAACTTTGTATTCCATGGTGGTTCTGGTTCAAGCCAGGAAGAAATTCGCGAGGCGATATCATACGGTGCCATCAAAATGAATATCGATACCGACATGCAGTGGGCATTTTGGGAAGGTATCCGCGATTACTACCAGGCTAAAGAAGGCTATCTGCAAACACAGATCGGCAGCCCGGATGGTGAAGATTCGCCAAACAAAAAATATTACGATCCACGGGTATGGTTACGCAAAGCTGAAGAAACCTTCGTGGCAAGGCTTAAAGAAGCTTTTGGTGATCTTAACTGTATCGACGTTAACAGTAAACTATAAGCTTACAGAGCGAACAGGAATAAAAAGCGCTGATGTTAATAACATTAGCGCTTTTTTCAGGTTATTAGGTAATTACACGCAGGTTTATGGCTAAAAGTAAAAAAAATCTATTCGAAAAGTTTGCAAACTGGGCTACTGCAGCAACAGGAAGTTCGGCAGCTTTTATCATCGCGATAGTTACCATATTGGTGTGGTTGGTAACCGGCCCCATCTTTAAATATTCTGATACCTGGCAGCTGATCATCAACACGGGTACAACCATCATCACATTTTTAATGGTGTTTTTGATCCAAAAATCGCAAAATAAAGATTCGAAGGCAGTGCACCTGAAATTGAATGAGCTGCTGGCCTCGCACCAGGGCGCCAGTAACCGGATGGTAAACATTGAAGACCTTACCGAGAAGGAACTGGACCAGCTGACTAAATTTTATGTTAAACTATCTAACCTGGCCGAGAAAGAGGACGATATTACCTGCACACACTCGATAGACGCTGCCGAGGAAAACCACAACATTAAACAGACCGGGTACCAGACTAAAACGCACTACCAGAATGCTATCAAAGATAGAAGTAAGAAAGGTAAATAACGATGCCGACCTGCAGGCGGCCTTTGCCATACGGCACCAGGTATTGGTGGTAGAAACCAATTGCCCGCCGCATTTAGAGCGCGGAAATGAAGATGTATCTCACCATTTTTTGGCAACCGTTGATGGCCAACCCGCCGGGGCAGCCCGCTGGCGCAAAACGGAAAACGGGTACAAGCTGGAGCGTTTCGCTGTACTATCGCAGTTTAGGGGTGGTGTAGGTTCGGCATTAGTAAAGGCGGTATTAGATGACTTGCCTGCCGATGCCGGTTACGTTTACCTGCACGCGCAGACGCCGGCCGTAGGCTTATACAAAAAGTTCGGCTTTATAACCGAAGGCCCGGAGTTTGAGGAAGCGGGGATAAAGCACTACAAGATGGTTAAGGAATAGCACTAAATACTATTCAGCCGTGCCATAACGTACCTGGTTTTCGCAGGATCTAATTTCTTGATATACAGTACATTAAAAATGGCTAATTTATTATCTGCCTGATAATCAGCCTATCACGGTTGTTCACGGTGCTGATGTTGCGTGAACGTGAACACTTGGGGCTTTACTGCCCGAATATCCTGCCCGAGTAATCCATTGCTTCCTGTAATTTGTCCAGGTCAAGGCTAAGGTCGATATTTTGATGCAGCAGGTAAGCGATCAGGTTTTCGGTCGCGATATTGCCGGTCAGGTTATCCTTAGCCATTGGGCAGCCACCATAACCCTTTAACGCTACGTCGAATTTATTGCAGCCGCTTTCGTAAGCCGCCGCTACCTTTTCCTGCCAGGTATCGGGGGTAGAGTGGAGGTGCAAACCAAATTGTACGCCTAAAAATTCCTTCGACAAAGCAGGATACAGTGTAGTGATCTGCTCCGGCGTTGCAATGCCAACGGTATCAGATAGGGCTATGTTGTAGATACCTTCGGCAACCAAACGTTCTGTCCACTGCTGCACAATTTCGGCACTCCATACGTCCCCGTAGGGGTTGCCGAATCCCATAGACAGGTAGATCAACGGAATTTTGTTTTTATTGGCGCAAAGGGCTGCTATTTGCTTCACAACATCAAATGACTGTTCGATACCTGAGTTGGTATTACGCTGTTGAAAGGTTTCTGATATCGACAAGGGGAACCCAAGGTAAGTAATCTCCTCATGACCGGCGGCATCCTCAGCTCCCCTGTAATTAGCAACTATTGCCAATAATTTCGACCGTGTTTTAGTAAGGTCGAGCTTACTTAACACTTCGGCAGTATCCCGCATTTGCGGAATTGCTTTCGGTGATACGAAACTGCCAAAATCAATGGTATCAAAGCCAACTTGTAAGAGCAGGTTGATGTATGCCGCCTTAACTTCAGTTGGCACGAAATTGTGCAAGCCCTGCATAGCATCGCGCGGGCACTCGGTTATGTGTATGGTTTGGGGCATGATTAATCCGGTGTACTTACCTGCTCGTCTTTTTGATTAAGCTCCTCGCGCTTAAAGTTACGGATGATCAGCCTGCTGCCGCCATTATAAGTGACATAGCTGGACACCCAGTTAATAAATACAATGACACGGTTACGCCCACCCATTAACGATATCAGGTGCACAAACATCCATATCAGCCAGGCAAAAAAGCCCTGTGTTTTAAATTTACCTATGTCGGCAATCGCTTTGTTACGGCCAATGGTTGCTAACGAACCTTTGTCGTTATATTTAAACGGTTGTGGCTGCTCGGCACGTAACAGCCTTATAATGTTTTTGCCCATAGTATCGCCCATCTGTATGGCTACCTGTGCCACACCGGGATGACCTTTAGGGGTTTCGTCGGTAATCATGGCTGCAACATCACCAATAGCAAATACATTCTGGCTGCCCTGCATGCGCAAAACATTATCTACTCTTATACGGTTGCCGCGCTCAATGGCATCCTTAGCCACACCTTCGGGCACTACACCCTGTACGCCGGCGCTCCAGATCACATTTTTAGTTTTGATGCTTTTGCCGCCTTCAAATTTAATCTCTTCGCCATTGTAGCTTTCAACCTTTACATTCAACAGCAGTTCAACACCCATTCCGGTCAGATAGTCCTGCGCACCTTTTGATCCTTCGTCAGAAAAAGGACCCAATACCTTGGGTAAAAAATCTACCAGGTAAACCTTCATTTCTTCTTTTGAAAGTTCAGGATAATCTTTATTAAGCACATGGTTACGCAATTCCGCCAACGATCCTGCAAGCTCTACACCGGTAGGGCCTGCGCCAACCAATACAAATGACAGGTAAGGTGCTCGTTCTTCCTTAGAAGGCTTTAAAATAGCCTCCTCCAGGTTCTGTAGCACCAGGTAACGCAGGTTCAGCGCCTCGGGGATAGATTTCATCGGCATGGCATAATGCTCTATCTCTTTATTGCCGAAAAAGTTGGTAGTTGAGCCGGTAGCGATAACCAGGTAATCATATTTGATCTGCCCGATCGTGGTGTCAATTGAGTTGGCTGCCGTATCGACATGAGTAACTTCGGTATTACGGAAACGAAGGTTCTTTTGGCCTTCGAAATTCTTACGTAGCGAAAAGGCAATCGACTCCGCTTCTAAACTACCCGTGGCTACCTGGTATAACAGCGGTTGGAATGTATGGTAATTATGTTTGTCTATCAGTATTATTTCAACGGGTTTGTCTGCCAGTTGCTTGGCCACCTGTATGCCGCCAAAACCGCCGCCTATAATTACAACAGTTGGAAATTTAGATTGATCTGTATTGCTCATTACAGTAGATTTTTAGTATTCCTTAAAGGAATGTTTTTAAAGCCAGCCGTTTTTGCAAACGGTTGGTTAAGTACACTGATTAGTAAACAAAAAAGGCTCCAAATGTTCTTTGGAGCCTTTAAATTAATATCAGATGTTATTATCTCAGGTCTTTCTTTCCAAAGTCGATAATTACCGGGGTAGCTACACAAATAGACGAGTAGGTACCGAAGATAACACCGATTAACAATGCGAACGAGAAACCACGGATAACATCACCACCGAAGGCAAACAGCACTACCAATATCATTATCACAGTTAACGCGGTGATAATAGTACGGCTTAGCGTATTGTTAATTGCGTGGTTAATTACCTCTTTAGGGTCATCTGTTTTAGCATGGTGTAGTTCCAGAAACTCGCGGATACGGTCGAACACAACCACAGTATCGTTAATAGAGTAACCGATAACAGTAAGCAATGCTGCAATAAATGCCTGGTCGATATCTAAAGAGAATGGTAATACATCCTTAAATAACGAGAAGAAAGATAACACCAGCAATGAATCGTGAGCGGTAGCAATCATCGCACCTAAGCTGAATTGCCATTTGCGGAAACGGATCAGAATATATGCAGAGATAACGATGATGGCGATAATGATAGTCCACTTCGCAGAAGCTTTAACCTCATTAGCGATGGTAGCTTCAACCTTTTGGTGGCTCAAAATCTGGCTTGCGTTTATCTTTGTGGCCGGGTTAGAGGCTAATGCCTTTAACAGAGCAGCTTCAACTTTATCATCTGCAGTTGGTGAGTTATCATTGATCAGGTAGTTAGTATTAATGCTGATCTTGTCTGAACCGTAAGTTTTAACTTCGGTACCACGGCCCAACACCTGGTCTACAGCCTCATGAACCTGGCCTGTAGTAACACCATTATTAAACTTAACAACGTAAGTGTGGCCACCGCCAAAATCAACACCGTAGTTAAAACCACGGGTTATCATAGATACCAAACCGGCTGCTATGAAGATACCAGAGAATGCGTAAAATTTGAAACGGTTTTTAACAAAGCCGTAGTTTGCGTTTTTAAAAGTATGTGAGCTCCATGGACGTGAGAACTTGATATCCCAGCCTCTTTCTAACATGAATTCAAAGATCAACCTGGAGATCAGCAATGAACAGAACAGGGTAGTTACGATACCGATCATCAGCGTAGTTGCAAAACCCTGGATAGGGCCTGAACCGAACAGGAATAAAATAACACCTGTAAGGAAAGTACTGATGTTGGCATCAAGGATAGATGGTAAAGCATGTTTAAAACCATCGGCAATGGCAATACGTAACGATTTGCCTAAACCAAGCTCTTCGCGCACACGTTCATAAACCAATACGTTAGCATCAACCGCAACACCCAAAATCAGGATGATACCTGCAATACCCGGTAAGGTTAATACCGCACGTAAGCTGATCAAAACACCCATCAAAAAGAATACGTTAACCAGTACTGCTACTACAGCAACTGTACCTGCACGATTGTAATAGGCTATCATAAAGATCAAGATCACAACCAAGCCCAGAATACATGAAAGCAAACCTGCGCTGATAGCTTCCTGCCCTAATGACGGGCCAACTACAGCCTCGCCAATGATACGGGCGGGGGCCGGTAAGCGGCCTGCTTTTAATACGTTGGCTAAATCTTTCGTATCTTCTAAAGTGAAGTTACCACCAGATATAGATGATACCCCGCCAGAAATTTCGTTTTGTACGTTTGGTGCAGAGTACACGTTATCATCTAACACGATAGCGATAGCTCTTTTTTGCGCACCTGCAGATGCTTCGGCAGTAACGGTTTTCCATTTTTGGGCACCTTGCGAATTCATGTACATGGTAACTTCATAACCGCCTTTAAGCTGGTCAACATCGTTACGCGCATCATTGATCACATCACCGGATAATACGGGTCCGTTTTCTGCACCGGCT
>NZ_CAXVWK010000061.1:0-34365 GCF_964263795.1 Mucilaginibacter sp.
CTGAAGTGGAAATCGGCATTGTTTGGCTGCCAAACATCATCCTTGCCATTATCCTTGTACTTAATGGTCACCGGTTTATCGGTAAATTTATCGCACGGTGTAAAGCCGTTGTCTAAAGCGGTAACGTAGGCAAAGGGCTTAAACGTTGAGCCCGCCTGGCGTTTGGCCTGGTTAACGTGATCATAGTTGAAAAATTTATGGTCGATGCCGCCTACCCAAACTTTTATTTTACCGGTAGATGGCTCCATGGTCATCATCCCGGTGTTCAGGATCTTCGTGTAATATCTGATAGAATCTACACTGGAGAAGGTGGTGTCTTTATCACCATTCCAGGTAAAAACGGTCATTTGCTTTTTCTTTGCAAAGTAGGCGTTTATCTGTGTGGTATCGCCTTTGTATTTTTTGGTCAGCAGCTTATATATCGGCAGGCGCTGCTCTGCCTTTAACATAAAATCTTTGATCTCAACACCCTTCGAATCGCGCCAGGGGTTTTTATTGCCCCATAAGTTGTTAAAGCGTTTTTGCAGCATCTTCATTTTTTGCGCCACGGCTTCTTCGGCATATTGCTGAAGTTTAGAGTCGATGGTGGTATAAATCTTCAGGCCATCCTCGTAAAGGTTATAATCATTTTGCTTGCACCATTTGTCCAGCCACTTTTCTACCGCCCGGCGGATGTAAGAGTCTTCCTGTCCGGACTTTTCCACATAACTCAGGTCCAGGCCTATCGGCTTTTGTACTTCTACCTCGTAAGCGGCTTTGCTCAGGTAGCCATACTTTTGCATTTGGCTTAATGCAACATTACGGCGCTCAGTGGCCTTCTCTGGATTGCTGATTGGGTTATAAGTTGATGTTGCCTTAAGCATACCCACCAATGTAGCTGCTTCGGCCGGGGTAACGGCATCCGGTGTTTTATTGAAATACTTAAGCGTAGCGGTTTTTATTCCGTACGAATTGTTGCCGAACGGAACTGTATTTAAATAAAGGGTAATGATCTGTTGCTTGCTGTACAGGCGCTCAATCTTGAACGCGGTAAGCCACTCCTTAAACTTAAATACGATAGTTTTTAAAACTGGCACGTGGCTGATAATTCCCTGAGATTTGCGCTTGCGCGTGCTGAACAGGTTTTTGGCCAGCTGCTGGGTAATCGTACTGCCGCCGCGGCGCTCCCCTTTGGCGGTAGAGAGCATACTGGTAGCAAACGCATAGAAATCTACCCCATGGTGTTTGTAAAAGCGGGCATCTTCGGTAGCTACCAGCGCGTTGATCAGATTATGGGAGATGCTTTTAAAATCTACAGGTGACCGGTTTTCTTTGTAGAAGCGGCCTATTAATTTACCGTCGGCAGTGTAAACTTCAGACGAGAGCGACATGGTAGGCGTTTTTATATCCTGCATATCGGGCGAGTAGCCAAACAGCCAAAGGAAGTTTAATTCAATGGCACAAAAAAAGATGATTATGAAATATATAAATACGGTGAAATATCTTAGAAACCGGTTCTTTATTTCTCTGAACATTGGGTAAAGATGTAAAATTAACCGCCCAATTCATAGCGGGTTATAGACAAAAGTTAACAACGCAATTTTAGTGAGTAAATTTTAAGTTAAGAAAAAGATTAGGGTAATTATTTACAGGGCAGTAAAAACCATTAATCGGTAAAACTAATTGCGAGCAGCGGCATTATTGATATATGAAACAATGCCAAATACTGATGATATTATTAATAATGCTAAGTAAGGCCGGCGTTGCCCAAAACCTGTTTGAGGCTGCCGCATTTGGTCGTAATCAACCTATCGGCGTTACGGTAGCGCCTAAAAGCAACAGGCTGTTTGTTTCATTTCCGCATACGGACCCGTATTTATATGGCCTTACCGAGATAGTAGACGGCAACCGCGTGCCCTATCCTAATATGGAATGGAACAAAGTAGATACTACCAATACGCAGAACCATTTTGTAAATGTGCAGGACCTGTATGCCGACTTTAACAATAACCTTTGGGTGCTCGACTCGGCGCCGGGCGGTGGAGCCTCGGTGATAGGTAATGGCAATGCCAGGCAGGGCCAGTTTAAGCTGTTAAGGATCGATTTGGCCGATAATAAAGTTAAACAGGTGTATACCTTTGATGACCTGCCAAAAGATAAAAGCGCGCTAAACGATATGGTGATTGATAACACCCGGCAATTAGCCTACCTGTCAGATCCGGGTTTGCACGCCATCGTGGTGCTTGACCTGGCCACCGGTAAAAGCCGTATGGTGCTTAAGGATGATAAGTCTACCTTAGCCGCTCCGGGCTTTAATCTGCACCTGGATGGCAAAGATGTGATCGACCAGCAAGGAAAACCTTTTGTATCCAACGTCAACGGAATAGCCTTAACAGCAGATTGCAAGTGGTTCTATTTCCGTGCTATTAACCAAACCAAATTGTACCGCATAGCAACGGAGCAATTAGCTGATAAAGCATTAAGTGATGCAGATCTGTCAGCCAAAGTAGCGATAGTGGCCGAAACCGGCGTTTGCCACGGAATGATAGCGGATGCGAAAGGTAATATTTACTTGAGTGATTCGCCTAACCATGCTATTAAGTACGTAACGCCTGATGGTCAATTGAAAACACTAGTAACCGATAAGCGCCTTATCTGGCCGGACTCTTTTGGAATAGGGAACGATGGTTACCTGTATTTGAGCGCCTCGCAAATGAACCGGTTGCCAAAGTATAACGATGGGCAAAACAAAGTAGAATATCCTTACAGGGTTTATAAGGTTAAGCTACCGTAAACCGTTCTTCGGTATGCAGGGATAGTACTGATACTTCGTCCCCTACACTTAGGGTACCAAAACCGGTACTCACCACGTTTTGGCCAAAAAGTATTTTGGTGCCTTTGCGGCGATAGCCGGCCAGCGTTTTCAGTGGTTCTTTATTTTTTTGCCCGGTAAGCTGGTCAATTGTTGTCATCACACAACGGGCGCAAAGTTTAACACCGTATAAGTTTATCTCATTGATGATGATTTGCGCCATCGTGTCTTCCGCATAAGGCTCGCCGCCGGTAAAGACAATATTCGGCCGGAAGCGGTCCATGTTTAACCGTTCGTCAAGCCTTGCGTTAAGGTCATCTAAAGATGCCTGGCCGATAAGCAGCAATGGATAAGCGTCGGAAAAAGAGGTAATGGTACCTGTTTGAGTATATCTTGGATCGGTAGGCCGCAAGGAGTCATCTGCCATGTAAACCAGCCTGCAATCAATCCCTAATTTTTGCGTAAACCAGGCGTCGGCTTCATCGCTTACCAACTGCCCCGTACAGGTGTCATCCCAAATGGTTACTTGTACTATTTCTGTTTTTTGCGGCTGGAAGGGGATCAGAACCGAAGTTTCGTCTAAACTGAAACTTATCCTTACGCCATCGTCTGCCAATGCGGTTTTGCATAATGCCATCTGTGCGTGTTCGCGCTGAGACAGGAAACGGTTTTCGGAATCTACCAGCATCCAGCGGCGATCATACTGAAGCCCGCGGCTGGTAAGGGCCGAACTTTGCATTGAAATGCCACCAAGGGATTTAACCGGATAAATAAAGAGCTCGCTAATCTGAAGCATCCGGTAAAAATAAAGCATTGCCATGTAAAGGCACAATAATTTACAAGTTAAACCATTGCGCAGCGGCCTAAATTACATGCACCATTTATTAATTGCCGCCATAGCTTCTGAAGAGCCGAAAGTGGCTGCCTTATTCAAATCGACACAGGCACCGGTTTTATCGCCACGTTCTGCCTTGATGGTGCCGCGATTGAGGTAAGCCCTTGCGTTTTGCGGGTTAAGACTGATGATCTTACTCAAATCGGCAATGGCACCATTCCAATCCTTCAGGTTGATCCTCGCATTTGAACGGGCAACATACACCGCCTCGTTTGCAGGCGCCATTTTTATAGCCATATCAAAATCCTTATTCATGGCTGCGATATCGCCGGTGTAACTTTCGGCCAGGCCGCGTTTGGCATAAGCCTTAAAGTTTTTCGGGTTCAGCAGCAACACATTAATATAATCGTAAATAGCACCGTTGTATTCCTTTTTCGCAACTTTCAGGTCACCACGAGACAGATAGGCTTCGTCGTTAGCATCGTTAAGTACAATGGCCTTATTCAAATCTTCCAGCGCTTTATCATACTCTTTAAGGGCCATGTAGCTGTTGCCGCGGTTCATGTATGCCTCAGAGGAATTTGGCGACATTTTTATAGCATCGTCATGGTCATCAATGGCGCCAATATTATCGCCAAGCTGGCTTTTAGCTACCCCGCGTAAACTGTAAAATATTACATTTTTAGGATTGATGGCTATGCCGTTGTTCAGCACCTCTAACGCCTGCCTGCTGCGGCCTGCTGCAATAAGCATCTTTGCATATTCAATGTACAGGTCGTTGTTTTGCGGTATCACATCAATGGCCTTTTTGTAATCGGCAAAGCTGCCCTCGGTGTTACCCATTGCGGCTTTAGCGGCAGCACGGTGCAGGTAAGCATCGGCGTTTTGAGCGAATACTTCTATTGATTTGTTATAAAAATCTATCGCCTCCTGGTATCGTTTCTGGCCAGCCTTGATATCGCCGCTACCCAGGTAAGCGTAGTTGGCGGTAGGGGTGATACGTATGGCGTTGGCAAAATCTGCCAGCGCACCGACCGAATCTCTTGAGCCAAGTTTAGCTTTAGCGCGCGAAACGTACCCGTACCCATTTTTCGGGTTTATGCGTAACGCGGTGTCGGCATCACTTACAGCGGCTTTAAAATCCTTTATCTTCACCCGCAGATCCGCACGGTTTTGATAGGCCTCGTCATATTTAGGGTTCAGCTTTACGGCTTTGCTGTAATCTGCTAAGGCTGCGTCATTATCATCTGCATTACCCTGTGCAATGGCGCGGCCCATGTACAGCTCGGCCTTGTTTGGTGATGCCAATATGGCTTTGGTAAAAAAGTCCACAGCGCTTTTACTTTCGCCCATGTTGCTCTGTGCATTAGCCAGATAATGATATAGCTCTGGTAGTTTTGGGTTTAATTCGGCGGCTTTCAAATAATCTGCAACCGCCGGTGCATACTGTTTAATGTTGCTTTCGGCATTGGCGCGGTAAAACCAGGCCTCGGCATTATTGGGATCCAGGCGAATGGCTATGCTATAATCGGCAATGGCACCTTTATGATCGTTTAGGTTTGTTTTTGAGTTTGCCCGGTAAAAAATAAGCTTTGGGTCAGTTGGTTTAATCCGTACGGCAATGTCGTAATCGGCAATAGCCTCTTTGTTTTGATTAAGGTTGGCTTTGGCTACGCCCCTGTACTCATAAAGTTCGGCATTGTTAGGCTGCAGGGTAATAGCCCTGGTAAAATCTTCTACTGCGCCCTGGTAGTCTTTATTATTGCTTTTTGCATTGGCGCGGTAATGCCAGGCATCAACGATGCCTTGATTAATTTCGAGCGTTTTGCTAAAATCGGCAATGGCGGCACTGTTGTTATTTAAGTTGCTGTAGGCGTTGGCACGGTACAAGTACGCATTAGCATCACGAGGGCTCAGGCTGATGGCCTTTGTAAAATCGGCAATGGCGCCATTGTAATCTTTAAGGTTGGCTTTGGCATTACCGCTTTGCAGGTAAGCATCGGCGCTTTGGCCAAAGCAATAAATGGGCAGCAGGAATATAATTACGATTAGTCGCTTCATTAATTTTTCTTATTCAAATGCGCCTAATATACGCAAAACAACCGCCGCGGGGTTGCAAGTTAAAGTAAATATTGCGGTTTTTACCTGCGCGTTAACACTACTATTCGTAGCAGTTATACGGTTAATTTAAACAAAAAAGCACAGCATAATAATGCTGTGCTTACTATATTGTTTTGCTGCTTTTATTAATCGAGGCCGCCGCGGCGGTTAGCCTTGGTTTGCGCCGGCCACTTGGCAGGTGCCGTAAGTGTCACCTTATCGCGGGGCATTTTCGCCGGGTCTTCGCTGGCCATGTAAGCCAAAATTGCGGTTAAAATGGCGTTGCTGCGCAAATCATCAAACACCACCTTATCATAAGTATCACGATTAGTGTGCCATGTATAATTACCGTACGACCAGCTGTTAGATCCTAATGAAAAGCCCGGCGCACCAACTGCTACGAACGATGCAAAATCCGAACCGCCGCCGCCCGGTGTGCCCGGGAAGTTGGTTTTAATTTGATGGCGGATGGTGTCTGGTACAAAATTTAGCCACTTGGTGATCAGCTCGCCTGCGCCGGTAAAGCCTTGCCCGCTAATATTTACCACACGGCCGGTACCGTTATCCTGGTTAAATAAAGCCTGCAAATTGGCCACAACTTCGGGGTGATCTTCGACAAACGCTCTTGAACCGTTCAGGCCCTGTTCTTCGCTTGCCCAGTGGCCTACCAGAATAGTACGTTTAGGGTTAGGGTAGATCTTTTTAAGGATACGCATTGCCTCCATCATGGTTAATGTGCCGGTACCGTTGTCGGTAGCGCCAGATCCCCCGTCCCATGAATCAAAGTGGGCCGAAAGCATCACATATTCGTTCGGCTTCTCTTTACCCTTTATTTCTCCAACCACATTAAAGGTTGGTACAACGCCCAATTCCTTTGACTCGGCCTGGATGGTGATCTTCGGTTTTTCACCGCCTTCTATAAGGCGGTAAAGCAAACCGTAATCTTCTAGAGCGATATCAACTGTAGGTGTTTTTTTAGTGTAGGCGCTAAAGATCTTATCAACTCCAAAACCGGCAGACCATGTGTTGGTGATAACGCCCGCTGCGCCGGCATTCTCTAATGCAACCGGCAGTGTACGCGCAGTGAAACCGGTATTGCTGATGCGTTTGCGCCATGCAGCAGTTTGTGCGGCACGTGCATCCTTCATTTTAGTGAATGATTCGTTCAACGCAAATTCTTTCCAATTATCGTCTGGCCGGCCGGTTGGCTGGTTCATAGATACCATTACAAATTTGCCCTTAACGTTTGGCAGCCATTGTTGAAAAGCAACTGAGTCGGCCAGTTCAGGTAAAATGATCACCTCGGCAGTAACAGGTTTTTTTGTACCGGGGCTCCAGGCAAGCTGCGTACCTTCTAAAGATTTAACACGGGGCGACACCATATCTATGTGCGAGATGCCGCGTTGCCAGCCGCGCCACTCGCCCCATTTTTCCTGACGGGCGGTGATACCCCATCCTTTATATTTCTCCAGCGCCCATTTGCCGGCCTGATCATATTGAGGTGTGCCTACCAAACGCGGGCCAACGCCGTCAAACAGTTCATGTGCAAGTTTTTCTAATTGTGAATTGTCTGTAGCTTCTTTTACGATGCCGGCTACAACGGCATTTTGCGATTGGGCAAAAACCTGCCCGCCCGAACATACCGCCGAAATAAGCAGCATTTTAGCCACGAGTTTAGCGTTGGCCATTTGTAATAAGTTTAGTGTGGTTTTCATAAAGCGAATGTAATAAAAAGCGAAGTTTAAAATTACTAGCCGTAATGTTTATCGTGTAAAAACACTGTAGTATTCAGCTTTATGTACACATCTAATTTCATTTTTTTAAAACTTATATCACTTATTACCATTTGATAGATAGTAATTTAACTATACTAATAATGGCACAATTGGATGTTCAGCCTAAACGTAAAGGCCCCGTATGGATCTGGTTAATATTTTTAATACTTGCTTTGGGCGTTGCATTTTTGCTTTGGAAAGGCTGCAACCGTACCGCGCCTTTAAAGGTAGACCAAGCCGACTCTGTAGCTAACGATACCGTAGTAACAGGCGGTGCGCCGGCAGCTGCAACCACGCAGCCAGATTGGAACGCTATTGACTTTACCATCCCTAAATCCAGCTACGAAGAAATTACCGATACGGCCATAGTCGTGCGGGGTAATCAAAAATATACCATCTACAGCCTTGGTGAAAATGTATTATTTGCGCCGGATGCCAGTACCATCCAGTCATCAGCAGAAGACAAATTAAAAATCATCTCTGCATCGTTAGCTAAACGTTTTAAAAACTCCCAGATAGGCATTTACGGGCACACCGATTCGACCGGGACAGCCGGCCACAATAAAGCTTTGGGTGCCGACCGCGCCAACGCTGTAAAAAACTGGATGGTTACTAACGGGGGATTTGATGCAGCAAAACTTTCTATTCACTCTGTTGGCGAAACCAAGCCGCTTGCACCAAACGCCACTAACAAAGGCCGCGCGCAAAATAGGAGCGTAGAGATAGTGGCGTTTCCGGATAGTACTGCAAACTAAGTTAGATTTTTAAATAACCATAAATATGGAACCTGAAGAAAACGTTAACTACTACCGGCATTTAGAGGCCCTTGGCGACAGTGATTTTGAGATTGTTGACGGCCAGCCGGACATACAGGGCTGGGATATTGAAAATAGTGAAAAGGTAAAGATAGGTGAGGTAGATGACCTGTTGTTTGATCCTGAGACGAGGAAGGTACGCTACATTGTTTTAGATACCGAGAACAACGATCTTGACCTGGAGGACGGCCATGTGCTGATACCGATTGGTGTAGCAGAACTGCATGAGAATAACGATACGGTAATGATACCTAACGTAACCGCTAAGCAATTAGCTTCATTACCATTATACGAGCGCGGCCGTGGCATCACTGCCGATATTGAGGAAGAGATAAGAAAGGTATTTACCGCGCCAGACAATTTAGCATTTGCTCCCAAGGAAGATTTTTACGATCACGAGCATTTTAACGAAACCAAATTCTACGGCAAACGCAAACCCATTGTGGCCGAAGATCATTTACTTACCCAGGGTGGCAACCACTTACTTACCGAAGGCGGTAACCATTTGCTGACAGAAGGTGAAGATGCACAGCCACCTGAAGACAGCGCCGAAAATCAAAAGTATAACCGGGATAACATTATTCCATAGTAATTAAAAAGGCTTCGATATCGAAGCTTTTTTAATTTTGATCTGTTTGGATTACGTACGCGGTCTTTTAGGGTTATAGGCAACTAAAAAATTGAGATCGCCGGCGGTAATGCCGCGCTTATCCAATTGTTGCTCTTCATTACTAAAAGATTGGTTCAACCGTTCTTTAATGGCGTGATAAACCTGCACCATTACTTCAGGCAATAACCTGCTGGCAATGGTAGGGTAGTAATCTTTTTGCAGCTTAGACCTTTCGGCATCTGTGGCTACGCTAAATTCCCATACATCATCTGTTTTAAAGCCATGTTCTTTGGCAGTGTTCATCAAATCATACAGGTACAACCTGGTTTGATCTTCTATGGCTTTTTCATTCATGTTATTTTTTTTTAGGGTTTACGGACAGATCTGAAGATGACGAACCCTTACCCGATTGGTAAGACGATTGTTTTTTAGTGCCGGCTTCGGCAGGCTTTTTCTTAACCTCTTTATTAGATTTTTTTTCTTTGGCCATGGTATTGATATTGGCAGGCACCTATATCCCGGTAAAGTGTGGCAGCGCCTGATATTGGTGATTTTAGAAGCGGGATTTAATAAATATAACTTTATTTATTGACTATCAACCTGTTTTAAAAATTATTTTATTTATTACTTAAGGTAAAGCGCCGCTAATGAGATAGTTAACATGTAAAATAAAAGTTGAGCCATTTAAAGTACAGTTAAACACGGTTAATTATAAGAAAATGCCAATAATTTTAGCTACCTTGCCTACTTATTAATAAATATATAATGCAAAAAGAAGGAACTGTAAAGTTTTTCAACGCCACTAAAGGTTTTGGATTCATTTCACAGAGTGATAACAGAAGCGATGTTTTTGTTCACTCAACTGGTCTAATCGACGAAATTCGCGAAAATGATAGCGTAACGTTCGATGTAGAAGAAGGCCGTAAAGGTCTTACCGCGGTAAATGTAAAAGTAGTTTAACAAATCACTATAAAATTTAATCGTAATGCACCTACTCGAAAGAGTAGGTGCTTTTTTGTTCAAAAATAATTATTCACAAATCCCTCATCAAAATATGGCAAAATCGCAGGCAACTTTCATGAAAAAACAATTAGAGAAGAACCGGCAAAAAAAGAAAGAAGATAAAGCAATGCGTAAGCAGGAGCGTAAAGATAACCCAACAGGAAGCGACCTGGACAGCATGATTGCTTATGTAAACGAGTTTGGCGAGATCGTATCAACGCCGCCCGAAAAAAGTTAACGGCAAAAGGCATTACTTTAATGCCTTTAAAATTGCCTTACCCCAAAATTGCCCTAACTGCGCCGCCCCGTTTGCGTTTGGGTGCAGGTAAAAAACACCCTGGCGGCCCTGTTCTGGCTGCAAAGCAGTATTATAATTCTTTTTGAACCAGGCAAACCCATCCTTATCGCCAATAAATACATGGCCGGGATGTGTTATGCGGTAATCCTTATTAAGGCCGTCAATCTCTGTAAAATACGATTGCAGCCTGGTTAACCCCTCGGCCAGGTACATAGCGCCATTGTAGGTGTTTGGGCTGTACCAAATAGGGTGGTTGATCACTATTTTACTGTCCGGATAGCGCTTCAATAAACTGTCAATAATAATCTTAAGGTTAGCCCGGTAAGCAGATGTTGCTACCGGCGCACCATGGGTACCTTTTATGGCGCTATCATTAGTGCCCAGCATTATTGAAAATACTAATTGCGAATTGTTTACTTTATAAAAGCTATCCGCCGCTCTCTGTGCATTCTGATATTCTTTTTGGCCCGGCAAAAAATCAAGTGTAGTACGGCCGGATACACCAGCGTTGGCTTGCATAACTGTAACTCCCGGCATTTTTGCCTTTAAATATTCCAGCGCGTAAACAGAGGGTTGTAAAGTAGCATTGTTAGCTCCTTGTGTGATGCTATCGCCAATAAAAACAATATTAAGTTTTTTAACGTCTGTAAACTTAAAAGCCAGCAGAAAAACGGAGAGCATTGCAAGGCTTATGATGTGGATAGTGCTTTTTCTCATAGCAGTAACATAATACTGCAAGTTAGGCAAAATCAATTTGTAACTAAAGCGCAGGTTTTAAGAGGTGTGTAGCTATCATAAATAGCTTGTTGATAAAAGCCCTTATTTGCTGTAGCAGGTTCACCGGCCTAAATTGTTCAGGGATAATTATATCTGGTTTATCCCGCCCTTGAGTGGGGTTATCTATTTCTTGCATTTCCTCCAGGATACTTTCCCTTATAGCCGGATCGCGGTTCACAATCTCGTCCAGTTCAATCAGGTCATTAAAAGAAGCGTTTCCGTTTCGCTGCTTCCTGATCAGGATGTTATAACGTTCCTGCGAGAAGGTAAGCCTGATGAGTGGTCTGTTGCTTTTCATATTAACCGGTAATCTCTTAACATTCCGCAAATGCGATGCCATCGTTTTAACTTATTGATAATAAGTTATCTATAAAATTATATTTAACTTATACTATCCGCTTATGACACGTGCAACCGTACGTTTTCGGCCGGTTTTGCGTATAGTTTTACTGCTTTATTGCTCTGTGGTTATCAATAAATTGTTTTATTTTAGAACAATCTTTAAAAAATTGAAAACTGCTCACCCTTTCTGGTCTGTCACTGTCTTTCTGATATTGTTCAATGCGCTGCAGGCTTGCAACCCGTCAAACAAAAACGGTAGTGCCGTCCGGCTTTCAAAGGGTAATGATACCTCGCAGATAAGCAAGCTCATCGCCAGGGGGAATGATCTTCAAAGTTCAGATGTCGATTCACTTTTGCCAATAAAAGACGAGCTTTTTTACCTGGGTAACGCCACCAACAACAACAAAGCGCTATTGTACTCGCAAATTTATTACGCGGAATACTGCTGGATGAAAGCCAAGCATACGTTGGCTATGCAAACAGCTATAAAGGCCCTGAATGATGCCGAACGCTGGCAGATCAAAGAAGCCCTGCCCGAGTTATATGGTGTTATAGCCAACCTGCATAAAGAAAGCCGTAATTATGAGCAGGCATTTATGGCGGTAGATAAGGGTATACAAGCAGCCCGCGATAATCGCGATACAGCCGAACTCATATCGGCGTTAGGCAACAAGGCCATGTTTACCCATGGATATTATATGTTTCATGATATCCCCCAGAATGACCATACCAGCCTGGGCCTACAACTGGCGGCATTAAAAATTGCCGAAACCAGCCCAAAATATGAGAGCATTCGCATCAGGTTTTACAACAACATCGCGCAAACCTACAAGGAACGTAAAGACTATACCAAAGCTTTGTACTACGGAGACAAAGCAGTTGCCCTTGCAAACAAGTATAACCGCCCCCGTTCATTAACCTACTCTTACTGCTGGTTGGGCGAGGCCTATTTTTATATGGGACAGCGTGATAAGGGGCTTCAGTATTTAAACAAGGCACTTACAATTTCTAAAGAAATTAGGGAACCATACCGTACTATGGAGATCAACGCATCTATCAATGATGCGTATACATTTGCCGGTGACTATAAAGAGGCCATGGCGGCGTACAAAAAATATGTTCATTTACGGGATTCACTGGCGGTGGTAAACAACTCAAAACAGTTGAGCGAATTACAAATAAGATTTGAAAATGAGCAAAAGGATAAGCAAATAGCGATTTTAAATAAGCTGAACAGGCTTAACCGACAGTATGTTTGGGTAGTGGCAATATCCGCATTGATATTTTTGGGCTTGTTCATCCTCATATTGGTACAGTACTTCATTATCCGTAAAAGCAATAAACAGGTTAATGAGAAAAACGATGGCTTAAAAGACGCTTTGCTTAAAATCGCTTTTATTCAATCGCATGAGATCAGAAAGCCCTTATCTACACTGTTAGGTATTATGAATCTGATCAAAGAAGATAAGTATATAGCCGACCGCGAGATCCTGATGATGGCCGAACGCTCTGCGCTTGATCTGGATACAAAGATCTGCCAGATTATTAGTGAAGTAGAGAAAAGGTAAAAATTCGATAACAAAACAAATGGCCTTTGCATCTGCAAAGGCCATTTGTTTTTAAGTAAAGATTAAATTTTGAAACAGGCTAGTTTATCGGTTTCAGGATCCGTTCCCAGCGGATGCGTTTAAGAGGTGAGGCAGTACTGTCACTGCTCATGAAGGTGATCATCGCCTTGCCAATGATATGATCTTCGGGCACCATACCCCAATAGCGCGAATCCTCAGAATTGTGGCGATTGTCGCCCATCATCCAATAGTAATTCATTTTGAATGTGTAGCTGTTGGCTTTCTTATTATTGATAAGGATGTCTTTCCCCTTAACTTCAACTTTGTTCTGCTCATAAAGTTCTATATCCCGTTTGTACAAAGCGATAGTCGAATCGTTAAGTGCAATGGTCATACCTTTTTTGGGCATCAGCAACGGCCCGTAATTGTCCAGGTTCCACTTGAATTTTTCGTTATGCGGGTATATAGCCGGATCAAATGTACCTCTGGTAGCGATGACGGGTTTAATAGACTTGATGTTAGAATAACCCTTAAACTCGTTGTAACTATCTGTCGGGATGATCATCACATAGTCGGTTGTGCTTAACTGTTGGTATACCTCAATTTTTAGGTTCTGTAGCATCTCCGGGTTAAGGTTGTTACCGTCGGTACTTACCAAGTAGGATGTTTGGGCCTTTGGTGCGTTATTAACCAGTTTCCCATTAATGTAAACCCGGCTGTCCACAATCGCCAGCACATCGCCCGGCGTGGCAATACAGCGTTTAATGAGGTTGGTGCGAATATCTACAGCCCGGTTGTAATGCGGGTCGGCTTCTTCAGGTTTATTAAAAACAACGATGTCCTGCTTTTTTACCTCTGAAATACCCGGCAAACGGAAATAAGGCAGTTTGACGCCATCCCAGTAGGTTTTAAATCCGTAAACGGTGCTTTCTGTAAAAGGGATAGCTACCGGGGTGAATGGCATACGCGGGCCGTAACTTATTTTACTGACAAACAAGTAATCGCCGGTCAGCAGCGTGCCTTCCATCGAGCCAGATGGTATAGCATACGCCGAAAATAATAATCCGCGGATAATGGTAGACACCACAACCGCGAAGACAATGGCGTCTAACCACTCGCGCGTCTTGCTTTTTTTTACAGCTGCGGTGTCAGATTTTTTACGCGAAAAGAATTTCCAATTCATAGGTTTTAAGTTTTAATTGAGCATTGCGTAGATTTTTGACCGTAAAGCGCCTTAATTGTTACAATAGTTTGGTTAAAAATTACAGTAATCATTACTTTTAGCTATCATTATCAACCTATGTTAAGACGTGATTTCGTAAAGCTATCGGCAGCCGGTGCTGCTTCCGTAATATTCAGCAGGCTGACTCACGCCGCTGTACCAGGCAATTCTCTGATCAATCACCCGGACGAAGCCTGGGCTATGACCGGCGATAAATGGGTGCGGTTAGTTAAAAATGGTGCGGCTTTTGCCTTCCGGGATATCAGTGTTACGCTTAAAACCAGCGGTAACGGGCAGGCCGTGTACGTGCAGGCGCCGGATACAGAGCTACAGGCCATTAAGCTTAGGTGGAAACACGATACATCGCGCTACACCAGCGTTTTAGGTGACCACTTTGAACGCTCATACGGAGACCTGGCCTGGAAACAACCGGACGCTAATTCAAAAGATCCGTGGTATGCATTACTGTTTGATGGAAAGCAAACGGCCTGCTTCGGCGTTAAAACAGGTTGTAATGCCATTTGCTTTTGGCAGGTTAAAAGCGATGGGTTAGAATTGACCCTGGATACGCACAGCGGTGGGGTAGGTGTTAAGCTGGGCCAGCGCAAACTGCATGCTGCTGATATTGTGACCATGATGAGCCGTGCCGCCGAAAACCCTTATTTTACAGCAACCCGCTTTTGTAAATTAATGTGCACCAGGCCGCTGTTGCCCAAACAGCCGGTTTACGGTATAAATGATTGGTATGTGGTTTACGGCAATAATTCTTACGAAACAATCAAGGCGCAAACACAGGCTATGGCCGAGTTTGTGACGGATCATAACAACAAGCCATTTTCTGTAATTGACGACGGATGGCAGCAGCCCGACGATTTTTCGATAGTTAACGACAAGTTTAAGGATATGCACAAAATGGCCGACGAGATAAAAGGCCTGGGCATGCGCCCCGGTTTATGGACAAGGCCATTAATAGCACGGCTGGATGATAAACCGGGAATGTTAGCACCAACCATCCGCGGCCGGGATGATGCAAAAGCGCCGATACTTGACCCAACCATCCCCGAAACCATTGAGCGCGTTAAACGCAACATGGCATTGTACAAGCAATGGGGCTACCACATGGTTAAGCACGACTTTACATCATATGACATTTTTGGCAAATGGGGTATGCGCATGACGGATAACTTTACCCAACCCGGGTGGAAATACAATGACCAGACGAAAACCAATGCCGAGATCATCAACAATCTATACAAGGCGATCCGCCAGTCGGCGAGTGACATGTATATTATTGGTTGCAATACCATGAGCCACTTATCGGCCGGCTTGTTTGAACTGAACCGGATAGGCGATGATACCAGCGGCAAAGAGTGGCCGCGCACTAAAAAGATGGGCGTAAACACGCTGGGTTTCCGCCTGCCGCAAAACAATACTTTTTATGCTGCCGACGGCGACTGCGTGGGCATAACCAAGGATGTTGCCTGGGAGAAAAGTAAGCAATGGCTGCAATTGGTTGCAGAAAGCGGCTCGCCGTTGTTCATATCTGCAGAGGTAGGCATATTGGACGCCGACCGGAAAGCAGCCATCAAAACAGCGTTTGCACAAGCCGCAAAGGTACAGCCAAATGGCGAACCGTTAGACTGGCTTACTAACCCTTTCCCGCATAAATGGAAACTGAATAATCGGGAGGTAGATTTTAATTGGGATTGATTAGTTTTACTTAACCAATTACCAGTAAACTTATGCACAGCTTACCAGGTAAAAATCTCTACCTGGCGATGGTTCGTCGGTATGTCATTTGAATACTAAGTTGATGCGAAAGAAAGTGACCGGGGCCTAAAGGAAACCGGTTGGGAAAAGTAGCTATTACTTTCTTTTGCTTGCTTTAGCCGTTTTGTTGTATGCCAAAGCCTTTGCTATCCAGTAATTAAAGTCGGTTTTGTGTATCAGTACATCCTCGTGTATAAATACGTACCCTTTAGCTGTTCTGTCTCGCTGCATCATTGGCCTTACGCCGTCAAGTTCAAGCATAACCTCCAACTCTGCCGGGTTGATGCGGCAGAGCATTTCGTGTTTGTTCACGCAGATGCATAGTTTGTCATCAACCAAAAAGCAGATACCGCCAAACATTTTTTTCTCCTCCACCTGCGGCAGATGCATCAATGCTTCGCGCACCCGGTTAATAAGATCTTCGTTAACCACCTTTTAAAATCAAAAGTTAAAAATCAATCAATAATACTGGTTACAGCTTACTCACTACTCCACCGTAATTTCGTCGGCAAAAATGTACGACGGGCTGCCTTTGCTTTCATGCCAGTCGGGCAGTGGGCCATACTGTTTTGCAATTACTTTAATATACCGGGTCCGGATATTTAAAGCGGCAGGGTACTCCTGTGTTTGGGGTGTAAGTTCTTTTACGTCTATTTTGCTGTTTACAGATGCAGCCAGCCTGTAATTTTTACCATCTTCAGATGTCCAGTATTCCACTGTTTTTGGGAAAACTATCCATGAGCGTGTGTCCTGCAATGCTCCGATGCTCACTTGTTTCACACTTTTTATCTGCCCCATATCAACGATAGCCTCCAGGTCCTTATTTTGATAGCCCTGCCAGTTGCCTAAGCGCCAGTTAGCTGTTCCATGTATGCCGTTAATCAGCGTTTCATCGCCCTGGGCTGCGTAATTGGGCAGGTATTTATTTGTAAGCGTTAACTTTAAATCGCCGCGCACCTTCGTAAAGGTGGCAACATCTACAAAGCTGCTTTTACCATTATTAACAGCTATGGCCTTAACCGTGGCGTTTGACGATATGATAAGTTTTTTGGTATATAACGATGAGTTCACTGTAGGTGTGCTGCCATCCACTGTGTAATAGATCTTGGCCAGGGTATCGGCACATTTAATTTCTATGCTAATAGCCTGCTTAAAGGTTTTAACGCCGCTTAAAATGTATGGATTCGGTACAATCAACTCATCAGTTATCCTGGATGTTGGTTTCTCCAGGTCCTGCACAAAAAGCTTATTGGCCAGCCGGCCGGTAAACACCTCAAAATCGCCGCCGTTGGCAATGGTTTCATAATCCAGGTAAAGTTTGTTGTAACTCTTTTTATCGAGGTTTAAACCCTGCAGGTACACGTTCGACCGGCTGACTGTAGCACCCGGGTTATTGATGTTGAAGCGTTTGCCGTTCTCCATTCTGATAATAATGCTTTCAAATTGAGGGATGCCCAGTTGAAACTGCTGCTGGCCAGGGGCGATATTATAAAAGCCCATGCAACTCATTACATACCAGGCCGACATCTGCCCGCAATCTTCATTTCCCGACAGGCCATCGACAGCTGCAGTGTACTGCTCGTTGATGATCTTATTGATATAATATTGCGTTTTATCGGGCGAATTGGTAAAGTTGTACAAGTAGGCAATATGGTGGCTTGGTTCGTTACCATGCGCGTACTGGCCTATCAGCCCGGTCACATCATCCTGCTGGCGGCCGCTCAGTTTTTCTGTATTGCTAAAGAGGCCATCCAGCTTTATTTCGAAATTAAGCCGACCGCCCATTGCATTTATTAACCCCTCAACATCCTGCGGGACCAAAAACGAGTATTGCCAGGCATTACCTTCTGTATAATTATTGTTGATCTCCGTTGGTTCAAAAGGGGTATACCATCCGCCGTTATCCCGCGCCTGCATAAAATTATTTTCGTTGTTGTGCTGGTTTTTCCAATACTGGGCGCGCTTGATGTATTCGCTGTAGTCTTGCGGTTTGTTCAGCATTTTAGCCATTTGTGCAATACACCAGTCATCGTAAGCGTACTCCAGCGTTTTGGATACCGACTCGTGCTCCACATCGGCATTTACCACACCGGTGTTGCGGTAATTATCCAGCCCAAACTGGTTGCGGTTAACAGCGGCCTTCATGGCGCTAAAAGCTTTTTCCGCATCAAAATCACGGATCCCCTTGGCGTAAGCATCTACAATAACCGGTATGGAGTGGTTACCAACCATGCAAAAGGTTTCGTTAGATGCCAGCGGCCAAATAGGTAACAGCTTACCCTGGTCATACATGGCCAGGAAGCTTTTAATGAAATCTGACGTGCGCTTACGGTCTATCAGCGTGAGCAAAGGGTTTTCTGCACGGAAGGTATCCCATAACGAAAAAACAGTATAGTATGTAAAGCCGTTAGCGGTATGGATCTGCTGGTCCATGCCCCGATACTGTCCGTCTACATCGTTGTAGACATTCGGAGCCAGCATACAATGGTATAAAGCCGAATAAAAAATGATCTGTTTTATCTTAGCATGATCTGGCACAACAGGTGGTTTTTTCTGCGGATTTGCATTGGGGTAGCCAAAGGCGTTATAAGTGCGGCTTTCTGCCTGCTGCTGGGGCATAGGCGGCGCGCCGCCCGTTACCTGGATCTTGTTCAGTTCGGTATTCCAGATGTTGCGGGTAGCTTTGGCAACTTTTTTAAAATCGAAATCGGGCACTTCGGTGTCCAGGTTCTTAAGCGCCCCATCGGCACTTACGGATGAGATACCGACTTTAGATATGACATCGCCGGGGTTATCAAACTGCACATACATTTTAATATTTTTACCCTGAACTTTTTTCTCGCCCTGTTGTATCTGATCGTTCAGCGCGATGCCGTAAGTTTTAAACGGTTTAGAAAACTTGGCATAAAAATACAGGTGCTGGTCTGTCGCCCATGATTTAGAACGGCGGTAGCCGCGGATCTCGTGATCATTCACCACCTCTATCCAGGAGTCGAGCACTTCATCCCGGTGCTGCAGGTCGATAATTATATTAGCTTGTGGTGTAGCAGGGTAGTTGTATTTATGCATCCCAACGCGTGTGGTAGCGGTAAGTTCTACACCTATATTATACTTGTTGAGTTTGGTTTTATAATATCCCGGCGATGCATCCTCATTTTTTTTTGTAAAGCCCGACCGGTAATCTGTATTGCTCAACTTTGGTGTGCCTGTGGTTGGCATAAACAATACATCGCAATAATCGGCTATTCCGGTGCCACTAAGGTGGGTATGCGAAAAGCCGTAAACAGTTGTATCCGAATAGTGGTAGCCCGATGAGCCATCCCAACCCTCCAAACGCGTGTCCGGGCTTAATTGCACCATTCCGAATGGCGCTACGGCGCCAGGATAAGTATGCCCATGGCCGCCGGTACCTATAAACGGATCGACGTATTGGGTAAGTTCTTTAATTTTTAGCGGTTTTTCCTTTTCCTTTTTTTGCGCAGATGCGTTTAAAAGCACCAACATGCAAACTACAACAGCAGTACCACGTAAAATCAATCTCATTTAGTTAAGCTTATTAGTATTCACTAACGCAAAATAGTAAGATTTATTGAATAGAGGGGAAGATGTGCGTAAGTGTGGATTAGGCTGAGCAAATATATAAATGCGCCGGTGCTGGTAAATGAGTTAAACAACAATCCGGCTTATTACGTTTAAAAATCCTGCTTCAAAAATTAATCTTCAATATCAAACTTGTCAGCATCCTTTAAAAAGGGCAGTGCACGGCGGGCCTTTAAAACTTCATCGCCAATGATAGAAAAGGTGTAGACATCCTCCTCATCGCGCTTATAATAAACTACATTGCCGTTGGGATCGATACAAGTTGAATCGCCGGAATGGTAAACCTCATTACCGTCATGGCCTACGCGGTTCACGCCGATAACATAGCTTTGATTTTCTACTGCACGGGCCGGGATAAGCGTACGCCAGTGCAGTGCGCGGCGTTCCGGCCAGTTAGCTACAATCAACAGCAAGTCGTAATCCTCATCAACATTACGCATCCACACCGGAAAGCGCAGGTCGTAACAGATCATCGGGCAAATTTTCCAGCCTTTTAACTCAACTATCAGCTTTTTGGTGCCTGCGGTGTAAGTTTGGTGTTCTTTACCCAGTGCAAAAAGGTGGCGTTTATCATAGTGTTCGTAGCTGCCATCGGGCCTCATCCATATTAAACGGTTGTAGAATTTACCATCTTGTTTGATGATTAGCGTACCTGTAACCACACAATCGAATTTCTTAGCGGTCGCTTCCATCCATTGCATTGTTTTGCCGCCCATTTCTTCGGCAAGGGTATCCGCATTCATGCTAAAGCCGGTGTTGAACATTTCCGGCAGGATGATGAGGTTGGTTTTTTCGCGAATGCCGGATAACCTTAAAGATATATTTTGCAGGTTTTTATCAATGTTTTCCCAAAATAAATATCCCTGGTAAATGGTGATTTTCAGATTATCCATAATTGATGGTTTCGGCAATAATTAATTTATACGTAAACGTTGCGGTAAGGTTAAACCTTAATCAGTTTATCAACGGCATTATCTAAAGTTTCTTGCCTTTTAGCGAAACAAAACCGCAAGATATGCCTGTCAATCCCTTTGCGGTAAAAGGCTGATACAGGTATTGCGGCTACCCCAAATTCTTTGGTAAGGCGGATGGCAAAATCGGTATCCTTCTCATCTGTGATTGCGTCATAAGCGACCGATTGAAAGTAGGAACCTGCACAAGGCAGCAGCTTAAAACGTGTGTTTTGCAGCCCGGCCCTAAAGTAATCGCGCTTTTGTTGGAAAAATGCAGGAAGGTCAAGGTAAGTATGCTCGTCCTTTAGGTATTCGGCAATCGCATATTGCACAGGTGTGTTTACACTAAAAACCAAAAACTGGTGAATTTTCCTGAACTCCTGGGTAAGATAAGCAGGGGCGAGGCAGTAACCCATTTTCCAACCGGTGGCATGGAATGTTTTGCCGAACGATGAAATGATGAAACTGCGCTGCTGCAATTCGGGATAGCGGGCCATGCTGTGGTGTACTTCACCATCAAACACCAGGTGCTCGTACACCTCATCGCTTAGTATTAGTATGTCCTGGTTCTTAACCAGTGCGCTTAGCTCATCAATATCTTCCTTGCTTAGTATAGTAGCGGTTGGGTTATGCGGCGAGTTAAGGATGATCATCCGGGTTTTATTGTTGATCAGCCTTTTTACCATATCCCACGCAATGCGGTAGTTTGGTGGTTCCAGTTCCAATGACTTTACTACGCCGCCCATAAGTTTTATAGCGGGTGCATAGCAATCATAAGCAGGTTCAAAAATGATCACCTCATCGTTAGGGTGTATAACAGCGCTGATAGCAGTAAATATAGCTTGGGTGCCGCCGGCGGTAATCGTTATATCGGTATCCGGGTTGTAAACGCTGCCGTAAAGCCTCTCTGTTTTGGCAGCGATCTGCTCGCGCAGGGCCATAACACCGGCCATTGGCGCGTACTGGTTATGACCATTTTGCATGGCCTTATTAACCAGTTCAACGAGTTGGGGGCTGCAGTCGTAATCCGGAAATCCCTGTGATAAATTGATAGCGCCGGTTTCATTTGCCAGCGCAGACATGGTAGTGAATATCGTCGTCCCGGTTTGCGGTAATTTTGAAATTACAGGTATCATTAAGGGCTAAAATAGCCAAAAAAGCCCATAAGGCTAGTTTTTGTTGAAAAAATCAGTGCTGAAATAAGTCCTTATGGCATTACATACCCAGCAGCTTTTTCTTCTGCGCGTCGTACTCTCCCTGGGTTAAGGCTCCGCTATCCAGCAACTTTTTCAGCTTGGCTATTTCGTCGGCCACGCTCATTACGGGCGGCGCCGCAACACTACCGGGCTGATTGCTGCAAGGGATAACCTCGCAGGTTTGTATGGCATCGTCAATAGTTAAATTGAAATTTACCGGTGCATCGGCCCTGACGGCAAATACAACTTTTTGCGCGCCATTCATCCTTGACGATTTGATGCCTTTAACTATCACCGCTGTATTAGCGTAGGTTTTGTCGATGTTTAACTGATCGCCGCGCTGTTGTTTGTGTGCCAGAAACGCACCTACGCCGCCCATTTGCATGTAATTGAAAGACCCGTAAGGTGCCGAACCGCGGCCGAGCTTTACCGTATCGCCAATTTTATAGGTAACACCATTGGTGGCTTTATAGTCGTTCATTTTTTGCGCGCTGGCGGCCGTCGATACTACGAGCAAGGCAAATAGCAAAAGTTTTTTCATTGATTTAAAGTTTAGGTATCGTTAATAGTGCAATAGATATAATTACAAAAATGTTATTTGCGCGAGATACACAGCATTCTCTTGCCAGAGCGGCGCGTGACGGGGTTCCCGGGAAAAATCCGGTTGCAGAGCATTTTTCATGTTAACCCATGTTTTTTATAAATAATTATTAATCAGTTATTTATAAAATAATTTGAAAAAAAGTGTAAACCTTTGTTAATAGTTGTACGCTTTTTTTGTGGATGAGTGGCTACAATAAGCAATGTTAATTAAACGTCCTTTTACAAGCCTGGTCCGAAATAATTGCGGTTAACATCCCTGGTTTTATACCTAATAGTTACCTTAGTGAAATGAAAATTTTCAAGCCCCTTTTTGCTGCCTTATTTATCGCTTCTGCCTTGTCATGCAACTCGTCAAAAACGCCGGGTGTGCCCGTTGTTGGGTTTGTTGATGCGTTTGAGGATGCCACCATTGCCCAGGCTAAAAATGGCTTTGTAGATGCGCTTAAAAAAGGCGGATATAGTGAAGATCAAAAGAACATCAGGATAGAATACCGTAACGCCCAGGGCAGCATACCTACACTTACACAAATAGTTAATTATTTTGTGTCAGAGGGGGTAGATCTGCTGGCAACTTCCACCACGCTATCAACCGTTGCCGCCATCCAAAAAACAAAAACCATCCCTATCTTCCAGATGGTATCACCAACGCCAGGAAGGATGAAGGTTACCGGTGCTAACGGCAAAGCGCCGGCAAATCTATTCGGCACAATGGAAGACCTTAACTATATCGATACCTCCTTTGCGCTTATCCCTCAGCTGATTAAAGCTAAAGGAAGCCCGTTAACCGTCGGGATGATCTTCAATCAGTCGGAACCACAATCTGCGGATGCCCTGGAACGGATAAAAGGCCTGGCAGCAAAACTAAATATAAAGGTTATTGCCCTGCCGCTCAATTCATCTGCCGATGCGCAGCTGGTAACACAAGCGCTGCTGTCAAAAAACATTGACGCATTTTTTGCCAACCCGGATAATACTGTGTTTGCTGCCTTTGAAACTATCCTGAAGAGCTGTAATGAAAAAAATGTACCCATTTTTACAAGTGAAGCAGGTTTGGTACAACGGGGTGCCGTAGCTGCCTTTGGTGCCGATATTTATCAATGGGGCTATCAATCCGGCGTGCAGGCAGCCCAATATTTAAAAACACACCAAACGGGCGGTTTGCGGTTGGAGATGGTGAAAATCCGTAAGCGTGTATACAACGCGGCAGCCGCTAAAAAGTATAAAATCATCATCCCATCAGGCTTTGAAGCCGTAAAGTAATATGGATTTTTATTTAACCGCTTTAATACAAGGCCTTTGTTTTGCAGGGATCGCCTTCGGTATCTATATATCGATGAAGGTCTTCAATATCCCCGATATCACTACCGACGGCAGTTATACCCTCGGTGGAGTAGTTACCGGCGCTATGCTAACTCATAATCAGCCCGGGTACCTCATTTTGCCTGCGGTTGTTTTGGCCGGTGCACTGGCCGGTGCACTTACCGGCGTTATCCATACTAAATTAAAGATCAACGCGCTGCTTGCCGGCATCCTGGTGATGACCGCCCTATACTCCATCAACCTTACTATTCTGGGCCGTTCTAACATGCCATTACTTAGCATGCCTAATCTTTTTACGCTGCTTAACATCACGGCCAATGTCAATCAAAATTCCCTGCTTATCCTGGTATGTTTTGTAACAGTGATAACGCTGCTAATAGGCTACCTGTTAAAAACCGACTTTGGCATTGCCATGCGCGCAACTGGTAATAGTGAACCTATGATACGCGCTCTTGGGGTAAATACCGACCGAATGAAGATCATTGGTCTGGCGATAGCTAACGCACTTACAGCGCTGAGTGGATATTTAATAGCACAGCAGCAGGGTTTCGCAGATATCAGCATGGGTATCGGTATTGTAATAGTAGGGTTAGGGTCAGTCATCATAGCCGAAAGTATAATTAATTGGCTGCAGCTAACATCAGTATGGTTAAGCTTGCTGTTAGTGTTATGCGGAGCCATTGTTTTTCAATTTGTGCTTGCCCTAACGCTTAACATTGGCGTAGATGCCAATCTGCTAAAGTTAGTCACGGCACTATTTGTATTGATAATTGTTGGCTTACCACGTTTAACCACTAAAAAAGGATGATCGAGATCCAATCCGTCGGCAAAACATTTAACACTGGCAAGCCCAACCAGGTAACTGCGCTTAATAATGTGTCGCTTAATATACAGGCAGGCGAATTTGTAGTCATTGTTGGTACTAATGGATCGGGTAAAACCACACTGCTTAATTTGATAGCCGGAAACCTGTTGCCCGACTCCGGTAAGGTGATTATTGAAGGTAATGATGCAACCCGCCTGCGGGAATACCAGCGTAGTAAATGGATAGCGCGGATCTTTCAAAACCCGTTGTCGGGTACTGCGGCAGATCTGAGCATCATAGATAACTTTAGGCTGGCTGCCATACGTACCAGATCAAAGGGACTATCTATTGGTAAAAATGATGCATTTAAAAAATTGGTAAAAGAAAAGATAGCCGGGCTGGGCATGGGATTAGAGGATAAGATAGAGCAGCCAATCGGTACGCTATCGGGAGGGCAAAGACAGGCGCTTACTTTGTTGATGAGCGTAATGGATAACTGCAAGATCTTATTATTAGATGAACCCACTGCCGCACTCGACCCTAAATCGGCAGATAATGTGATGCGTATTGCCGACGGGCTGATCAAACAGTTTGGAATAACAGCCATACTGGTAACGCACAATTTGAAGGACGCGGCAAACTACGGTTCGCGGATCATCCAAATGGGCGAGGGGGCAGTGTTGAAAGATGTGCAGACCGATGGAAAATTAAATTTAAAGCAAAATGACCTATTCGATTGGTTTAGCTAAATAGTGGCAAAATAATTGTATTGCCATTAGCACCATGAAGAACAATACATTTGAAAATATATTCGACGCTTACCAGTTAGTGAGCGGCGCAAAAATAAAAAGCAAAAATCACGACGAGATTTATGAACTGGGCGGTTATGACGGTAATAAACGCGGTTACACGCTATATGCTTTCGAAGACGGCGTAAGGTTTGAAGATTTCAGCGTTATTATTTCAGAGAACGAACTGATGAATAACTATCTGATTGAAAAAAACAAAATGCCGTTGATTCAAAGATTAGCAGCTTAAATAAAAAGGGAACCAAATACTGGCTCCCTTTTCTATTAATTGCTTTTACTGATCTTTGATGTTGATGGTTAGTTTATTTTTTGTAGCTGATCTTATACACGGTTCCCTTTGCATCGTCGGTTACATATAAAGAACCATCAGGCCCTTGCGCTAAACCACATGGGCGGTGTATCGCTTTACCACCCGCAGTGTTTTCTGGCGAACCAGAGAAACCGTCAGCAAACACTTCCCACTTACCATCTGCTTTTCCGTTTTTAAAAGGTTGAAAAACCACGAAGTAACCAGCCTGCGGTTCTGGTGCACGGTTCCACGACCCGTGAAAGGCAATAAAGGCGCCGTTTTTGTATTTAGCCGGGAATTGGTCGCCAGTGTAAAATAACAGGCCGTTTGGTGCAAGGTGGCCCGGATAAGCAGCAACCGGATCAATAAATTTACTATCGCCTTCTTTTTTACCGTCACCGCCATACTCTGGCGAAAGGATCTTTTTCTTTTGCTCCTGGTCGTAATAAATATATGGCCAGCCAGCATTATCGCCTCTATTAATGGCATACATACACTCAGCTGGTAAAATGGCCTGTTGCTTGGTAGTATACATAGCGGGGAACAGGTCATGCAGGCCATCGCGGCCATGTTGCATTACATATAATTTGTTTTCCTGCTTGTTCCAGTCTAAACCAACCACGTTACGTAAACCTGTTGCATAGCGAACCCCGTCTTTATAAGTTTGGTTTAGTTTAGCCGCTTTAAATTGCCAGATACCTCCTGCTGAATCTAAGATGGGGCATCCCGGCTGGCCCATCGAGCCTGCCTCACGATCTTTAACCTGGCAAGAGTTGGAGTACGCGCCAATATTTACATATAGGTTTCCGGCATCATCCAATGTAAAAGACTTGGCCTCGTGTTGTTTGCGGTTTATTAAACCGGTAACAACTGTCTCCCGCTTGCTTGTGTCTATTACTTCGTTGTTGGCATTAAGCTTATATCGATAAACTTCTTCATTAGATGATGTGTACAGGTAGCCATCTTTAACTCTGATGCCAGAGCCGCGGTAATCGCCAAACCCGGTTTTGATTTCGGCCTTGCCGTTGGTTTCATGCAGTAGTAATACACTTTTACCATTGTTAGGACTTTCCAATTTTACATAGATCTCTCCTTGTGGTGTAACAGATATATGCCGCGGGCCGCCAAGGTTTTCGGCAACAGCAACGGCGGTAAAGCCTGAGGGTAATGTTAAACCGGCCGAGGTTTCAGTAGCACCTTTAGCGGTGCTGTCTTGTCCGCCGGATTTACCGGAATTTGACGAACAGGAATTTAATAGCATAAGGCCGGCAACAGCTAACGCAGGGAGGCTTAATGCAAATGATTGGATGTTTTTCATAAAGTTGATGATTTATTGGGTGGCCAAATTTAGCCGATTATCTTTTAAATACCTAGATGTGATTATCCCGACAGTTCGCAGACGAAAAATTATAACTATTTTAAAGAGGATTTTTGAAATCTTATAATGTTAAAGGAATTACAGCAATGCTTTTTAAGAATTAAATTTTATGAAAGTGGAATATGTTAATATTAAATTCTTGATAAAGCTCTCGGCTTAGTATTATTAGTAAATGCAGGTTAAACCTTAGCTGTAAGTAGCTGTCATATATGTATAAATTTTAAAGAATATGAAAAAGTCAGTTATACTATCAGCAATATTATTTAGCAGTTTAGTTTATAACAATGCTAAAGCACAGGTTTCGATACATGTAGGGTTTAATTTACCTGCCCGCCATGTTTACGTTCCTGCCCCGCAGCCTGTTGAGCCGATCTATAACGACGACTTTGACGACAGCGATGATTACTATTACCTGCCGGAGGTTGAGGCTTATTACAGTATCCCATTACATCGTTATTTTTATAATGATGGCGGCAGATGGATATCTGCAGCATATTTACCGGGTGCCTACCGCAATTACGATTGGCGTACCGCACGCCGGTTTGAAATTAGGGGACGCCGACCATATATGAACCATGATGTTTACCGCGGCCGCTGGGGTGGCAACGCTAACCGTGGTGACTGGAACCGCGGCAATAATAATTACGCGGGGCGCGGGTTAGATAACAGGGGCGCTTGGGGCAATCAACCGCGTAATAACGGTTACAACCAACCAAACCGTAACGACGACCGTGGCCGTGGTAACTGGGGCGGTGGTCAAGGCCAGCCACAACAGCCATCACAACCAAACCGTAATGATGACCGTGGCCGTAGCAACTGGGGCGGTGGTCAGGGCCAACAAGCCCAGCCATCAAACAATGGAGGTGGCCGCGACAGAGGCAATAACGGTGGTGGCGGTCAATTCGCTCAAAATCCCGGGCGCATGGGCATGTCAAGGCCAAGATTGTAGTAGGCAATTCCCTCAATCATATATATAAATAAAAAGCCCCGCATATTTTGCGGGGCTTTTACTGTTAATAGTTGCTGGCCGTAGTTAAGCTTTCCAGGCTTTCCGTATTTAAGTTTATTTCTGCAGCTTTTGTTAATTCTTTGAGCTGATGAACGCTGGTAGCACTGGCAATTGGCGCGGTAATGCCTGGCCTTGCCATTACCCAGGCCAACGCTATAGCAGCCGGAGTAGTGTTGTAATGCCCTGCCACCTTATCCAATGCGGCCAAAATTTTATAACCACGACTATTAAGGTATTTTTTTACACCACCGCCGCGCTGGCTTTTATTCAAGTCATCTTCAGAACGGTATTTACCAGTGAGGAAACCACTTGCCAGAGAATAATAAGTGATCACCCCTAAATCGTTCTCACGACATAGTGACTCATACTGTTTTTCATAGTCCTCACGATCATATAAATTGTATTCGGGTTGCAAGCTTTCGTAACGGGCAAAGCCATTATCGCGACTTACCTGCAACGCCTCACGCAAACGGCCGGCGCTATAGTTTGACGCACCAATCGCCCGCACTTTCCCCTGCTTGATCAGATCGGTATAAACCTCAAGGGTTTCGGCAAGTGGGATGCCCTGGTCATCATCGTGCGATTGATACAAATCGATATAATCGGTTTGCAGCCGCTTTAAAGAGTCGTCAACAGCTTTGGTAATGTAAGCCTTTGACAATCCTTGTTTACCATTGCCCATAGGTTTGCCAACCTTTGTTGCCAAAACAATCTTATCGCGCTTACCACTTTGTTTAATCCAGTTACCAATAATCGTTTCGGATTCTCCTCCGGTATTGCCGGGTACCCATTTAGAATAGACATCGGCGGTATCAACAAAATCAAAACCATGATCAACAAAAGCATCCAGCAGTTGGAGCGAAGTTTTTTCATCAGCCGTCCATCCAAAAACGTTGCCGCCAAAAACAAAAGGCACTACGCTGAGGTCCGATCTTCCTAAAGTCCTTTTTTCCATTTTATAACAAATTTTGGGCTGTCGGGATCTGCTCCGCCAATTCATCTACCCATCCCGAAAAATAAGGCTCACTGCCTGCTATGCGTGTCCAGTGGCCATTAGCATCGCGGGCGATAGTTAACTGCAAACTTTCATCAAGTGCATTAAACTCATATATTCCGTTATTTTCGGTAACCACGCCGTTCACCTCGGTATCCGAGCCGGTAAGTACCGCATCAAATTGTTGTTCCATATTGGTTTCGTTTAAAATTTAACAACAACCACAGGTTTGTGTTTTACCGCGCTGGTTTATCTCTTAGTCTTGTCACCCTTTTAGAGATTTAAAGAATACGGCTGCTAAAACTATTTATGTTAGCATTATGTTAATATTTTAACCAATAATAAATTATGCTTTATAATAATGTAAAATATTTCCAGGTTGGCCAGGGTGTTTGGGGGATGCGACTAACTTTTGTAAATGTATATATGATAGCTAACCGGCGTAGTGCCGGTAAAGGCTGGGTTTTAGTGGATACCGGGCTTAAGGGCTCAGCAGGCAAAATAGTGGCTATGGCCGAGGCTCTTTTTGGCCTGGGTACGCGCCCCGCAGCTGTTGTTTTAACTCACGGTCATTCAGACCATGCGGGTTCGGTGTATGATCTGTTGAAGGTATGGGATGTGCCCGTTTATGCGCATAAGTTAGAACTGCCTTATCTAACCGGCCGATCAAATTATCCGCCGGTAGATCCGGAAGTGGGGGGCGGGCTGATGAGCCTGATGTCATTCGTGTTTCCCACCAAAGCGATTGATGTAAGCCGTAATATTCGCGAAATTGACCTTTACGACGGCATTCCTGAATTGCCTGAGTGGAAGGTTATCCATACACCGGGGCATACGCCCGGACATATTTCCTTATTTTTTCCGCTTAATACTACGCTTATCGCAGGTGATGCATTTACAACTACTCCGGCCGAGTCGGCGTTTTATTTAGCTACTTATGCCAAAAAGGTTTCTGGCCCGCCAAAATATATTACTTCCGATTGGATAGCTGCGGCGAAATCCGTTCGTAAATTGTCGGCGTTACAACCCCGGATAGCCGCTACCGGGCACGGCCCCGTAATGCGCGGTAAGGAATTGCAAACCGGTCTTAACTACCTTGCAAACCGTTTCGAAAGTGTTGCCGTGCCTGGCAGCGGTCGTTATGTAGGGCACGCGGCGGTTTCTGATGAATTTGGTGTGCGCAGCATTCCTCCCTACCGGGGAACTATTAAATTGAAGGCAGCATTAGCAGTTACAGCAGCCATAGCCAGTTTTTTTATTGTAAGGCAGGCAAGCAAAGCCTGGGCTTAAGGGATTTGTTTTACATTTACCCCAGTGGAAAATGTAAACGCCGACCCTAATATCTTAGTTGATGTAGTTAACACCCGGATGCCCTTTGGTAAGTACAAAGGCACCTTGGTTTGCGATATACCGGTGAGCTACCTGGAGTGGATGCATAAAAAGGGTTTTCCTGCTGGTAAACTGGGCATGTTGCTTTCAAGCGCCTATGAAGTAAAAATAAACGGACTGGATAAACTGCTTTACCTGATCAAACAGAAGCATGGGAAGTACTAAGGATGTTTACCTGTGCATGACGCTTTAGTACAACTATAAAATGTGTTAATGCGTATCTTGTAAAAGATCAATCAACAAAAACCATGAAAAAGTTAGGATTATATTTTGCATCTATAATATTGTTTTTAGGTTGCGCCAACGGGCAAACCGGCGCAGGCCGCAACGCTATTGCGTCCGTTCCTAAACCCGCTGCCGGCGAAGCCGTTGCCACGTTTGGCGGAGGCTGTTTCTGGAGTATGAGCGAGGCAATGAGCGAGTTGAAAGGGGTGAGCAAGGTTGTATCTGGCTATGCTGGCGGCAACACAAAAAACCCTACTTATGAAAAAGTAAGCACGCGTACAACAAACCATGCCGAAGTATCACAGATCTATTACAACCCGAACATTATCAGTTACGCTTCCTTAGCCGAGGCATTCTTTTTCGCCCACGATCCCACTACGCTTAACCGTCAGGGTCCTGATGAAGGTACCGATTATCGCTCCATTGCTTTTTACCGAAACCCCCAGGAAAAGGCTACTTTAGAAGGCATCATCAAAAAAGTTAACGCAACAAAGCATTATACTAATCCTGTTGTTACTCAGGTGGTGCCGTTTAAGGTGTTTTATGCTGCCGAGAATTATCACCAGGGATATTACCGCACTAATGGCGATAATCCATATATCAGTAGCGTGTCCGAGCCTAAAGTTATGAAGTTTAGGAAGGCAATGAAAGCGCAATTGAAGCCGGAGTTTCAAAAATAAGACATCAGGCATGCGGTGTTGAAATCATGCAAACGTGAGAAAAACATGCATTTAGATATGACAAAGAGCGACGGAGCAATCCATCGCTCTTTTTTGTTTTATGGTGATGCTGTCGTTTGCGAATGTTACGTCATTCAACTACCTTTAAAAACCATCAACCTTATCTGTCGGTATTTTATGAAACCTCATTATCCAATTCTGGATGGCTTGCGCGGCACAGCTGCTATACTAGTGGTTATTTTCCACTTGATGGAAGGTTTTTATCCTGAACTGCCCAAACACCCTATGCATCACGGTTATTTAGCAGTAGATTTCTTTTACCTGTTATCCGGCTTTGTAGTAGGCTATGCTTATGACGATCGTTGGGCAAAGGGAATGACGGTTAAACAATTCTTTAAGATCAGGGCTATTCGCCTGCATCCGCTGGTGATTTTGGGGACTATAATTGGCGCTATATGCTTTTGGTTCGATCCTTACAAAGATATGCAGGTGATCAATATCGGTAAGTTCATAGCCGTTATATTGTTTGGCTTTACATTACTGCCAGCACCTTTAGATGTGCGGGGCTGGGGTGAAACCCATCCGTTAGACGGCCCGTGCTGGAGTTTGATGCAGGAATACCTAGCTAACATTCTTTACGCCATTGTTGGCCGCAAACTCAATAAACCCGCTTTGTGGACGCTTGTTATCATTAGTGCCACTGTGCTGACCATAGTTTCTGTAGATCATGGCGATGTAGGCACCGGCTGGGGCTATGGAAAAATACAATCGAGGTTTATTGCCGATTTCTTTTACGGGCCAAACTCAGGTGGCTATCCTAACGTTTTGGTAGCACCGGTACGAATGATGTTTCCGTTTTTTGCCGGGTTGTTACTTTTCCGTACCGGTAAACTGATAAGGATCCGGATGGCTTACACAGTATGTTCTTTGTTGCTTGCCGGCCTGTTCTTTTTCCCGTGGTACAGTTGGAATGGTTATTTTGATGCGGCTTGTATCATCTTCGCCTTCCCGGTTATTGTTGCAGCAGGAGCAGGGGGACAAATCAGCGGCAGGTGGGCAAAGCTCTGCAAATTTTCCGGTGAAATCTCATACCCTATCTACATTATCCACTATCCCTTTATCTACATTTATACCTTCTGGATAGCTAAAGCCAAACCGGCCCCCGAAACTGTTTTGCTGATAGCCATTGGTTTGTTCTCATTGTTTATGGTGCTGGCTTATGCCGCGTTGAAGTTATATGACGAGCCGGTTAGGGCTTGGCTTAAAAAGAAATATCTAACTGCCGGATAGAAATGTTAAACACATCGGTACGCAACACATTTATAATGTTAACTTTGCCCTTTTAACCGCCGTGCCGTCAGCTTAAGGGTTTGATAAGTGGCTTTAGCAACTATGAAACCTCATTATAATGTTTTAGATGGATTGCGTGGTACTGCCGCTATACTAGTTGTTGTTTTCCACCTCCTTGAAGCCTATTATCCAGATCTGCCTAAACACCCTATGCATCATGGCTACCTTGCGGTAGATTTTTTTTATCTGCTATCCGGGTTTGTGGTAGGCTATGCTTATGATGACCGGTGGGCGAACGGGATGACCATTAAACAGTTTTTTAAGATCAGGATCATTCGCCTGCAACCGCTGTTGGTACTGGCTACTTTAACTGGCGCTGTTTGCTTTTTAATCAACCCTTATAAAGACTCCGACGTTGTAAATATTGTTAAACTAATCGGTATAACCGTTTTAGGTGTTTTTCTGATTCCGATGCCGATGAATAAACAAGGTACCGGTAGTATTTACCCATTGGATGGGCCTTGCTGGAGTTTAATGCAGGAATATGTAGCTAACATAATATACGCTTTAATAGGTAGGAAATTAACTAAAAGTGCTTTAAGCTTTTTGGTTGCCATCTGCGGTGTGGCACTGATCATTGTATCGGTAGACCACAACGGGCTTGATGGCGGCTGGGGATATTCGTTAAGTAGCTCACAATTCATTGCTCCACTCATCTCCGGTGGTAAAAGATTAGGATATCCTAATGTATGGTTAGGCCCGGTGCGTATGATGTTCCCGTTTTTTGCGGGATTACTATTGTTCCGTTCGGGCTTCTTAATCAGAATTTCAAACGCTTACAGCATCTGCTCGGTATTATTATTATTTATTTTCATTTCGCCATGGTTCAGCTGGAACGGCTATTATGAAGCCGCGATAGTTATTGGTGTTTTTCCCGTTATTATTTCTATGGGTGCCGGTGGGGAGGTCAGTGGCCTCTGGGCCAAACTATGTAGGTTCTCGGGCATTATATCGTACCCTTTGTATATTATGCACTATCCGTTTATTTACATTTACAGCTTTTGGATCGTAAAAATGAAGCCCGCCGGGTCATTGGTTTTCATGTATGCAGTCGGCCTGTTTCTCTTTTTTATACTGCTGGCATACGCCGCCCTTAAACTATATGATGAACCGGTAAGAGCCTGGTTAAAAAAGAAATTTTTGGTTCGTACAGCCCAATAGTACTGTTAAACTAATTGCTGAACAGAATTGCCTTCGTATATGTTACTTAACTATTTTTAACTATCATTTGCGGGGGGCAGTTACAATTTATTGAACCAGCCTTTCCTCCAAAAAACGAAAACCAAACCGGCGCCAATCAGGAACATCAACAGTAATGTGTATAAATAGGCATGATGCATGTATAACTCGGGCATATTATCGGGTATTACGTGCCCGTTCGCATCAAGGTGGCTAAAGTTCATACCATAAACGCCGGCAATAAAAGTTAAGGGGATAAAGATGACCGATATGATGGTAAGCACCTTCATAATCTCGTTCATGCGGTTGCTAACCATGCTCAGGTACAGGTCTATAATGCTGCTGGTAACCTCTTTATAACTTTCAACCATGTCCATCGCCTGTATGCAGTGGTCGTAGGCGTCGCGCAGGTATATTTTGGTATCCTTGGTGATTTCGGGGCTTTCGCTGCGGATCATATCGTTTATCTTATCGCGCTCTGGCCAGCAGGCACGGCGGATGGTGATGAGCGTACGTTTCAATTGCTGCGCATCAAACATGATGCTTTTATCGGGGCTTTGGTAAAGCTTGTCTTCGGTTTGGTCTATCATATCGCCCAGTTGCGATAGCAGTACAAAGTAGTTGTCTAAAATGGTATCGGTAAGGGCGTAAAATATATAACCCGGCCCCGCCGTGCGGATA
>NZ_CAXVWK010000062.1:0-25369 GCF_964263795.1 Mucilaginibacter sp.
GTTTTGGGTGCGTGCCGAAGACCGCAACCGCGAAACAGCGCAAAGTTATGATAAACTCGGTTTAGCTGAATATGCCGCCATGGAGGCCTTTGTGAGGTATGTGTTTTAAGAAGCATAAAAATGAAGATTGGAATATTCGTCTTATTGCTGAGTTTACCAATAATCGCACTTGCTCAAAAAGCGGAGATTTACATTAGTAAGGAATATCAACAGAATGGTAAACTGCAAACATACATTTTCAAGTTAGACTTATTTGGGAAAAAAGGCAGTCTAACACTATATTTTTTAACCGGAGATGAGTTTAAAATTGACAGCTTAGAACCGGCAGGCAATATTTGTCCGATAATAAGAATTAGCGACAGAAAAATTCTTCGGGCATTTAATAAGATCATTAAACAGCCGTCGGAATACGAATATGAAAACAATAAAGTATTGAATTGCCCATTAACATCGCTGCCACAGCTAAAAATATATATTAAAAAAGGCAACGTTGTCAACCAAATTCAACTCAATGATTATGGTAAATGTTCCGTTTTTAAATATCGGACAAATGCAAAAGGAATAATAAGTTTATTTAACATAACTGTTGCCATGCTGAACAGCTATTCTCCAGGATAATAACATGACAGAAACAATTTTTACTAAAAACCTAAGACTCCTCTCCCTCGACGTTTTTCGTGGAGCTACTATTGCCTTTATGATCCTGGTTAACGACCCGGGCGATTGGGGGCATATCTACGCGCCGCTCGAACATTCGGAGTGGAACGGCTGTACGCCTACCGACCTGGTGTTCCCTTTCTTTTTGTTTATGGTAGGCGTATCGATAGTTTATTCGATGGAAAGTAAAAAGGCTAACGGTGCCGGGCACGGTAAAATTATCCTTACGGCATTGCGCCGTACGGTTATTCTGCTGCTTATTACCTGGAGCATGCAACTGATACTGCGCTGGAATTTTGATCTTGCGCATTTGCGCCTGCCGGGAGTATTACCCCGCATAGCCCTGGTGTATTTTATCTGCACCATCATCTATTTAAAAACTTCGCAAAAAACACGCGACTGGCTTTTGGCCGGCGTGCTTATCGGCTACTACATCATCATGACCTTTGTACCGGTGCCGGGCGTGGGCTATGCTAATTTGAACCCCGAAACCAATATGGGCGCCTGGGTAGACAGACTGGTTTTTACCACCGATCATCTTTGGAAATCGTCCAAAACCTGGGATCCTGAAGGCTTGCTGGGCACTTTACCTGCTATTGGCACCGGCTTATTTGGTATTCGCGTAGGCACCTGGCTAAAGCGAAAAGACAGGGACGATACCACAAAGGTTAGCTGGATGTTTACGTACGGCGTAATCGCGGTAGTTATCGCCCTGATATGGGATTTGTTCTTTCCTATCAACAAGGCTTTATGGACAAGTTCTTTCGTGCTTTACACCGGCGGGCTGGCCACTATAGGCCTTGCTATCTGCTTTTGGCTGATAGATGTGCAGGGGCACAAGCGCTTTACCTATCCATTTGTAGTATTCGGGACAAATGCCATTACGGCCTACGTGCTTGCAGGCTTTATACCGCACTACTTTAACTGGATCAAAATTGGTGATAAATCGGTTTACCAAACCTTGTTTGTGCCGTACCTGTCGCCTATAAATGCCTCACTTGCAGGTGCTCTTTTAATCGTGCTGATATTATGGCTGATAATGTGGGTGTTGTATCGTCGTAAAATATTTGTCAAGATATAAAACACAATAAAATAAGCAGCCATATTAAGTAACAATGGATAAAATGTTTATTTTTACCCTTACTAAACCCTTATACACATAATGTCTTTATCGCGTTACTACGTCTATTGCAGACCTGTTAAATTCTGCTGCCTAATTTTTTTAATATCCCAATTTTCCTTCCAGGTAAGTTTAGCACAAAACAAAACTAACGAGTCAAAAGCCCAGGTACCGGCATCCAAACAGTCAGGCAAATTCGAATTTGGAATAACAGGCGGTGCCGTTTTAAATAAGTTTACTAATAATCAGCCACAAACAGGGTACAACACCGGGTATAACGCTGGCCTTTTTATAAATTATACTTTATATAAAGGCTTAAGTTTACAGGCAGAGGCTAACCTTTTACAACAGGGCGGGCAGTTGATCACATTTAAGGATGACACAAGATTTGGCTTGCCCGAAAGCATAGAGACTAAGAACGTTACGACCAGTTCTGTTAAATTAAACAGTATCGAAATTCCGCTTTTAGTTAAGTATACTTTTAAAGTTAAACAAACCTGGATGCCTGCAATATACGCCGGTGGCAGTTATGCATATCTTTACAATGCTACCGATCATTACAAAAAAACCGGGGATTTGTTACCCGGAGAAGATTTCATAGCAACCATAACAGACTCCAGGACTGTAACGAATCAGTATGATAAAAACCGCTTCAATTTTATAGCAGGTGCCAGCATTAAGCTTCCATTAGTTTCTAAAGTAATTATGTTGATTGATTTTAGATACCTGCAAGGTATTACGCCTGCCCGTGAAGATTATTCTTACACGGAAAAAAGCGGGTTCGGGACTGATATCAGGTCTAATTCCTTTATAACCAAATTCGGCATCATACTACCGCTATAAATTAGCGTAATCAGCAAAACACCAAACACACCCAATTAATTTTTATGAAAACAAAATTTACTTTTCTAATTTTTATCTTACTTGCCATTTTTATCGCGGGGTGCTCAAAAAACGAGTTCGACGAAAAACGTGCTTTAGAAGCTCAAAAAGAACTTTTGACTTTAAAATATCAGCATGAGATTGACCTGGAGACACTTAAACAAAAAGGCGCAACTGCGTTACAAGAGTTGATAAATACGGCAGCGCGTAACCAGCTAAGATTAACTGATAGCCTAACACGCGCCAATGCAGCAGCAGTAAAGAGGCAGGATTATAGTGTAACCGTTTTAGATGTTGTAACTAATACCCCCATTGCCGATGCCGACGTAACTGTGTCTTCGGAAGGCAAAATATTTACAGCAAAAACTAATGCCCAGGGTTCGGCAAGCTTTACCGCACTTACTTTGTACGCTACCAGTTCGTTTTTGGTATCAAAATCGGGCTATGCAGCAACACAAATCTTACAACAGGACATTACAAAAGGGGCTGCTAAACTGTGGAATATAAGTACTCCAACCAACGAATTAACGGGTACCTTGTATATTGAAACGGATCTGACCAATCTAACGCCCGAAACTGTAGGCGCAAATGTGCTGGTTACTGCAACTGCAAGCATTCCAAATGGTGCAGTTGGCAACTATTCCGTATCATTCCCTGTTTATACAACGGCCGGTGGGGTTTATTCATTAAAATTGCCGGCTGCGCCTAACGGATATACACTAACCTTTGATCAGATTAGCGCCAATCAAAAACTGTATGTAAATGCTACCGAGGATGATGCTGTGAAAACTTTTCCAAATAGTCTACCACGTATAGCAAATATTACGACCTACTTTAACGTGAACAGTTTTAATGCTTCGGTACCAACTATGAACAACGCACTTTACTTTAAAGTGTCCGCAGATAAAGCGGGCAATAACTTATACATTCCATTAAGTCCATACTATTACTACTACAACTATGTTTTATTGTCGGCCGTTGGTAATAAGTATCAAATTGAGCGCTTAAACGTGTCTAATATTTACAATACTAATGGCGCATCGATAGATGTAAATAGCTATACTTATGATGCCAATTCAAAAGTTGACGTAGAATTGGTTGACATAACAGGTACAGTTGTGGAAAAAGCACCACTATTGGCCGGTATAACTAATTTAAACGGAAAATTAATAAGTACTAACTCACCTGAAGGTGGCGTTGGTTACATCCACCTTAAACGTGATAACAACGGCACGTTGCTGACTAATGCTAAAGGATCGTTTTTAAAAGCAACCAATTACGATTCGTTTAACAATTTATACACGTTAAATATTTCGAACAATTTCAATATGGCAACTAACTTGTATATGGGTACAAGCTTTTTATTGCCTAATAAGGGCGACAAAAAAGTAGTCAATTTTTATTTCGGCTCCGGAGATAGCAGAGCAAAACAAGTTTATTAACACCTGCTTTTTCTAAAAAAAACGCCTTGAAACCAAGGCGTTTTTTTTATTTTATTTGGTAAGTATTACAGATATTTATCAAAATATTCAGATCGTAAGCACATGAAGTTATATCTAATAATTACCTGTTTTTTATTCTTTTGTTTCGCCGCTAAAGCGCAAACCGCGGCTACTGTTATTACCCCTGCTCATCTAAAGGCTGCCGAAGACGCTCTTGTGGCATCAGGCGCGGGCATACAAATGAAAGAGAACATATCTTCGATGATCAAGCAGGCATCTACAGGCGTGCCGGATGATAAGAAAGTAAAGTTTACCGAAATAATGGCCGGTTTTATGAACAAGTACATGAATTGGGACTTACTGAAAGACCAAATGGCGGCTATGTATGCCCAGGAGTTTACCGAAAAGGAATTAAAGGAGCTTACCGTATTTTACTTATCGCCATTGGGTAAAAAACTTAACCAAAAACAACCTGTCCTATTTCAAAAGGGTGCGCAAATGGGCCAGCAAACCGTTGCAGCCCACCAGGCTGAGTTACAACAGCTGATGCAGGACGCCTTTAAAGACAAGTAAACAATTTGTAACTAACAATTTCGTTTAGCATCTTAGTGTTTTATCCCCATAATTAACTATATGAATTTCAACAGGAAACTTTCTGTAACCGCCCTGGCTGTGATCATCGCATCGGGCAGTGCAATGGCACAGGTTAAAAGAAAGCCAGCACCATCGCCCAAAACAAAACCAAATGCCGCAGCCCAGCAAGTAAAGGGCGATGTTTTACCGGTAGACCGTGATGTATTGATAGGTAAATTGCCTAATGGTTTAACTTACTACATCCGCCATAACGAACAGCCTAAGAACCGTGCGGAACTTTACCTGGTTAATAAGGCCGGTTCGATATTGGAGACCGATGCCCAGCAGGGCCTTGCCCACTTTACCGAGCACATGGCTTTTAATGGTACGCGCGATTACCCCAAGAACGATCTGGTTAATTATCTGCAAAAGTCGGGCGTGCGTTTTGGTGCCGATTTGAATGCTTATACATCTTTTGATGAAACGGTTTACCAGTTGCCTGTCCCTACCGATAGTGCCACCGTGTTTAAAAAGGCTTTTAACATCTTGGCGAACTGGGCGGGTTACGTAACTTTTGACCAGGCCGAGATTGACAAGGAACGCGGCGTGGTATTAGAAGAGGAACGCCTGCGTGGCCGTAACGCCCAAGAACGCCTAAGCCAGCAAACCCTGCCCGTTCTTTTAAATAATTCACGCTATGCCTCCCGGTTACCTATTGGTAAAGATGAAGTGCTTAAAAGCTTTAACGCTGCAACAATTAAGTCCTTTTACCAGGATTGGTACCGCCCGGACCTGCAGGCAGTAATTGCCGTTGGTGATTTTGACGTGAAAGAGGTTGAGCAACTGATCAGGTCAAATTTCGGCGCGTTAAGAAACCCTGTCGGTGAAAAACCAAGGACACAGTACAATGTGCCACCTACGCCCGGTACAGCGGTTAAAATAGCCACCGATCCGGAGTTTCCCTACACACTTGCGCAGATAGTAGTAAAACACCCGCAGGCAATTGTTACCAATGCACCTGCCTATATGCAAAGCGTGCGCGTTAATCTGTTTAATTACATGATGGGCGAGCGTTTAAACGAGTTACAACAAAAACCCGAGCCTCCGTTTTTATATGGCAGGGCCAGCTATGGCAACCTGGTAGGTAAGCAGGATGCGTTTTCGGCAGTGGTGGTTGCCAAACCGGGCGATCTGGAAAATGGTTTGAAAACCATGGTTGCAGAAACAGAGCGCGCCCGAAAATTTGGTTTTACCCTAACAGAGTTGGAACGCGCTAAGCAGGCAGCGTTGGCACAAATTCAAAACTCTTATAACGAGCGTAACAAAACCGCATCCGGCAATTTTGTGAGAGAGTACCAGCAAAACTTTTTAAACGGCGAAGCCATCCCGGGTCTAGCTTTCGAATATGCCTTTTACGCAGCAAATATTGGCGAAATTACTGTACCGCAAATGAATGCATTTGCAGCAAAATTCATTACCGATCAAAACCGGGTAGTAATAGTGCAGGCACCTGAAAAAGATAAAGACAAGCTTCCATCAGACAAAACCATTTTAGACTGGGTAAACACCGCCGGTAAAAATGTTACGGCTTATGTAGATAATGTAACCTTTAGGCCGCTGATGGAAAAAGCCCCGGCACCGGGCAAAGTGGTCAGCGCAACCCGTGACAGTACTATTGGTACCACCAGTTATGTGTTGAGCAACGGTGTTAAGTTAATACTTAAGCCAACACAATTTAAAAATGATCAGATACTGATCAACGGCAATAGTTTTGGCGGCACATCGCTGGCAAGTGATGCCGATTTTACATCTGCCAACCTGTCTACCGCTATTATATCAAACAGCGGCGTAGCCGATTTTAACCAGGGCCAGTTAGATAAAATGCTTGCAGGCAAAAACCTGCGGGTAACGCCTTACATTAGTGATATATCGCAGGGCGTAACTGCCAGCGCATCTCCGCGCGATTTTGAGACAGCCCTGCAACTCATCTACCTTTATTTTACCCAGCCACGTAAGGATAAAGATATTTGGCAGGGTAATATCAACCAAACCAAATCGTTGCTGCAAACACGCGGTATTGATCCGGGCAGCGTTTTTCAGGATACTGTAGCGGCTGTGCTTAATAACCATAATTTCCGTGCGATGGTAACAACGCCCGAGCGGTTATCGGCTGCCAGCTTAGACAAGGCTTATGATTTTTATAAGGACAGATTTGCCGATGCCAGCGGCTTTACCTTTACCGTAGTAGGCAACTTTACACCTGATGTGATGATTCCTTACCTGGAAACTTACCTGGGCAGCCTGCCGTCATCCAACAAAAAAGAAACTTTTAAAGACCGGCAGATTTACCCAACCCCCGGTCAAATAACCAAGGTTGTAAATAAAGTCCTGGATGATAAGGCTACGGTACAGCTGGTGTACAGTGGCACTTATGAGTTTAACGAGGCCAATAATATGCAGTTGGATGCATTGGAAGAGATCCTGAACATCAAACTTACCGAGCGCCTGCGCGAGCAGGAAAGCAGCACTTATGCGCCGGGGGTACGTATAAATTATGTGAAGATACCAAGCGGCCGTTACACAGTTACCATTTACTTTAGCTGTGCCGAAGCTAATGTTGACAAACTGATAGCCGCTACGCAAGAGGAGATTGGCAAATTGAAACAAGCCGGTGCAGCACAAACCGACATTGATAAATTTGTTGCCGAAGAAGCACGTTCTACCCAATCGCAATTGAAAGAGAATGTATTTTGGGCGGGTTACCTTGCCGGCGCCGCGCAGAACGGACAAGATGCCGCCAACATACTTTTCCACGTTAAAAATCTGGAGCAGATAACGGTTGCCAGCACAAAGGCATCGGCTAATAAATATCTTAATCCGGCCAATTTCATCAAGCTGATACTTGTTCCGGAGAAAAAAGCAGCTGCAGAAACGAAATAATTGCTGCTAAGCTTAAGCACCATCCGGATAAAAGCCCCGCTAATTATAGCAGGGCTTTTATTTTTAATTCATATTAAGGTACGAGCCTGCTGCATCCCCGGGCTTTTGTATGAGCACGCCAACGCATTTGTTGGTGACCGGGTCAATTTCAAAAGAGATACCTTTTGCAACGTTATCAAAAACGTTTATTTGCCGGCCTTTATCTTTATAACCATTGCCCGGCTTAAGTGCATATTGCTTTTGGATATCATTTAGGTTACTGCCCACGCCCAAACCCTCTGCTGTTTTAAAATAAGGCGAAGTAACCAAAATGCGCTTCACGTACTGGAAGATATCATCTTTACCGTTGTAATTATGGCGCGAAAATATAGCCGTTTTATATCCTGCTTTATTATGATCTGCATACCATACCGCTAAAGCGCTACCCATTGCCGCATCAGAACTATCGGGTTTACCAAACCTGTTGTATACGTTTTCCATACTCTCATTAATCCCGGTTTGCCCGATGCTTTTACCCGGAATGATGAGCCGCTGTGCTGTAATTGGCTTCCCGGCGCCCTCATCTGAGCTGATTGCCGCAACCGTGTCTGGTTGTTTTTTGGAAGAATCGGCGGGCTCTGTTTTAAGGATAAGAGCAGTATCGGTTGATTTCAAGGCATCGAGGTTGGCCGGCTTAGGCTTAGGGTTACAAGCCGCCGATGCAATGGCAATAAGGGGGATGATTAGATATTTAGAAGTATCCATAACGTAACAATTTATGTTATTTAAAGTTGATAGTTATAACTCAAAACAAAGTATATTGTTAGCAAACTAAATGATCACAAAAGGCCAAAAGGTAATACAGCAGTGGTATAAGCAAAAAAACTGGAAGCAGTTCCCGTTTCAAAAAGAAATGGAAGCGGCCTACTTGTCGGGCTTCTCAGGTTTGCTCAACGCGCCTACCGGTAGTGGTAAAACCTTTGCGCTCTTCCTGCCGTTCCTGGCAGAGTTTATCAACAAATACCCGGACACTTACACCACCCAAAAAAACAACGGCTTACTGATGCTTTGGATAACGCCGCTGCGTGCACTTACCAATGATATCCGTAAGGCGATGCAGGAAGTGTGTGATGACCTAGGCCTGCCCTGGCGCATCATGACCCGCACAGGTGATACATCTGCTGCAGAGAAAGCTGCCTTGAAACGCAAGCTGCCCGAGGTATTGTTAACCACCCCCGAAAGTTTGCACCTGATGATGGCGCAAAAAGAATACGCCAAAGCTTTTCAGGGCTTACAGGTGTTTGTATGCGATGAGTGGCACGAGTTGCTGGGCACCAAACGTGGTGTACAGGTAGAGCTGGGGTTAAGTAGGTTGAAAGGACTTGGAACGGGGAATTTGGAGCGAAGCGGGGCACAGGAGGGCAGAATAGGTTCCGCACTTAAACTCCCGCTCCTCGCACCTCTTCGCATCTGGGGTATATCTGCTACCATAGGCAACCTGGAACAGGCAGCCGAGGTACTGCTTGGCAACAATTTCCCTCCGGAGCAGATTAGGATGGTGAGGGCTAATGTGGATAAGAAACTGGTTATAGAATCCGTTATTCCGGAAAACATTGAGAACTACTCGTGGGCCGGCCACATTGGCGTTAAGCTGCTGCCGCAGGTGATGGAAATAGTAGCAAAGAGCAAAACCACCCTGATCTTCACCAACACCCGTTCGCAAGCCGAGATTTGGTATCATGCCATTATCGATAATTACCCGGAGTATGCCGGCATTATGGCCATGCACCACGGATCGTTGGATAACGAACTGCGTAACTGGGTAGAACAAGCCTTGCATGCAGAAGCACTAAAGGTGGTAGTTTGCACATCGAGCCTTGACCTTGGGGTAGATTTCAGGCCAGTGGATACCGTTGTACAGGTGGGTAGTCCAAAAGGGGTTGCGCGATTTATGCAACGTGCGGGCCGGAGCGGACACCATCCAGGAGCGATATCAAAAGCGTATTATGTGCCTACACATTCGTTAGAATTACTGGAGGGCGCCGCGCTGAAAAGTGCCATCAAAAAAGGCGTGTTTGAAAGCCGCGACCCGATGCTTCTCACCTTCGACGTGTTGATCCAGTATATGGTTACCCTGGCAGTATCTGATGGTTTTACTGCTGATGAATTGTATAACGAGATCAAATCGACCTATGCCTTTGCCGATATGCGGCGTGATGAATATAATCAGCTGCTGGAGTTTATCACCAATGGCGGTAAAACCCTGGCCCAGTATGATGAATTTTTAAAGGTAGAAGTGGAAAACGGCATGTTTAAGGTGAACAGTCGCCGGGTGGCCATGCGCCACCGTTTAAGCATCGGCACTATAACCAGCGAGCTGAGTATCCGCGTAAAGTGGTTGAGCGGAGGCAGTTTGGGTACGCTTGAAGAAGGATTTATCAGCAAACTTAAGCCGGGTAATACCTTTTGGTTTGCCGGCCGTAGCCTGGAGTTTATAAAGGTGAAGGATATGACCGCTTTTGTAAAAAAATCTAAAGCAACCAAAGGGCTCATCCCCAGCTGGGCCGGTGGCAGGATGCCGTTATCTTCACAGTTATCGGCCGTTTTTAGGGACAAGCTCGATGAGGTAGCACACGGCATTGAAACTGATGTGGAAGTAAAGGCATTGAAGCCGCTATTCGATCTGCAGGCCAAGCTATCGCACCTGCCGCAAAGCCACGAATTTTTGATTGAGTCGTTTAAATCAAGGGAAGGACACCACCTATTGTTCTATCCGTTTGAAGGGCGGCTGGTTCACGAAGGCATGGCAAGCCTGCTGGCTTACCGCATATCTAAAATAAAACCGGCAAGTTTTTCAATCGCTATGAATGATTATGGCTTTGAACTGTTGACCGACGAAGATATACCGATTGAAGAAGCACTGGAAGATGCGGCGTTCTTCTCAATAGACAACCTGATAGACGACATCCAGCATAGCTTGAACGCCAATGAAATGGCGCGCCGCAAGTTTAGGGATATTGCACACATCGGTGGCCTGGTATTTACCGGCTACCCGGGGCAACAGGTAAAAAACAAGCATTTACAGGCGTCTACTTCACTGCTGTTTGAAGTATTTAATGAATATGAGCCTGATAACCTGTTGGTACGCCAGGCTTATAACGAAGCATTGGCTTTTCAGTTAGAGGAGTTCCGGTTGCGTGCAGCCCTGCAACGCATCCAAACGCAAAGTATCGTGTTAAAAGTTATTGAACGCCCAACGCCGTTTGCCTTCCCGATTATGGTAGATAGCCTGGGCCGCGAAAAGCTGACCACCGAAACAATGGAAGAGCGCATTGCTAAAATGGCCCGCCGTTACGGTGCGGATGAGGAAGATGCCGGCAAGATAGCCCCGAAACCAAGGCGTGTGGGTGTAACAAGAAAAAAGGGATTTTAAGAGTAGATTTTACCCTGTATGTAAGTGACGAGAGAAACTTGTTAAGTAGAAACACGGTAAAATTGTTACTAATTGTTGCAAGAATCTACAAGTCTGTTAAACAAAAAAGGGATAGCGTTTGCCATCCCTTTAAATATTCGGTCAAATAACCCTTAGGCTAATTTACGTTTCACTTCAACATTTTCATAGGCTTCTACAATATCACCAACTTCGATATTGTTGTAGTTAGCTATGTTCAAACCACACTCGTAATTAGTTGCAACTTCTTTCACATCGTCTTTGAAACGTTTTAGTGAAGCCAGTTCGCCGGTATGGATTACCACACCATCACGAACGATGCGGATCTTGCTGTTACGGGTAATTTTACCATCTAACACCATACAACCTGCAATGGTACCCACTTTGCTAATCTTGAAGGTTTCGCGGATTTCCACATTCGCAACAATCTTCTCTTCGAAGGTTGGGGCCAACATGCCTTCCATCGCTGCCTTGATCTCGTTGATAGCATCGTAGATGATCGAGTACAAACGGATATCTATTTGCTCTGCTTCGGCAAGCTTACGGGCACCACCTGACGGGCGTACCTGGAAACCTATAATGATCGCATCGGATGCGGATGCAAGCAAGACGTCTGATTCGGAGATCTGACCAACAGCTTTAGATATAATATTAACCTGGATCTGTTCGGTAGACAATTTCAATAACGAATCTGACAACGCCTCGATAGAACCATCCACGTCACCCTTAACAATAATATTAAGTTCCTTAAAGTTACCAACTGCCAAACGGCGGCCAATTTCATCAAGTGTGATGTGTTTCTGTGTACGTAAGCCCTGCTCGCGTTGTAACTGTAAACGTTTGTTTGCAATTTCACGTGCCTCAACTTCGCTTTCTAAGGCGTTGAATTTATCGCCCGCGGTAGGTGCGCCCTGCATACCCAATACCTGTACAGGTGTTGAAGGCCCTGCAGACTCAACCCTTTGGCCACGCTCATTAGTTAACGCTTTTACACGCCCGCTATAACAACCCGCAAGGATAGGATCACCAACCTTTAAGCGGCCTGCCTGTACCAGGATGGTGGTAACAATACCACGGCCTTTATCAAGGGCAGCCTCAATAACTGTACCTACTGCACGTTTGTTAGGGTTAGCTTTCAGTTCAAGCAATTCAGCCTCAAGCAATACTTTCTCCAACAGCAGTTCGATATTTAAACCGGTTTTTGCCGAGATCTCCTGCGTTTGATATTTACCACCCCACTCTTCAACCAATATATTCATGGCAGATAGTTGCTCACGTACCTTATCGGCATTAGCACCCGGCCTGTCAATTTTGTTAAAGGCGAAGATGATCGGCGCGCCTGCAGCCTGCGCGTGGTTTATGGCCTCGCGGGTTTGCGGCATCACGCTGTCATCAGCAGCAATTACGATGATCACAATATCGGTAACCTGTGCACCCCTTGCACGCATAGCGGTAAACGCCTCGTGACCCGGTGTATCCAGGAATGTTATTTTTCCTTTGTTATCCGGCAATGTAACTTCATAAGCGCCAATGTGCTGGGTTATACCACCCGCTTCGCCACCTATTACGTTTGTTTTGCGGATAAAATCAAGTAACGATGTTTTACCATGATCTACGTGGCCCATAATGGTAACGATAGGTGCACGTGAGATTAACTCATCCTCGTTATCTTCCTGATCAAGGTTAGCCTCTTCGTCCTGTGGTTTAACAAATTCTACCTGGTAGCCAAACTCATCAGCAACAATGCTAAGCGTTTCGGCATCCAAACGTTGGTTAATGGATACAAACATCCCTAAACTCATACAAGTAGAGATAATTTGCGTTACAGAAACGTCCATCATCAGGGCCAGCTCGTTTGCGGTAACAAACTCGGTAACCTTTAAAACTTTCGACTGGGCATCCTGCTCCATTGCCAGTTCTTCGGCAGTTGCGGCCACATCATCTCTTTTTTGACGACGGAACTTAGCACGCTGCGCAAATTTACCGCTCTTACCTGCGCCGCTTAAGCGTGCAAGTGTAGCTTTGATCTGGTCTTGTATATCCTTTTCTGAAGGTTCTTCTTTAGGGCCGGTACTTGGAGGTGCATTTCTGCCGCCTCTAAAATCGGGCCTGTTGCCACCACCCGGAGGGCCTGTCGGCCTGTTCCTGAAATCGGGACGGTTAGGGTTGATGGTTCCGCTTGGCGGGGCCTGCTGGCCACCTGTTCCACCGGCACCTTGCTGGTCTTTGCGTTTACGCTTACGTTTCTGATCTGCCGCGTTACCCGCAGCACTTGACGACGAAGCTACAGGGTTACGCTTTGGAGCGTTAACCGGTAGTTGTATCTTGCCAATAATTTTAGGGCCGCTTAAACGCTCTGCACTCGCGCGGATCACATCATCACCTTCTGCTGCAACAGGTGCTTCCGTAGCTTCGGGCTGTGCGGCAGCTGCAGGTTTCTCTTCAACCGGCTCTACCGGTGCAGTTTCCTTAGGTGCTTCGGCAACAGGTGCAGGTTTTTCTACAACTGGCTCTGCCGGCGGCGTTTCCTTAGGTGCTTCGGCAACAGGCGCAGGTTTTTCTGCAACCTGTTCTGGCGCTTTAGGCGTTTCAACAACAGGTGCAGGTTTTTCTGCAACGGGCTCCGGGATGGGTGCCGCTACAGGTTTTTCTGCAACCGGTGCTTTTGCACCCAGGTTATTAAGGTCTATCTTACCAATTACCTTTACACCAGGCAACGCATCACTACGGTCGTCGGTTTTAGGTTGTGCCGGCTCGGCCGGTTTAGGCTTTTCAACCTGCGGTGAAGAAAAGTGGCCCGTGTTTTTGATCAGGATCTCTTCGTTCTCAAAATCACGTGAACGGCGCGGCTGCTCTGCAGGGCGATCAGGCGTTTGTACGCCTTCTTCCTTGCGGATGTTGCCTATCTTGATCTGTTTGGCCTCCTCCTTAATAATTTTGTCGACAGCAAATTCCTTTAAAAGGGTGGTATACATATCGTTATCCAGCTTGGCCATCGGTTGCTTTTCAACTTTGAAACCTTTGGTAGCCAAAAAATCGACAATGGTACCCATACCAATGTTCAGTTCTTTTACTGCTTTTATTAATTTTATGGATTTGTCTTCTGACATTTATTAAATTTTCTCTCTAATTATCGCAAAAATACGATTTTTTATTCGTGTTATTTCGTTTATTCAAATTCCGCCTGCAGAATTGATAAAACTTCTTTTACCGTTTCTTCTTCCAGATCGGTACGCTTAACTAACTCACCAACCGATAGTGCCAATACAGATTTCGCGGTATCAAGCCCTATGCGTTTGAATTCGTCTAATATCCAGCTGTCGATCTCGTCAGAGAATTCTTCGATATCCACATCCTCATCATGTTCATCAGCTTCACGGTAAACATCAATTTCATACCCTGTCAATTTACCTGCCAGTTTAATGTTATGGCCGCCGCGGCCAATGGCTAACGATACCTGATCGGGCTTTAAATACACAGCAGCCGTTTTTTTATCGTCATCTAATTTAATAGAGGTGATCTTGGCCGGCGATAAAGCACGCTGTATGTACAGCTGTATATTATTTGTGTAGTTAATTACGTCAATGTTTTCGTTCTTCAGTTCGCGTACGATACCGTGGATACGTGACCCTTTCATACCTACACAGGCACCAACCGGATCGATACGGTCATCATAAGATTCTACAGCAACCTTGGCCCTTTCGCCCGGTTCGCGAACGATCTTTTTGATTGTGATCAAACCGTCGAAAATCTCCGGCACTTCCATCTCGAACAAGCGCTGTAAAAACTCAGGTGCTGTACGGGATATAATGATCTTTGGATTGCTGTTAAGCATATCCACCTTGCTGATGATCGCCCTTACGCTATCGCCTTTTTTGAAATAATCGGCAGGGATCTGCTCGGTTTTCGGCAATAAAAGCTCGTTACCTTCATCATCCAAAACCAAAGTTTCTTTTTTCCAAACCTGGTAAACCTCGCCTGTTACAATTTCGCCTACGCGGTCTTTATATTTTTTGAAGATCTCGTCTTTCTCCAGTTCTAATATTTTAGATACCAGGGTTTGGCGCGCAGCTAAAATAGCACGGCGGCCAAAGCTTTCTAACGTGATCAGTTCAACGTAATCATCGCCTACTTCTAAATCCTCGTCGTATTTTTTTGCTTCGGCCAGTTCAATCTCCAGGTCATCATCCTCACTAAACTCATCTTCAACTACCACGCGTGTACGCCAGATCTCCAGGTCACCATTATCGGTGTTTACAATCACGTCACAATTCTCGTCTGTACCGTACTTTTTCCTGATCATGCTTCTGAAAACGTCTTCCAGAACGCTCATCATGGTTGGGCGGTCAATGTTCTTGAAATCTTTAAATTCCTGAAAAGAATCAATTAAATTAATATTGCTCATCTTCTACTTGAATGATATTAAAACCTTTGTTTCTGTTATGTTATTTGTCGGGATAACGCTTTCAACAACCTCAGCCTTTTTCCCCTTTTGTTTTATTGTTTCTTCTATGGTTATCGCATCGCCGGCAACGCTTAACAGCGTACCCTCACGCTTTGTGCCATCGTCCATTTTAATAGCTAACGTACGGCCAATGTTTTTTTCATACTGCCTGGTTAAAACCAACGGGGTATCTATGCCCGGTGATGAAACCTCCAGATTATAAGGCTCCTCAATTACGTTCTCCTCTTCCAGATGGAAGCCTACATGCCTGCTTATTGCGGCGCAATCTGCTATACCTATGCCGCTATCGCCGTCAACCAGTACAATGAGCTTTCCGTTCGAATGCATTTTCACGTCCACCAAAAACAGATGGGGCATATCGGCTATTTTCTCTTCAACCAGTTCCGTTACTCTTTTTTCAATATTCATTACCGTAAATTTTCCTTTTATCCCGATAGCAATGGGGTGGATGATAATTTGATTGATAAAATAAAAGAGGGGACTAATCGCCCCCTCTTTTTTAATTCAGATGCAAATATAGCATAAAAAATCTAAAATTCAAGGGCTTATTGCTTAAAAATCAAATCGGTAAAGCGTGTTCGCCCTGGTTGAGTGCGTCCCTTTAGATAATCGGCAAGGGTTGCGCCCTCGCCTAAGCGGTAGTTACGCACAAAATAAACGCGCCCGGCCGCAAAAGGTGTATCGGGGGTAAATACAACCGCACTGTCTTTAATTTGATACCTGCCGGGCTGCTCGGGCTGGTAGTTTTTCATATCTGTATCCTGCGGCATGCGGTACACGGGTATAAGGCTTTGCCACTCCTGCGCTGACGAGTCGCGGCCGATCTCCCGCATTACGGCATAATCCAAACCTTTGAACTGTACAGACTGCTTGTTATTAATCAGGCTGATTTGTACTGTAGCCGGATGTTTGGCCGGGGTGCAGGCAAAGGCAGTATAAAGGATTAAACAAACGCTAATTCGTTTTTTCATTTATTTTCCTTTCAAATTGTCTTCAAAAAGCTTAAAGATCCGGCTATACTCGTCTGTCCAGCTGCTGGGTTGTACAAAACCGTGGTCTTCTACCGGATACGGTGCCAGTTCCCAATTGCTTTTATGCAGTTCTATCAATCGCTGGGTAAGCCTTACAATATCCTGAAAGTTTACATTCTGATCTACCATACCATGCGCCATCAGTAGGTGGCCTTTTAAGCCATCGGCAAAGTAAATTGGCGAGCTTTGGCGGTAGGCTTTCTCATCGTCGTAAGGTTCATTTAAAATATTTGAAGTGTACCCGTGGTTATAGTGAGCCCAATCTGTAACAGACCGTAAAGCGCCGCCTGCAGCAAAAACATCCGGCTGGGTAAACAATGCCATCAGCGTAATAAACCCTCCGTAAGAGCCGCCATACAAGCCAACATGCTTAAGATTTACGCCATATTTATCAACCAGTAACTTCACGCCGTCTACCTGGTCGGTCAAATCGGCGCCGCCCATGTGGCGATAAATACCCGTACGGATGTCACGGCCATAGCCCGAGCTGGCAGTGTAATCAATATCCATAACCGTATAGCCATTATCAACCAGCAGATTGTTGAACATATATTCGCGGAAATAGCTGCTCCACCAGTAATGTACGTTCTGCAGATAGCCTGCGCCATGAACAAACACTACGGCTGGCTTGGCAGGATCAGCGTTTTTAGGTTGATAAACGCGGGCGTAAATATCCTTTCCGTAACGGTTCTTAAAGCTAATTACTTCGGGCACTTTCCATGGGTATGATTTAAATTCGTCGGTTACTGAGTTGGTTACCTGCACCGCCTTTGCGCCGGGCTTATTAGCTTGCAGGTAAAGCTCCCAGGGTTTGTTAGCATAAGAATAGCGGATGGCCAGCCATTTTTCGTCAGGCGAAAGGTCAATCTCATTGCCACCCTTCATCGATGTAAGTTTAACCGGCACACCCCCGGTTACCGGGATGCGGTAAAAATGTGTAATACCCGGATGTTCGATATTAGCCGTAAAATAAAACGTTTTTTTATCATTAGAAAGCCGCAGGCTTTGCACTTCCCACTTGCCGCTGGTCAGCTGCTTTTTCTGACCGTTTAAAACATCAACAATGTACAGGTGTGAGTAACCGCTTACTTCGCTCTGATAATAAAAGCGGGTGTTATCGATATACCCCAAACTGTTACCGAAATTGCTGATGCCAGGTCCACCTATCCACGCTTCATCGCGCTGGCGGTCAAGCAGCGTAAGCTTACCGGTTTGCGGATCGAGCTTCATGATCCAACGGTCTTTATTATCCTGCGATTCAACCGCAACAACAGCGCTTTTACCGTCTTCGCTCCAGTAAACATTGCTGATATCTACTTTGCGGTCGGCATTAGCTTTCCTGCGTTCTTCTAACTGTTTTGGGTATTCTTTTAAATAGTCGGGCAGATCTTTTATCCCCGGGATATCCATTGTAATAATGCTGTAAACGGTATCGCGCTGCTTATCAAAAATGTAGTTAACGGAGGTTGATTGCGGGCTGCCCACTTTGGTGCGGTTAGGTATATCTTCAGTATAGCCCGAAGCTGTTACATAATTAGGGACGATGGTATTTTTAGCGCCTTCGGCAGGTTGCGTTAAACGGTAGGTAACGTATCTGCCATCGGGACTAAGCTGGGTACTGCCCAGGCGCTTATCGCCAATATTGATCTCGCGGAGTTTGACTGGCTGGGATTCTTTCCTTTCTACCGAATCGAGTTTGCGGTTCTTGTCATTAACCTTGATTATATCAAACAGTTCCATCTGTTGTTTTTTGAGCCAGCGTTCCTGTTCGTTGCCTCCCTGGGTGTTACCGGCAGCGCCTCTGCGGCCTGCAGCTGCCGGGGTAGCCGCAGCAGCTTTTACAAAACTGGTTAACTGGATTAGTTCGCCTTTGGCTAATTTGATGGCAAACAGATCATTTTCATTTGTGAAGATAATGCTGGTTTCGTCGCCGCTAAAGGTAGGGTTGCTTTCGCGGGCGGTAGTATTGGTAAGCTGCACTACTTTGCCCGGTTTGATATCTAACAGAAAAATATCCCCATTTTTTTCGTAAACTTTTAATGTGCCTTTTTTATTAAGCTTACCATTTTCGGGCACCAGCACTTTGCGGTCGGCAAGGTTAAGATCCTGAGGTTTTAAATTGGCGGTGGTGACGTAATACATTCCATCCCGATCTTCATTCTTAGGGTTCCAGTTAAAATAAACTTTACGGCTATCATCACTCCAACGGATATTTGACGGCGAAACCCCCATCCATTTGGGGTCGCGCATGATCTTTTCTACGGTAAGCTTTTCCAATTTCTGGGCCGAAGCGCCGGCAAATACAAGGAGCAATAATGGGGTAAAAAGTTTTTTCATGTTTAAATTGATCAAAGAAAAGGCTGTTTGCCGGTGCAATTTAACAGTTAAAGTAATATTACTATTTTTAACGCTTTGATTGTTACAAAATGGAAATTAAAGGCGACGGATTCCGGCTTCGCAGATGGCAACGTGATGATGCCAAAGAATTGCAACGACTTGCAGATAATCCCAAAATAGCGGCCAACCTGTACAACCGCTTCCCGTCGCCATATACTTTGGCTGATGCAGCATTTTTTATCAATTTAAAGATAGACGAAGATCCCATCACCTCATTTGTAATAGAGATTGGCGGCCGTTTCGCCGGGACCATTGGCATTGAGTTTAGGGCCGATGTGTTCGAGCGGTCGCCCGTTATCGGCTATTGGCTGGGTGAAGATTTTTGGGGTAGGGGTGTAATGACAGAAGCTACCAAACTGATGACAGATTATGCTTTTAATCAATTTGATATAATTTGCCTGCAAACCGGTGTGTTTAGTTGGAACCCATCCTCCATGCGTGTGCTGGAAAAGGCGGGTTATGAAAAGCAGGGTATTCTAAAAGGTGTGGTGTTTAAAAACGGACAAATATTAGATGAGCATATCTACCTAAAGCACCGCGGAATAAATGCAGCCGGAGTTCTTTAATAAAGCTTCCTGTAAATTTCTTTGATCATCCCTGCCGGATCAGCCGAGAGGTTGACCGTGCCGGATACCGCAATGCCATAAACACCTGTTTTGATAAGCTGCTCCACATCTTTTAGCTGAATGCCGCCCACCGCAATTACCGGGATGCTAATGGGTTGGCGCTCTAACTTGCGGTAACCATCATAACCTAACAGCGCTTTATCGTTGGGCCGTGTATCGGTGTGTGCAAACGGTCCGTAACCGCAGTAATCAACTGCACCTGTATTTTGAATTTGCATTAATCCCTGTAAGCTATATGCAGATGCACCTAAGGTCTTTTCATCTGTTATCGCTTTGCGAATGGCAGCAAAATCGGCGTTAAGGTCTTCGATATGGACGCCCTGCGCATCAACCCTATCCAGCAAATGGTAATGGTTTGCCAAAATAAGCGTAGCGCCCCAGTCATCGCATATGGATGCGATCTGGTGGATCTCGGGCAGCATCTCGTCATCGGTTTTACTCGCACAGCGGTACTGCACCCAATTGGCCCCGGCTTCGCAGGCAATTTGGGCCTGCTCGGCATGGCTGCGGTTAGGCAGGTCCTGCGTTAAATAATGGAACCTGGAGATGTATTTTTTCATTTATAAAAGGTTATCGCAATATCTCCAAAGATAGAAAACGCGACGGCGATAACGTGCGGGGTGTTCACGTTCACGGCCGTGAACGCAAGCGTTTAACATGAACGCATTGATAATCAACGAAGTAAAATTAACCCACTGACAAAACGATGCCACCACAGCCTAATTAAATTATATTTAAACTGTGATGGCTGTATTTTTATTTCAGCACCTCGCCAATGGCTGTACCAATGTTTCCGTTTGGCGCCTGGATGTGCAGCAACTGGGCAACTGTCGCGGCAATATCAGTCATATGGGTTTCGCGGGTCAGGCTGCCGTGCTTAATTCCCCAGCCCATAAACACCAACGGGATGTGGGCATCATAAGGGTTCCAGGTACCATGCGTGGTACCGGTTGCACCATGGCCGCTGTACCATCCCGGTTTCAGTATAATCTGGATAGCACCGCTGCGCTCTGCATTGTAACCGTTTGTAATGCGTGTACGCAATTCATCAGGCATACTTGCCGATTGAATGCGCTGCATATCTACCACGTAAGCAATTTCCGGCTGTTTTTGCAGGAAATCTATACAATCTGCTTTTAAGCCTTCATTGCTCAGGTTTTCTTTTTTGATGGCTGCATTGTTAAAGTTCACCTGGTAGTTGCCAAAATTCAGCACCAGGTTTTTCACTTTGTACTTATCTTCCAGCAATTTGTTTAAGGCGGTGCGCACCGGGCTATCGTTCCAAACACCTGCAGGGATGTTATGGTCAATTAAAAATTGCGGGTTGTGTGCCGCGGCGTGGTCGGCAGTAAGGAATACACTGTAATTGCCTTTGCCCAGTTTACCATCAAGATAAGTAAAAAAAGCGGCCAGGTCATTATCCAGGCGCAGGTAAGTATCTTCAACCTCAACCGAGTTAGGGCCAAACTGGTGCCCTACATAATCTGTCGACGATAAGCTTACCGCCAAAAAGTCGGTAACTACATTTTTGCCTAAAGCCTCGCCCTCAATGGTAGCTTTAGCCAGATCAAGCGTCATGGTGTTACCGTAAGGCGTACTGCGGATCATGCCCATGCGGCCGTTATACAAAGCAGATGTTTTAACCGGCAGGGTTGGCGCATCGGTACCGGCAAATTTGCCTTCATACTTCGGGCTGTTATCCGGCGCGCTTTGTACGTAAGTATTTATCGGGTACAAGGCATTCCAATCTTGTTTTAAATATTTTTCGGCCGGTTTACTCGCGTTAAATGTTTTAACCCATGCCGGCAGGTCGGTCATGTAATAAGTACTGGTTATCCAGTTGCCGGTAGCATCATCAAACCAATAGGCAGCATTGGCAGCGTGGCCTCCGGGCAGTATACCGCCCCGGTCTTTTAAAGCAATACCGATAACCTTTGAGCGGAAATTGGTTGCTAAACGCAGTTCGTCTGTAACGGTGCTGGCCAGCAAATTGCGGGGCGACATTTTGCCCGCGGCAGATGTACTGCCTACGCCAACTACAGTGCTATCATCAGTACAGTACATAGATTTGCCGGTTGCCTGTATGGTCCAGTCGTTACCTGCAATGCCATGTATAGCCGGTACCGAACCGGTGTATACACAGGTATGGCCTGCCGCTGTAACGGTAGGGATGTAAGGAACCAGCGTATTTTCGCAGGTAAAGCCCTCGTTAAGCATGCGTTTAAAGCCGCCTGCCTGGTAACGGTCATAAAAGCGGTACAGGTAATCCCAGCGCATTTGATCAACCACCAGGCCTACCACCAGTTTGGGGCGGGCTAATGTTTGTGCGGATACGGGTAAAGGTTTTTTTGTTTGGGCTGATGAGCTAAGAGTGGCGCCTGCCAGTGCTAAAATAAGCAGTATTTTGTTCTTCATGTGTGCGAAGTGGGGGACGATTAAAAACACAAATATCACAAATGCATTTAAAATACAATGTGATATTTGCGTTACGGTGTTGTTAAATACCTGCCAGCGGTCTACTCTAAAAATGTAAGTAGCGCATGCTGGCTGGCAGTATGCAAATCGCGCCAAACACGGTTCAGTTCGGTTTCTGTTGATGCCGCTAACAGGCCGCAGTAAGGGAATAATTCGTCCACGCATTCGCGGGCGACTTTGGCCAGCATCCGGCTCGATCTGCTTACCTTACTGAGTAACTGCTGGTCATCCGGGCAATTCCATGAGGCACCTACGGCGGCAAAGAAATCTTCTCGTGCCTGGCCCATTAAATTGCCTGCGTTAAGCAATGCTTCGTCCATCACTGCAACGTTGGCCAGGTTTACCCGCCGAATGTTGGTTGCCTTATTTTGAAAGGCGGGTACGCACAGGTCTAAAAAATGCATCGCCATGCCCGATAGGTTGGCCGCGAGCGTTGCCTCGGCCAGCTGCAAAAACGGGTAGGTATATAATTTACTGTCAATTAATGCTGCAGTAGCATCAATCTCGAAACAGCGGTTACGATCTACATACAGGTCGCTTATCGTGTAGGCATCGCTGCCGGTAGCTACCATGCCCATGTATTTCCATCCTTTATGCAGCTGTGCATCCTGGCGGTCTATCACAAAAGGTCGCACCAGTGGCAATCCGTCTGCATTTAACACAGGCCCATCAGTGCCGGTAATTTCACAATTGATGGTGATATGGGTAGCATGGTGCACCCCGCTCGCGTATTTCCAATCGCCATTGATGGTATAGCCGTTGCCGGTAATCCTTGCGGTACCGGTGGCTGCACCGCTGCCGGCAAGGCATACATGTGAATGAGCAAAAATGCTTTGTGCTAAACCCGGGTCAATAAAACCGCCAAACCAACCCGCGCCGCTGCATAGGGTTACTACCCAGCCAAGGCTGCCATCGGCCCAGCTTAAGGCCTCTTCAATTTTCACCAGTTTGGGCAGGGGTGTTTCCTGGCCTCCATAAATTGCGGGTGCCAGCAGGTTAAACCATTGCTGCTGATAAACCAGCTCCAGCTGTGCCGGATGAAGCCTTTCTGACTGCTCGGCCCCGGCTGCATGGTCGCGAATTATTGCCGTCCAATCCGGCTGCATTAAAGCCGACGGGTGATGGTTATACGCCATGTTGCGCCTCCGTATTCCCCGAAAGGGAAAATGTTGAATTAATTAACCCTTTGTCACTGTTTGGAGAATCCGTATTTCGGATTATCCTTCGCCATTCGATGTAACCGAAAATGGCTACAACAAATAAGATGAGCGTTAGTACAGCAAACATCACCAGGTTTTTGTGGTACAGCAACGGGATAGCAAAAAGGTTACTGATATTGAGCAGGATCCAGTTCTCGATCTTGCGCCTGGCCAGCAACCACATACCCGCCCATGCTGTTGATGAAACCCAGGCATCCCAAACCGGCACTGTTGACGCAGTAAAGTTTACAAGGGCAAGGTATAATAAACCCCAGCCTGCAAACACAATAAGCAAAGTTGTAACCCATTCCTGCCTACTGGCGTAAGTTACTTTTACGGGTGGTTCGTTTCGTTTTTTTATCCAGTAATACCATCCGTAAACGCTCATTACCACATAATAACCATTAAGCAGGCACTCGGCATAAAGCGCCGCATTAACCAATAAATATATTGACAGTAAAGTGGCGGCTATACCTGTTGGGTACAGCCACACTTTGTTTGCTTTTGCCAGCAATACCTCGGCAACGCCAAGCACTACGGCCAGCCACTCCAGCCAGGTAGTCGCCTTTCCCTGGTCTATAAATAATGCTACCCAGCTTTGCATATTAAAAGCTCAGGTTAACCGAAGCCAGGAAATTGCGCGTGGCTTGCGGAAAATAATAGTTGTAGTTAATTACGTGGCCACCTTCAATATCCGGATAGGTAGCGCCGTTAGCTTCATATTTTTTGCTGAAGATGTTGTTCACCAGCAAACCTATACCAATATTTTTTACCGATTTAACACTAAAGTTATAGCGCATTCTTACATCGCTTACAAAATACCCATCCAGTTGGCGGTTGGTTGCAAAACGATTACTCACCACAACCGGGAACGCAGTTGGGTTGGTATTCATGGTGTTATCCAGGTACTGGCTGCTGATGTACTTGCCTATCAGTGCAATTTCGCCACCTGTAAAAGGTGTGTAGCTTACTTCGCCGGATGTGATGAAGGATGGGGAATAAGCAATATCGGTCTTCTTTAAAAAGATCTCGGCCTGCGTATTATCATCGTAGTTGTTAAAAAACTGGCTGTAATTTTTGATCTTATTGGTGCTTAATGTAGCGGTTGCTGCAACGCTCAGTTGTTTAGCCACTTTTACACGCCCATCCAACTCTATACCGGCGCGATAGCTGTTATCCACATTGTTGCGGATCTGTGCACCCACGTCATTTAATGATCCCGTAAGGATCAATTGGTTTTTGTAAAGCATGTAAAACCCGTTAACACCCCCTTTAAAAACATCGCCAGTGGTACGGTACCCGGCTTCAAAATCTTTCAGGTTTTCTGGCTTAGGCCTGCTGGCCGGGGTACTGTTGGTATAATCATCGCGGTTAGGCTCATGATTGCCCACAGCAAAAGAAGCGTAAACATTATTATGCTCATCAATTTCATAAGTTACCCCCGCTTTAGGGTTAAAAAAATTGAGTGTTGCATTTTGCTGTACGTTGTTTAAATTCCTGTCGAAACCTAAGAACGAATAATAAATACGGCGGTATTGCATATCAGCAAAAAGAGTCAGGTCACCTGCTTTATACTCTGCACGGCCAAAAATATTGAAATCATTCTTTTTAGCGTCGTCACGGTAGTACTCGTAGTTTGGGCCAATGCCTGCACTTTGTTGGGTATAAATAATGTTGCCAAAATGCGCACCCGTGTAACGGTTGTAAGCGCCGCCCAAAGTAAAGTTAAGCTTATTTGACGGCAGGTATTTAAGCGCGTAGGTGACACCGTAAAAATCGTTATCCAGCCAGCGGCGCCGGGCCAGATCGGTATTGGTAATTGTTGTGCCGCCTATAATAACCGGGGTTAAGCCGTAATCAGCTACGCTGGCGTCGGCCTTAAATTCTTCGTAATAACCAAACCCTTTTGTATAATGCAATGCGCCGCTAAACGATACTTTGTCAGACAACCGCTGATCGTAAAGTAACTGATAATGGTTTTGCTGGTAGTTATCTACCTGGTCTTTATAATAACTACCATCCGGCATAAGGCCCAATTCATTATAACGGCGGCGGTTGGGGATACTCTCATCACTGATGATATAGTCGGGAATCCCGTTCCAGGCCTGATAGGTGCGCTCGATACCCGAAAA
>NZ_CAXVWK010000063.1:0-6279 GCF_964263795.1 Mucilaginibacter sp.
TAGGTGTTATAGGTTTGGGCGATATGGGCCGTTTGTATGCCAAAGCTTTTTCAAAAGCGGGTTATGCTGTTTGCGGTTGCGATATGCCTGTAAACCGCGAAAGGTTAGAAGAGGAGCTAAACCCATTAGGTATTACCCTGATGGATGATGGTAAAGATGTTGCCCGTATTAGCGACCTGATCATCTATTCGGTAGAAGCTGATAAACTGGAGGACGTGGTGGCTCAATGCGGCCCGTCGACCAAGTTTGGCGCTATCGTAGCGGGGCAAACTTCTGTAAAGCACCCCGAGATAGCCATATTTGAAAAATACCTGCCTGCCGATGCGCAGATTGTAACGTTCCATGCCATGCACGGCCCGGGCTTTGAACCGAAAGGGCAGAAGCTGATCCTGATTCCGCATCGGGGCGAGCGTGAAGCTTATCAACAGATGTTTGATCTGTTTACAGCTATTGAAACCGACATTGTAGAGATAGCCGATTACCATGAGCACGATAAAATTGTAGCGGATACACAGGCTGTAACCCACGTAGGCTTCGAAAGTATGGGCACCGCCTGGAAAGCTGCAGGCTTTTTCCCGTGGGAGAATGCCTCTTACATTGGCGGGATAGACAATGTTAAAATACTGACTACACTGCGGATATTTAGTTACAAAGCCCACGTATATGCAGGCCTGGCTATCTTAAACCCTTATGCCCGGCAGCAGGTAAAGCAATACGCCAATTCCGAATCGGAGTTATTTAAGTTAATGATCCGCGAGGAAGAGCAGGCCTTTCGCGACCGGATCTATAAGGCGCGAGATTTTGTGTTTCATGAAAGCCGCAAGCCCATTATGTTTAACGATGCCGTAATGCGCGAGTTTTCTTTAGCTAAGGATGCCGGCCATCAGAAGCCTAATTCCCATCTGAGTATATTAAGTATGGTTGATGCCTGGTATCATCTTGGAGTTAATCCTTACGATAACCTCATCTGCCAGACCCCGCCTTTCCGCTTGCGGTTAGGGATTGCTGAATACCTGTTTAAGAATGAAGAGTTGTTAGAGGAATCTATCATGACAGCCCTGTATGACAAAACCATCCGCGGCGACGACCTAGAATTTCACTCTGCTGTGCGGGAGTGGAGCGCTATAATAGGTTATGGCGATATGGAAGGCTACAAGAAGCACTTTAATGAAGTGCAGTCGTTTTTTGCAGGCCGGCTAGAGGAGGGCAATAAGCAAAGCGCCGAACTGATCAAAAGGCTGATGATGGGGTAATAACAGAAATTTATAATAAAGAAAGCCCAGGTTTAACAAGGACTTTCTTTATTATGTCCCCATTTATATTAATGGCTTGCAATTAAAGCAAACTGCTTTTTAAACATTTCGGCATTCTTGGATTTTATGTCGCAATCAAAATTTCCGGTAGTAGTTTCGACTCTTAAAAACGTCAGGTCTGACGATGTTAACTTGGCAATATCATCAGCTTTTAAGGTATATAAACCGTACGTGCTTCCTAACACAGCCAAATCGCTGCTTGAAATATGGAATCGTTAGCTGCACAGGTAAGTACTACAGTTGAATTATCTGCAAATTTAAAATAAGCTTTGCTTCCGGTAACCATCGAAGGGTAATTCGATTTATTCATCACCTGAAGGTTAATAATTAAATCTTTTGAACCTTTAGCAGCCCTTAAAAAACAAAGGGCGGCTTCGCCCTGGCCGGTTAAATAATTGCCATGCAAAAAAAGTTTTTCTCTCGAAGTTGTCCAGGTGGTGTCACCGGTTAATTTGTCAATTGCTGGCTTCTGCAATTTTTGCGCGGACGCAATAAATGGAAATAGTAGAGTGATGATAAGTAACGATTTTTTCATTTAATAAAGTTTTGAACTAAAATAGAAAAAAGTCATTCATCAAGGAATTATAATCTTAATTAAACTTAATTCGTGCCGTGTTGATAGCAGATCCGATTTGAATTTTGGCTGTCGTTTTGCAAGTTTTATGAATACGTGGAGCAACTTAAACGGACTACTGTGATAGATCAAAAGGCTGATGATGGGGTAAACTATACCTTAAAAAGTGTACAAAGGTTAACACTTTTAATTAAAAATAATTCTTAAAGAACTAATAATCAATATTTTATTAAAACACTGGGTTAGCACTCCTTTCAGGAATATTCGGTGTTGCAAACGACTCTAATTACATCCTTAATCATCCTCCCTTAACCGCTCATCTTTATAATGTATTGCGGTTTTATTGTGCGCTACGGGTTTTAATTTAACTATGCTTGTCTACCATCTTTACCATTACTATATATATAGGCAAGGAGTTGCCCGGAGAGTAATTCCTCAATAAATTGACTAATATGGGGAATTCATGTTAAATTTGTTTTATGACAACGCTCACAATCGAAATATCTGATAAGGCAGGCAAAACGCTTGCTGATTTGGCTAAGCAATTAGGAGGGAAAGTGACGGTTATTGACTCCAATCAAAAGCAAAGCAAAGCAATTAAAAAAAAGCAAATTTTGAATGACTTAGAGGAGTCGGCAAAGTTTGTAAAGTTGTACCAAGAGGACAAAATAGACGCAAAATCGATAGAACAGCTTTTGAATGAGCTTTAACATTATTCCTACCGAAAGATTTGAAAAAGAATTAAAGCGGCTTGTTAAAAAGCACTTGTCTTTAAAGGCAGATCTGATAAAATTAATATCCACTCTAAAAAACAATCCAAGTTTTGGTATACCCCTTGGGAATAACTGTTATAAAATAAGACTAGCCATCTCTTCTAAAGGTAAAGGAAAGTCAGGAGGTGCGCGAGTAATTACCTATGTTAAGATTGTTGAAGAAAGGATCTTCCTTCTTTCTATCTATGATAAATCTGAATCAGATACAATTACTGATTCGGAGATTCTAAGTCGGGTCTCAGGATTGTAACCTTTAATCATCTTCCCTTAACCGCTCATCTGTATAATGGATAGCCGTTTTATTGTGCGCTACGGGTTTGCCGGCTTCGTCCAGGCTTACAAAAACGATTTTATCTACCGTAACTATAACACGGTGGGTGATCTTATTACGCACCTGGCAGGTTAGGCTGATAGAGGTATGACCAAAGCCGGTAGCCTTGATGCCTAATTCGATAATATCGCCCTGCTTTGCCGAACTAATAAAATTTATCTCAGACATATATTTGGTTACACAGCCGTTTGTGCCAAGTTGTATAATGGCATAAATGGCGGCTTCTTCATCAATCCAGCTAAGCAGGCGGCCGCCAAATAGTGTACCATGAGCATTAAGGTCTTCGGGTTTAACCCATTTGCGGGTGTAAAAATTCATATTGGCAAAATAACAAAAAAAAGTATGCATTGGGATACTATCCGATCTTTCCTGTTGCAACCTTATCACTGCCCGGCTGTAGGATATTAAGATTTCATAATTGCTTGATAAGCCCAATATCAACAAATATCAAATACCTAAAAAGCAGCATTTTGAGAAATTCGTTACCTGATTTTATTATACCCGATAAATATTTAAAAATAACTTGTTAAGTATTTGACAATTAATACAAAATTCCTATCTTTGCCGTCCCTTAAGGGGGAAATAATATGCCTTGAACGAAGCCCTACTGCTTCGATGGGCACAAATAAAATAAAGAAAATGTCAGGAATAATTGGTAAAAAAGTAGGAATGACCAGCATTTTCGATGAGACAGGGAAAAACATTCCGTGTACAGTAATCGAAGCTGGCCCTTGCGTAGTAACTCAGATCAGGTCTGTTGACACAGACGGATACGCTGCTGTTCAGTTAGCGTATGGCGAGAAGAAGGAAAAAAACACCTCTGGTCCGTTAAAAGGCCATTTCCAAAAAGCCGGTACAACTCCAAAACGTAAATTAGTTGAATTTAAAACTTTCGAAGATGAAAAAGCTCTTGGTGATACCATCACTGTAGACATTTTCGCTGCCGGAGATTACGTTGATGTTGTAGGTACTTCAAAAGGTAAAGGATTTCAGGGTGTTGTAAAACGTCACGGTTTTGGTGGTGTGGGTATGCAAACTCACGGTCAGCACAATCGTTTACGTGCTCCAGGTTCACTGGGTGCGTCTTCATGGCCTTCACGTGTATTCAAAGGAATGCGCATGGCAGGTCAAATGGGTAACGTTCGTGTTAAAGTACAAAACCTTGAAGTGGTTAAAGTATTTTCTGAGCAAAACCTAATTGTGGTTAAAGGTTCTATTCCCGGTGCTAAGGGTTCATTCGTAATAGTGGATAAATAAGATGGAAATCAACGTATTAAATCTATCAGGTAAAGAAACAGGTGCCAAGGTGCAACTGCCTGAGTCCGTATTCGGTGTAGAGCCTAACGATCATGCTATTTACTTAGATGTAAAGCAGTTCTTGGCTAACCAGCGCCAGGGTACGCACAAATCAAAACAACGTAATGAAATTGCAGGGAGTACCCGCAAATTACATAAACAAAAAGGTACCGGCGGTGCCCGTGCAGGTAGCATCAAATCTCCATTGTTTAATGGTGGTGGACGTGTATTTGGCCCGCAACCGCGCGACTATAGCTTTAAGCTGAACAAAAAGCTTAAATCATTGGCACGTGCATCTGCCTTATCATACAAAGCACAGGATAACAACATCCTGGTTCTTGAAGACTTCAGCTTTGACGCCATCAAAACCAAGACTTATATCCAGATGGAAGCTGACCTGAATGTTACCAACGATAAAACGTTACTGGTATTAGCAGGTGTAGAAAACAACAATGTGTATTTATCAAGCCGTAACCTGAAAAAAACTAAGGTGATCTCTGTTGAGCAGCTTAACACTTACGATGTGTTAAACGCTGGTAAACTTATCCTTACTACAGGTGCTGTTAAAACTTTGGAGGAAGCATTAGCTAAGTAATTATGGAAATTTTAAAGAAACCCTTACTTACTGAAAAGGTAACTCAATTAACTGAGAAGCTTAACCGTTATGCTTTCAAAGTTGATCACAGAGCAAACAAAATTCAGATCAAAGGCGCTATTGAAGCTATGTACGGTGTTAATATTACAGCAGTTAACACAATGAAGTATGTAGGCAAGCTTAAAAGCCGCAACACAAAAGCGGGTGCAGTTACAGGCCGCGCCGCAACATACAAAAAGGCCATCGTTACGCTGAAAGATGGTGAAACAATAGATTTTTACAGCAATATATAATTAAGACATGGCAGTAAAGAGATTTAAACCGGTTACACCGGGTACCCGTTTCAGAATTGATGTATCAAATTCTGATATTACAACCAACGTACCTGAAAAGTCGTTAGTTGTAGCGGCCAACACAAGGTCTGGCGGACGTAACCACAGCGGTAAAATGACCATGCGCTATTTAGGCGGTGGCCACAAGCAAGCATACAGGTTAATTGATTTTAAACGTAATAAGTTTAACATCCCTGCAAAAGTTGCAACAATTGAATATGATCCAAACCGTTCGGCACGTATAGCATTGCTACACTTTGTTGATGGCGAGAAAAGATACATGATTGCCCCTACAGGTTTAACAGTTGGTCAAACTGTAGTATCTGGCGAAGGCGCTGCTCCTGAAGTTGGCAACACAATGCCGCTTAAGAACATCCCTTTAGGTTCTATCATCCACAACATCGAGCTTAACCCTGGCCAGGGCGGTATTATTGCACGCAGTGCAGGTACCTACGCACAATTATCTGCACGTGATGGTAAATACGCCATCATCAAATTGCCTTCTGGCGAAACGCGCATGATATTGGCTACCTGCCTTGCTACTATAGGCTCGGTATCAAACGGCGAGAAAGCAAACGCAGTATTAGGTAAAGCCGGCCGCAAACGCTGGTTAGGCCGTCGCCCAAGGGTACGTGGTGTTGCCATGAACCCGGTAGATCACCCTATGGGTGGTGGTGAGGGTAGATCATCAGGTGGTCATCCACGTTCACGTAAAGGTTTGTTAGCTAAAGGCTACAAAACTCGTGACAAGAAAAAAGGGTCAGATCGTTATATCATTGAAAGAAGGAAGAAATAATAATGGCACGTTCAATTAAAAAAGGACCTTACATAGATCATAACCTGGAAAGAAAAGTTCTGACCTTGAATGATGCAAGTAAAAAATCAGTTGTTAAAACATGGTCGCGCCGTAGCATGATCTCTCCTGATTTCGTTGGTCATACATTCGCAGTACACAACGGTAACAAGTTTATCCCTGTGTATGTAACAGAAAACATGGTTGGTCACAAGTTGGGAGAATTTGCACCAACCCGCACATTCCGCGGTCACGCAGAAAAGAAAAAATAA
>NZ_CAXVWK010000064.1:0-4137 GCF_964263795.1 Mucilaginibacter sp.
ATTAAAAATTGCAGCAGTATAAAGTAATTTTTTGCTCCAAGTGACTTTTGGATCCCAATGATATTGGTACGTTCTTTAACCGATACGAACATGATGTTGGCAATGCCAAATCCACCTACCAGTATCGAGAAACCGCCTATGATAGCACCGGCAACGTTCACAATGCCGAATAATTGATCTAACTGGTTAGATAATATGTTTGATTTATTAAGCGAAAAGTTATCCTCTTTACCAGGCGCAATGCTGCGCACCGATCGCATAATGCCGCGCACTTCGCTCTCTACTTCCACGTCGCTTAAATTATCCAGGCCGCGCACTACTATTTGCGGGTTGTATTTCTCGTTTTCAATATCAATGATATTCTTGGCAAAGTTAAGCGGCAGCAAAATTTCGTTATCGCTGCTGATGCCCAATATATCTTTACCTTCTTTAGTAAACACGCCTATAATGGTAACCTTACGGCCCATAATTTTGATTTGCTTACCCACACCGGTACCGCCCGGAAACAGTGCATCGGCAATATCGGCGCCTACGTTGGCAACAGGTGCCCCCGTGCGCGATTCGATATCCGTAAAGTAACGCCCATCCTGAAAGTCGAAGTTCCAGGTCTTATCATGATCGTGTGATACCGCATCTATCTGCGCGCCGTCAACAGTATTGCTACCGTATTTTACCGTCCGGTTATCAATGCTAATTTCATACGATGTAGCTTTTGCTGTTTGGCTGCGGCGGCGCAGCTGCTCAAAATCGCGCAGTTTGGGTACCGGGCGCTGCATATATTTCCACCACGGAAAGTTATCCTCGCCCACCCAGGGCCATTTTTGAATGTAAATGCTGTTACTGCCCAGTTTATTAACGCTTTGCTGCAAGTTATTACGCAGCGTATCTACCGCAGAAAAAACTGCAATGATGGTAAAGATACCTATCGTTACACCCAGTAAAGAAAGCAGCGTGCGTAGTTTGTTTTGCCTTAACGCATCATAGGCAAACAGGAAACTTTCGCGGATAAGTTTAAGTATAAGCATATCAATTAGCTATATATGGGTGCAAGTTAAAGGTGTGTAACAAAAACAACATTTGTTAGACGGTGTTATTGCAGTTAAGTTACACGGCATTTTGATTTAACTGTTTGAAACCTAAAATCTATCAAATACAGATTACCGCGAAAAAATAACAAAAATTCCGTACATTTGCGCCCTGAAAATTCATATATATAAGCATGAAATTATCTCAATTTAAATTCAATTTACCCGAATCTTTAATTGCCCATACCCCGTCTGACACGCGCGACGAATCTCGCCTGATGGTTTTACACCGTGACTCGGGAAAAATTGAGCATAAAATTTTCAAGGATGTTTTGGATTATTTTGATGATCAGGATGTAATGATCCTGAACAATACTAAAGTATTTCCTGCCCGTATGTACGGTAATAAAGAAAAGACCGGCGCTACTATCGAGGTTTTTTTACTACGCGAACTGAATAAAGAACTACGCCTTTGGGATGTATTGGTTGACCCGGCCCGTAAGATACGCGTAGGTAATAAATTATATTTTGGCGATGACGACCTGCTGATAGCCGAAGTTGTGGACAACACTACATCGCGCGGCCGTACCATCCGCTTTTTGTTTGACGGCACCGACGAAGAGTTTCGCCGTAATGTAGAGATCCTGGGCGAAACACCGCTTCCGAAATATATTAAACGTAAGGCTACTGCCGAGGATAAAGAACGTTATCAAACCATATTTGCCAAGCACGAAGGCGCTGTTGCAGCACCTACAGCCGGCCTGCATTTTAGCCGTGAGCTAATGAAACGCCTGGAATTAAAAGGTGTAGAATTTGCTGAAGTTACCTTACATGTTGGTTTAGGCACCTTCCGCCCGGTTGAGGTGGAGGATCTGACCAAACACAAAATGGATTCAGAACAGTTCATTATCGAAGAGAAGCAAGCACGTATAGTAAACCGTGGCATTGAGCGCAAAAAACGTATTTGTGCGGTAGGTACTACTTCAATGCGCACAATCGAATCAGCGGTATCTGCAGGTAAAACTTTGAAGGCCGCTAACGATTGGACCAGCAAGTTTATCTTCCCTCCATACGAATTTAGTATTGCCAACTCAATGATCACCAACTTCCATACGCCCGAGTCGACCCTGTTGATGATGGTAAGCGCATTTGGCGGTTACGAGCATGTAATGAATGCCTACGAAGTAGCTGTTAAAGAAAAATATCGCTTTTACAGCTACGGCGATGCCATGCTGATCATCTAAAATTGATGAATAGAGCGTAAAGATTATTTCTTTACCTGAGATATACCAAGAGATACAAGCCGGGCTTGTATCTCTTTTTTATTTATAGTTTTGTAAATAAATGTCGACCATTATTCACCCTCCAGTTACTATGCACCATTATGCAATTATTGTCGCCGGCGGCACGGGCAGCAGGATGCAATTGGCATTGCCCAAACAATTTATCGAGCTATGTGGTAAGCCGGTGTTGATGCACACTATTGGGGCCTTCGTAAATAGCGTATCGTCGCCTCAAATCATTTTGGTGCTGCATGCTGATTATCATCAAATGTGGAAAGAGCTATGCAATGTGCATAATTTTAAGACAAAACACCAATTAATTGCCGGCGGTGAAACCCGTTTTCATTCCGTAAAAAATGCGGTTGACCTGATTTATGACAATAATGTGCTAATTGCTGTACACGATGCGGTGCGACCGCTGGTAAGTGAGACAATAATTGATCAGTCTTTTCGTTTGGCAGCCACTTCCGGGACAGCCATTACAGCGGTTAAAAGCCGCGATTCTATTCGTCAGCAAAATGGTAGTGTGTCTAATTGCCTTGATCGTGAGAACATCTACCTCGTACAAACGCCGCAAACTTTTCAGTCGGGAATTTTAAAGGAAGCCTATAAACAAGCCTATAATCCATCTTTTACTGACGATGCCTCTGTGGTTGAACAGGCGGGTATACAAATAACACTTACCGAGGGCAGTTACAGCAATATTAAGATTACTTTTCCGGATGATGTAACTATTGCTGAAGCCCTTTTAAATAAAAAAAGCCACCAGCAATAAGCTGATGGCCTGTAAGATCTATTTCCTGAATCGATCAAGCCCGTCTGATCACCCCAAGCAACACCGCGATAACGGCAATCACGAGTAAAATGTGAATAACGCTACCCGCATGGATAAAGAAAAAGCCGAACAACCAGCCAATAACCAGTATTACAGCGATAATGTAAAGTAAACCTCTCATGTGTTTTAGTTTAATATATTTACCATCAACAAGAATCTTTTCCAAAGGTTTAAAAACAAAAAAAGCGCTGTAAACAGCGCTTTAATAATTTATTAACAGGGTTTAAGCCCTTCTGATTACCCCTAATATTACAGCGATAATAGCAATAACCAATAATACGTGGATAATATTACCACCGAAAGGGGTTACAAATGCTCCGAAGATCCAGGCAATAACCAATATTACTGCGACGAGGTAAAGTAAGCTTCTCATAGTGTTGTGTGTTTTTTTGTTAAAGTTTTTAGTTGAATGTATTTAGTGCATACCAAAATCTATTCCAAAAAGGCGTCTGATGAAAAAAAGCGAGGAAAGGCACATAATTTTATTTGAAGATCTTTTTGTCAAGCCCGTCTGATAACACCAAGCAACAACGCAATAACAGCGATAACCAATAATATGTGAATAATACCGGTAGCACCGGCGTAAAAAAATCCGAACGCCCAACCAATAATAAGGATAACAGCAATAATGTACAGTAAGCCTCTCATAGTGTATATGTTTTTAGTATAACTAAGTAAACTGTTGCCATACTTCGTTATTAATCATTCCAAAAAGGTGTTAACGCAAAAAAGCCCTCCGTTCGTAGAGGGCTTTTTATTATTCTGTTCTAAAGAATGATTAATACTCGTCTTCGTTGAAAAAGAAGTCGTCTTTGGTAGGATAATCCGGCCATATCTCTTCAATATTCTCATAAGGCTCACCATCATCTTCCAAGGCCTGCAGGTTCTCAATAACCTCAACCGGCGCTCCGGAACGTATAGCGTAATCAATTAATTCATCTTTTGTTGCCGGCCAGGGGGCATCTTCAAGGTGAGATGCTAATTCAAGTGTCCA
>NZ_CAXVWK010000065.1:0-32104 GCF_964263795.1 Mucilaginibacter sp.
AGCAAAGTTAGGCACCAGGTTCAACACAAGGCAAGGAATTTCCGGCATAAACACAACCTTATCACAACCCTTCATTTATTCCGTTCCTCCTTGCATTTAGTTTCACCTTACGCCTGTATGGGCATCATAATCATTCATTCACTTAAACTCAAAACAACTATGAAATGAACTAAAAACTGCGCCAAAACTGCGCCAAATGCAAGCAATATAACCATCAAATACGTATATTGCGGTAAGTAGAAGAAGTCGTAACTTTACTAATTAATTTAATTACAAATCACGCAGTTATTGCGTTAAAGTGCTTTAAACTCATAAAAAAGCCTCTCTAATTGCTTAGAAAGGCTTCTCGAACTGTGATCCCAATAGGATTCGAACCTATGACCTACAGATTAGAAATCTGTTGCTCTATCCAGCTGAGCTATAGGACCTCGCCGAAATTATAAAACCGTTACCAGCTTTTGTTTTTCGCGGTGCAAATATGCTAATTTATGCTTAAAAAGGCAATACATTTCTGCACAATTAATAAATGTAAAACTATAATGGTAGCTATGGTTTATATTTTCTCAACAAAACAGCAGCAATAATTAATTGTTAAATATTCTATATCATTGTAAACAAAATATAAACCAGCCCGATAGCAAACCAGCAAATGATGCCTGCCTCAAAGTTATTTATATTGAGGTAACTTATTAAGTTGTAGCCTCGACTGATTTTATTTGCGAGTTAGAACCGCAGTATTTAAGCGTAAAAAATTAGTTTTTTTTATGGAAAAGCATTTTTTTACTTTTTAAAGTTTGCAGGTGTTTTTTTTACAATAAGTTAATCATACTTTTAACCCAATTTTTTTAATAAACTTATTTTATGATCATAATTGCTGACGGTGGCTCAACCAAAACAAACTGGTGCCTGGTTACTGAAGAAGGTAAAAAGGTGTACTTTAACACCGAAGGTTACAACCCTTATTTTGCTCCAACTGATTACATCATTCAATCGTTAAACGATAGCTTACCAACCGACCTGGAGAAGGATAAGATAACCGAAGTTAATTACTACGGTGCGGGTTGCTCAACGCCAGAGATGCGCAAAGTGGTTGAGGATGCTATGCAGACAGTTTTTTCAAAATCAAAGATCAATATCGGGCATGACCTGCTTGCTGCTGCCCGTGCCTTGCTGGGCAATAACGAAGGTTTTGCCGCTATTTTAGGTACTGGTACAAATACTTGTTTATATGATGGCCGTGAGGTGATTAACAATATCGACTCGGGTGCTTACATTCTGGGCGATGAAGGAAGTGGCTGCCACATCGGCAAAAAATTACTGATTGATTACCTGCGTGGTTACATGCCTGACGCTGTACGTAAAGCATTTTGGGAAGAGTTTAAACTTACCCCTGATGATATCAACGAAATAGTTTATACCCAGCCTCGCGCTAACCGTTTTTGCGCAAGCTTTAGCAAATTTGTATACGATAATAACGTAAACATCGAATATTCACGCAACCTGGTGCGTACTTCTTTTGAAGACTTTTTCCGTAACCTGGTTACCCATTACCCGGATTATCAAAAATATACGTTTAATTGCATCGGTTCAGTTGGTTACAACTTCCGTAATGTATTGGAAGAGGTTTGTACAGAAAACGGAATGACGGTTGGCAATATCATCCGCTCGCCTATAGACAACCTGGTGAAATATCACCTGGAACTTGCACCAAGCCAGCTTTAAACGTAAAATCAAAATATCGGCGGCATCAAATTAGCATTGGTGCCGCTTTTTTTATTTTAGCACATATTATAAACAACAAATTAAACGTTATCACGCAAAGTTCGTCTTCGTTATAAATGAGTAAGAAGTATTTTAGGTTATTGAGTTTATTAAGTTTGGCCGGAATTTGGGTTTTATCATGTTCATTTTCCGGGCAGGCAGACACCATTAAAAACGGCGGCTTTAAATTTAAAACCGTGGTGATCGATGCCGGGCATGGTGGTAAGGATGGCGGCGCGAGGGGCAGTTTCTCAAATGAAAAAAACGTGGCGCTTGCCATTGTCAAAAAATTGCAGTTAGCCATACAAACACAATTGCCCGAATTGCAAACCGTGATGACCCGTAACGACGATACGTTTATAGAATTGAATCGGCGCAGCGCGATAGCTAACCAAAACCAGGGCAACCTTTTTGTTTCCATTCACTGCAATTCATCCCCGGAGGGGACTGCAGCACGCGCAAATAAAAAGAAGGGTGTAATGCTGTTGATTTACGGAATGCACCGATTAAGCGAGCAACTTGAAGCCGTGCGCGAAAATTCGTCAATATTTATTGAGAAGGACTACAAGGAAAACTACCAGGGATACGACGAGACCGATCCGGCAAACGTTATTATCCTCAACACCTTTACGCAAAAATACCGTAAGCAAAGCATTCTGTTTGGAGATCTGCTGAATAACGAATTTAAGTTTACCGATAACCGTGAAAGCATTGGTGTGAAAGAGCAGGGCGTATACGTGCTGGCCCATAGCGCTATGCCTGCTGTATTAGTTGAGACCGGCTTTATCAATAATCCTGAAGAGGAAGAGTACTTGAATTCGGACGAAGGGCAAACGCAAATTGTGCAATCAATTATCCGCGCTATACAAGCATACCGCGCATCATTTGCCCCACAATAAACCTATATTTGCCGGGCTACAAATCATAAATGGATTTTTTACACACACTGCTTGGTCCCGATATCAAGGCAGGCTTGCTGATTATACTCAACCTTGTCGTAATTGAAAGCTTACTTTCGGTAGATAATGCCGCGGTGCTGGCCACTATGGTACTCGATCTGCCTAAAGATCAACGCAAGCGGGCGCTTAAATACGGTATTGTTGGCGCATATGTGTTGCGGGGTTTGTGTTTGCTGATTGCATCATGGCTTATCAAGATCTGGTGGCTTAAGCCCCTGGGCGGTTTATACCTGTTATATCTTGCTATAAGTTATTTTGCAAAGAAGGCCACGAAAACTCATGATCATCCCGATCAAGAAGTTTTAAATAAAAAGAAAAACTGGTTTTACCGCTCAACTGTTGGGCTTGTCGGTACTTTTTGGGCCACCGTAGCTTTGGTTGAACTGATGGATCTTGCTTTTTCTATCGACAACGTTTTTGCCGCAGTGGCTTTTACTAATCATGTGTTTTTAATCTATACAGGCGTTTTTATCGGTATTTTGGCCATGCGCTTTGTGGCTCAGGCATTTGTAAAACTGATGGAGAAATTTACTTTTTTAGAAACCGTTGCATTTGTAGTAATAGGTGTATTAGGCCTAAAACTCATGGCATCCTTATATGTTCACTTCTTCCCTGGAAATATTCTTACTGAAATTTTAGAAGGTGAAATTGCCGACATTGCGGTATCTATATTTACAGTATCTGTTTTTGTAGTACCCGTGTTAACATCATTATTATTCAATTTCCCTAAAAGGAATATTATTGAACCCGAGGTGGCCGAATCCGCTGAAGGCGTGCTGGATAAAAGCTAATGAAATGAATAAAACGATCGCATCAATATTTGGTGTTGGGTATATAAAAGGCGGGGGTACAGTTGCTGCAATAATTACCTGTGGTGCCCTTTACCTGCTTTGGCAGCAAGCCTGGTTTGCCAACCCGTTGTATTTGCTTCTTATTACCCTGATTGTTAATGGTTTAGGTGTCTACACCGGCAATAAAGTTGAACCTGCCTGGGGAAAGGATAGCTCGCGCGTAGTAATAGATGAGGTTGCCGGGATGCTGGTAACAATGCTTTTTGTACCGACAAACTTGTACTTGTTATTGGCCGGATTGGTATTGTTCCGTTTTTTTGATATTGTAAAACCCCTTTATATACGCAGAATGGAAGCATTTCCCGGCGGCACAGGGGTAATGTTGGATGATATACTGGCAGGCGTATACGCTAATGTAATTTTGCAGGCCGTTACTTTATTCTTTCTTCGATCGAATTAATCATTAAACCTATACATTACTTATTTTTAAAGACAGTTACCTGGCTCATAAACATGTCTGGGCTTACACCGGTTTGCCTTATTAATCGCGTATTATCGTACTGTACCTGTTTATAAAATACAGGGTTGGCGATAGCTAGTTTGCTATTTTTAAGCAGCACAAATGATATAAATAGCCGCGACATTTTGTTTCCCGATTTGTTGCATATCTCCACAAGGCTTTTCATATACGCCGGAATGCTGTCGTAATTTTCCTGCAATAATGCGTTCTTGATTTTTAGAGCGTAAAATACAGCTTTCATGAATGGGGTGAAAGATTCCTCGTCGGCTTTGTAAGCTGCCGCAATATGATTAGTACTTTCCAGTACTTTGCCTTTATATTCTAATTGAAAGTAAGAGTTAATGTTGGCAATATTTTCAAGGAAACTATACGGCGTTATAATTGACAAATCTACCGGATAAATAGAATCGATAGCTCGGGTATAGCGTAAAACTTTTTGTGGCTTAGCGCATATCATCAGGATATAAGCGCTTAAAGAATAAATCAGCTCGTTTGATTTTTCACCATAGTATTTTCCCTTGTATAAATGCGGATTGAAATAAAATCTGGTTATTTCGCCTAAAAAATCTTTTTTTATAATAGCGCCTTTTAGATAATAATATATCGCGTCTATGCATTTAAGCGGATCAATAGCAAAACGCTGAAACGCATGTACCGGGAATTCTTTAAGCTTATTTAAGTAAAACTCAATTTTGGGCAAGTCGAGCTCGAGAATGGCGATAGTGGCCAGCCCGGTGTAAGCAACAATTCTTTTACGGCTCGATAGTTCAAACTTCTGTAACGTTTGCAGTGCCTTTTTATAATCGGACTGAATGAATTCCATCCCGAAAAAGTAATCGAAAAATTGATCGCTGCTATCCCGTTTAAAGTATTGGATTACCGTTTCTGATTTGCTGGCTGGTGAACAGGCTTTATCGAGCAGATCACCCAGGAAAAGTATCAGATCAGATTTTTCGTTAGCTTTTAAATCAGCATGCGGTAAAATGTCCAAACTGTTCTCTTGCCCGGTTTTAGCTGCATACACTATACACCACTTTAGTATGTACAGTTTTTGCGGGCTTTTAAAGGTTTCGTTGATACGGTTGATCAAGCGTTTATCAAAAACCGAGTCGTTTTCTTGTAATAACCACTTAGCCAGCGTATAATGTAAAAGTTGCTGTTGCTAAATTCTACTACGCTTTGATAACTTAGGCCGTTGCTAGTGTTTAATTCCCTTATAAAACCAACCGCTATCAGATCGTTAAAAGCCTGACTGTACTGCTTTATGGCATTATTAATTTTTAGTCGTGGCACCTGATAAACCCTGTTGGGCATATCCATGTTTTCGATCAATACCTTTAAAAACGCAATTTTATCAGCTGAGTGGTTGCCCAGGTAAACCTTATTTAATATAAATGTAGATATCAATTCATAAATGCAGACATGATCGATGTTGTTGAGGGTGAAATCGTCTTTATGTTCTTTATAATAAAATTGAAAATAAAGCGGGTGGTTAAAACTCCCTGCCAGATCAATAGACATAAAGTTTTGTATGGCCGGGTTTATTTTCAGGCAAAGTGCCTTTATCTCAGCTATATTAAATAGAGGTACGTTAATAGTCAGGTTCTGCTGGTCAGAAATAAAGCCTTTGTACCATTTTTCACTGTCAGCCTCCAGCCGGTGTAGGTTGTTGATCCAGGTGGCAGTGCGCATGGTAAGCACCAATTTAAACCACGATTCGTACTTATACATCGAAAATACATCCATTAGCTGGTTTATCAGCAGTTGGAACTGGTCGGGTTTGTAGGCATACTCATCCAGCCCATCGATGATCAGGAAAAACTTCCCTTCTTTTTTTTGCGTCACATCTGCAAGAAAGCCAGTGTCTGCATCCAGCGTATAACCTAACAGGCCCATTACCCAATCATTTAAGTTGCGCCCGCTTAAAAAAACATTCATAAGGGCGCTGCTGCTAAAAAATAAGATAACATCATCTTCGGCATTTGATGGCACTGTAAGGCGCTCTTCTATCCAGTGGCACAAGCCAACAGTTTTGCCATAGCCAGATGGGGCGCAAAATACGGTAGCTGCACAATCAGAAAGCAAAAAGGCGTCGAAATGGTCATCAATAAAATCCCTCTTAATGGTTTGATTATACGGTATGCCTGACTTGTTTTTAAGTGCCTGCAGTGTAAACGTGGTTATTTTATTAGCGTTTTGCTTTAAGGTTTCCCAGTTGTTGTTCTTTGGGGCTTTGTACGCAGGTTGTACATTATTCTGGCTTTCGCAAAAGTGGTCCCAGCCTTTATAGCCGCAGTATTTGGCCATAACATCTATGGTAAATACAGATGGATTAAATTTACTGTAAGCAAAACCAAAAACCCGCTTAAGCGTAGTTTCGCTCAAGCTGTACTTAGTTTCTTCAAAAATGTTGAGCGAAACAGTTTTACAGTCACTCGGTGTTATGCTCTTTAAATCAGATTTTGCAAGAACTGCTGCCTTTAATAATTCGAAGTATTGAGGTAAAAATATAGTCATGTTCCCACCGTATCAAGTGATAATATATCCCATAGTTATAACAAAACCAGTTGAATGCACTGGCGCACTGTTGTCTCGTTCGACAAATCCCCTCTTGATATCAACCGGCCGGTTTGGTATTCATTTGCGATCTCTTGCAGTTTGTTTTCAAGCTTTCTGTATAACTCCTCATCTTTTCCGTATCCAATTGAATCCAAAACTGTTGTTCCATGCAAGTTGTAACTCTGTGCCGCAGGCAAATCAAGTATTTTTAAAATGTCGTATTTTATCTGATTACTTATAAATATAATTTCCATTTAACACTTTTAAAACTACAAGGAATGTATTGTTTATAGTAAATATATCACCTTATACGTGATATACATATAAGTTGTTATCTCAGATTAAAACCAGAGTTAGTTATAAATTAATTTATAAATGCGTAATAAATAATTACGAAACTAAAGGGGCGTTTCAATTAAATATTTAATTATGATATATACGAACAGGGGGGCATGCGTAGATATACCTGATTTGCAAATTACGTATTTATACGCAAATTGGTTTCTAAATTGTCATAAAAAAATTACAAAGGCAATTCAAAGATTCCATATTTGATAGCAAAAAGCACCATACCAGCCGTATTACGACCGTTAATTTTGTTTAAAATGCGGACCCGGTGACCTTCGACAGTACGGGCACTAAGAAACAATTCTTCGCCGATTTCGGTGTTGTTGCGCTCCCGGCATATAAGCTGCAGAATGGCGATCTCCCGATCGGATAGCAAAACCGGCATGGTAGGTATGGTTTCTACAGTCTGGTTTTTATGATTGCCACTATTTTTTATTGCCTTTAAAGCATCTTGATTGAAGTAAAAGCCGGTCTTATATACAGTGGTAACGGCCATCGTAAGTTCGTCTTTGTCGCAGTTTTTAGCCAGGTAGGATGCTGCTCCCGCATTTATCATCTGCGTAACCAAAATTTCATTAACATGTACCGACAAAATGATCACCTTGATAGTTGGATAAAACTTTTGCAACTGTTTGTTCAGCTCTATACCGTTCATGCCGGGCATATCCATATCAATAATGGCAACATCCACCTGCATTTTTGTATTAGCCAATGCGTCCAGCAACTGCTGGCCGCCGGCACATTCTGCTACCAGGTTAAATCCTTCTGTAAAGTTTATAAGCATAGCAATACTTTGCCTAAACAGGTTTTGGTCATCAACAATAGCTATATTGATATCACTTGCAATCATCATTAATTAAAGGGGTATTTAATGTTCGTACAAAAGCCCTGGCCATTGTATGGGTGGATAGTAAATGTGGCATTAATGTTAAGCAGGCGGCTCTCAATATTTTGCATTCCCATACCTTTTACGGCTTCTTGCAGACTTTTTTGCAGGCCTTTACCATTATCGCTGTAAAGTATATCTAAATTATTTGCTGCGTCGCTAAAGCGAATTTCCGCACTGCTGGCTCCGGAGTGTTTAATCGTGTTATTCAACAATTCTTCTAACACCCTGTAAATGGCAGTAGCTGCAGGTAACTCCAGCTTCTGCAACAGGTAGTCGGCATCGTTCACCAGGATTACTTCTAATTTGCCCGACTGATTAATGATAGTGCAATGTTCAGTTATAGCTGCTGCAAGTCCATAATACCTTAAGGTGGTAGGCGATAGATTATGAGATATGTTGCGAACATCCTTAATAATTTTATCAATAACAGATTTGCTGGTGCCGGCAAATTGCTGGTAGCTATCGTCCGCTGACGGCTTAAACATCTCGATCATCAACCTTAAGCCTGATAAGCTTGTCCCTACATCATCGTGCAGGTCCTGGCCTATCCGTTTACGCTCGGCTTCCTGCGATTCAATAATAGCATGCAGCAGGTTTTTCTGATGCGCTATCTCGGCCTGCTGAAAGTTTTGCCGTTGTTTCAACAGCTTATTTTGGTTGCGGATAGTAAACAGGATAAAAGATACAACTAGTAAAAAAGTACCTATAATGCCTAATAAAACTATGATAAAGATGTTGTCGGGTGTTCCTTGCATTTATAAAAACCAATAGCGAATAAAATGTACTCTACCAATAACATTGTATCGATGATAGACCATAACAGATCAGTGATAAAACTACTTTTATGCAACATGAGGTAATTGTTGGTCATAAAGAAGAATATACCACTTGCGTAATATATTAAAATGCCTGCATTTAGCCAGTTTAACCCGTTGCTGGCCCAGTTAGAATCGATATCACGTTCGCTCTGTTTAAAAAAATATTGCACACAATAGCCTATGATGATGATTGCACCAGTAGTACGGGTATAAGTGTTGAAGGAAGTTATTTTTTGAAAAAAAACAAAGTTTATTAAGCAAAGCAAAGCGAAAATTACCATCAACGCATTAATAACGTTGCGCCCCGCTTTGTTTTGAAAACACCGGTAAAACATCGATATGAAAATAAATTCAAATATTGTATAGAAATGCAGCACAACAAGTGTTTGCATATACAATACAAACATCATCATAAGGTTGATAGCATTTACCAATCCCGAAAATATGACAAACCAAAATATGATCCGAAAAGGGTTGGTGAGAGATTTGTAATATTTAATCCCAAAAAAAGCCGGTATAAGTACGCTTAGGGGGGCAAGGTATACCGAATAGAAGTATAGCATCAATATGTTTGTAAGCTTTAAATATAACGCTTACAAACATAATTGGGGTAAAGAAAAATAAATTAATCACCTAGTCCTGTGCCAGGAGGCGGGCATGTTGGCGGGCAGGCCGTAGTAACATCATAAACGTTGCTTTGTCCATCTCCGCCTAGAACATTCTCTTCGGTAGTGTCTATATATAAAACCTCTTGTCCATTTACTATCGGTACCATTATCAATTGACTGGATGATGGGTCGTTAGCGTCTTTCAATCCAATATAGGCGCGAACAGCTTCGGCATCGGGATTATTCTTTAATATGTTCTTAAAGTTAATAATTGGCACGGAATATGACTTTACGTTAAATTTCTGATTTGAAGATTTTAGATAAATATTCCAATTTTTAGCCATTTCAATAGCGGTGTCTACCGGGATTGTTCCTTCAGGGTCGGTTGATTGATTGTTTTGATCGTTCATTTTTGGTGTTTTTAAGTTTAGGATTATTTTTAATTATTGAGTTATGTATTTCCGTTTTAATTGGGTTTTTTAATAAAATTATACTGGGAATTACGCTTAAAAGCCGATTTATATCCAAGGGAAAAACTAAAAATAGTTGTTAGATATAAGGTAAATATCAAATCAAATTTAATGAATAAAATGAACAGATATTTGATGCCTGAACAGCTTTAAATATCCAGTGAACAACTGAACAAAATGCTTAAATCTTAACATGCAGGCAGAGCGTAATTAGGTCGTGTGTAGCTATTTACACCTTACCTTAAAAAACTCTATGCATGAAAACCTTTACCTTTTATTGCAGGTGCCTTATCGCATTGTGCCTGCTACTCCTAACAACAAGTAAACTTTTTGCACAGCGTAATTTTGCAACTACACAGGTAAGCGGCCGTTCGGGGATACTTTGCGTAAATTGTATAGTTACCGATGGCGCCAATGCCGTTGACGCCAACCTGCAAACCCGCTCTACAATTAATGTGGCAGTTGGGGTAGCATCGTTTACCTATCAGGAACTGATCTTCCCCGGGGCCAAAGTTGCAGCCGGCACACCAGTTTCTGTAAAGCTGGGCAGTGGCGATAACCTCCTGGATCTTAACTTGCTGGGCAGAATAACGTTACAGGCCTACAACGGTGGTTCGCCTGTGGGCGGGGCGGTGTCTGCAGCTACACTTTTAACCGCTGCCAGCAATAACAACCAAACACTGGTAACTTTTACACCAACCCAAATTTATGACAGGGTGAGGGTTACCCTTAATGGTGGCCTGGTAGGCTTAACCAGTACAATTTATGTATATGATGCATTTTACTTCGGTAATTCGCCATTAGCCTGTACTACTACGTTTGATGAGTTGCATGGCATATCATCGGCACTACTGGGTTTAGGGGTAGATGTAGGTGGCGTTGCAAACCCACAGAACGCTATAGATGGCAATTTCAATACCGCATCTACTTTGAATGCGGGAGTAGCCGCGTTAGGTGCTTACGCACAGCAAACTTTACTTTTTAGCTCGCCATCTGTGATCGGAGATTCTGTAAGGCTGACCTTATCAGTTCCCCAGGCTTTGATCGATGCAGGAGTTTTTGCAAACGTATCCGTATTAACATATAATGGTAACGCGAGTAATGATGACGCGCAATCCTTAAACGGGGCTCTGCTCAACGTCAGGTTACTCGACCTCGATAATAACCGGCGCAAGGTGACAGTAACCTTTGCGCCAACCAAAGTATTCGATAGGGTACAGTTGCGTTTGGGCGGCGGAATTGCCAACGTTCTATCCTCCCTTAATCTATTCGAGGCAGAGCGGGTGATTGCACGCCCGGTGGTGAGGTTCAACACCGTGGTCAACAATAATCCACAGATATGTGCAGGCGGTACAGCGGCGTTATCGATTAACGCCATTCCTAATACCACTTTTAATTGGTACGCTACTGCATCAGGCGGCACACCTATATTGACCGGGAGCAATTTTACTACTCCGGTATTAAATACAACCACCACTTATTATGTGGCCGCCAGCCACCCCGGCTGTACGGATGAATCGGCCAGGACAGTAGTTGTAGTAACCGTTAATCAGATTCCGGCAGCACCGGTTATTGCTAATGCTAATCAAACCATTTGCCCTGGAGCATCTGCAACGTTTGCAGCTACAGCGGTTACGGGTGTAACCATTAACTGGTATGATTCGGCCACCGGTGGCACGCTTGTGTTTAGCGGTAACAACTTCACCACGCCGGCATTATCAACAACAACATCATATTATGCCGAAGCAGTGGCAGGCGGTACTTGTATCAGCCCTACACGTAGCCAGGTAACCGCTACCGTTAGTGCGTTGCCGGCCACTCCCACACTTGTCACTAATAACGCTACTATTTGCACCGGCGATGTAGCTGTACTATCTATTGCATCGCCTGTAAGCGGCCAAACATATAATTGGTACACAACCGCTACAGGTGGTACACCAGTTTTTACAGGTATTAATTTTACCACTCCCGCATTAACAGCCAATACATCTTACTATGCCGAAGCGGTGAATGGGACAGGATGTAACAGCACAGGGCGAGTACAAGCGACAGTAACCGTGCAGCCCAAGCCTGCCGATCCGGTATTGGCGGCTAATAACTTGACGGTTACAGCCGGCGCTACGGCCACCATTACAGTAAGCAATGCCCAAACAGGCATTGTGTACAACTGGTACATTTCGGCCACGGCATCTACCCCGGTATTTACCGGTACAACGTTTACCACACCGGCATTATTTAGCACAACTACATATTACGTGGCTGGAGCCAACAGCACAGGCTGTGTGTCTGCCAACCGTACCCCGGTAACCATTAATGTTACAATAGATACCAATACCCCATGCGTATTCGCTAACACGCAAAGTAACAGCGTTAATGGCATTTGTATAGGATGTGCTGTTGATAACGGATCACTAGCCATAGATGCCGATACTACCACTGCATCAACTTTGCATGTAGTTGCTGGCCTTTTAGGAGGTTATGCAGAGCAAACGGTACAGTTTCCAACTGCAGGCTTTGCGGGTGATAAGGTGAAGGTGGTTTTGCAAAGCCCGGTTAATCTGGCAGATGTGGGCGTATCAGGAAATGTGAGTATTTCGCTTTATAATGGCGCAACACTAGTAGCCACCTACTCGCTGGATAATAACCTTGTAACAGTGAGGGCCTTGGGGGGTACTAACCGCTACTCGGTTTTAGTGCCTGCTACCGGTAACTATGATAGGGCTGTTATCCGTCTCAATTCAGGCGCGGCTAACTTGCTTACTGCGGTGCAGGTCTACTACGCCGTGCAACAGTTCCCGGCTGTAACCTTTAATAATGCCAGCCCCGAAATATGCAAAGGCAGCCCGGCGGTGTTAACCGCCACCGGCCCCGCCAATGGTGTGTTTAATTGGTACACTACACCTACAGGCGGCACTCCCGTATTTACCGGCGCTACGTATACAACACCAAACTTATCATCAAACACTACATATTATGTAGATTATACCCGAGGAGCCTGTACCGGCGCAACCAGGTATCCGGTTACTGTTTTGGTGAATGATCCGCCGGTTAAGCCGGTGATCGCACCTGCTATCGCAGCGATTTTTAGCGGGCAAACCGCATCTTTTACTGCGCAGGTAGCCAATAACGTTACGGTTAGATGGTATAGCTTCCCAACAGGCGGCACGCCGATCTTCACCGGTAATACCTTCACTACGCCTGCACTATCCGCAAACACTACTTATTATGCCGAGTCGTCCATTGGTAACTGCATATCTGTAGACAGGACACCTGCACAGGTTACTGTAACCGCGGTAACTATTCCGGATGTTACGGTAACGCCGCCTACACAAGCGGTTAACCCGGGCACATCGGCAACGCTTACGGCAAGTTCAACAACTCCGGGCGCTGTTTTCAATTGGTATACTACAGCAACAGGTGGTGCCAGCGTGTTTACCGGCCCAACTTATAATACCCCGGCCAACTTTAACAATACAACTTATTATGCAGAAGCAACTATCCCCGCGACCGGGGCTGTATCTGCCACCCGTGCGCCTGGCGAAGTTACCATCAATACAACGGCTGCAAACCCGGTACCGTGCGATGCTGCGATTAGCCAGACTAATGCAGTTAGCGGTACCCTTTGCCTGCTTTGCGGTGTAAGTAACGAAAACGGTTCGATAGATAACGACCGTAATACGTTTGCTCAACTGGCAACTCCAGTTGGTTTATTAGGAGGATACTCGCAGCAAACCCTGCGCTTCTCCAATATTGGCCGTATAGGTGATAGCGTTGTTGTAGAACTTGGTATCCCCGGCTCATTGGCTAGTGTTGGAGCGCTATCGCAAATAAGCCTGGCCACTTATAACGGAGCCACCTTTAATAACGACCGCTTTAATTTAGACGGAGCGACAATAAGTGTAAGCTTGCTTAACGGTACCACCCGTTTTCGCGTTGCATTCCGTGCAGGAGCAGATTTTGACCGGGTAGAGGCACGCCTGAATTCGGGTGTTGCGGGTGTATTGAACGCTCTGAATATTTATGATGCTTCGCAGGTAGTTGCGGCGCCTGTAATTGCTGCGGCAGCCGTTTCTGCCTGCCAGGGTACACAGGTAACCTTAACCGCTACTGTGCCTGCCCATGTTACTGTTAAATGGTACACAACCGCTACTGGTGGTTCGCCTGTGTTTACAGGTGCAGTTTTTAATACACCGGCGTTAAATGCTACTACCACTTACTATGCCGAAGCAAGCCGCACTGCTGACGGTTGTACGCAGGTCATGCGCAATCCAGTAACGGTAACCGTTACCCCGGTACCTGCTGCACCGGTTGTCACAAACTCAAATGCAACAGTTTGTTCGGGCCAGCCGGCAACCTTTACTGCGCAGGCGGTAAGCGGTGTTACATTTAATTGGTATGCTACACCTACCGGCGGCACACCGTTATTTACAGGCAGCACATTCACTACTCCGGTGCTCTCTCAAACAACCAGTTACTTCGTGGAAGCAACAAGTGGCAACACATGCGGAAGCTCTACACGCACGCAGGTTACTGCCACAGTTACCGACGCGCCTTTAGTGCCGCAGGTTGTTCAAAACCCAACGCAAACTTGTTCAGGTACTTCGGCAGTGTTAACGGCTACATCAACACAGCCAGGTGTTACCTTTAACTGGTATACAACGGCAACCGGTGGTACGCCGGTATTTACCGGTCCGCAGTTTACAACTCCGTTACTTGCTGCTAATACCTCTTATTTTGTTGAAGCAGCTTCAGGGGGCTGTGTAAGCGCTACGCGTGCCCAGGCTAATGTTATTGTTAACCCAAGTCCTGCAGCGCCAACCCTTACAGTTACTCCTGCAGGCGGCAATATCCAGTCGGGCCAAACGGCAACTATAACAGCAGCTTCAACAACGGCGGGTGCTACCTTTAACTGGTACACATCATCAAGCGGAGGTACACCGATATTTACTGGTGCAACGTTCACTACCCCGGTGTTAACATCTAACACCACTTATTATGTAGAGAGCGCATTAGCTACAGGTTGTACCAGTTCGACACGTACTGCGGTTACGATAAATGTCGCCCCTATATTCTCTACTTCTTGTGACTTTGGATCTACTCAAACCATTGACATCAACGGGCTTTGTGTTGGCTGTACTGTCACCAATTTCGGTAACGCCACAGATGCTGATACCACAACAGCAAGTCAAATCAATGTGCCTTTAGCAGTCCTTGGAGCATCGGCAGCGCAAACACTGATATTTAGCGATACCGGTAATGCCGGCGATACGGTAACAGTGAAGATCAGCGTTCCGGCAAGCCTGGCTACAGTAGGCCTGCTCGATCAGTTGAAAATCGCCTCATTTAACGGCGCTACCTACAACGGCGACCGAGTGAGCTTAAGCAATAGCCTTATTCGTATCCAGTTATTATCCGGCGGAACAATGGCTCTGGTGAAATTCGTACCATCTGCCACATTCGACAGGGTAGAATTGCGGCTTAACAGCGTTGTTGCATCGTTGCTTAATTCGGTAAGTGTGTTCTTCGCCAGCAAGCAGGTCTCGGCAGCAACACTTGCTGCAACTAATGTTAATATTTGTGAGGGCAGTACAGCAACCTTTACAGTGAGTAACGCGAATGCGGGGGTTACCTATAGGTGGTATACAACACCAACCGGAGGAGTGCCTGTGTTTACCGGAACCTCGTTTACAACCGGGCCATTGTCCGCAACAACAACTTATTACGTAGAGAGCGTTCGTACAGCTAACAATTGTGTTAACCCTAACCGCGTTGCGGCAACGGCTAATGTTACCCCGGCACCGGTTAACCCTGTGCTTGCTGCCAATAACGCTACCATTTGTGCAGGCGATAACTTTACATTGACTGTTACAAATGCAGCCGGTGCAACTGTTAGATGGTATGACGCACCAATCAATGGTACCTTGCTATTTACCGGCGCATCATACGTAGTATCGCCAATAGCTACCATGAACTTTTATGCCGAAGTGACTAATGGTACCTGCAGTAGCCCTGCACGTACACAGGCAACCATTACTGTTAATCCGCGACCTGCAAAACCGGCTGTTGCAGCTGCCAACCCGCAGGTTTGTGCCGGCAGTACTGCTTCCTTGACGGTTAACGCACCGGAAACAGGCGTTATTTATAACTGGTTTACCACTGCAACTGGCGGTACAGCAGTATTTACCGGGGCAACCTTTACCACGCCACCAATTGTTGCCAATACCACTTACTACGTAGAGGCAGCAAACAGCACAAGCAGCTGTGTTAACAACGGCGGCCGTACAGCAGTAAACATTACAATAAATAATCAGGTTAACACGCCTACGCTGAGCGCAACCACTACGCAGGTTTGCGCAGGCGGAAGTGCGACTATCGGTGTAACTAATCCGGTTGCAGGCTTCCAGTATAACTGGTATGCAGCCGCTACCGGTGGTGCCCCTGTATTTAGTGGTACTACTTTCGTTACAAACGACGTAACTGCAAACATATCTTACTTTGTTGAGGCAGTAAGCAATGGCTGCACAAGCGCTACCCGCGCACAAACGGATATCACAGTATTACCAGTGCCAAATGCACCACAGGTACAGGCAGATGCCGGGAGCATGAATATTTGTGCCGGCGCAACGGCAACCGTAAGCATTGCCAGCCCACAGCCGGACTTGGTTTATCGCTGGTACGATACCGCTGCAAATGGTACGCTGCTTTATACCGGCCCTGTGTTTACCACGCCGGCACTGGCTGCAACAACAACTTATTATGTTGAGGCAGCAAGCGCGGGTAACTGTAAGCCGTCTGCCAGTACTGCGGTGACCGTTACAGTTAATCCGCTTCCTGCCGACCCAACAGTAGCATCGGCAACGCAAACTGTATGTAATGGCAGCAGTGCTACATTAACCGTAAGCAATCCTGTAGCAGGGATAACTTACAGGTGGTACGATTCGCCATCTCAAACCACTGTATTGTTTACGGGTACAACTTTTGTTACCGGGCCGATAACTGCCACCACTAATTTCTTTATTGCTGCTTTTAACGCCAACGGATGCGGAAGCAGTAACCTGGCGCAGGTGCAGGTGCGTGTGCAAGACGCTCCTGATGCGCCGGCAGTTGCAAATGGTAATGCAGTAACCAGCTGCGCAGGTTCGGTAGCTACCTTAACAATAGGAAACCCGCAGGCAGGCTATACCTACAGATGGTATTCTGTAGCTACCGCTGGGACGCCATTATTTACAGGTACAAGCTTCACTACCCCTGTGTTATCAAGCAGTACTACCTATTACGCCGAAGCGGTTAATGAATCGGGCTGCGCTTCAACAATCCGCACCCGTGTAGATGTTACTGTGGTTCCCGCACCCGTAACACCTGTGTTGACACCTGGGGCAGTGACAATTAACTATGGCCAAACGGCAACAATCGGTATATCTGCTCCGCAGGCAGGTACTACTTACAACTGGTATGTCACGGAAACAGGTGGCACTATCGTATTTACCGGTAATTCGTTTACTACTCCAGCCTTAACCACAACTACTACTTATTATGTTGAAGCGGTGGCTGGAAGCTGTACATCGCCCACCCGTGGCCAGGTAACCGTAACTGTGAACGCGCCGGTACCACCTGATGTAACCGTTACACCGCCAACACGCACAGTAGCAATCGGGCAAACTACAACGTTTACCGCATCTTCAACAACTCCAAACGCAACGTTTAACTGGTATAACGCGCCGACAGGTGGTACCCCGATATTTACCGGGCCAACATTTACAACACCGCCGGTAACAGCTAATGTAGTCTACTATGCCGAAGCAACCGATCCCGCTACCGGGGCGGTATCAACTCCACGCGCTACTGGTACAGTTAACTTAGCTACGCCACCAAACGTTGTAGTAACCCCGCCGACACGCACGGTACTTGCCGGTCAGACTACAACGTTCACTGCGTCATCCACTACACCGAACGCTACATTTAACTGGTACACTACACCAACCGGTGGTACGCCGGTGTTCACAGGCGCAACCTTAACAACGGCACCGGTAACAGCTAATACAATTTACTATGCTGAAGCGGTAGACCCATCAACCGGCGCTGTCTCTGCACCGCGGGCAACCGGTACGGTAACGCTGGAAATGCCGCCAAGCATAGCGGTAACGCCGCCAACGCGCACTATTACTACCGGCCAGACTACAACGTTCACCGCCTCGTCCACAACGCCGGGTGCTACGTTTCAATGGTTCACTACGCCAACAGGTGGTACGCCGGTGTTTAGCGGCCCAACGTTTACAACGCCGCCGTTATCTGCCGGGGTAGTCTATTATGCCGAAGCAACCGACCCTGCAACAGGTGCCAAATCAACCGTCAGGGCTACCGGTACGGTAACTGTAAACGCCGCTACACCGCCAAATATCGTAGTAACGCCGCCAACCCGGTCGATCGCATCCGGTGAGAGCACTACGTTCACCGCGTCGTCAACTACAGAAGGTGCAGTATTTAATTGGTACACAACGCCAACAGGTGGTACACCAATATTTACAGGTGCCACATTAAGCACGCCTGCCTTGAATGCCGATGTGATTTACTACGCTGAATCTACCGATCCGGTAAGCGGCTTGAAATCGGCAACCAGGGCTACAGCAACAGTTACCATCAATGATGTGGTGGTATTTGTGCCAAATGCTTTTTCACCTAATGGGGATGGTAATAACGATGTGCTGTTCTACTACGGTTCTAACATTCAGAAGGCAACCTTCTCTGTATACGATCAGTGGGGCGAACTGCAATTCCGGTCGACCAGCCTTAACAGTGGTTGGGATGGTACTTACAAAGGCCGTAACCAGCCTGTCGGGGTATATGTGTACTACATCGAAGCTACCATGAATAGCGGCACTGTAGTAAAGAAAAAAGGAACCGTAACCCTGTTAAGATAACCAGTTAAACATTACCTGTAATTAAATCTATTCACATGAAAAAATCGATAATAATTGTAATGGCGGTGCTGTTCCAGATAGGAGCAGCCAACCGCCTGGCTGCTCAAATAGATCCGCATTTTTCACAATACTATGCTTATCCGCTATATTTAAATCCTGCTTTAACAGGTATCATCAACGGCGACACCAGGATCAACGCGAATTTTAAAAATCAATATGCCAACATCAACAATGCCTATCAAACAGGAGCGCTGTCTTTAGACTATCGCCCCACCGAAAAAGTTGGCCTTGGCTTTAACGTGATCAACCAGGCAGCGGGAGATATCGGTTACAATTACTTCGCGGCTTACGCATCTTTTGGTTATGCTGTCCCGGTATCATATGATGGATTCAAAAAACTGAGTTTTGGTGTGCAGGCGGGTATAATTAACCGCAGTTTCGACGCTACCAAAGCCCAGTTCGGCAGTCAGTTTAACCCTGGTAGCGGTTTCGATCCAACCTTGCCGAGTAATGAGAATTTCCTGAACACCAATTCAACCATATTTGATGCCGGTGCTGGTATTTTTTATTACGACGGCGATCCGGCCAAAAGCGCCAACCTGTTCGGCGGGTTCAGCGCCGCCCATCTTTCACGGTCAAAAGATCCGTTCGCCGTTGGGGGTAGCCGGGCTATTCTTCCTGTCCGTTACACGGCCCACGCAGGCATTAGGATCAAAGCATCGGATTATTTCGACATAGTACCGCACGGTATTTACATGCGTCAGCAAAAGGCTCAGGAACGGGCGGTTGGGGCGTATTCTGAATTGAAGTTCCAAAATGACAAAGGCCTCATTATGGGGGCAATGTATCGTTTTCAGGATGCCGCTATCGCCAATGTTGGCTTCAGGGCAAGTAGTTTGATTATTGGCGCCAGCTATGATTTTAACACTTCATCCTTAAACCGGGCAACATTTGGACAAGGCGGTTTAGAGCTGTCCATCAGTTATGTTTTCCGAAAACATATCGACGAACCCGAGCCAATATGCCCAAGGTTATAACCCTAAACCAAAACCTATGAAAAAACTAACACTATTAATCATATTAGTTACCGCGCTCACCGGCGCTTTCGCCCAGTTCAGTAAAGATAATCCCCGTGCACTTGGCGATAAGGCTTTCGCCAATAAAGATTATTACGAAGCAGCGTTTTACTACCGCAAAGGGGCAGAGGGGTTGAGCCTTATTAAAACACAATCGGTGCCATATAGCGCGGGCAGTAAAAGCCAAACTACGCAAAAAGGTAAACCCGAAGACAGGGCATACATCTGTTTTCAACTTGGCGAATCGTATCGTTTGTATGAGAATTACCTGGAAGCAGAGCCTTGGTATCATCGTGTGCTGAATGAAAATTTTGAAAGTAAATATCCGTTAGCCCGCTTGTACTACGGTATTTGCCTTCGCGCCAACCAGCACTTTGACGAAGCCATTAACCAACTTCAGCAATTTAATGCGGGCTACAAAGGTGACAGTAAGTATAACGCCATGGCAATTAAAGAAATTCGTAACTGCCGATTTGCTAAAGAGGAATATCAGTATCCGATACTGATAGAGGTTGCCAAGCGCAAAGGCACCTGGAATTCTGACGGATCGGACTACTCCCTGGTACAGCGCGACGGCAATAACTATTTCACGTCATCACGGTTTGTAAAGGATGATAAAAAACACCTTAACCGGGTTTATATCATGACCAATGAACGCTCTGCCGATCCGCAGTCAATCAAATTTCCAGGTGATGACAAGGTGCAGGAATTGGAGTACGGGACACCTGCATTTAACCCGGCAGGCGACAAAATGTACTTTACCCGCTGGTTTAAAGAGGGTAGCAAGACCATTCATGCTATTTATTACAGTGATTTTCGTGAAGGTAAATGGGGAGAACCTAAAAAACTGAACGCTAATGTAAATGCCGATGGTTTTAACACTATACAGCCGTTTATAACGCCGGATGGGAAAAGAATGTACTTCACATCTAACAAACCGGGTGGCCAGGGCGGGTACGATATATGGTATGCTGACCTGGGTAGCGATGGCAACCCGATAAATTCCAGCAACCTGGGTAAAGACATTAATACCAGCCTGGATGAGCAGGGCGCCTACTATGATGTAAACCAAAAAAGGCTTATTTACAGCTCGAAAGGATTTTTGGGATTAGGCGGGTTCGATTTTTTTGAAAGTACGTACGACGGATTAAACTGGAGTACGCCGCAGAACATGGGTTACCCTATGAACAGCGCCAAAGATGATCTGTACTACATGCCTGATAACAAGGATGCAAACCGGTTTTACATCAGTTCTGACCGGGAATCAGACTGCTGCCTTAATCTATTCGAGGTATATGACAAAAGGCACCTGCTTACAGGCTTGGTGACAGATTGCGATACACGCATAGCACTTGAAGGTGTGAAAGTAAGCTTTGTTGATTCGCTGTCTAAACGAACTGTTAAAACAATGGTAGCAGGCAAAAACGGCCTTTACAATTTTGATGTAACAACCCGCAGGCCATATAGTATCGTGCTCGAAAAACAGGGATATTTCACTAAGGTACTGCCGGTGCCGTCATCCGGAAAAATGACCAATGACACATTGTTTAATCCGGAAATATGCCTGCAGGCTTTTAAGGTTGCCAAGCCAATAACCATCGCAAACGTGTTATATGATTACAACAAAGCCACTTTACGTCAGCAATCTAAGTTAGTGCTAAACGGATTGGTTACAATCATGAAGGATAACCCCAAAATAAAAGTGGAATTGGGATCACATACCGACTCTAAGGGTGGTGATAAATATAATATACGGCTTTCGCAAAAACGCGCGCAAGCCTGTGTCAACTATATTATCAGCATGGGTATTGATGACAGCAGGATTTATGCAAAAGGCTACGGCGAGCGTAAGCCGATAGCGCCGAATAAGCTTCCTGACGGCAAGGATAATCCGGCCGGCCGGCAATTGAACAGACGAACAGAATTTACCGTTTTAAAATTAGAATAGTTATGAGAGAGCACGCAGTAAGTTTAACCAGACCAAACCTTAAAACAAAAGGCTTTTCAACCTTAGATGTAGACATTTTTAACTACATCCTGTTAGGGAAAACTAACCGGGAAATCAATAGTACGCTGGGCTATTCCGAGCGGTCGCATGCAGTGGTTGACCATTCGCGCAAGGTGATGTACAAGTTACTTGCCATGGAAAGCCTTTGCAAAAAAGACTATGAAGATAGGGTGGTACATCCCCGAAACTATCAGTTTTGGTGGAAAAAGCTTTTTGATAAGCACCACAAAGCATTGCTGGCAACGGCTATAGAACCCGAGTTTTATTAATAAAGCAAAAAAACCTGCAATGCACCATTGCAGGTTTTTTTCTGATGTGTATTTCATCAAATTGATAATTATCCAAATCAGCCAACAACCCCAAAGTCGGTGTTTAAGTAATTCGACAGCAACTGGATCTTAATCGTTCTTAACCTCAGCTGGCCTTACTGCCGTACAAGTGTGCCCTTTTAAAGCCGGAAGAAGGTTGTATAACTGAGTTTGCACTTCAATTGGCAAAGCTCGTAGCAACCAGTAAGCCGGCGACGAGACAATTATGTAATCCTGTTGTTGAAATCCGGCCAGGCTACTTTTTTGCTAACTTCTTGTTTTTCTACAAGTTAAATTGTAATTTAAACCAACCAAACTAACCTGTATCAATTATGAAGAATGTAAAACACATCCTTGCCCGCAAGGGGAATAATGTTATTGCCGTTTCGGCTGCTACCACGGTGCTTAATGTGCTTAAGCTAATGGCCGAAAAAAACATCGGGTCTGTGGTTGTTACTGATGGCGATAAATATCTGGGGCTGGTTACAGAACGCGATTATGCCCGCAAAATTATCCTGATGGGTAAACACTCGGACGATACTACCGCGGGTGAAATAATGAGCAACGATTTACCGCATATTACGCCAGACTCAACAGTGGATACTTGTATGCTAATGATGAGTGAAAAAAATATTCGCTACCTGCCTGTTTTTGACGATGCGGGAAAGCTTTGCGGTATCATCTCTATCAATGATGTAGTTTATGAAACAATACACTCGCAAAAAGAAACCATCGACCAGTTGCACAATTACATCCATACAACGTAGTAAGATACTGTATATGCTGCGCTAAAAATATTTATCGAATACCAGGCCGTAGGTAAAGTTAAGGTTATCGCTATTGGTGATATTCATTTTGTTATAGTTAAGCGAGGTAGTCAGGCTTATCCACTTGCGCAGCCGAAACCCAAGGGTTGTACTGGAGCGGATGATGTAATCATTTTTGTCGGAGAAGGAACTTTGCAAAAAGTTGCTGCCATCCAGCGTAACAATTTCTTTGATCAAGAAATGGTACTGCACGCGTAACGAGTTGCGGTAGGTGTGGTAGTTCAAATCTGTAAGCAAGTTGCTCTTATCGTATAGCACGCCGTCGCTAACATTAACGTATGCGGTTTGTTTATCTACAAAGCTGTATGCAACCCCAAGCCCTGCCAGTAATTGGTTGTTTACCTTTAACGAGTAGCTGGTATTGTAATTAGCCAGCCCCCAGTAGTAAAAATGCTTAAACGTTTTATAAAGGTTGAAAAACAGCGCAGACGAAAAATCATTGTTGGTGAGTTGTGCATTCTGTTTGCCGTACACCCATGTATTGGTGGCATTAAGCACAATACTATTCTTTTTTATTCCGAAGTTGAGCGAATTGTTAAGCAGATAAGCCTTATCCGTATTTGATTTGTTTATAGACCCTGTTGATGACAGCATAGCGTGGTAGTGCGTGGTATCATTAAATTGGGCCTTTGCTGTTAATGCAAACAGGCAGATGAAAATGGTTAGGTAAAATTTATTCATGCAATATTTTAGGAGAATAGGCGTAGCTGCTTTCAAATACTAACGTTTTTAAACATTGGCAGTTTTAATTTATCTGATTAGACTTTGTTTGGTTATTAACTAATTGTAAATAAGTATTTTGAATAAATAATGTATTGTTTTTGGATTTGACAATTGGCCGATGATTTACTTTATAAACAGGCGAAAATGAATTTTATTTAAACAATTTACTTTTTTGAGAAGTTATAAAATCACTATCGATAATAAAACAACATACTTATAGAGATACAAATACGCATTAACCAAGTAGAAATCATAGACACAAGAACATGAAAAAATCACTTTTAATGGTTGGCGCAGTATTAACATTTACTTTAACCGCCGGCCGCTTAATTGCACAAACCACCCCGACAGACACGGCGAAGAAAATCACCGCTACTACAACCACCACCAATACTGCTACAGAAGGCGCAGGTGACGTTGTAGGTGCCTTGGGCAGCAATGCCGATTACTCTACTGCTTTAGCAGCAGTTAAGGCGGCAGGCTTAGATGCCACCCTAAAAACCGGCGGTCCTTACACCATTTTTGCTCCAAATAATATCGCATTCAGTAACTTGCCTGCAGGTAAGCTGGATAGCCTGATGAAAGACCCTGCTGCACTGGGTACCTTGTTAAAAGGCCACGTAGTAAACGGCAAATATGCCAAGGCTGATATTGTAAAAGCCTTGACTGCAGGAAAAGGTAAAGCAACCCTAACCACTTTAGACGGCCAAACGCTGACTATGTCATTAGTGGGCAGTAAGGTGCAGCTGGCAAACGCTACAGGCGGTTCTGCACAGATCACTTTGTTTGACTTGATAGGTGCAAATGGTGTTGTAGATGGCATTAACGGCATCCTTGTACCGGCCAAAAAATAGTAAACTTTCTAACACAAAAGCCCGGTTATGCCGGGCTTTTGTGTTTTTTAAGATTTGATGGGATAAACGTCCGAATCTATTTTTCCAATTGTAACTCTTGCAACCTTGCGTAAATCTCTAACATGGCCGATTGATCAATAAGTGTTTTTACGGATTTGCGTCCAACAAATCCGCGGTCATCTTTTTCTTCTTTCCAGATGCGGTTGGCATCATTGATAAAAAACTGCAAGCGCTGTTTGTTTTTATCTACCTTATATAGCTCCAGGTAACCGCGTAGTAGTACCGCGTTAAACCAATAGTTGTCGGGCAGTTTTCCATTCCTATAAAATTGCTTTTCTGATGCGTTGGCTAAGTTAATTGCATCTGTGAGGTAAGCATTATTGCGGGTGATATTGTACAGCAATACCGCCGATTGCATCATTGTACCGGCATTGTAAGTGTAAAGTGCAGAATCTATTTTTAGAGACGGCACCCGGATGTTATCAAAATAAACACCGGTTGGCGATAGCAGGTTGCGCTTTGTCCAGCTGTAAACCTTTATAGCAGTGTCAAGATAATTTTGTTGCTTAGTTGCCTGATACAATCGCAGCGCTACTAAAATTGCCGGCCCGTTAGAGCAGGTGTTCTTGCTTTTCAAATTACCTTCTTCCCAATAAAAACCGCCGCCTGTTGCCTCATCGTAACCGGTTAGCAAAAAACGATAGATCAATTTAGAGGTTTCAAGGTACTGCTGATTATGCGTGCGGTTATAGGCATCCATAAGCGCAATGGCTATCCATTCATTATCGTCATAAAAGCGGGTGTCAGCTTTTTCTTTAACAACCATTGCCTGATAACCCGGCGCAGGTGCCCTGCCGCTATAGTACTGGTTTATGGCTTTCATCACCTGCGCAATATGTTGCTTGCCGGGCGCAAGGCTTTCCTGTTCATTTGCCGCCTGCAACAAAGCCGTTAGGGGCCACAGATAAGAATGCTGGCCTTTGTTTTCGGCTACGTTATTGGTTTCTAAATAAAGGCCCGTTGGTTTATCATAAAATACTGTATAAATATTTTTATCCAGCTGCGAAATTTGCGCCTTGTAACCGGCAGTTTGCGCTACCGATGAAGCTGCACTTAAAGTGGTAAGAAGTAGTATTGAGCAAATGCGTTTCATAATTGCGGTTTTAAGCCAGTAGCTGCGGCTTGGTAGCGTAAGTTTCCCAAAGTAATTCACCAAAAAGCGTATTTGCCCAGGCAAACCATTTACGGGTGAAATTCTTAGGGTCATTTTTATGGAATGACTCATGCATAAAGCCGGTGCCGCCATGTGTTTTACGCAGTGTTTCTATACATTGCCTTATCTCGGCGTCATCGTTACTGGTTAGCGCCCGGATGATAATACTGATCGGCCAGATCATATCCTTACCAATGTGCGGCCCGCCTATTCCTTCGCCGGCAGTACCCTTGAAAAAGAAAGGATTATTGAGCGAAAGCAGCATCTTGCGTGTATTGATGTAGACTGGGTCGGTATTTTTGATAGCATCCAGATATGGCATCCCTAAAAGGCTTGGCACATTTGCATCGTCCATTAAGTTGTAGCTACCATAGCCGTTAACTTCGTAAGCGTAAACCTTACCGTAATCAGGGTGATCTATTACGGCATGCTTTTGTAAGGCGCCGTTAACCTCAGTGGCAAGTGCTGTTAATTCGGCTGCAAGAGTGCCGTCTTTTGCAATAGCAGCCGCCATCTCTGCAGCTTGTCTTAAACTAGTTACTGCGAAAAAATTGGATGGAACAAGGTAAGAATAAATAGTCGCGTCATCACTTGGGCGGAAAGCCGAGCAGATAAGTCCCACCGGTTTTACCGGGTAACCGTAGCCATTCATTGGAACACCATCTGTAGCCCATGATGTTTTACGTTGGAACGAATAGGGGCCATCACCGTCTTTTCGTTGTTGCTCTTTAAATGTTTTCAGTACAGATTGGATGGCCGATTTCCATTTGGCATCGAATGGCGATGTATCACCTGTCAATTTCCAATACTTATAGCTCAGGCGGATAGGGTAGCACAAAGAATCGATTTCCCATTTGCGCTCATGTAGCCCCGGCTTCATTTTCGTTACATCGTCCTTCCATTCTCCAACTTTATTAGGGTCATCGTAAAATGCATTGGCATAAGGGTCGCGCAGAATACATGTTGCCTGGCGATTTATGACACCTGCCACCAATTTTTTTAGTTCTGCATCCTTGTTGATAAACGCCAGGTAAGGCCAAACCTGCGCACTGCTATCACGCAGCCACATCGCGTCGATATCACCGGTAATAACGTAAGTATCAGGTTTGCCATCAGCAACTTTATACGTAACTGTCGTATCCAGAGTATTCGGAAAACAATTTTCGAAAAGCCAGCCCAGTTCAGGGTTTTTCACTTTTGCTTTAAATTCTTTAATGGCCAGCTCCACAGATTTGCTGGTGAATTTACGATGGGCCGCTGCAACTCTTACTGTCGGAAAATCTGCATCACCTGCAGCAGCTAGTTTGTTTACAAATAAACTTGCGCCTAATATGGCACTGCTGCCAATAAATTGCCTTCGTTTCATAGTTGATATTTGGTAGTGTTAGAAAGCCTAAATTATAAAATTCTTATCAAGCAAATGAATGCCGATTATGAAACTGCTAAAATTCGATGAAGAGAGGAAGCAAAAAATATTTGAAATTATTATTCTTATTTAGACTGATTCTTATTAATTTCGGATATTCTTAAACACGTTAAATGAAAAATCTTTTCACCCTGTTATTGTTAGTTGGTGCTTTGTCATCACAAGCCCAACAAAATAAACTTTTGGATCAGGCTTTTTGGAAAAGTTTACCTGATGCTAATGCAGTAAAATCAGCAGTTGCAGATGGAAACAGCCCATCTCAGTTTAATGGTAATAGCTTTGATCCGGTTGTGCTGGCTATAAATGCCGGCGCCCCTAATGAATCTATAGAATATTTGCTGAGCCAACCGGGTAACGAGGTGACTAAGCCAACACACGATGGCCGGATCTATCTGCATTGGGCGGCCAATAAGGGCAATGTCGAGTTGGTCAAATATTTATTAGACAAAGGTTCAAAAACAAGCTTAATGGATAGCCACGGTACAACGCCCATGCTTTTTGCGGCCGGTGCCGGCCAAACCAATGTGCAGATATACGAACAGTTCCTGTCTCATGGGGTTGATCTTAAAACCGATCTGAACCAGGATGGTGCAAACGCGCTGCTTGCTGGTATCGCTAATGATAAAGAGCTTACTTTAACCAACTATTTCATATCTAAGGGTTTGGAGATAAACAGCGTAGATGCTGCGGGAAACAATGCGTTTAGTTACGCCGCGCGTTCGGGTAATATCGAATTGTTAAAAAAATTGGTTGAAAAAGGTGTAAAACCAAATTCAACAGCTGTGTTAATGGCTGCGCAGGCTGGTGGTGGCCGTAATGGCGGCAACATCATCGGTTTACCGGTGTATCAATATTTAGAAAGCCTGAACTTGAAGCCTAACGTTAAAGGTAAAGGCGGCGAAACCGCTTTACATTATGTGGTACGCAAACCAAACCAATTAGAGGTGATCCAATACTTTTTGTCGAAAGGGGTAGATGTAAACCAACCTGATGAAAATGGTAATACTGCGTTTATGAATGCCGCAGCATCAACACGCGATACTGCCGTATTAGCACTACTGGCACCAAAAGTAAAGGACGTTAATCTGGCAAATAAAAAAGGGCAGACAGCATTGATGCTGGCAGTAGGTAACAATACCGCAGGCGTGATAAACTACCTGATTGCTAAAGGAGCATCTGTAACTGCTGTAGATAAAAACGGTAATAACCTTGCCTATTATATAGTAGATGCCTATCGTACGCAGCAAGGCCAGGGCGGACCTGCTGCCCAGGGCAGCACACCTAGGCAGGATGATTTTGATACGAAGCTTGCCATCCTAAAAGATAAGGGGCTTAATATTGCCGCCCAGCAAAAAAATGGTAATACCTTATATCATGTAGCTGTGGCTAAAGGTAACCTGGCATTGCTTAAACGTTTAGAGCCGCTGGGTATCGATGTAAATGCAAGAAATACGGAAGGGCTAACCGCACTCCATAAAGCTGCCATGATAGCTAAGGACGACACCATCATGAAGTATCTGTTATCGATAGGTGCCAAAAAAGACGCAGTAACCAACTTCAAAGAAACTGCGTTCGATCTCGCCAGCGAAAACGAGTCGTTAACTAAGAATAATACATCTGTTAATTTTCTGAAATAAAATATATGTTTAGATCCTACATCGCGGCAATATTGCTGCTCAACTTAACTTTTACCGCTACCCAATCATCAGCACAAACTACCAGGTACAAATGCATGATTCAAATGACCAACTATATGGGCGAGGGAGCATATATAGCCATATCGTTAATTAATAATAAAGGCGGATATGAAAAAACGCTTTATGTACTCGGTTCTAACAAAAAATGGTATAATGGGTTGAAAGAATGGCATGCGTTCAATTCAAAAAAACCTGCAAATATCAGCGCTATCACCGGTGCATCGGTTACAGGCGGCGACCGCAGCGTAAATGTGATTGAGATAGAAAACTCAAAGATCAATGCCGGCTACAAACTTCGTTTTGAAAGTGCCGTTGAAGATAAAGAATACAATGTAAAAGACCTGGAAGTGCCGCTTACGACCGAAACCCTTTCTGCAAAAAACGAAGGCACAGGGTACATCCGTTACGTAAGGTTTACCCCTAACTAAGTATAAAATACATTTATGACCATTTCGGTTTGGAGATACAGCCACTTAGCCCTGGCCGTATCTTCTTTTCTTTTACTGTCACTGGCGGCAATTACCGGCATTATTCTCGCCTTTCAGCCGGTTGCAGAAAAACTTCAGCCTTACAGCGCCAAGCAGTTTGCCAGCGTTACCCTGGCTCAGTCGCTACCAGTTATTCGTAATACATACCCCGGCATTAGCGAAATCACGATTGATGCAAATCATTTTGTTAAAGTAAGCGGCAGCGATGCCAATGGCAAAAAACTGCTGGCCTACATTGACCCTTTAACCGGTAAAAAGTTGGGCGTACCAGGCAATAAAAGTTATTTTTTTGAATGGGTTACCGCACTGCACCGTTCCCTTTTTTTGCATGAAACGGGGCGTTTTTTTATAGGCCTTACTGCGTTTTTGCTAATGCTTACCACGATATCCGGCACTATACTCATCATCCAGCGGCAGCGTGGTCTAAAGCGTTTTTTTACAAAAATAGCGCGCGATAATTTTGCCCAATATTACCACGTGGTGCTAGGCCGCTGGTCGCTTGTACCAATCCTGATCATCGCGGTAACAGGAACCTTTTTGTCGTTAGCGCGTTTTGGCCTTTTCAGTACACCGAAAGCTAGCCCTAAGATCGACATTGATGCGATCAGATCGGCACCGGAGAGAAAGCTAACTGATATAGCCATTTTTAAACAAACCAAACTATCGGATGTCGAGTCCATCGAATTTCCGTTTTCAGAGGATGTAGAAGATTACTATACGATAAAACTTAAAACAGGTGAGTTGGCAGTGAATCAAATAACCGGCGACATCCTAGGCGAAGTAAAATATCCGATGGCAGTAATGGTCACTAATCTAAGCCTCGACCTGCACACCGGCCGGGGAAGCGCTATCTGGGCGATTATTTTAGCGATAGCGTCTGCAAATATCCTTTTCTTTATCTTTTCAGGATTTGCCATCACTTTAAAGCGAAGGGCAAACCGCACAAAAAACAAATTCAAAGCAGCCGAATGTAAGTTTATTATTTTAGTTGGATCAGAGAATGGTAACACTTTTGGCTTTGCCCGCGCGGTTCATAAGCAATTATTACGGGCTGGTGAAAAATCTTACATAGGTGAGCTTAATAGTTACACAACTTATCCGCAAGTCGAGCATTTATTGATCTTCGCGGCTACTTACGGCCTTGGCGATGCGCCGACTAATGCTAATAGATTTGCATCGATGCTTGCCAAAAAACCTCAAAATCATACACTTAAATACAGCGTTGTATGTTTCGGATCCCATTCTTATTCAGATTTTTGCAAATTTGGGTTCGAAACGGCGCAATTGCTGACTCACCAGACCTGGGCTACCGCGTTAATAGATACGCACACCATTAACGACCGTTCGCCGGACGAGTTTGCGCTTTGGGCCGAGGCCTGGTCGCAGCAGTCGGGCATTGCACTAACCGGCATTAACGAGCAAATAAAGATCCCGGTAAAAGACCTCGAAAGTTTTACCGTAGCTGGCATTGTACTTGCCAACCATGAAAACGGCATATTTTCATTGAAGCTACAGCCTGATAAAAAGCTTCGTGCCAAGTCTGGCGACCTGCTGGCCATCTATCCTATGAACGATCACCGGGAGCGTTTGTATTCAATCGGCATAATAGAGAAGAAACTCGCCTTGAGTGTACGGTTACATTCAAATGGGATAGGTTCCGGATTTTTACATGGGTTAACAGTTGGCCAAAAAATTAGTGCCAGGGTTGTTGACAATACTCATTTTCACTTCCCTGCTAATGCTCAAGAAGTAGTAATGATTTGTAACGGTACGGGTATAGCGCCGTTTTTGGGGATGATAAACCAGAATGACAGCACGGTAGCGGTAGAATTATACTGTGGTTTCCGCGACAGGCATTCCTACCATAAGTACGAACAATTTTTAGCAGATAATACCGCACAGGGCAAATTAAGCGCAATTAACGTAGCATTTTCACGCGAGGGCGACAAACAGTATGTTTACCATCTGATCTCAAGGGATGCGGACAAGATAGGGCGAATGCTAGCAGGCGGTGGTACAGTGATGATTTGCGGATCATTAGCGATGCAAAAGGATGTTATGGAACTTTTAGAAACTATCTGTAAGGACAAAACAGGCAAGGATTTAAGTTACTACCAGTCGCATGGCCAGATCCGTACGGACTGTTATTAAGCTTTTATACGGCGTTTATTGAAATGTAACTTCGGCGAAGATAGTACTTCACCTTTATCAGTTATGATGATATATTGATAAGCAGGGAACCGGGCGATGAATTTTAAAGCGGCATCCTTACCTAAAACCATCATGGATGTACTGAAGCCGTTGGCCCGCTCTGCACTGGGGCCGAAAACCGTAACGCTGGTTAATCCTGTTGCAGGGTAACCTGTTACAGGATTGATGATATGCGCATAACGCTTGCCGTTAAACACTACAAACTTTTCATAGCTACCTGATGTTACAACCGATGCCTGTTTAAGCGGCACAACCGCAATTACCGTATCCTCACGCATGGGGTTGGTGATGCCAATACTCCAGTATTGCCCATTGGGTTGTTTTCCCCAGGTGCTCATATCGCCGGAGCCGTTTACAATGCCCGCTTTTATGCCCTTCGCCAGCATCATCTTACGACATTTGTCGGCAGCATAGCCCTCACCTAAAGCGCCGAAGCCTATCTGCATTCCCTTAAGTTTCAAAAATATAGTTGAGTTAGCACTATCCAAAATAATATTTCTATAGCCTACTTTGGCGACTGACCTTTTAATGGCCTCAGGACTGGGCATATCCGTCATCGAGCCGTCGAATTTCCAGATCCGGTCCATTGCCGCGAAACTAATATCGAATGCTCCGCCGGTTATTTGTGAAAG
>NZ_CAXVWK010000066.1:0-34425 GCF_964263795.1 Mucilaginibacter sp.
GGCTTCCGAAACAACTTCAGTAACCTCTGGAACCATACGTTTCAACAAATTTTCGATCCCCGATTTTAATGTTACTGTTGATGATGGGCAACCACTGCATGAACCGCGAAGCTCAACAGTAACCACACCTGCATCAAACGAGCGGTAAGTGATAGCACCACCATCCTGTTCAACAGCAGGACGAACGTAATCGTTCAATATCTGCTGTATTTTAATTTCAGTGTCAGTACCTTCAAAATCAACGTCGGTGGCTTGCTCAACCGCCTGAACTTTCAATTCCGATTCGACAGCACCTTTTACAAACTCTTTTACAATAGGCTCAACATCTGCCCAATCGCTGCCTTCGGTTTTTGTAACCGTTACAAAGTTGCTGGCAAAGAATACGCCATTAACAAATGAAAATTTAAATAACTCTTTGGCAAAGGGAGATGCCTCGGCACTTTCCCTGGTTGCATAATCTACACTGCCATTGATCAACAATTTGTTTACAATAAACTTCATTGTTGCCGGGTTAGGAGTAGATTCGGTATATACGCTGATATTCATGGATGTACAATTTAATGGATTAACAAATGTAATCAGGTTTTTGGTTGTTAGTGCAAATGCCGTTGAGTTTTACCGCAAACTGACAGAGGAGTGTAGTACACAAATCTCTATGTTTTGATAATTGGGTAATCGTCACTTGTTTATCGCTTGTGTAATGAAAACCATCCGCACACATTATCCGCACCCTAAAACTAAATCCCTGTATAATTCTGCGGCGTTATAGCTTTCAATTCTGCTTTAACATCATCATTTATTGCTAACGTATCTACAAATTCCGCAATGGTTTGAGCATTTACGTGTGTGTTAGTACGGGTAAGTTCCTTTAAAGCTTCGTATGGGTTAGGATAGCCTTCGCGGCGTAAAATAGTTTGAATGGCTTCGGCAACAACAGCCCAGTTGGCTTCTAAACTTGCATTGATAGCTGTTTCGTTCAATAACAATTTATTCAATCCCTTAATGGTTGATTTAAAGGCGATTAGCGTGTGCGCTACCGGTACGCCGATGTTACGCAGCACGGTGCTATCAGTTAAATCGCGCTGTAAACGGGAGATAGGTAGTTTAGCTGCCAGGTGTTCAAACATCGCGTTGGCCATACCCAGGTTGCCTTCACTATTTTCAAAATCTATAGGGTTAACTTTGTGAGGCATGGCAGATGAACCAACTTCGCCGGCTTTGATCTTCTGCTTAAAAAAGTTCATAGAAATGTAGGTCCAGATGTCCCTGTCGAGGTCGATAATGATATTGTTGATTCGCTTCAAAGCATCACATTGCGCTGCAAAGTTGTCGTAATGTTCTATCTGAGTGGTAAATTGCGAACGGTGCAGGCCTAAAATATCGTTTACAAAATGGTTACCAAAGGCTTTCCAATCGGTATCCGGGTAAGCTACCTTATGCGCATTAAAGTTGCCCGTAGCGCCGCCGAACTTTGCAGAATAAGGCACTGCCCGAAGCAGATGCAGCTGGTTAATCAGCCGTTCAACAAAAACCTCAATCTCTTTACCCAAACGTGTAGGCGATGCGGGCTGACCATGTGTATGTGCCAGCATCGGTATATGTGCCCATTCGGCAGCATAGTGTCGCAATATATCTATCAGGCTGTGTAATGCCGGAGTGTAAACATCTTCAATAGCTATCTTAAAGGAGTAAGGTATAGCCGTATTATTAATATCCTGAGAGGTAAGGCCGAAATGGATAAATTCTTTATACTTCTGCAAACCCAGTTCATCAAATTTATGCTTAATAAAATATTCTACGGCTTTAACATCATGATTGGTAGTTTTCTCAATCTCTTTGATAGATGCGGCATCCGTTTCAGAAAAGTTTTGGTAAATTAACCGTAACTTATCAGTTAAACTTCCGTCAAAACCCTGTAGCTGCCTCAACGGATGCTGGCAAAGCGCTAAAAAGTATTCAATTTCAACGTATACCCGATATTTGATTAAGGCATATTCAGAAAAATAGGCAGCAAGTTCTTTGGTAACATTACGGTAACGCCCGTCGATGGGAGATATAGCAGTAAGGGAATTCAATTCCATAAAGAGATGAGTTTTGGCAAAGATAAGCTTTTGAAATTTTGTGAAGTAAATCAGTGCTAAAAACTTAATTGTCATTTAACAGTAATTTGAAATGGAAACTTTGAAATCTAAAAATGTTTCCATAGTTTTGACTCATAATGTCAAACGGTCAAATAGATAGGTTAATCCAGGGAGCTGAGGATCTGTTTTTACAGGCAGGTATCAAAAGCGTTACCATGGATGATATTGCTAAGCATTTAGGTATGTCTAAAAAAACCATATATCATTTTTTTAGTGATAAGAATGATTTGGTCATAGCCTTGGTAAACAAGTCAATAAAAGATGATCAATGCCAGATCGTAAACATTATTAACGATTCTGCCAACGTAATAGAAGAGATGATCAATATGATGAAAGCTTCGCAAGAGATCTTTTCACGTATTAATCCGATAGTTATACATGACTTGCAAAAATATCATCCGGAAGCATGGGGAATGTTTCAGAATTTTAAGGCTGAGTTTTTAGTTAAAACACTTGAAGAACTTTTAACAAAGGGAATAGCACAAGGGTTTATCCGTCCGGAAATTGATGTCAAGATACTTGCTAAGATGCGTGTTAATCAGGTTGAGATGGGTTTTAATCAGCAAATTTTCCCCATTGGTCAATTCAGTACCTGGAAGGTTCAATATCAGTTACTTGAGCATTTTAATTATGGCATTTGTACTATTAAAGGGCATAAACTACTAAATCAGTATAATAATATAAATAACAACTAAAATTTACTGCTGACATACCGTTGTCAGTAACTCAGGTTTCTTTGCAATAATAATCACACAACAACCTATCATATATTCACTATTAGAAAATGAAACGACTACTCACACTAATGATTTGCATTACGGCCGGCCTCAATGGGTTTTCACAGGCGCAACCTGCAAATCAAACTTACAACTTTAGTATAACCGACTGTACAAACTACGCTTTTGAGCACAAGGACTCAGTTATTAATGCTAACCTCGATGTTAAAAGCGCAGATTACCGGGTTAAGGAGATCATTGGCCAGGGCTTACCGCAAATTAATGGTACGGCTTCTTTTCAGGACTATTTAAAAGTACCTACAACCCTGCTGCCCGGCGAATTTTTCGGCGCACCTGCAGGTACTTTTATCCCCGTTAAGTTTGGTGTTAAATACCAATCAAACATTGGTATTGGTGCTTCACAACTATTGTTTGACCCCAGTTATATTGTTGGTTTACAAGGCCGCAAAACTTACAAGGAGCTTTATAGCCGTGCCTACACCCGCTCAAGGATTGATGCACAGGTAAATGTTACCAAAGCTTATTACCAGGTGCTGGTGAGTAACGAGCAGATCAAACTGCTGGATGCCAATATCGCGCAGCTAAAACAACAGGTTGACCAAACCACTGCTCAAAACAAACAGGGCTTTGTTGAAAAAATTGATGTAGATCGTATCGCAGTTCAGTACAATAACCTGGTAACCAATAGGGAGAATACTTTGCGATTACTGGCGCTTAACTATCAGCTTTTAAAATTCCAGATAGGGATGCCGATTGAATACAATCTTACTTTAAGGGATAACCTGAGCGATATCACTATGACCGAAGATGTAGCCGAAACGGTTACAGATACCACCTTTTATAAACGACGAATCGAATACAATTTATTCGAGACCAATGTACAGTTGAGCCGCTATGATCTTAAACGCATTAAAGGACAGTTTTTGCCAACCCTAAGCGCCAACGTAAACTATGCATCGTCATACCAAAACAACAGCTTTGGTTCTTTGTACAGCACCAGCTTTCCCTCGAGTTATATTGGCCTAACGCTTAACGTGCCCATTTTTAGCGGGTTTCAGCGCACCAACAGGGTTAAACAATATGAAATTACTGTGCAGAAAAATCTTAATAGCCTAAACAGCCTTAAAAACGCTTTAAGCTTACAGGCAAGCCAGGCGCGGATAGTTTATTTCAACGGTATACAATCATTAAATAACCAAAAACGCAACCAGGAGCTGGCGCGCGAGGTGCTGCGGGTATCCAAGATCAAATATCAACAGGGTGTAGGCTCGAGCATAGAAGTTACACAGGCGCAAACATCATTAGAAACTGCAGATAACTCTTATATACAAAGCTTGTATGACGCTCTGGTGAGCAAGGTAGATCTGGACAGGGCATTCGGAAAAATTCAATAATCAACACACTAAACCATAATATATAACATGAAAAAATTAATATACATACCTGTTTTACTGTTATTAGCAGCATGCTCCGGTAAACCAAAAGATAAGAAGGCCGAACTGGCCGACTTGCAAAAACAACAAGCGGAGATCAATGGTAAGATTACCAAATTGCAGGCCGAAGTAGGTTCTAACGATTCTACCAAGAGCACTGAGGTTGGCGCCGTTACCGTAACTACCAAAGCGTTTACTAATTACGTGCAAATTCAGGGTAAGATTGATGCGCAGGATAACGTTACTGCTTATCCGCAATCGCCTGGTACTATTACTGCAATTTACGTTAAGCCGGGGCAGCATGTATCACGCGGGCAATTAATGGTGCAGTTAGACAATAGTGTGTTGCAGCAGCAAATTGCACAATCGCAGGCACAGGTTGATCTTAACCAAACTTTATATCAACGCCAAAAGAACCTTTGGGATCAGAAAATAGGTACCGAAGTACAATTTTTACAGGCACAAACAAATTTACAGAGTGTTAAAAAGGGGTTATCAGGCTTACGTCAGCAGGCTAATTTATACCGCATTGTATCACCTATAAACGGAACCGTAGATCAAATGGACCTTAAACTGGGCCAGGTTGCACAACCAGGACAAACAGGTATCCGCGTAGTGAATGCCGATCTTTTAAAGGTTAAGGCTGATGTACCCGAATCATACGCAGGTAGCGTTGGTACCGGTAACGTGGTGAAAATCGTAGTGCCGGATGCTAAGGATTCATTAATGACCAAAGTGACTTTTGCGGCTAAAGCACTCGACCCTACATCACGTAGTTTTGCTGTAGAGGTTAAATTGCCTCAGCGCAAATCGCTTCGCCCTAACATGACTGCTATTATTAAAATAGCCAATTACTCTAAATCTGGTGCGGTAGTAATTCCGGTTAAAGCTGTACAAAAATCAGAAGAAGGCGACTACGTTTTTGTTAATGAGAACGGTATAGCCAAACGTAAACCCATTAAAGTTGGTGTTACTTACGGCGGCGAATCAGAAATTATATCTGGCTTAAAGGCAGGTGAGCAACTCATAACCGAAGGTGCTGCCGATATTGAAGACGGTGACAAAATAAAGGTTTTACAGTCTACTGGTAACTAATATTAACATACTGATCTATTACAAATGAAAGATCTAAAGAAAGAATTTGGCCCCTCAAGTTGGGCCATAGATAACAAGACCGCCATTTACGTGCTCATATTTATGATCACGGTGCTGGGGTTGGTAAGTTATAATAACCTGCCGAAAGAAAACTTCCCGGATATACAGGTGCCGAAAATTTTCATAACTACCCAATTTCTGGGCCAGTCGCCGCAAAACGTTGAGAATCTGGTAACCCGACAGTTAGAGAAAAAACTTAAATCGCTTAAAGGATTAAAAAAGGTGACATCTAACTCGGTGCAAAACGTATCTATCATTACAGCTGAATTTCAGGCTAATGTTAAGATAAAGGACGCCAAGATTGATGTACAGGATGCGGTTGATAAAGCTAAGCAGGATCTGCCGCAAAACGACAACAATTTTAAAGAGCCTACGGTATCTGATGTAAACATTGCCGACTTGCCTATCCTATATATTAACATCTCTGGCGATTATGACCTGAAGAGGTTGAAAGAATATGCCGATTTGTTAAAGGACGAGATTGAAAGCTACAAAGAGATCTCTAAAGTAGATGAGGTTGGAGCCTTGACACCGGAGATACAGATCAACGTGGACATGAATAAGATGGCCTCCGCTCAGATAGGGTTTAACGACATTATCCAGGCGATAGGTAATGAAAACATCCTTTCATCTGCGGGCACCATCAAAACAGATGGTGTGCGCCGCAGTATCGATATCAAACAGGATTTTAAAAACGCTGATGAGGTAGCCGCAATGGCTATCCGCAACCCTAAGGGCCAAACGGTATACCTGCGCGATATTGCCGAGGTTAAAGATTCGTTTCTTGAGCAGGAGAGTTATGCGCGTTTAAAAACACCGCAGGCAACCAAATTTAAGAATGTAATTACGCTTAACGTTAGTAAACGTACCGGCGAAAACCTTATTGAGGCATCGGATAAGATCAATGCGTTGATCAAGGCCAAGCACCAAACTGTTTTCCCTAAAGGGCTAAACATTACGGTAACCGGCGACCAGTCTGACAAGACACGTACAACGCTGAACGATTTGATCAATACGATCATTATTGGCTTTATATTGGTAACCGTTATCCTGATGTTTTTCATGGGTACTACCAATGCCATCTTCGTAGCCCTATCAGTACCTTTAAGTTGTTTTATCGCCTTTATGGTAATGCCATGGATAGGATTTACGCTTAACATGATCGTACTGTTCTCATTCCTCCTTGCCTTGGGTATCGTGGTAGATGATGCCATTGTGGTTATCGAAAACACACACCGGATTTTTGCCAATGGTAAAGTGCCTATTAAAGAAGCCGCTAAATTGGCAGCAGGCGAAGTTTTCCTACCGGTATTTTCGGGTACGATGACAACGCTTGCACCTTTCATTCCTTTGGCATTCTGGAATAGTATAATCGGTGAGTTCATGTTCTTCCTGCCGATAACGCTAATTATCACGCTGCTTGCATCATTGGTTGTTGCTTACATTATGAACCCGGTATTCGCGGTAGATTTTATGGAGCCGCACCATCCTGGTGAGCATGATAACCCAAAATTCGATAAGAAAACCCGCCGTACGCTTATATACATGGCCGTAGCAGCAGCTATTGGTTACTGGATAAATATCGGAATAGGTAACCTGGTTGTATTGATCATGGCCCTGTATCTGCTAAATCACTTTGTTTTATTGAAAGTGATAGACAGGTTCCAGAATAATGCCTGGCCAAAATTTCAGAATTGGTATGCCAAATGGTTAGAAAAGGCAGTACAACGGCCTGTAACCATGCTGGTTGGTACATTCGTACTGTTTGTACTATCGATAGTATTACTAGTGACCATTGGTAAAACGCCGGAATTCTTCCCTTCAGGTGATCCGAACTTTGCCTATGTATACATCACAATGCCAATCGGTACAGATCAGGCTACCACCAACGAGGTAACCAAGCAGATTGAGCAACGTGTAGCCAAGGTGGTAGAGCCTGATAAAGACATTGTTTCATCTATTATATCTAACGTTACCAAAGGCGTAACCGACCCGCAGGATGAGGATCAGGGCGATTATCAGAATAAAGGTAAGGTAACTGTTGCCTTTGTTGAATTTGGCAAGCGTGAGGGTAAGGATACGAAAGAGATTCTAGCCCGCATCCGCAAAACCGTTCAAGGTTTACCCGGTGTAAAAATTGCAGTAGCGCAGGAAGCCAGCGGCCCACCTGTACAAAAAGATATCAGTATCGAGATCATTGGGGATAACCTGGATTCGCTGGTAAAAACAGGTAGCCGTTTAAAAACCTATCTGGATAAGCAAAACATTGCCGGTATAGAAAATCTGGTTGCCGATGTGCAGAATGATAAGCCGGACATTGTGTTTGATATAGATCGCGAACGTGCTAATAGAGAAGGTATCAGCACCTTACAAATCAACCAGGCGTTGGGTACAGCAATATTTGGTGCGAAAGCAGCAGATTACCGTAACACAAAAGAGGATGATTACCAGATAAAAGTACGGGCTATGGCAGAACAGCGTGGCAATATCGACGAGTTGCGAAACTTAAAGATCACTTACCGTGATCTTGCAACCGGCGGCGCAATACGCCAGGTACCCATTTCGGCCTTTACAGATATCAGATACACGAATACATTCAGTAACATTAAGCGTAAACAACAGCGCCGGGTATTAACATTAGGCTCAAGCGTTATTAAACCTTACAACGCTAATGAAGTTAATGCCAATATTTTAAGGGCTATCAGTAACTTTAGGAAAGACGAGAATATCAGCATCCGTCAGGGTGGTGGTCAGGAAGACCAAATGGAAGCGGTTACGTTTTTGGGCGGTGCAATGGCAACATCGTTCGGATTGATCCTAATTATCCTGATGATCCAATTTAACTCTATAGGTAAAACGTTCATCATTATCAGCGAGATCTTCTTTAGTATCATTGGTGTATTCCTGGGGGTATCAATCTTCGGAATGACTATGGCTATTGTAATGACAGGCGTAGGTATCATAGCACTTGCGGGGGTGGTGGTACGTAACGGGATCCTGCTGGTAGAGTTCACCGATATGCTGATTGAGCAAGGCACCAGTCTGCACGATGCAGTTGTTGAGGCAGGGCATACCCGTATGACACCTGTGTTACTTACAGCAACAGCTGCGATATTAGGGTTGATCCCGCTTGCAGTTGGTTTTAATATCGACTTTGTGGGCTTGTTTACGCATTTTGAACCACATATTCACTTTGGTGGTGATAACGTGGCTTTCTGGGGCCCGTTAGCGTGGACGATGATCTTCGGGTTGAGCTTTGCTACTGTTATCACACTGATACTAGTGCCGTGTATGTATATTATCCGTGCAAATATGAAGAACTACTTCTTTGGTAAAAAGAAAACCGATGAAGTTGAAAAAAATAAATTACAAATAGAAGAAGCGTAACAACGCTATTGAAATACAAACGAGCCGCATAGTTATCTGTGCGGCTCGTTTTGTTTTAGCGAACAATTATTTTTTGTACTGGCGGATAAGACTGTTAACGTTATGCGCCAATTTATTTAATTTACGCTCGTGCTTGCCACCGGCATCTAATGCATCATAAACCAGGCCGGCTACTGCAGCGTAAACTGCATGATGTAAAACATCAATGGCTATTTCCTTCGGCTCCTGCTCGTTTATAGGTTTGGCTGCATCATGTTTGGGCAGCATTACTAATGCCGTACCCCAAACCGCGCCAAAGTGCAAGAGTGTGGCGGGTAACCCTTTTAAGCCGGTTAAGCCTATCAACCCGCGGGCGACACCCCATGCAGTGCCATAACTCCAGTGTATCTCTTGTGAAAGTAGTTGTTTCTCATCCTCCGATGATGGTTTAACAGCGGCAGTATCTTCGGCAACTTTTAAGGTGGCATCACTGGGTTCGCGCTTTGTTAGCTTCATTTCTATCATCTGCGATAGCGTCATAGCAGCCGTTGCGGCAATGCCGGCCAGCAGTCCTTTACCAATTGCGCCACCTAAAGCGCCCAGTGCGTTATCTTCGTGTAATTTCATAGTAGTTTAGTTTATTTTTGATAACAACCACTTTTAATTATTGATTTATAAATTTCACTTTAACAAATCATGCCCACAGCTGCAATGTGTAAATATTCAAACACTTAAGGGCCACCGTTGTTGGATCACCATACCAGCACCGCATATTCATGAAATTAAAAATAACTAAAGCTTTTAAACAAGCGGCAGGATTAGGCGCCATTGCCGGCATGCGCACTTTTATGGCGCCTGCTGTCATAACCCATATGTACAGCCGCCACCCCAGCCGTTATCTGGAGCATACGCCGTTAGAATTTATGCAAACTATTACAACTTCTAAAGTCTTTAAAGTGCTGGCGGCAGGCGAACTTGTAGGCGATAAATTACCTCACGCACCTAACCGGACAGCCACTCCCGGGTTAGTCGGCAGGGCTGTATCAGGCATATGGGCGGGTGCTACGGTCTATCAGGCTCATGGCAAAAAACCAGTTATGGGCGGGCTTGTTGGTGGCCTATCTGCAATCGCTTCAACTTTCGGCTGCTTTTTTCTAAGAAAAAGCATAGCGAGAAATACCCCGGTACCAGATGCAGTGATAGGTGTCATCGAAGATGTCCTTTGTATCTCTGCGGGAGCGTCCATTGCAAGAGGCTACTGATTACCATTTGAAATTCATCTTTCTGCCCCGTTTTACAATTAAACTGGAAATTTGATAATTTTGTTAAAATAGTCAGGAACGAAATAATGAGCGCAGGCATAGATCAGCAAGACATCAAACGTGAAAAAATTTTAGAAGCATCACATCAGCGTTTTTTGCATTACGGTTATTCAAAAACAACCATGAATGAAATTGCAGGTGATCTTTCAATGTCAAAAGCGCTGCTTTATTACTATTTCCCGGATAAAAGCGAACTGTACATTGCCGTAATGCGTAAGCTGGCTAATGATTATCTTAAACTGTTCGAGGATAAGTTCAACAACTTCACCAGCCTGCGCGATGCCTTTTTGTTCCAGGTGAACACTCATCACGAATTTATTGTAAACAACTATAATTTTTTTGATTTCTTCCGGATAAACGAACAAAATCTTCCCGATTCTATTTGGGGTATTATCACGCAGATACGTGAAACAGAATCAAAGCTTTTGACAAGCGCTATAGAAGCTGAAGTAAGGTTGGGGCACATTTACGAAGTAACCAACCCGGCCGAAGTTGTTGAAGTTTTTTTGGATGCGCTGCACGGTATCAAAGTAGGTTCGATGCCGCAGAAAAAAGCTAATTTTCCGAGGAAAGAACACCTGGACGAAATACACGACAAACGGCTGCTGCTGATAGATATTTTTGTAAAAGGACTTGGAAAATCCTGATTACTTCAGTGCAGTAAATATCTCAACTTCGCCTACCAATAGCTTATGGATAGGGCAGGCGTCGGCAATGGTGACCAGCCGAAGGCGCTGCTCATCGTTCAGTTCACCCTTAAAGCTTAATTTACTATCAATGTGGACTCCTGTCGGGGTCTTGCTTAACTCCAGGTCAACTCCAATTTCGTCGATTACCCACATCTTACGGTTAATGTACATACGCAAAGTAATGGCCGTACAACTTGCCAGGCTGGCCAGCAGTAAACCATAAGGTGCCATCCCGCTATCCATACCTTCCATTTTTACCGGTTCATCCACCACTACTGAGTGACCGCCGCTACTTACTCTGGTTTGGTATTTTATTAGGCCAATGGTGGCATCGGCAGATGCTATAAGATCTTTGTCATCGTCCATAATACAAAGCAACGGAAAAGATTAGTCCTGGTCAAGGTTAAGCATTGTCCAGTTCTTTAAGCTTTCGGCATGTCCGCCATTGTATTTCAGGGTGATGGTAAAATTGGTTTTTACTTTGTCTCCCGAATTATCTTTAGTAGTATAAAATGACTTAATTACATAAACCGAATCGGATTTTTTAGCAAATTTATATTCACTATCAGAGAAATCAACGTTCGAAGATAAAACCGTAGGCCCAATGTACTCTTTGGCAACGGTGTAGGCGTCATCACTATCCGGCAGGCCGTTAAATACATTAAGGTTTCCGGAAAAAGCAAACTTGCCTAGAACTGCTATAAAGGCCACGCCTAAAACAACCAATAACCAAACTACTTTTACTGCCGATTTTTTCTTTACTTCTTTCTCCTTTAAGTAATCTTGTGCCATGTAATGCTTTAAATAAGCATTAAAATTAGTAAAAATCGTAACATCTGCGTGCGCCAATAAACTTATGTTCGGCATTTACTCTTGATGGGAGTGTGGTTTCATAACCTACACTCCCCTCGGTTGTACCACTGGTGTTTGTGTAGTTTAATCCACCCTTCGGAACATCATGGCTCAGGCCAAATCGCATCTTTTCACCACCTTCTTTGTTAATGAACAGGTCAAAGATCAATGATATTACAAAAGCGTTAGGCCCGGCCGGGCCGCCTGTACGGTACCACGCGCCAACGTTTATGCTGCGGCGTTTATATTGCAGGCCGGCACTGATAGCCTGTGTTTGCGACTGCCGGTACACAACTACTGAAGGGATAACATATGGCTTGTCTTCATCATCCAGGTTATCATCCCACGTTAAATTAAGGCGGTAGCTCGCGTGCATGGTTGCCCTGATGGCAAGCTTAGCGGGCACCCCAGTAAATGATTCATCAGGCCGGTTAAGGTGTTGTGCGGCGGCGCCGAGATTGAAATTACCGGTGGTAAAATTAACTCCCGCTCCGGCATCAAAGTAAAATTTATTATTGAATAGGGGAGGATCTGCAGCAGTACCGGTTCCCGGGATGTAGCCCAGTCGCGGATCGATCTGATCGCTGAATACCAGTTTGCCATAATCTACAGACCGGTTGGTAATGCCGGCTTGTAACCCAAAGGAAAGTACATACTCTTCAGAACCAACACTATAGGAGTAGGTACCCGCCAGGTTGTTTTTATTTAAATAGGCAGTACCCTCGGCGCTTCGCGTAAATAACAGGCCAAGCCCACCACCAAACTGGGGTACGTTATAATCTATCGACCCTGATAAATAATTGAGGCTACCGGGTACACTGGTGTATTGATTGCGATAGATCAGGTTCATACGCAGGTCGCCCTGAAACTGACCGGTTAAAGCCGGGTTTAGGTAAATCGGCGAATTAAAAAACTGGGAGTACATATGATCCTGCGCTTCGGCGTTCAAACTTATCGTCAGCGGAATAATAATTAGCAATAGCCTGCAAAAAATCCTCATCATCTTATCAAATGTATTGCCCCGGTACGTTTCGGTACCGAACTGTTATATGTCATCCCTTTCCACTCGGTGCCATTTATAAACGTAGCCGATGCCTGCCATACATAAACACCCTGAGGGGCCGGCGAACCCTTAAACGTCCCATCCCAACTTTCAACAGGTTCACCTTTGGGGCTCAGTTTGTATGTTTGCCAAACTAATTGCCCCCAGTTATTATATATCTGTAAAGTCCACTTGGCTATTCCTGATCCTTTTACCGTGAATGATCTCAATTCGCCGCTCAAACCGTCGGGTGTGAAGGCGTTAGGCATATACAGCTGGCCGGGCACGCCTTTAATTTGCACCCGGTGGGTTATCGTACTGTCGCAGCCAAGGCTGTTAATAGTCTTAAGTGTCACTTTATAAACACCGGTATCCGCATAGGTATGCTCGGGGTTTTTCATGTTAGATGAAGAACCATCGCCAAAGGTCCAGCTCCAGGATAAGGGGTTGCCGGTTGTTAAATCTTTAAAAGCAAAGTGATAGTTTGGGATCTCTGCAATTGTATCTGGCCTGGCTGTAAAATTCGTGCCCGGCGGCGGATGGACGGTTATAAGGTTGTTTTTGGTTACCGTGTTTGTACAGCCCGTGGCCAGATTGGTTACTGTTAGCGTAACATTATAAGGCGAAATTTTGAAATCGTAAAGATGCGGTGAAGGAATAAAGGCCACTTCGCGGGTACCGTCGCCAAAACTCCACTCATAAATTAATGATGATGCAGGAGTGATATTATCTTTAGGGGTTAAATTAGCGAATTTGACAGTAAACCTTTTGCAACCCTCTGCTATGTCCGGTTTAAAATCGGGTGCGGGAGTGGTATAAACCTCCAACCTTATTTTGGGCGACGACTCTAAGGTTGTGCAATAGTCTGTACCGGTTAAACTCACAAAATAAACCCCGGGTAAAGTAAACGTATACGGAAAATCGGATTTACCGGCCGGCACGCTTTCGATGATTTTGTTAGCGGCGTCGTAAATATTATAGCTGAAAGAATCGCCACCTGATGAGTTATTTACAAAAACTACATTGAACGGTGCGCACCCCTTATTGACATTATCGCGGATGAACATTTGTGGAATAAAGCTCGCCGGAGATATAGTTATGGGTATATCAATAGTGCGGGCAGTTGTACCACAAACATCTGTTACTACCATATACAAACGGTAGGTGGTAACTGCAGGCACTGTAATAGCATTAAATGTTGCTGCTGATTTATCAGTTTTAGTGATTTGCTGTACTAATGTAGCGCCTTTGTAAAGGTAAAAATCATATTTGGCGTTATTACCCGGCGATGGGTTCTGTACGTTTAAAACAAACGCGCCGCAACCGTTTAGGTCATCTGGTACTATAGCTGCAACCGGTACCGCCGGGCTAACCTTTACCGTATACGTTACCGGCGGGCGCTGTACACAGTTATTTGAAATACTTAGCGATACGGTATAGACAGCTTCCCTGCCGTCGGTACGTGGTAAGAAAGTATGCTGGGGATTAACACGCGTAGATTGCACCGAACCGTCGCCAAAATCCCAAATAAAGTTTGTCCCGGTAATAACTGATGAAGTATTAGTGAAGGTTACAACCTGCGCACCGCAACCATTGCTTTTATCTGCAGTAAAGCCGGCAACAACATCATTAGTATTGGTAACAACAACTTCATCACTATTATCTGCACAAGGGAGCGTTCCTTTTATTGTCCATGTGAATTTGTAGATGGTGCCGGCAACTAAGCCCGTAACAGTTGTACTGAAGTTAGCAGGGTTGGTAACGGAAGCTGCCGGCCCGCCGGTTTGTGTCCACATTCCTAAAAATGGAGATGGTGAATTACCGTTCAGCGTGATAGTTGTAGCTGCACAAGCTGTAAAATCGGCACCGGCATTAGCTGTAATTGCCTGTTGGTTCACGGTAATAGTAACAGCGTTACTGATCTTAAAGCTACACGCAGAATTTTGTACTACCGCACGATATAGCGTAGTAGTTGTTAGGTTAAGGTAATTTAATGTTGCCGTACTATTGGCCACAGGCAGCCAACTGGTGCCGCCGTTGACAGACGATTCCCAACGCAGCACATTACCTAACTGGCCCGACAGCATAACCTGCCCGGCATTGATGCCGGAGCAAACCGTAGCATTACCCGCAAGTGTTCCTGCAATTGTTTCGGCAGCATCGGTAATGGTAACAATGTTTTCACTTGGCGGGCAGGTAGGCGATGCAGTAATACTCCATTTAAATTGATAAACATTGCCGGCTATCAAACCGGTCACTACTGCATTTGGTTTGGTTGCGTCAGAGAAAGTAACACCTGTTTGTCCTGACACCAACGACCAGCGACCCGTACCAGGTGCAGGATTGTTACCCTGTAATGTGTAGGTAGGGCTGTTACAGATTTGTGCATCGGCACCCGGTACCGAGGTTACAGGCGCAGGCTGCACTGTGACGGTTGCAGTTATTGGCGCAACGCCGCAGGTTCCATTTAAAGGCGATATAGTATAAGTTACGGTTCCAACTGTAGTGCCGGTGTTGATCAACAAATCATTAATTACGGCGTTGCCGGTAGGTACGCTTTGATTAGAATTGCCTGAAACCCCGGTCGATGCAACGCTGGTCCATGTATAGGTTACGCCGGATATATTTGATGACATGCTGATCCCGGCTGGTTGGTTACTACAGATCAACGGGTTGGCAACGCTTGCGCTGCTGGCTGGGATAGGCTTTACAGTTGCGCGCAAAGTAAAGGGGTTACCGGTGCATCCGTTGGTTACTGGTGTGATGATATAAGTAACAATAGCGTCGGCGCCAGAGGTATTTGTAATAATATCATTTATCTTATTACCACTGCCGGCGGGTTGAAAGCCTGCGGCGATGCCGCTGGTTAATGTGGCTGTCCAACTATAAGTCGTAAGCGCATTTGAGGATGTAATATTATAAGTAAATGGCTGCGCCGTACACGCTTCAAGTGTCGACGGACTGGTAATGTTGTCTTTCCGGGTTATCGCAATAACAACAACATCATCAATGCTATTACAAGGTGCCGCAAGAGCGGTGGTTACCCTTAACGTTAGTAAAGCTTGCCCTGCAGTTATTTCTGCCGCCGAGGGTATATAATTTGGGTTAAGCACATTTCTGTTAGGTATAAATGTGCCTGTGCCTCCAATCCATTGCTGAGTTGTGAAGGTGCCGGAAACAGAGCCTGTTAAAACAGCCTGCCCGCCTTCACAAATTACCTGGTCTGGCCCGGCTGAAACCGTTGGTGCCGGCTGAAAGCTGATAACCTGTGATGCAGTAGCCACGCCGCAGTTATTAGTATGCACAACGTTTACCGTATAAGTGGCGTAATCTAAAAATTTGACTTGCGGGAACCTGCTATTTGGCCCGGTACCACCTTCATAAGTGAAGTTTCCGCCGGTAAAGGTCCATTGATAAGTAGTAGGAAGATCCTGCACCGTATTTGCCAAAATAGCCCGGGTAACGCCGGGATTAGTATCAAAAGTGAACACGCGGTTATTTCCACACAAGGAAACATCCGGGGAAAGACTGGCGATTGGCGTGGCGTTTACAACAACAGTTTGTGGCGGCGTTGTTGGCGTACCGCAGCCGGGCGTCAATATCTCTAACCTTACCTGGTAAACGCCGGGTGTATTGAAAATAAACTCCGGATTATCTGAACTTGCATTTGTACCGTTACCAAATGATACCGATGTGCCGCCTGAGCTGGCCGTTACAACCCATCGGTAAGGATTGGCTGGTGTACATGATGCAAGGTTTACGGAAGTATTAACCGGTGTCAGTGGTGTTCCCGTACAAATGGTTGTTAACGGTAAGGTGAACGATGGTATAGGCGGTACTTTTATACAAATTTGTTTGGTAACATCGGGAGTGGAGCACAGGCCGCCGCTGTTTTGCAGCCTCAAGGTGACGTTATGGATACCTATAGCATTAAAGGTATACTTAAAAGGCTCCGTGATTGGCTTATTGTTTTCGACCACAACACCATCAACAAGCCAGGTATACAAACCTGTAACGTTATTACAAGTACTTGAACTGCTGTTGGGGTCCTGGCCTGGTATTGATGTATTATTAATAGTTATTTGCGTATTTACACACCCCGAAGCGGGCATCGAAAACTGATTCAACGGCGGTGCAAGCACTTTTGCATAGCCGGTTACCTGGGTCACTACCGAAGCACAATACGGACTAATGGGCTGCAAATCCACCTCGAAAACGTTTCGCTGTCCGTTTACCAGATTGCCGCAGGATGATCGGGTATAAACGTGACTAATTTCGCCGTTTTTAGCAGCTATTTCGCAAAAAGTAAGGGTGCTTGTAGCTCCGTCGCCCCATTTTACCAGATAGGTAAGGCCCGGATAATTTTTTTGGATTCCGTTGGCTGATGTGATATCGACATTATAAGTTAAAGCGTTGCCGCCGCTTAAACAAACCGTTGTGCTGCCGCTCGCTCCAAAACTATTGTTAACCGGATTGTTCATCAACAAATATGACTTGGTAGATAACGCCCCATTCAATCCAATTGCTTTAACGGTTACCGTATAATTTACCGCCTTGGCCTGAAAGGTAACATTGGTGGCCAGTGATGTGGTTAACTCTGTCGCTTTTGTAACCTCATTAAAAAAACTGATAGTCGTAACCGCGCCTGTGCCAGATCGGTTAATGAAAGTGAAATCTGTAAGTTTAGAATCGTCCCCAATACAAACCCCAAAAACCTCGGGGTTGGCGGCGTTAATAGATGATGATGATACCGATGCTGTAGCACCGGGCACGCCGAGTATGGTAAAAGGCGATGATTCAACAACTGGAATAGTTGCCGGGCTGGTAGTTTTTATCCTGACTTTATAGCCCGTGCCTGCAGGGATAGAGGGTATAGTACCATTAATGAAACCTGTATAAAACCCTGAATAAGAACCTATTTGGCGCTCATTCGCAAAACTGCCGTTGGCATCTGAAAGGTATAAGTTAAATACATTGTTGGTTTGTAAACAACCTGCGGAAGTTATAGATATGGGAACGCTTATAGTTGACGATTGCCCGTAAGGCCCCGGGTCTAAATTGCCAATGGTAATTGTCTGGCTAAAAGCAAGTTTGCTTGCCGTTAACATTAGCATAAATAAGCACAAGAAAAATTTTGTAGAATTTTTATTCATTAATCAATCGGGGCAAATCAATTATAGGGGTTAATAAAAAAACATATATATAATTAGCAATATGACAACATAATGTTACAATGTTTGCCTTTTTACCAATTGACTTTTACGCAAAAATATAACTTTTGTTACAACGGAATGGGTTAGACGGGAGTATTTTTAAAGAAACTACAACTATCCAAAAAACAAATAGGAGATAAAAATTGCGGCTATTACACCAGCCAAATCGGCTATCAAACCGGCCGGAATAGCATATCTGGATTTTTTAATACCAACAGATCCGAAGTAAAGGGCCACGATATAGAAGGTAGTATCAGCCGATCCGTTGAACACCGATGCTAAGCGGCCTGCAAAGCTATCCGGCCCAAAAGTTTGCATGGTATTAATCATCATGGCCTTTGAGCCGGAGCCACTCAATGGTTTCATGTAAGCAACCGGCATGGCGTCAACAAAGCGCGTATCTAAGTGCAGGCTGCTTACTGCATACTTCAACCCATCGTTGATATAGCCTAAAGCCCCACAATTTCTGAATACGCTAATGGCCACCAGCATTGCAACCAGGTATGGTATAATTTTTACAGAAACCTCAAAACCGGTTTTTGCGCCATCGATAAAGCTTTCAAATACGTTAACTTTTTTCCGGAGCGCACCTAAGATGAATACGGTTGGGATCGCGAACAACAATAAGTTGCTCGTCACCTTTGAAACTATCGAAATTTGATCATGGCTAAGTTGTGTTGTAAAATACCAAACGATAAAGCCGATAAACGCTGTCATACCGCCCAGCCAGGCAAGAATAACCCTGTCAAACAGATTTATTTTTTGCCTTATCGCCACGGCAGTCATACCAACCACGGTGGCAACATAGGTAGCAATGATACAGGGAATTAGTACATCCGACGGATCTTTTGCATGAAGTATAAAGCGTTGTGCTATAATCGTAACAGGCAGTAATTGCAAACCTGATGTATGCAACACCAAAAACATGATCTGCGCATTGGATGCGGTTTCTTTGTTAGGATTAAGTTCCTGCAAACTGCCCATGGCTTTTAAGCCAAGCGGAGTTGCGGCATTGTCAAGGCCCAGCAAATTGGCCGAAAAATTCATCATCATCTGTCCGGTAGCCGGGTGGTTTTTTGGCACTTCGGGGAAAAGCCTGGTCAGGAAGGGCCCCACAATGCGCGACAAAAAATTCATTGCGCCGGCCCGTTCGCCTATATTCAAAATACCTAGCCATAAAACCATATTGCCGGCAAGGGGTAAAGCGATATCCATAACAGATGACTTCGACGAATCGAACATTCCGTCAACCAATAGCTTAAAAGCATCGACATCTCCTAAAAAAACAAGTTTGCAAAAAGCGATTACAAATGCGATCAGGAAAAATGCGATCCAGATATAGTTAAGGGCCATAGGTTGCGTTTGAAGGTTTGAAGTTAATTTTTTTTGGATAATTTATTTCAATCCAATTTTTTAATTTCACACAGCGCAATATCAACCCTTCATGATAACGGCTGTCAGCAGTACCATTTGTTGCATTTAGTTTAATAGCAATATCTTTTCTTCGGATATCGCCGTTTAAAAAAGTCAATATTTAGTTATATGACGTTATGCTTTTATCAGAGACTACCTGCATAGTGTAAGTACGCCGCAAAGGGTTGTACGGCGTTGTATCGTTTACCATAATGTAAATGCTCCCCAGGTCTTTTACCTCAAATGTTTGCACCTCTGGCGTACTGGTTTGTTTGTTGATGTATTGTGAGATAGAGTTATATATGAGGTTGTGCTGTTCAGGCTCGTTGGTTTCAATTTCAATATACATTCGCCGGCCATCGTTTCGCAGGGCAAAATTCGCGTAGGTACCTCCGGGTATGGTCAAGGCGTACTTACGCGTCTTTTTATTAATATTCTTATCAGCAAGTGTAAACCCTTTCGCCGTAAAAAATGTATCAGCCTTATTAATATTATTATGCAACAGGTAACTCAAGTCGTCATAGGAGATCAATTTACCCTGGCCAAAAGTCAGTGCAGCCAAAAAAATCAGGAAGGCAGACAGTATTGTTTTTTTCATGTGTTATCAGGTTTGCGCAATAGTAAAGCCATGGAATGGATTATTCAAATTTCGAAAAGTTTTAGCTGCAATCAACGTACACAACAACAATATTACCTGGAGCATATCGGCAAACTGCTAACATGTCAAAATAGCTTAACATTTTAACGAAAAGGTGTAATTGATATGGTTATTTATAGCAAAAACATAACTTAGCAAAATATTAATCTACCATGCTCACAATAAATTTATCTCGCGTAAGCGGCGAATATGGCTTTGAAGCCAGTGATGAATACGGACATACCGTACGGATGGACAGCAGCCCTGAAAGCGGCGGCCAGAATTTTGGCGTACGGCCCATGCAAATGTTATTAATGGGTTTAGGCGGCTGTTCGGCTATTGATGTGATCGCTATTCTTAAAAAGCAGCGCCAGGATTTAGTTGATTATAAAATGGTCATCACTGGCGAACGGGAGGCAGGCAAAGAACCTTCCTTATGGCAGGAGATAGGCCTGGAGTTCCATTTGTATGGTGAGGTAGATGAAGACAAAGCTAAAAAAGCAGTCGAGTTGTCTTTAAATAAATACTGCTCGGTTGCAGCTACCCTATACAAAGCTAACGCAGATATCAAATGGAAGGTGATCATTCACCCGGCGCAATAATTTTAAAACCCTACTTAACCATCATGTCGCAGGAATTACATCCGATAACTAAAGCTATACGTATACAGACCGATAAAACCGGCCAAAACGAACACTCTACACCTTTATATTTAACAAGCAGTTTTACCTTTAACGAGGCAGAAACTATGCGTGCGGCTTTCGCCGATGAGAATGACAACAACATTTACAGTCGCTTTAGCAACCCTAATGTGGACGAATTTGTAGCCAAAATGTGCGCGCTTGAAGATGTTGAAGATGGCTTCGCCACTTCGACAGGGATGAGTGCCGTATTCTCGTCGTTTATGGCGTTAATTAAAAACGGCGACCACCTGTTATGCTGTAGTTCGGTTTTTGGGAGCACTTATACAATAGTAAATAAATATTTGCCCCGATATGGTATCACCTGCACTTTGATCCCAGCCGGGGATAAGGAAGCTTGGGAAGCCGCCGTACAGCCAAATACCAAAATGCTTTACCTTGAAACACCAACCAATCCGCAATTAGAAGTTATTGATCTGGATTTTGCCGGCCAGTTTGCAAAGAAGCACAACCTTATATTCAATGTAGATAACTGCTTTGCTACCCCTTTGTTGCAGCAGCCTGTAAAATACGGAGCAGATATCATCATTCACTCAGCAACTAAGTGGATAGATGGGCAAGGCCGGGTTTTAGGCGGGGTGATAGTGGGCCGAAAAGATCTGATCCATGACATATACCTCTTTTGCCGTAATACGGGGCCGGCCATGTCGCCATTTAATGCCTGGGTTTTGAGTAAAAGTTTGGAAACGCTGGATGTGCGCCTGGAGCGGCACTGTGCCAATGCCCTTAAAATTGCAACCGCTTTAGAAAGCAACCCAAATGTATCTTGGGTAAAATATCCATTCCTGAGTAGCCATCCGCAATATGAAATAGCCAAAAAGCAAATGAAATTAGGCGGTGGTGTACTTTGTTTTGAAATTAAAGGAGGGGTAGAGGCAGGCCGCAAATTCCTTGATTCGCTTGAATTATTGTCCGTTACCGCAAACCTGGGCGATTCGCGCAGTATAGCTTCGCACCCGGCCAGCACCACACATTCAAAATTAACAGACGATGAACGCGCCGCTGTAGGTATTAGCCCGGGCCTTATCCGTATATCTGCAGGGTTGGAATATGCCGACGATGTATTAAACGACATTAAGCAGGCTTTAGACAAAAGCAATGCATAACAAAAGCCGACTGCACAGATTACTATTCAGCGTAAATAACCTGGGGTTTACTAAACAAAGTAGTCACTTTGCATGTAGAGTCCTCACAGTCAATGACTACTGAAGATGACCACTCGTCAGCTAAATATTTAATATCATTGCCATTATGGTTTAAATATAAAATATGTATGCATTTGAGTGCAATAATTCTATCTTTAGCAGTGTTTAGACACTTGCATAGCAATAACACATTATTATTTATACAAACCTACAGTAAACGATAGATTATTTTCTTAAAAATAAATATTTCATCGCAAATTCATACTAGCATTAAAATTAATAACATTTGGACTAACTGGCACTAATGTTGACCAGTGGCAACTGTACCAATGTTTATAAAGAAGTACAACTAAAATCTATAACATGAAACCAAATTTTAAAAAAGTTACTATGCTGCTAACCGGCCTAATGGTTGGCGGTAAACTGTTCGCGCAGACGCCTATGGCTGATAGCACGACCGCTAAAGACTACGTAAAGCCTTTCTCACCAGAAACGTCTTTTCGTACCTGGTCTATTGGTGTGCATGCAGGCATCCTTACACCTTATTCTCTATTTAACCCGCTTGGCAAAGCCGATTTTGTGAACAGCAAAGAAGAATTAGGGTACGGTATCTACGTTAAAAAACAAATCCTTTCTTCATTAGGTATCCAGGCAGACTTTTTTAGAGGTAAAGTAAGCAGTGAAGCAGGTCAGCGTAATGGTTTAGGTACACTTAATAACAATTCCTTTACTACCCAGGTAAGCTACGCTGCCAGCTTAAGCGCAAACATTACGTTAGCTAACATTAACTGGCGCCATCAAAAAGGTGCCATACAGCCTTATGTAACTGTAGGTGGTGGTTTAATGGGTTACAAACCACATTCAATTACCGCAGGCGGTCCTGAAGTTCCGTTCAAGGCTGGCGATGGTACCATCTCTGAATTTTATATCCCGTTGGGCGGTGGCCTTAAATTCAACCTTGGCGATGGCGTTAATTTGGATTTAGGTTATGTAGTTAACTTTGTTAACTCTGATAACTTCGACGGTTACAAATTTCAATTTACAAATGATAAATTCTCTTACATACACGCAGGTCTAGAATTTGCTTTAGGGCTAAAATCGAAACCTCAGTTAGCTTCTCATAATCCGGTTTCTTCAATGCGTACCGAGTACTTATGGGAGAACATGAACACCAAAAATCAGCTACAATCTCAAATAGATGCTCAGAAAGCAGCTAATGATAAACTTAAGGCTGATTTAGCTGCCACCAACGCTAACCTGGCTAAATTTACAGCCGACAGCGATGGCGATGGTGTGCCAGACTTTTACGATAAATGCCCTAACACCCCGGCCGGTACTAAGGTTGATGGTGCAGGTTGCCCGCTGCCGGTTAACAAACCAGTGGTTATCGTAACAGAAGCGGACAAGAAAATTGTTAGAGACGCGATCAGAAACCTTGAGTTTGATTTCGGTAAATCTACTATCCGTGCTAAATCATACCCAAGCTTAAACCGGGTTGCTAACTTATTAACCGAGAAAAACTTTAGCTTGAAATTAGCAGGCCACACAGATAATGTTGGTTCTGATGATGCAAACATGAAGTTATCTAAAGACCGTGCAGAGTCTATCAAATCTTACCTGGTTAGCCAGGGTGCAAACGCATCAAGAGTTGAGGCTACCGGTTACGGCGAAACACAGCCAATTGCATCAAACAAAACTGCAAAAGGCCGTCAGGCAAACCGTCGTGTAGAGTTTACGTTATTCTAAACCCTGTAAACATCTTGCATAAAAAAGCGCCCCGGTCATTTGACCGGGGCGCTTTGCTTTATCAGCTTTCGATGAGAGTTATCGCGATGGAGCTTAAACTAATATTCACTTTAAATTTCTCCAAAAAAATCGGCGAGGTTGCCAAAATAGCTGTCCCGCCAACCATCCGCAATATCATCAAAATCGCTAACCGGTATATTAGTGTGTCTTAGCTCGACAGATGTTCCGTTCTTATCCGGATGCAGTTTAATAGTGACGATAGAATCATCAGACTGGCCGTCGAAATACCATTGCTGAACAATCTTCTTACCTTCCTCAAATTCAATATTTTTACCAACGATGCTGCCCTCCCAAAGCGAGAATTCCGAACCAGGCTCTGTCGACATTGTGGCAGGTTCACCAGTCCATAATTCCAATGTTATGGGGTTAGTCAACGCAGTGTATATCTCCTCAGGCGTAGCCGGTATCAGGTAATATTTTTTTAAATCTTTCACGGCTGCAATTTAGCAGAAAATTAGCTTTGTTTCGCTGCTTATTCTGCCGCCAACTTGGTAACACTAATTGATTGCAATAAGATGAGTTAATTAACCATACTTTAATAAACCGTACAGGCACTTTGCTGTTAACTTACATATATGCAAAAACTTGTTTTGATCAGACATGGCGAAAGCCTATGGAACAAAGAGAACCGATTTACAGGCTGGGAAGATGTAGACCTTTCAGAAGAAGGTTTACAGCAAGCACGCAGGGCGGGGCAGCTTTTGGCCAAACATGGTTATACTTTTGATATCGGATTTACATCCGTACTTAAACGGTCTATCAAAACTATCCATTTTGTATTGGAAGAGATGGATCACTTATGGATCCCGGTACATAAATCATGGCGGCTAAATGAGCGCTTCTACGGCGCTTTGCAAGGCCTTAATAAAGCCGAAACCATTGACAAGTACGGCAAGGAGCAGGTTCAGAAATGGCGCCGCGACCCGCACGAGCATCCACCTGCTATTACTGAAGATGATAAACGCTTTCCAGGGCACTACTTGCGCTATAATGACCTTACCTACCGCGAACTCCCACTTACCGAAAATCTGAGCGAAACGATGAACAGGGCTTTACCGTTCTGGCACGAAAATATAGTGCCTGCAATTCGCGACGGAAAAAAGGTTGTGATCTGTGCTCACGGCAACAGTTTGCGCGCGCTGGTGCAATATATCGATAACCTGACGGATGAAGAGGTGACCCAATTAGATATCCCTACAGCAACGCCTTGGGTTTACGAACTGGACGACCGGCTTGACAAGATCAGACACTATTATTTGGAATAATTGTGAGTAATGAGTGTTAATGACGATTTAATATCAATTATTACTCATTTCTCATCACTCACGCCATTATACTACTTCACCAGCTCAAAACCCCAGTCCTTGCCTTTATCAACAGCAGGCACTCCTTTTGCCAACCATACCGGCATTGGGGCGCCTTTTAAAAAGTGATCAAAGAACTGCGCTTCGCGAATGGAAATGTCTTTACGGTTTTGTCTCTTAACCAGGTTGTGCGCTTCGTCATTATATTGAAGCAGCCAAACGGGTTTGTTCAAACGCCGTAAGGCGGTAAACATTTCAATACCCTGGTACCATGGTACGGCACCATCGGCATCATTGCTCATGATAACAACCGGGGTTTGCACCTTTGGCAACTGAAACAGCGGCGAATTCTCTATATAAAGCTGAGGCTTGTCCCACAGCGTCGCCCCGATGCGGCTTTGCGTTTTCTCATACTGAAACTGGCGGTTTACACCGGTTTCCCAACGGATGCCACCATATGCAGAAGTCATGTTAGCCACCGGTGCACCCGCCCAGGCGGCTGCGTACATATTATTTTGAGTGATAAGATATGCTACCTGGTAACCGCCCCAGCTCTGCCCTTGAATACCTATGTGGGCGGCATCAACCCAGGGGTTTTTCTTTAAAGCTTCAACGCCTGAATTGATAAACTCAACTGCTGATGAACCCGGATGGCCTGATTCATAACTAATGTCAGGCGCAAATACAAGGTAACCATTACTCACAAACCATGATATAGGTAAACGTGATGGTGTAGGTGAGGGGGGCAAATAATTATATAAACCTTCAGAAAGTTTCTCATAAAAATAGGCGATCATCGGATACTTTTTGGAAGGGTCAAAATCTTCCGGTTTGTAAAGGATGCCTTTTGATTGATAGCCTTTTGGTGTCGTCCATTTAACCAGCTCGGCAGTGCCCCAGTTATATTCAGATTGTTGCGGATTAATAGCACTTAACTTTTTTTCACTTTTCAGATTAGTAGAAACGTACAGATCAGGGGGTTGCGTGTAACTTGCTTTTGTATATATAAAAGCATCTGCGTTCTTAGCTTTCTGCAAACCGCTAAAGCTGTATGGCTCAATCAGGGCTTTTACAGGTGCGGTGGCAGTGCCGATCTGCTTTTTGTAATAACCCCACTGTTTATTATCCTCGTTCTGTACAATCATCCAAAGCACCTTTTTATTAGGAATAAATTTTTCTTCCGGATCGGTACTGTTATATCTAAACTCCAGTTTGTTTATACGGCCAATACCGTTGGTAAAATTGCTTGCAGCCCCGGTTGCCGGGTCAAAACTCCAGATATCATAACGGTCGTACAACAATACGTTTTTATCACCTTGTGTCCAGTCTGCAACGCCGTAAGCATTGGGGTCATCCGGCACGTCATTTTCTTCATCGCCCCATTTTACTTTAGTGGATGCGGTAAGGTTTACTTTTTTACCGGTAGCTACCGAGTAAGTATGCCAGTTTTGATCTTTAGCATCAAACCATAAAACGTAATTGCCACCAGGCGAAATGCTGTAACGTCCTTTTAATCGGCTGTTGATCAGTTTACGATCGCCTGTTTTAAGGTTGATCAGATAAGCAACCTGACTGCTGCCGCCTTCCCATTGCGATTGCACGCGCGAACCGGTGTCGGTAAGCCCTAATGCATAAGGAGCGTCGCTATTTTCGGCTATTGACACGTTTTGAATGTTGATATCGGCCAGTTGTACCAGCTTTTTATCGGCATCGGCCGGGCGGATGACGGCAAGGTAGCTACGTTTTAATTCTCGCTGTAAATTTTTTAGCTGCTGCGGTTGCAGGTAATCATCTTTATAGTTCCAGATATCTAAACGGGCCACCTCAAAATCAACAATTGTGGTATCAGCTGGTTTGGGGATAGGAGCAGTACCGAAAAACAAGTTACCGCCGTTTTTACTGAAATACACTCTGCCGTCGCCGCTAACGGCCCATTTAGCCGGCATACCTGCCGAACTTGGTGCGGCCACAACATCGGCACTGTCTTTACCAATCTGGTAGTAATAAAGTTTAAATGGCTTTACCTGCGCTTTTTCCGGATTCTTTTCGGCGGTAAAAGCCAATTGCTTTGCTGCATCATCAAAGGTTATATTGCGGTAATTACCCCGACCGGTGCTTATAGGTTTAAGCAGGTCTTTGTCTACATCGTAAACATACAGACCGGATTGTACATCCTTCGATTTTTTTGGAGCAGTTACCGAATATGCTAAAAACTTGCCGTTTTTACTCAACTGATACTCTGTAACATATTTAAATGTACGAGTTTTAGCGTTAAGGAGTTGTCTTACTGTAAGTTCGGCACCATCCCTGGTTGGTGGAGCAATTGTGGTTAACACGGCTTTTTTTGAGGTGTCTGATGCTACCGGTTTTTTCAGCGTGTCTGTCGGCATCAAATAGGCGATCACAGATGCTTTATCTGCAATTTTAAAAGAGCGTATAGTCGGGATTTTTTCTACCTGGTTGCTGTTTAGGTTGATGATACCTAAAGTGTCTTTAGGGAATTCGGCCGGCTTTTTCTTTTTGATGCGGGCCATGCGCGTATCCTTAAAAAAAGGCCTGATCAAAAACGCCGCGAACTTAGAGTCGGCAGTTATGCGTGCGGTATCGGCACGTGGTATCATAAATTTGCTGGTGTTTTTGCTATCAGTTACAACTAAATTAGCATCGCCTTCCTGTGGTTTAATTACGTATAGAATATGCTTACCATCATTACTGATGCGCTCGTTAGCAATATTCTGCCAACCGTCGTACACGCTATGATCCAGTGGTTTTTTGGAAACCTTTTGCGCAGATGCCGTAATAGCGCCCAGTAAGAAAACAGGCATTAAAATTCTATTCATGATATGGGTATAAACCTTAAATATCCGAAAATTTTGCCTTTAAGCCTTATTCTGCGACGAAAAAGTTACAGTACTTTATTTTTCGTAAAGTATTGGTACACCACTACGTTTGATCTACACTCAGCAATTATTAAATGGGGAAAACAGTGCGTTTTTTGCAAATAACGTCCTAAGATATACGGTCGTCCAACTATACTAGTGCTCTAAAATCACTCGCTTTTGTAAAGTGCTCCGGCTTTCTCAGCAGATACCTTTATGCCTTTGATCATTGCAGAACTGAAACCGTTATGTTCCATTTCATTTAAACCGGCAATAGTACAACCTTTAGGTGATGTAACTTTATCGATTTCCTGCTCGGGGTGCGATGCCAGTTGTAACAGCAGGTCGGCTGCACCTTTTGCTGTCTGGGCGGCCATTTTTAAAGCGTCGTGGGCGTGGAAACCAATCTCGGTACCGCCTTGCGAAGCCGCCCTGATAGATCTTAAGAAAAATGCGATGCCGCAAGCACAAAGCGCCGTAGCGGATGTCATCAACTCTTCATTAATTTGTATACTTACACCAACCGTATCGAATAATGATTTTACCAGGCTAACGTTCGCCGCCGATGCATTGTCCGTAGCGATACAGGTCATGCTTTGGCCAATTGCAATAGCGGTATTGGGCATTGCGCGAATAACCTGTACATCCAGCGCCAACTGATTGCGGATATCCTGGCAACTAACGCCCGAAACTACAGAGATTAGCAAATGCCGGGTTTGATCGGCAGCAGGCTTTATCTCGTCCAATAGTTTATTGAGCTGTTGCGGTAATATGGCAAGCACAACAATATCAGCTTTTACAACGGCGTCTGCATTATTGGGGGTAACGTTATAACCTTCGGCGGCAAGGGCATCGAGTGCAGCTACGTTACGACGGGTAAGTGTGATCTGTTGCGGGGTAAAGATCCCTGCTTTAACTAATCCCTTTGCCAGGGCAAGGCCAATGTTTCCGCTACCCAATATGGCGATGTGTTGTTGTGTTTCCATTTTTAATTGCTTAACCGGGTACCAAAACCCTTTTTATTTTTTAATTGGCCTAAATCATCGGAATGGCCGATGATCACCGCCTTAACGCCGCACGATATCGCTGTAAATGCATTGTCCATCTTGGGGAGCATCCCGCTGTGGATAATTTGATCTTCCTTCAATTTTTTATACCGCTCCGGGTCTATCTCTCTGATCAGCGAGTCATCGTCATCTATGTCTTGTAAAACACCTTTCTTTTCAAAACAATAAACCAGTGTTGTTGCGTAGTGGTCAGATAGTGCAACCGCCAGGGCCGATGCAATTGTATCTGCATTGGTATTGAGCAATTGGCCGTCACCATCGTGCGTTAAGGCACAAAAAACAGGCGTAAAACCACCATCAAGCAATATGCCGATGCTTTTCGGGTCGATAGAGCCTTTAAAAATATCCCCCGTAAATCCATAGTCGATGGTTTTAACCGGTCGCTTTTTGGCACGTATAAAATTGCCGTCGGCACCGGTTAATCCTATAGCATTATTGCCATACCGTTGCAACTGTGCAACAATATTTTTGTTGATCAGGCCTGCGTAAACCATTGTAACAATGCGTAACGTATCAATATCGGTGATACGGCGGCCATCCACAAGCTTAGCTTCGATACCCATAGTTTCTGACACCTGAGTGGCAACTTTGCCGCCGCCGTGCACCAGTATCTTCATACCCTCAAGCGCGGTAAAATCTTTGAGAAAACGATGCAGGTTCTCGGAATTATCAATAACGTTTCCGCCTATTTTTATGATGTGCAGGGCTTGCATATAAAATTTATCTGAGTTCATAACAATTATAGGCAATTTTTAGAGACACAGGGAGGTATATATTCATATAGCAGACTTTGCGGTATCGGCAGAGAGGCGAGTTCGTCGCCGTTGGAGATTTATTATAAAAGTTTGGTCATCATGGCTGATCGTTTGTAAGACAATTGGCATTAAATAGTTGTCGGTTAAAACACATATTACTTTTATCCTGTTAAAGAATAAACATTCGCAGGCTGTTTAATGGTTTATTTGCAGCTGGTAATTTCAATATGGATAAAAAACAAAACGCAATACCCCGAATCGTTATCATTGGCGGAGGTTTTGCCGGCGTGCAGGTCGCCAAAAAACTTAAAAACCAGCCTGTCGAAGTATTAATGCTGGATAAACATAATTATCACACTTTTCAGCCATTGCTTTATCAGGTAGCAACAGGAGCTTTGGAAGGCGATTCGATAGGTTTTCCTTTGCGGAGGCTTTTCACGCACCAAAAAAACTTTACATTTCACATGGCCGAGGTTGATCGGGTAGATCCGGCTATCAATACCGTGATAACCAATTTAGGCGATTTTACCTATGACTACCTGGTGATTGCAACCGGCGCCAACACCAACTATTTTGGCAACAAAGAACTGGAGCGTAACACTATGCCCATGAAAAATATTGCCGAAGCACAGAACCTGCGTAGCCTGATACTGCAAAATTTAGAAAAGGCGCTGGTGACAACTGATGAAATGGAGCGCAATGCGCTGCTCACCTTCGTAGTAGTAGGTGGCGGACCGACAGGTGTTGAACTTTCGGGGGCTTTGTCTGAACTCCGGCAGTATATCCTTTGCAAAGATTACCCTGGCCTGTGCAATGCTGATATGAAGGTTTACCTGGTTGAAGGTAAAACAGAATTACTCGCTGCCATGTCGTCCCCGGCATCTGTAGCAGCTAAAAAGTTTTTGACGGAGATGGAAGTAACTATTTTCAATGGTGTGCACGTAGCCAGTTATGACGGCCACATGTTGAAGATTGACGATGGTACGGTTATCATTACCCGTAATGTGCTGTGGGCAGCAGGGGTAAGGGGTGAAATTCCGGGGGGTATACCACCGGAGGTGGTGGCCAAAGGTGCGCGCATCATCACAGACGATATTAACCGCGTCAAGGGTTACCAAAACGTATTTGCCATTGGCGATGTATCAGCCGTTACTACCGAAGCGAATCCAAAAGGATATCCGGGCGTGGCACAGGTGGCACTGCAGCAGGGTAAACAATTAGCCAATAATTTAATGTCCATTATAAACGGCAAACCTACCATGCCTTTCAAATACAACGACCTGGGCACTATGGCTACCATTGGCCGTAATAAAGCCGTTGCAGATTTAGGTAAGCTGCGTTTCCAGGGATTTTTTGCGTGGCTGTTATGGATGTTTGTTCACCTGCTTTCGCTGGCCGGCTTTAGCAATAAAGCGATTGTATTTTTTAACTGGGCGGTAGGCTACTTCACCCGCAATAGTGATAACCGTTTAATTGTGCATCATTTTGATACCAAAACCATGATGACCGATCCTGTGGCGAGATAAGTGAGCTAATTTATTAAATCAGTTAGATTTTTAAAAATCTTGCATATAGGCGGCTATTTGTTGTTCGTTGTAATTGCCGGATTTAGCAAATGCAGATATGATATTTTGCTGCTCGGTGTCGCTACGGTTTTGGCTTAATTTACTTTTCGCCTGCAAATCGGTGACTGTGATTTCAAACGCAACAATCCCATTCATCATTTTTACCTTGAAGTCACTGCTCAGGCTATTCCATTGCTGCAGGTATTCTGCTTCATAAAAGTTAATGGTTTTTTCTAAAACCGTTGCCGCATCTTCAACCGGAATTGCTTCACCATAAGCATGCACGGCGATATAGTTCCAGGTGGGTACATTTTGCTGCTTTTCGTAATGTGTCGGGGATATGTAAGCATGTGGCTCAGTAAAGATAACCAAAGGTGTGCACGCAAATATGTCTGCTGCCTGATGGTTTGCTTTAGCAAAATGCGAGATAAGCATGATGTTATCGCCGCGCTGCTCTATCACAAACGGAAGATGCGTGGCAGTTGGCCGTCCATCAACAACCGTCACAATAGCAGCAAAACTATACTTTCTCATAAAGTCGATTGCCCGCTGCCGGTCGGTTAGCTGGTTGATCTTAGGAATGTACATAACTCAAAATCTGCTCTTTTAAAGCAATTGGAATATCAATCCACGAAGTTTCATTAGTCAATACTAAACAACAACCGTATTCATCTTTCGTTGCGTCTAAAATTTGCCTATACCAATCAAAATACGACCATTCTCTTGGTTTGGGAGAATATAAGAATTTGCCTTTTTCATCCCAATGAACTTCCATTGCAGATCTCCAAATAAAAGAAAAATTTTGCTCGTCGGGCATGACGCAAAGCCGCTCGAGCTTGTCTATCCTAATCTCTTTTATATTGTCATGTTTTCTTACATGCATGACTAAAGTTTTTCCAGCATTTGTTTCAATACTGCTTGCGCCGCCCAAACGCGGTTACCGGCTTCGTGTATCACCAATGATTGCGGCCCGTCCAGCACTTCGGAAGATAGCTCCAGGTCGCGCCGCACCGGTAAGCAATGCATTACCATGGCGTTTGGCGCAATCTTTAATTTTTCGTTCGTCAGCATCCAGTCTTCGTTGCCTACAGTAATAGCGCCGTAAGGCTCATAAGCCGACCAGTTTTTTACATAAATAAAGTCGGCGTCTTTTATGGCCTCATCCTGATTGTTTGTGATTGTAGCGCCGTTGGTAAAATCGGTGCAAAGCTCATATCCTGCCGGGTGGGCAATGGTAAAATCCACATCGGCCCGGCACATCCATTCGGCAAATGAATTCGGTACAGCTTGCGGCAATGGTTTTATGTGCGGCGCCCAGGTCAATACAACCTTAGGACGACTGACTGTTTTCATTTCCTCAATAGTAACCAGGTCGGCCAAGCTTTGTAGCGGGTGCCGTGTAGCCGATTCTAAACTTACTACCGGCACTTTGCAAAACTCAACGAATTTATTAAAGATGGTTTCGCTGTAATCCTCATCCCGGTCTGTTAAACCGGGGAACGAGCGCACACCTATAATATCCGAATATTCGCCCATAACGCCTGCTGCTTCGCGAATATGCTCAACAGTGGTTCCGTTCATCACCACGCCGTCGCGCAATTCTAAGGCCCAGCCCTCTTTATCAATGTTCAGTACAATTACGTTCATGCCCAAATTTGCGCCTGCTTTTTGGGTGCTCATGCGGGTGCGCAAGCTTGGGTTTAAAAATACAAGGCTCAGCGTTTTATTTTTACCTAAATGCTCAAAAGCGAATGGGTCGTTTTTTAAACGCAATGCTTCGGCAACCAATGCCGGTACATCTTTAACATCATTTACTGAAGAAAATAGTTTCATGAGCCTTGTCTTAAATCCTTCCTCTAAGGGGAGATTTTATTTATGTTTTAACAATAATTAAACTCTATAAATAACTAATTATGAGTTATTTAATGTAGTGCTAAATGCTTCCAAAAACCTGTCGGCGTAGGCTTTGGTTAAATTCAAAGCAGGCAGCAGCCTTACTACATTTGGTTTAGCCTCGCCGGTAAAAATGTGATGCTTAAATAGCAAATCTTTTTTCACGTTAGCTAGTTCATCCGGCAAATCGATACCAATCATCAGCCCTCTGCCGCGTACTTCTTTAACCTTATCAAATTTCTTTAATTCGTCAATCAGGTATCCGCCAACTTCAGCTGCGTTTTGCATCAGGTTTTCGCGTTCAATAACTTCCAACACGGCTAACCCTGCCGCGCAGGCCAGGTGGTTACCGCCAAAGGTGGTACCCAGCATCCCGTAAGAAGGAGCGATTTTAGGCGAAATAATGATCCCGCCGATAGGAAAACCGTTGCCCATGCCTTTTGCCATTGAATAAATATCGGCATTGATGCCCGCGAAATCATGCGAAAAGAATTTGCCTGTCCGCCCGTAACCGCATTGTACGCTATCTGCAATAAACACGGCATTGTGTTCATCACACAGCGTGCGAATCTTTTGCAGGAATGGGATAGGGGCCACCTGAATACCACCCACACCCTGGATACCTTCTATTATTACTGACGATATCTCATTAGTTTGAAAGGCCTCTTGTAATGCAGCCTCGTCATTCCATGGAAGAAAGATGACATTATCAGTTTCATTAACCGGCGCTACAATTTTGGGGTTGTCTGTTACTGCGACAGCAAGTGATGTACGCCCGTGAAATGCTTTACGAAAGGCTATCACCTTCTTTTTGCCATTGTGAAAGGATGCCAGCTTCAATGCATTTTCATTCGCTTCAGCGCCCGAATTACAAAGAAACAGCTGATAATCTTCTTTACCTGAAACATGGCCTAATTTTTCGGCCAGCTGTGTTTGCAAAGGGATTTCAATGGAGTTGGAGTAAAAACCGATCTGGTGCAATTGGTCTTCTAATCGGGTTAGGTAGTGCGGATTGGTATGGCCGATGGATATAACAGCATGGCCTCCGTATAGATCAAGGTACTCGGTGCCTTTATCGTCAAACACCAGGCTGCCCCGGCCTTTAACAATGTTGATATGATTGATTGGGTATACGTCGAATAGTTTCATGATATTAAGCTAAGGCTGACAAGTGAAAGCTCACTATTCACTTTCAGCATATTATTATTATTGGATTATTAAAGCTTTGTGCTTAAACCTAATGATTGGGCTATGCTTAAAAAGCTATGCCCTTAAGTCGTAGGCCGGCGCGTTCATCCAGGCCAAACATG
>NZ_CAXVWK010000067.1:0-6213 GCF_964263795.1 Mucilaginibacter sp.
CCAATTTACCTTCAAGGATGTTTCGGTATTCCGAAGGTACTAACTGACTATCCACTGCTAAGTACCAACCTTGCACAGATTGGTCATAGATCCGATGGCTGATCTGACCGGGGAAAGCATAATATATAGAGTTTGCGTTCAAACAAATTTTCTCAAAGTCAACCATAAGCATAGCATTGCCTTTTTCCAAAAGAAGAAAAACGTAGTGGTCGTTACGCTGGACGTTGACTACATTATACGCATAAGGTATATCATCTATTTCAAATCGCATAATATCGATTTTCAAGCCGGATCTCTCTGACAACAGATGAATAGGAATTGATTTCACTTGCTTAAAATCTCATTTAAAAATTATTTTTTTTAATAGTGCAAAAGCTCAAAGGTAAATAATATGTAATCATATTGGCATTTTATAGCTGAAACTGTATGAAAATTAAATCAGCACCGACTGATGTCATACAGGTGATTTGTCCGCCGTTTTACTTTAACATACTCTCTTCATCTGCATCCCCAGTATTCTAGATAGCTTATCAAGTTTGCTGGCAATATGCCCGACGCCTACGGCACAATGGTGAGCCGGCCCGTGGCTGTTCCAATCGCTGACGAAAGCACGTGCTCCTAACGGGAATTTATACCTGCTATTGGTATTGCCTATTTGTAGTATCGGCCCCTTTACAGTATGCCCTTCAGCAACTAACATAACCAGTTCGCCATCGCCCTTTTCAAGTATTGACAAACAAGTGATCGGGCCATTCTTTACCGCCATTTCAACTGACAAGCCTCGTCCCACCTTACCATGATATACTTTTAAAGGCCTTACTTTTGTACGGCCCTCTGCAATAGCAATGTGACCAGGCCCGTCATGTCCCATTAAAACCACATCGTCATTATAATCCATTGCATAATACTCTGTAAATGAACCGCCCGCACGGAAGCTATCCATGATTTTCATGGCTTGTGCATTTTTTATTTCATATTCGCCGGCGACCGGAATACCATTGCCGGTCAGTAACGAATTTCCCAGGATCATAGAGCTCATGGTATCTTCATTATCGGCATTGCCGGTTCCTTTATAGTAATAAGCGAAAGAGCCAAGCTTGTATTTAAATACTAGTTTGTCCATCGCTACAGATGTTCTTGCAGCACGTAACAATTCGGCATCGGTACAATCGTCCTGTACATCCAGCTTTTCGCGAAATTCTTCTACACGTTTAAGGGCGTCGGCATGGCTAACCTCATTTTTTAAAGCTGTCAATTCTTCCACCTCAATATGTTCAAAGTGCCCGCCAAAATATTTGAGCTGCAAAGTGAGGTCTGTATAGATGTCCAGCATCCCGGAATAATAATGTCCCATGCAGCCCATGCGGTTGTTGCGCATCACATGCGTAACATGAGCTGCCTCTATCCATTCCGTTATTTCCGTCTCGACGACCTGGTCGTTCTCCAGAATGCCGGTAACCTGGTAAAATTTGATACCTACACGCTGAAACACATTAGCGATTTCAGGCACCGGGCAGGCCGAGCAGTATTTAAGCCATTCACCGGTCATCAGCGTGCGGTCTTTAAGATCATTGAAACTATTATAATCTATTTGCGCTGCGGGCGACAGGTTGAGCACTACTACTGGCGCGTTTAATTTTTGTACTACCGGCAATACTGTGGATGACAGCGCATACGTACCTACGTACAAAAAAACCAACCCTACATCCTCACGCCTGAATGTCTTACCGGTTTCAAATGCCTTATCTATGGTATCAACTATACCTCCGTTCACTACCCGGGCGTTTTGACCCGAAAATTTACCGCAGAGCGTATCAAGATAGCCTTCGAGAGATGTTTTTAAAACTTCAAATTGCTCCCAATACACGTCCAGCCCAATTCCGAACACCCCGATTGTTAAGTTATTGTCGATCATTTTTATAGTATCGGTATCAAGGAAATTTTGCAAGAATTGATATTTGATAGAACGATGTTGAAAGGACCTGACCCAGACGACGGATCGCTTTATTAAATTGGTTGAATAAAAGTAATATAGTCTAATCTGAAATAAATACAGGTTTTGACATTTGATTTATACATTTTGACAATCGACGACACTATTACAAGTTCTATTCGCATGAAAAAATGACCTGGTTTATTTTATAGCAACTGCAGCTTATATCAAAAAACACATCACAAATGTCAAAATCCGTAAAACGGAAAAAGATATATGTTGGATATTAGCAGGATTAAGCCATTTAAACCGGGAATAAATCCTGCCATATAACCATCATACTATGAAACGTAAAAAAGAAAATCTGCTGCCAATATTGCTAGGTGTATTAATGGCGATAACTTGTGGTTGTGTCCCGGGTATAGGATTCGCCCAGGGAAAACGCAAACAGGCAGATCTGGTTATTGCCAATTTTGATAAGCAAGGCAATCAGATTATCCGCTACAGCAACGTGGGCGATGCCATTGACGCTCATGACGGAGAAATAGCATTGTTTAACAGCACTTACTATTTGTATGGCACCAGTTACGATTGCGGTTTCGAGTGGCAAAATAAAAAAGCAGCATTTTGTGGTTTCAAGGTATATGCCTCAAAAGACATGCAGACCTGGACGGACAAAGGTTACCTGTTTGATGCAAGTTCAAAGCTTTGGCAAAGCCGTTGCAACGGCAATACATATGGCTGCTTTCGTCCTCATGTTATCTTCAACAACAAAACCAGATTGTATGTGCTATGGATAAATGTTTATGATAATGTATCCGGTTACCGGGTTTTTACAAGCAAATCACCGATTGGCCCTTTTATAGAAGTTGCCGAGCCTAAAGTCGCGGTCAACTCATCCGCACCGGCCGGTGGCCTGAACAATGGAGACCACGATACTTTTGTGGATGATGACGGAACTGCTTACCTTGCCTATACCGATTGGCGTACAAACGGCTCAATTGTAATTGAAAAACTTAGCGGCGATTATTTAACTGGTACAGGCGAAGTGACGAAATCTGTTACTGAGGGCAGGACCGAGGCCCCCGGCATGTTCAAAAGAAATGGCATTTACTACGTGGTTTACTCTGACCCTAATTGCGGTTACTGCTCAGGTACCGGCGCTTCCTACAAAACAGCGTCATCCCCACTTGGCCCATGGTCTGCCGGTAAGAAGATCAGTGATAATTCGTGCGGCGGGCAGCCTTCATTTGTATCAACCATCAAACTTGGCACCGGTAATATCTATCTATTTGGTAGCGACCTTTGGAATAATGCCGCAAAAAATGAAGCGCTGGCTAACTATTATTGGGCACCACTTACATTTAATCCAGATGGTTCTATTATTCCAATGACCTGCGATCAGCCTTTTAAGGTTACCGGCAGTAAAGTGACCCAGGTGCAAAACGAAACGGTAAAAACTAACATCAAAAGTTTAAATGACATTGCCGGCGATGTAAAAAGGTTGCAATCATTTGTCGCCAAAAGAAGTGGTATGCTGTCTATCCAACTACCAGTTTACAAAGCCGGTGCTGTTAATGCCGGCTTAAATATAGCCATCTATCGTGGAGACGATGATGGCAAACTGACAGGCACTGCCTTGGTTAATAAAACCATAGAAGCAAATGATATTGGGTGGTCTATTAAACGCCAAACTGTCTATCCTAAAATTAAGGTGGTTAAAGGCAATGTTTACTGCGTGGTAATGTCGTCACCAACAACTGCGGGCGGCTATGGATACACGTATCTTGACAAAAAAGTAAGCGCTGCCGGAATAGCGTTTGGTAAGCTGCAGGGAGACGATTTTGCAGAAGAGCACGGCAAAATGCTTGACTTTGAGATCGTAATAGAAAAGTAAATTGTACCTGCGCGGATGTTATTATTACGTTTTGTATTTTGGTTTATAATTTAGTCATAAGCTTTTGGGCAAATTAGATGTGATTATTTTGGTATATTGAATTAGTTATGGACAATCCGCAGGCATATTCATTTGTCTTGGCCATCATAAGTATATTAAATGATCAATTATTATAAATATTTGCCGGTAAGCCGCGAGGACGAGAATTGGGGGCTTTACGTTTTAAACACAGGCTGCACCCATATTGAGGCAGCGGGCTCATATCCCATCAAGAATCATCCGGCACATCACTACTTCAACTGGGCCATTGGCAGAGTATTGAATGAATATCAGATCATATACATCACTAAGGGAAAAGGTGTTTTTGAATCTGACAGCTGCAAACGCCGTGAGATAAAAGCCGGTACCATAATTATCCTTTTTCCGGGTGAGAGGCATCGCTATAAACCAGACGGCGAAACGGGCTGGGACGAATACTGGATAGGTATAAAAGGTGACATTATTGATAACCTGGTGAAAAAGAATTTTCTTCGCCGCGAAAATCCAAGTATTTACATCGGTTTTAACGAAGGCATACTTAATCTCTTTCACAACATAATTGAAGTGACGAAAAAAGAAAACGTCGGTTACCAGCCTTTTATATCGGGTGCGGTGCTGCACCTGATCGGCAGTTTTCATTTCGCCCTTAAGCAGAATGCGGCAGAGTGTAAGGAGGAAGAAATTATTATTAATAAGGCAAGACTCTTGTTCCGCTCAAACATTGCCAATGATTTTTCTCCAGAGCAGGCGGCAGCGGAATTGCAAGTCGGTTATTCCTGGTTTAGAAAAGCGTTTAAAAATTATACAGGCCTGTCGCCTGGGCAATATTACTTACAGTTAAAGGTGGAGCGTGCTAAAGAGCTTTTGAGCAATCCAAAGATTCCGTTTAAACAAGTTGCCTATGACCTTCGTATCGACAGCTACTTTTATTTTTCAAAAATGTTTAAAGAGAAGACTCGAGTAACACCTACCGATTACCGTAAACGCGTATTAGGCTTATTATAACACGAGCCGAACCATGCTAATTGATAGTACTGATAATACTCTTTAGTTAATTAAGCGTGATTAATATTAACAACTTCTTGAGATTGGATTGAAGATAATTTCCATTTTTTGGCATGCGTTTACGAGAGAAGTGAAGTAAGGGACATTCCGAACAAACAAAAAACATAAAGCTATATATTCAACTCTCAAAATATGAATATCCTTATCGGCAAGTCATTAAAAACATTGGTTCGAGTCCTGTCTTGATCAGTTTTAGCTGGAATTTTGTCAGAACCTTATGGTACAAAACTCGAACCATTTATTAGAAGATTTGAAGCTTTTGAGTGAGTTATTAGCTGCCTAACACATCTGCTTCTGAAAGTACAACAAGCGTATACTAATTTTCATCTGCCTGTAAGTTTACATTGAGGCGGTCTTTAGCGAGACTCTCGTATTGTAGTTCAGTCAATTGTGAAAAAAGATAATCATCATTTAACAATTTAAGAAAGAGTTTTTTGGAAACTCCCGTTGTCAACCTAACCCGAGAATTGTCATCATTGAATCCAATCTTTCCTGTTAACTCGGGATGGTTGTTGATGAAATTAATCACGTTAACTACGGGCACAGCAAGTACAGGAGATGTGCGAATTCTCATCAGCTTTCGAGCATTGGGTAAATTTGCAGCAAGTTCATTAAGTTGTTCGATGTCCTCAAGTAAAGCTAGGGCCTCTACCAACGCAATTGTATTTTGGGCCTGAGTGCGTATGACTTGTTCGAATCCAAAAAATCTCTCAAGAATATTTAGTTTCAACACTATAAGGTTCCCATCGACCATCATAAAATCAAAGCTTTTATCAATAGCTATAGCATCGCTATCTAAAGCTACCAACCGTTGATTGCTTGGTACCAATAAAAAACGATCTCGTTTAAGGAGATTTACTGGATGATGTTTTTTATATAATGCTATTTGATTTCCCTCATTGCCAATTGTAATTGTAAGCTCCCCTTTTTTCCACTGCACTTAAAAGTATAAAATCATTGTTTATTTTTTTGTTTTATAGGGTCAGGATATTTGATATTCCGATGGAGACAGATACCCTAAGGATGCATGGGGGCGGTGTTGATTATAATCTATCCGCCACTCTTCGGCTTTTTCCCGCACATCGTCCAGCGTTTGAAAGACGTATGCATTGAGCAGTTCCCGTCGGATGTTGCCATTACTGAACTTGCCCTATTTTGACGGACACTATGTTAAGGTGTAGAAATCTTAATTTAGTAAAATGGCTACAAGAAAGAGTTACAACCGGTCCTTCAAGGAGGAGGCGGTTCGGTTATCGGAAAAGTCTGGAGTTACCCAGGT
>NZ_CAXVWK010000068.1:0-3498 GCF_964263795.1 Mucilaginibacter sp.
CGTATGCTCTCTGAGTTTGACATATCTAAACGATAAAAATGAATTAGTGTATCACAAGACCGCTATTTACAAATCTACAAAATCATTGAGCATAACTATTTGATCATTTGTGCCCTTCCCTGGCCAAATGACCAATTTTCCCAGGCTGTCTCGTTTAAAATGATGATCACATCATCTTTGGTGACGGAGGTACGGGTACTGATCTTATCGGCTATGGCGGCATATAAATTCTTTTTCATCTCCACCGTTCTACCAGTACCGCAGGTAATATAGATATAGAGAAGATTTGATGTATGAGATACATTAAGGTAACTCGCTGGATAAATAAGATTTTCTGTTTTCAATTCGCTGATCACATGGAAATAGTCGTCTTTCGGAATTTTAAATATTTCAATTAAGCTATCATGAATGCAAAGCGATATTTCCTTTTTTAATGCTGCTGTAAATGTTTCTGGCAAATAGATTTGAACAAAAGGCATGATTTAAAGTATAAGAGCGTTATAATAAATTTTCCTTGCTGAATTCTCTTAAGGCCTGCACTGTGATTTGCTCTTGCGGTAGCATCACATATCAGCACTTATCTGGCAAGCCTTTCTAACACCTCCCTGACAAAAGACCCACCGATAGGTATCATTATTTTGCCCACTTCAATCTGGCTGGCAGTGTACGCAGTAATATGATGAAGCGAAACAATATAAGATCGGTGTACACGGATAAAATGATCAGCCGAAAGCTTCTCTTCCAGGTAAATGAGTGTTTGGTAAGTCACAACCGGCTTACCAGTCGTATGAACCTTAACATAGTCTTTGAGGCCTTCAATATATAAAATATCCTTTATCAGCAGTCTGACCATTTTTCTGTCAGCCTTAACATACAGAAAAGCCCGGTCGTCGTTTTTTGGTGGATCACGCGCTGGTGGCGGTAACGTGTTAACTGGTAATTTGATGTTGATATATTTTTCAATCGCCTTTAAAAACCGTTCAAATGAAACCGGTTTAAGGAGATAGTCCACCACGTTAAGCTCATAACCCTCAAGCGCGAACTCGCGGTACGCAGTGGTTATGATAACCGGGGGCGGGGCTTTAAGGGTGCGCAATAGTTCAATGCCGGTTAGCTTCGGCATGTGTATATCAAGAAATAAAAGATCGACCTGGTATTTTTTTATCGCTTCATAAACCTCCATTCCATTGGCACAGACAGCTACCAGATTTAAGGTTTTGAGTTTGCTGACGTGACTTTGAATAATTTCACGCGCTAATTCTTCATCGTCCGCAATAAGACAGTTAATCATAGTTACAAGTCAAGTTTTAAGTCAGCTTCAAATACATTGTTTATTTTGTTAATGCGCAGCTCGTAATGTCCTGGATAAATGAGTTCCAGCCTTCGCTTCACATTTTTCAAACCAAGGCCACTGTTGCCTGGTTTATTCCGATTTTCGTAGCTGTTTTCTACTTTAAAAAACAATCGGCTATTGGTGACTTTTAAATCAATAGTTATCCATCCTTCCGCCTCGGCGAGGCTATGTTTAAAAGCGTTCTCTACAAATGGCAGCAATAGTAGGGGGGCGATCAATTTACCTTTAATGTCACCTGAATATTGAAACGACAGGTCAAGGCGATCGGCAAAACGGAGTTGTTCTATGCTGATATAGTTTTCGAGGTGTTTGATTTCATGCTCTAACAATACCGATGAAGCACTGGCCTCGTGTAACATATAATGCATCAGATCTGAGAGCCGCAGCACAACATTAGATGCCTGTGCACTGCCTCTAAGCGTAAGCGCATATAAGCTGTTTAGCGTATTGAAAAAAAAGTGTGGGTTGATCTGGGCTTTCAGCAGCCCTAGTTCGGCATTAAACTTCTCTTGTTCCAATTTACGAAGGTCTTGCTCCTGTTTAAAGGCATTGCCCATTAATTTAACCAACATGGTGATAGCTAAAATCGGTGTGTAACCTGCTGCATTCTTAAGTACTCTTACCGGGATCCAAAAATTAGTTTTTTCCAAACGGGCCATGGCCGGATCATGTATTTTATCCCACGGAACCCAGATAGCGTATGCAGAAAATCGCTGTAAAAATCCACCGATTAGCAACAATAACACCACACCGATTGCATATTGCAGGTACTTTTTGGGATAATAAAAAAACGGCATCAGCAAATATAAATTTGCATAGGTAATCAGCATGCATATCGGCACTCCTGTTAATAGCTCTGGATCGAGTTTAAATTCCAATACATCCTTATCTTCCCAGCCATTGTTAACAGATTGATACAGGATATAAGCCAACCAAAAAACCATTTGGCGGACTATAACTTGATACTTTGCCTGTTTGATATTTTGCATCTTGTAAAGATGAACATAAATGCCTTTTTTCCTGTACACTTTCCGCCAGTAGGTCTTATTGTACCGCTAAATGGTTCTTTTGAACCGCGAACTTGTTGACGGGCTGTACATATGTTTTCATGGCTATAAGCTAACTGACCGTCGAATAGGAAAAATATTGAGACCAGCGCCCGATTTATTTGTGTATGGAAATATTCAACCTTCCCGCACATTATCGATTGTTAACCATCTTATGGATGTTCATGCAATTAACACTCGGATCGGTTGCACAAGAAGCCTTTTCACCGCTACCAGAAGCTAAGCGACCGCATTTACAGGCTGTCAGGACGACCAAGAAAATATCGATTAACGGCATACCGGATGAAAGCGCATGGGAAGCCGCACCGGTTGCGAAGTGTTTTACCACTGCCTATCCAATACAGGGAGATAGCGCAACTTTTGACACAGCAGTAAAGTTGTTGTACGATGACAAAAAAATTTATATAAGCGCTCGTTGCAATTTTCCAGCTGGCGCTAAAAAGATACAGGTACAGGATATGCGTCGGGATTTCAGCTTCAGCAATAATGAACTTTTCGAGATCCTGATTGATCCCTTTAAAGATCCAAGGTTACCGGTGATGGCGTTCTGCGTTACGCCATATGGTACGCAAATGGATATCATGCATTTTGCTGATCTAAGCTATGATTATAAGTGGGACGCGGTTTGGGAAGCCGCAAGTAAAATTGAAGAGCATTCCTGGACAACGGAGGTGGCGATTCCTTTCAGCTCTCTGCGGTACCCTAAAGGTGCCACCGAGTGGAGTATTAATTTCGCCCGTAACATCCGATATATAGGGGAAATCAACGGGTGGTCACCTTGGCCACAAGCTTACAGCGAAAGTTACATGGCTTATGCAGGAATACTAACGAACATACAACCACCAAGCAATAATACCAGCCTGCGTTTTGAGCCTTATACGTTAGTCAACGCCAAAAAAATTGATAAGAATCGCCCCACGTTCAAATCCGAATTTGGCGGAGAAATAAAATATGCTATTAGCTCAAACACTTTATTAGAAGCCACCGTCAATACCGACTTTGCCCAGGCAGAAGTTGATAAACAAGTGATTAATCTAAGCAGGTCTAACGTATTTTTTCCTGAAAAGCGCCAGTTCT
>NZ_CAXVWK010000069.1:0-3093 GCF_964263795.1 Mucilaginibacter sp.
TATAAATAATAAGCAAAATAATTACTTAATTCAACAAAGCTGACTTATCACCGTTTCAACCAAAATTTTGATATCTTCTTTTATTTGATGGTAATTCATCAATACTTCTGCCTGATCCAAATCCCTTACTAATGGTATAGGATGATATTTCGCTTCCTCCTCCCTTATGGCCTCATGGTTGTTTTGAATAGCATTGTGAAAGGTTTTTAAGTCGATTTTATTATCGGGATCATCGGCAACCATTCCCACAAACTCACCTGAAGAAAGTCCGGATATTTTGGAAGCCGGTATAGCGTAGTCCAATTGTACTGATTTACTGATAGAAGTGTCCTGGCTGTTGATAGAAACGCTTTCCTTTTCCTGATTAATCTTGCCGAAGCGTTCGGACAACTGCTTTGCAGTGTCGCCGGTTACTTGTCCAAAAACCACGTTACCCACTATATTTAAAATCACCTCTGCCTGTTCACGCCCATAGTCTTTTTTTAACTGGCTGTAATCCTGAACAGCTAACGTTACTGCTACTTTGTTTGATCGCGCTGTAGCAATAAGATTGTCGATGCCATTAAAGTAAATGGTAGGGAACTCATCGAATATCATACTGCATTTTTGTTGATTTTTACGGTTGACCAACTTATTAATGCGGTTGATGTATAAGGATAGTACCGCGCCATAAACCTGTGACTTCTGCGGATTATTGGCTAAACACACGATCTTTGGTTCTTCGGGGTTATTTATATCCAGTGAAAAATCGTTGCCGCTTAACACGTAATACAATTGTGGGGATGATATACGGGCCAGACTGATCTTTGCACTTGCTACCTGTCCTTCGAGTTGTTCATAAGCTTCATTCTTCCAGGCAGATACAAAGGGATTAATTAGCACCTCTATTTCCGGCTCCTGTAACAACACTTCAAATAGATCCTTGTAATCAACCTGCGCCAGTTCAATCACATGCGGAAGTGTACAATAGCGCCCGTTCTCATATTTTTTCAAAAACCACATGATAGCGGTAATAAAGTTAATTGGTGATTCAACAAAAAAGTCCCCTTGCTTTTTTATCCACTCGCGGTTTAGGCCGAGCATAATCGTGCGACTGGAATCTATAGCATCGGTAATATCAATCATCGTATGTGGTTCTAACGGATTAGCCCGGTGCATGATCTGTTCAAGATTGATAACGTATTGCACCGGCTTCACTTTGTACAAATGGCCGTATTTCAATAATGCGTTGTAAACTATTTTCGTTAAGTCATCATACTTAAAATCATAAACCAACATGGTAAATCCTTTTTGGATATACTGTGTGATGATATGTCGGATTACAAAGTAGGACTTGCCCGAACCTGGGCTCCCGCCAATCAATGTGCCTCTGAACGGATTAATAATGTTTATCCAGCTTTTACGGGGTTTACCTTTAAGGTTATAGATTGCAGGGAGATTAATAGAATATTCATTTTCGAGTAGCCGCTCTTCCTGCGGGAAGGATTCATTGTCTTTATTAAAAATATCTTTGCCCAGGTTCAATTTAATCATCCTGAAAAGCAGACTTCCCCCGGACATTATTAAAAAATACCCCAATGAAGTTAAGCTGATATACAGTATTGTAATCGTATTGAATGGGTAATTTAAGCGCAATAACAGATTGCTGATAAAGAAAATTATCAAGCCTGATAAACAATAAGTAACGATTGTTTTAATCCTTATCGTTTCGTCCTTTTTGCCTTTGCTACCAATTAAAGAAGCCAGTAACAACAGCAGTGCAGATGCTTTTGCATATAACACTGTTTTAAAAATAACCATCCTGGATAGCGGCAATACCACATGATTAACCAACGGTTTTGTTAAACCCCATTCCTGAAAAGCGGGGTAACATGATAAGTAAAAATGCACGATCAATAGTGCTAAACTCAACAATCTTGTAAAGTCAATTATCTTTCTAAGTGCCTGTTCATTTTCTCCGGTTTGCATAATCTAAAAATTAAAGTGAATGACCTTTTCGTTTCTTCTTCCGCGTGTTTTGTTTAAGCCTGCCGATGGCGGCCATGTCCTGCTGTTCCTCTTTAAATAGCATATCCAATAAAGAATCTCCGTTATTATCAGAAGAAGCAAAACCTGAAAAATTGTCAGTAAATTTTTGAGAGTGGAAATCTTTATTGGGGTTTTTCAGGGTATCATTTTCGGGTTTGAACCAACCTGTGAGTGATGCTGCACTATACATTTTACCAAGATCACTGCCGTTAAATACCGCCTTTGATTTATGGTCAACGAATGTGATTCCATATAACCGGCCTTCCTCATTCTGCCGAAATATGACTTGAATACCTTCCGTTTTCAATTGTTTTTGAAAAGCGGATTTTGACAGCGGCTTTAATAATGCTTTATCCAGTTTAGTTTTTAAGTCCTCTTTTAAAGGTTTTCGAAGCACCTCATTTAGTCGGAAGCGGTCTTCAAGTGTCATCATAGTGGGCTTGCCATAGATGCTGCTCGCCTTGATAGGCACCCCAAGTTTGTTACCTTTTTCATCCAAAACCCAATAAACCAACCCATTTTTTTCATACATTCTTGAATCTTTAGACCCTCGATCTGCGGTAATATTGTACTGATTGAGTACGGCATTCAGTTCAGGAATGCTGGTAAATTTGTAGGCTCTCACCACTTCATTTACAACATTTGTGATTGATCTTTTAACTTCTGACTTGCCATAATTTACTTGTTCCAACGGCTTGCCAATGTTATTTTGTTGCTTTCCCTCATCCTCTGCTTTAACAAGGTTGTAGGTCAACTCAACTTGTTTTCTGGAACTTTCGGATGCTTTATTTGCCAATAAATGAAAGCTAATTCGTTTACCATCGGGCTTAATGTTAGTTGTTACGATATGTAAATGGGGATGTCCCGCATCATGATGCTGATATACTAAATAAGGTTGTTTTCCAAAACCCAAGCCTTCCATGTAGTCATCTGCAATCTGCTGAAGAATATCTTTATCCAAATTTTCACCTACTGCAAAATTTAATGAAACATGCAAGGTATTGACAAGTGTAAGCTGGTTACGTTTCGCAAGATCTGTCAGCCTTTCCAACTTGTTGTTGAATG
>NZ_CAXVWK010000070.1:0-6416 GCF_964263795.1 Mucilaginibacter sp.
GCATGGCAAAACTATGCGGGTTGCCAATGGGGCCGCCTTTAAGGGAGCGGCAGACCAGGACATATTTGTGATTAACGGCAACAAAGCGGAACGCAGGGCGGTACGTATAGGCCTGAGCAATTTCGATTTTGTGGAAATAAAGGATGGCGTCAAGCCCGGCGATGTTGTCATTACATCGGATATGAGCGAACATAAAAATTCGAAGCAGCTTACCCTAAAAGACTAACAGCCGTGAAATATTTATACCTTATATTAATATTATGCGTGGGTAGTCGGGTGTTTGCCTCTAAAGGCGGCGATACGGTAAATTTAAGCCTCCGCCAGGTGGTGGAGATGGCCAAGCGCAACTCTATTGCCGCTAAGCAGGCAACAACCGTTCGCGAAACCAAGTATTGGTTGTGGCGTACATTCAAGTCAAATTACCAGCCGCAACTGTCATTAAGTGGTACATTGCCGGGTTACAGCAAAACTACCCAGCCTGTATTGCAGCCGGATGGAACGATCATCTTCAGGCCTGTGCATAACGATAATTCCTCGTTACAGCTCGATTTTAGTCAAAGTATTACGGCAACCGGCGGTACGGTATATGGTACTACCTCTATGCAGCGCTTTTATGATTTTGACAGGAATAACCAGTTATATAACGCTGTGCCCTATGCTATTGGCTATAGCCAGCCCTTGTTCCAATTCAATCAGCTACGGTGGGATAAGAAGATTGAGCCGTTGAAATTCAATGAAAGTAAGCAGGCCTACATTGAAGCGCAGGAACAGATAGCCATAGTGGTTAGCGGCTACTTTTTCGATTTGTTGCTGGCGCAGGTAAACTTGCAGATTGCCGAAACGAACTTTACCAATACCGAAAAGATCCTAACCATAGCTAAAGTGAAATTCGAGTTGGGGAAGGTTTCTAAAAATGAGATTTTACAATTACAACTGGAGCGGTTGAATGCGAAAAAAGCTGTAGGTACAGCCAAGCGGGATATGGAGATAGCCACGCTTAACCTGCGTACCTACACCGGTACCGAAGGCGAAGAAAAAATAGCTCTTGAATTGCCGGGAGCAACAATTGATATGAGCGTATCGGCAGATAAAGTACTGGCCGAAGCTTTTGAGAACCGCAGTGATGCCATTGGCTTTATGCGCCGCATTGCTGAAGCAAAACGTGATGTAGCAAAAGCTAAAGGGCAAAGCGGCTTAATAGCAACCCTTACAGCTAACATTGGCTTCTCTAACACGGCTCGCAACATCCCCGAGGTTTACCATAACCCGCAAAATCAGCAGCTTCTGCAATTGCAGTTTGCAATACCTGTACTTGATTGGGGCCGATCAAAATCGCGCGTGAAAACGGCACAAGCGAACGAGCAATTTATTCAGTATGCTGTAGAACAGGATAAGCAAACGTTTAAGCAGCAGATAGTAACGCAGGTAACGCTCTTTAATATGATGAAAGATCAGTTGGTGTTTACGGCACAGGCGGATAGTATTGCGTCAGAAAAATATAAGATTGCCCGTGATCGGTATGTGCTGGGTGACCTGAGTATAACCGACCTGAGTATAGCTTTCCAGGAAAATGACCAGGCCAAGCGCGATTACGTAGCAGCGCTGAGGGATTTTTGGGGTGCGTATTACCAACTTCGTTATTTAAGCTTGTACGATTTTGAGAAGAAAGAAAAGATAAATTATAAATAATAGAAGTCGCATTTATCCTGTAAAAGCCCTTGACGAAAACAGCATATCAACAACAAATTATAAACGTAATAATTCACAATTAACCATGATAAGATTACAAAACATTGAAAAAGTATATCGTACAGATACTGTACAAACCCTGGCGCTTAACAGCATTAATCTTGATGTTGAAAAAGGCGAATTCCTGTCAATAATGGGCCCGTCAGGTTGCGGTAAAAGCACGCTGCTCAACATTATGGGCTTGTTGGACATGCCCTCAAAGGGCAGCATCAATATCGATGAACAAAGTACCTCGGGCTTTTCGGATAAACAGTTGGCCAAATTCCGGAACAAAAAGCTCGGGTTTATTTTTCAAAGCTACCATCTTATAAACGATTTGCAGGTGCTGGACAATGTTGAACTGCCGCTGCTTTACCGGGATAGCACTGCTAAAGAACGTCGTGCCCTTGCTACCGAAGCGCTGGAAAAAGTAGGCTTAAGCAATCGTCTAAAACATTTCCCGACACAGCTATCGGGCGGGCAGCGGCAGCGTGTAGCTATCGCCCGTGCTATTGTGGGCCGGCCGGAGATCATCCTGGCTGATGAGCCCACCGGCAACCTGGATAGCGCTATGGGGAACGAAATTATGGAGATACTGTTGCAGCTAAACCGTAACGAGGGAACTACCATTGTAATGGTTACTCACGATGAAAACATGGCGCAAAAAACGCACCGTTTGGTAAGGTTGTTCGATGGGTCTCAGGTTCAATAATTTACCAGCATAACATTATAATCATGCTTAAAAATTACTTCAAAATAGCCATAGCGGTATTGAAACGAAGAAAGTTCTTCACTTTCATCAGTCTTTTTGGTATCAGCTTTACGCTAATGATATTGCTAGTGCTCACAGCTTTTGTAGATCAGGTAGTGAATGACAAATATCCCGATAAAAAGCGCGACCGCTCTTTGTACATCAACCGTATGGAACTGCGTGGAAAGGAGTCAATGAACTCGAGTGGGTTAAGTTATCACATTATTGATCAGTATATAACCAAAATGAAAACGCCAGTTAAGCTTGCCATATCATCGGGTTTTGGGTCTACTAATACTTATGTAAACAACCGTAAGATTGTTATTAACTATAAGTATACCAACGCTGATTTCTGGGACGTGCTGGAATTTGATTTTGTTGAGGGAAAGGGCATCTCCAGGCAACAGATAGACAATGCCGAACGGGTTACTGTTATATCTGAGGATATGAAGAAAGAATACTTCGGCGACAGCAGCAGTCCGGCGGTTGGTAAATATATCGAGGCGGATAACGTGAAATACCGCGTATGCGGCGTTGTGAAGAGCATGCCGATCACCTCATATGTGCTATACTCGGATATCTATTTGCCTATAACGACGTCGAAAACCAAGTTGGACGCAGATAAAGGTTACCTGGGTAACTACAGCGCTATTGTGCTGGCCAAAAGTGCAGCAGATGTGCCTAAGATGAAGGCTGAATATGATGCTATTGTTTCTAAGCTGCCTAGTCCCGGCAAGGAGTGGGACCGGATCTTTAGCCATGCTGATACCTATCTGGAAGGTTACGTACGGACCGGTAACGAAGGTAAATCCGGATTAGCTTATGCATTTGCTGCGATTGCTTTATTTGCGTTGTTTGTGATGCTGTTACCTACATTAAACCTGGTGAACGTTAATATCACCCGCATAATGGAGCGGTCTTCAGAAATTGGTGTACGTAAGGCATTCGGCGCTTCATCTAAAACCCTGGTATATCAATTCATTGTAGAAAACCTTATCCTTACTTTTTTAGGCGGTATTATTGGAGTGGTGTTATCAGTACTGGTAATGTATCTTATAAACGATGCCCGGCTTATTGCCAACTTAAACTTAAGCTTAAATTTTACAGTACTGGCCTACGCATTTCTTACCTGTATTGTGTTTGGGCTACTATCGGGTGTATACCCGGCCTGGCGAATGTCTAAACTTAATATCGTTATAGCACTAAAAGCCCAATAATTTTATCAACCTATAAATTTGAAATATCATGTTCAAGCATTTATTTAAAATGATCTGGAATAAGAAAAAGCAAAACTCGCTGCTCATCGTAGAGATATTGCTTTCGTTTATGGTCATATTTGCCGTGTTCACATTCGCCCTTAATTCTTACAGTAATTATGCTAAGCCTATGGGTTTTAATTACAACCGCGTTTGGGCAATAAGTTATAACCATACACTCGATACAAATAATCCAGATTCGGTAACGCTGGTTTACCAAACCCTGCTGCGCAACTTGAAATCGCTTCCTTTGGTTGTAGACGCAGGGTATGCCAGCAGCAATATTCCATTTTCTAATAATCACATGACCACAGCCGTATCTAACAAAGGGCTGAGTGTAGACAGGGTGAACAACTTTTTTATGGATGACGCATACCCGAATATAATGGGCGTTAAAATGCTTACCGGGCGCTGGTATAACAAAGCGGATGCGGCATCAAAAAGTAAGATCATCGTTATCAATAAATCATTAAAAGAGAAATTATTTGGCAAAGCCGATGCTGTTGGCAAATCCATTGGCGACGAGGTAAAAAACAGGCAAAAGATTATCGGGGTGATAGACGATATCAAAACCGACGGAGACTATCAATCGCCCACTTGCGGCCTTTACAACCGACATGATACCGCATCGTACAAATGGATGGGTAAGATCATGGTTAAGGTCACGCCCGAAGCTAACGCCACTTTTGAAGGCAAAATTTACAAGCTGATGGCCGGTACGTTGAAGAATTCAAACATTGAGATAGAGCACCTGGATAATAAATTGACGGCCTATAACAAGTTTACACTTGTTCCGCTCATAATTCTGTCTATAGTCGCCGCGTTTTTGATCATTAATGTTGCGCTCGGGATATTTGGAGTGTTGTGGTATAACATCAACAAACGGCGTGGCGAAATTGGCTTGCGCAGGGCAGTAGGGGCGCCCGGAGCCGCGGTATCAGTACAATTAGTTAGCGAGGCCATGATATTAGCCACGTTATCGCTTATTATTGGTTCATTTTTCGCGGTGCAGTTTCCGTTGCTCAACGTGTTTGATTTGCCGGCTAGCGTTTATCTTGTTGCCATGCTCCTGTCTATCCTGTTTATTTATTTGTTAGTACTGGTCTGTTCGCTTTATCCCGGCAGGCAGGCAGCGGCAATTTATCCTGCCGTTGCCTTACATGAAGAATAAAAATTTAGCTTTGAAGTATGATATTGGTTATTGACGATGATATTGCGGTACGCACCTCGCTGCAGCTTTTACTAAAAAGTAAGGGCTACGAGGTTGAAGGTACGGGTGGGCCGGAGGAAGCCCTGCGATTCATTAAGAATCAAAACCCCGATTTGATCATTCTCGACCTTAACTTTTCTATCAGCACTACCGGCGAAGAAGGAATGAACCTGCTGCAACAAATAAAAAAAACTGCAGCGGCAGTGCCTGTAATATTGATAACCGGTTGGGGTAGCATTGCGCTTGCGGTACAGGGTATGAAACTTGGGGCCGACGATTTTATTAATAAACCATGGGATAACGGGCATTTGCTGCAATCCGTTAAAACACTGCTTGACCTGCGCCGCCAAACGGCGGTTAACCGTACACGTAAGCAATTAGATAAAGAATATAATTTTAAGCACATCATTGGCGAAGACCCGCAAATGCTGCAAATACTGGAAACAATTGGACGGGTTGCAGGTACCGATGCCTCCATATTGATAATGGGCGAAAGCGGTACCGGTAAAGAGCTGATTGCCGAAGCCGTGCATCAAAACAGCCGCAGGCAAAGTAAGCCGTTTATTAAGGTCAATCTTGGCGGCGTATCTACCTCACTTTTTGAAAGTGAAATGTTTGGCCACGTTCGGGGCGCCTTCACCGATGCCCGTTTTGATAGGGCAGGGCGATTTGAAATGGCTAACAAAGGCACTATATTTTTAGATGAAATAGGCGACCTTGATGCAGGCAGCCAGGTTAAATTGTTGCGTGTGTTGCAGGATCGGACATATGAGGTATTAGGAAGCAGCCGCACTAAAACGGTAGACGTAAGAGTGGTTTGCGCCACCAATAAAAACCTAGCAAATATGGTGAGCAGTAACACTTTTCGAGAAGATCTGCTTTACCGCATTAACCTGATTACTGTAATCCTGCCATCACTGCGCGAGCGGCCGAAAGATATCCCGTTGCTGGTTGAATTTTTCATGAACAATCTTAAGCAGATTTATAACCGGCCAGAACTTACCGTATCTAAAAGCGCAATGAAGTGGTTGCAGCAACTGCCGTTACCGGGTAATATCCGTCAGCTTAAAAACCTGGTAGAGCGCTCTATCTTGGTTAGCAGTCGCAATGTACTGGAGATTGATGATTTTAAATTACAGCTGGAGCTTTCCCCGCAAAAAAGTAATGCTCAATGGCCGGGCGTGGGCACTATTACGCTCGAGGAGATGGAAATTGAGATGATTAAGCGCGCTATGGCATTCCATAAAAATCGGGTTAGCAAAGCCGCGCCTGCCTTAGGGTTAACACGCAGTGCGCTTTACCGCAGGCTTGATAAATTCGAGATCCCATACGATGAAGCTGAGGACTAAGTACATTCTTTTTGTTGTTATACTCCATTTACTTACGCTGGGGCTGTCTTTCTATATTTTTGATAAGAACCGGGTGTTTTTTATTGTTTCCGAAGTTTTTGTGATCATTTCAATTGTTATAG
>NZ_CAXVWK010000071.1:0-14485 GCF_964263795.1 Mucilaginibacter sp.
TCAAACCCACGCTGTACCATCAGCCAGGTAAACGGGGGATTGATAAACCGGTACAAGATCACGCCAAACAAACTGGCTGCTACAAAAACAACTACGGCCAGCTTAATAACCCGCCAAAGGAGTTTGAAAATACCGCCGCTGCCTGATTTTGAATTACGGGTTTTAGATTTGGGATTAGCTTTCCTGGACCACGCCATTTGAACAAAAATATTTGTAAAACTAAAAAGGTGTTTGACAATGCCAAACACCTTTTATAAATTCTGATTCGAAATTTAAGTAATTACTCAGCAACTACTGAAAAAGGAACCTGTACTTTCACTTCTTTGTGCAGGTTAACTATTGCGGTGTAATCACCAACAAATTTAGGCTCCTGATCAAAAGTGATGCGACGACGGTCAACTTCAAAACCTTCTTTCTTTAAGGCATCAGCTACCTGGATGGTATTGATAGCACCAAAGATCTTTCCGGTTTCGCCTGCCTTAGCACCGATAGTTAAGGTAACACCTTCTAAACGGGCTGCAATAGCGTCTGCGTCTTTACGTATTTTATCTTGTTTGAACTGAGCTTGTTTTAAGTTTTCTGCTAAAACTTTACGTGCACTTTCAGTTGCTAATATTGCGTAACCTTTAGGGATAAGAAAGTTGCGGCCATAACCTGGCTTTACATTCACTACATCGTCTTTATCGCCGAGGTTCTTTACGTCTTGTTTTAAAATAACTTCCATTTTATTTACCTCCGATTATTTTAATGAGTCTGTAACATAAGGTAATAAACCGATGTGGCGTGAGCGTTTAACCGCCTGGGCTACTTTACGCTGGAACTTTAAAGAAGTACCGGTTAAACGGCGTGGTAATAATTTACCCTGATCATTAATGAACTTCAATAAAAAGTTAGCGTCTTTGTAATCGATATACTTAATACCATTCTTTTTGAAACGGCAGTATTTTTTACGGTTATCCTCCACCTTTGGAGCGGTAACGTATTTAATTTGGTCGTTTGCCATTAGTTGTTTTCCTCCACTTTAGCTGCCGGCTTTTTGTTAAAAGCACCGCTGCGTTTTTTATCATTGTAAGCAATGGCATGTTTATCCAAAGCAATGGTAAGGAAGCGCAAAACACGCTCATCGCGCCTTAATTCAACTTCCAGTTTATTAATTAATTCACCCGGAGCCCTGAATTCAGTTAAGTGATAGTACCCTGTAGTTTTCTTTTGGATAGGGTACGCTAATTTTCTCAAACCCCAATTATCCTCCTGGACAATTTCGGCTCCGCCATCAGTTAAAGTTTTGCTGTATTTGGCAATTGCCTCTTTAGCAGTTTCATCTGATAACAACGGGGTTAGAACGATCACGATTTCGTACTGTTGCATTATTATTTGATTTTTAATTATTTATCCATGTATATCGGGGCTGCAAATGTAGTAAGATAAATTGAAAATAAAAACACCTGTTTGCTATTAATTGTCATGCATTTGAACGTTCGATCTCCTTATTTTTGCGGCCCGCCTAACCAAAAAAGCTTAATGATTACTTAATGATGCCGTTACAAAAACGTTAAAACTTTTAGTGTGCTTTACAGTATATATAAATGTATACAGCGTAAATTAAATCCCAAAAGTTATGCAGTTTTCAGAAAGCAGATATCAGGAGGCAGACCACTCCGTTTTTCTATACGACACATTGTATATGCAGGCACCTGGCGAAGACAAAGAGCCCGTTGAAGGCGATTGGAACGACGAGGATGACGAGGACTTTGACGACCAGGTTGAATCTGAAAACGACCTGCACGAGGTAAGGGTAGGCGACGACGTACGCGAACCTGACCCGGAAGATGACGACCACCTGCCGGACGACGACCTGCAATAAGCAGCCGGCATTTTATCCACAACTCTTATTTGCGATTTTAAGTTTGTGCAATTGTTGCTAACTTAGTACCTGTGGATAATTTCATAGTTTCAGCACGTAAATACCGCCCGGCAACTTTTGATACTGTTGTTGGCCAGCAACATATCACTAATACGTTAAAAAACGCTATTAAAAATAATCAGCTGGCGCAGGCATTTTTATTCTGCGGGCCGCGCGGTGTAGGCAAAACTACCTGTGCCCGTATCCTGGCTAAAACCATAAATTGTACCGATCTGCAACCCAATGGCGAAGCCTGCGGCCATTGCGACAGCTGCCGCGCTTTTCAAAACGGTAATTCTTTTAACGTCCACGAACTGGATGCCGCCTCTAATAATTCTGTTGACGATATTCGCAGTTTAATTGAGCAGGTGCGTATACCGCCGCAAGCTGCACGCTACAAAGTTTATATTATCGATGAGGTGCATATGCTATCGCAGGCGGCTTTTAACGCTTTCCTGAAAACGTTGGAGGAACCACCTAATTATGCCATTTTTATTCTAGCTACTACGGAGAAGCACAAGATCCTGCCCACTATTCTATCGCGCTGTCAGATCTTTGATTTTAACCGCATTAGGGTAGACGATATGGCCGGCCACCTAGCTAATATCGCCCAAAAAGAAAATATTGCCTATGAGCAGGACGGTCTGCACATTATCGCCCAAAAAGCCGATGGCGGCTTGCGCGATGCACTGTCCATGTTTGATCAGATAGTAAGCTTTAGCGGCGGAAATGTTACTTACCGATCGGTTATCGATAACCTGAATATCCTTGATTACGACTACTACTTCAACATAACCGACCGGCTTTTAGGCGAAGACAGCCCGCAAACGCTTTTGTTGTTTGATGAGATCCTCTCAAAAGGGTTTGATGGGGCGCATTTTATATCGGGATTGAGCGAGCATTTACGTAACCTGCTGGTTGGGAAGGATGCATCCACTATAAAATTGTTAGAAGTAAGCGAAACAATCAAGGCCCGTTATTTGCAGCAATCGCAGGCGGCAAGCGTATCATTTCTGTTATCGGCCATGAATATCTCCAACCAGTGCGATATCAGCTACAAGCAAAGTAAAAACCAGCGACTACAGGTGGAATTGGCCCTATTGAAGATGAGCCATTTGCAATCGGTGTTCAGTATGGCCACAGCACCGATGCCGCAACAAGCTGCTGCCCCAAACGGGGAGGAAAAAAAAAAACCTGATACCATAGCAAAAGAGGCCCCGGTAGCTACATCCGACGAGCTGTCTGTAGTACGGGATGCGCCGATCACTTATCAAACTACGCCTAAATTAAGTGCCGATGATACACCTGTTGTTGCATCCCCAGTTGCAGAAGTAAAGGAAACGCCCATGGTCGAAAAGCCTAAGGTGTTTATCCCAAACGTGCATGCTGCAGGCACATCGGTTAAGATACCCTCGCTGAAAGATCTGACAAAAAAACTGGAAGAAGCTGCGTTAGAGGAGGAAGACCCATACCTAAAAGGGACGGACAAGCAGCCCTTTACAATAGACGAATTTTTGCAGTTGTGGACCAATTACGGCGCTAAACTTAAAGCCGACGGTAAGCCTGCAACGCTTTATACCATCATGACATCAGTTACTCCGGTCGTTCTCGGCCCCGAAAGCTTTGAGGTGTTGGTATCCAACAAAATTCAGGAAGTATCATTCAGGGACGAGCGCCCTTATCTGCTCAATTTCTTACGCACCAGTTTAAAGAATTTTAATATCGAGATCAATGCGCGTGTAGAAGAAGTAAGCACTGTGCGCAAACCTTACACGGCTGCCGAAAAATTTCAATACATGGCCAGTAAAAACCCACAGCTACTTGATCTGAAGAACAGGTTTAATTTGGAGTTTGATTAAGAGAGAATAAAAAAGCCCCTGCAATATGGTTATTGCAGAGGCGCAGTAAAGTGATTTTCGTTATTTAAGATCTTCGGGTGTATCGTTTTTAGGATAGCCTTCTTCATCCAAGTCATCACGGTCATCCTCTGGCGTGTGTGCCAAAGCTTCATCACGCGGGTTCAGCTCAACAATTTTGCCGCTATCGATATGCATTCCCAGCGAATCTGCATCAGTCTCCAGTGAGCGCTCAGTATCGTATTCGCCGTTTGCATCGTAGGGGTTAGCCTCATCATAGGTAGAGTTAAAATCTTCACCGTTTTTTACGGTTGTATCATAAGGATCCGGGTGGTCGTAATCAGGGTTATCACCTTTAACATCATACTCATAGCTATTGATGGTTTCATCATAATTAAGGTTTTCTGCGTCGCCGGTATCGTTAAGTTCGCTATCTGATGGATTAGCCAGGTCTTCAGGATCTACGCTAAATTCGGAGTTATTATCTTCAGGTATCATAGGTTTTGTTTTTAGTATACCAATATACACTAAAAACCCTGCCAAACTGGGACAGTTGCCCATTCCGGAATTTGAAATTAATAAGAGATTTTTTTGCGGTAAGATGTAACGCCGCCCAACGCGAATTTTAAAGTGACGCCGTATTGAATATATTTGTCTTTACTTACACCGGCCTTAAAGCCATCCGTATTATCACCAAATACATAGTTGTATTGTGCACCAATATCAACCTTGAATGACGGTTCATCGTACTGGTTGAACACCTTAAATTCGTAACCAACCCTTAAAGGTAAAAAAAGCTCGTGGGCATCATCTTCTCCGGGCGTAACGTAGCCTGTTACAACAGTCGATTCGCGGTTGATGGACTTAATGTCGTTTAAAATATAACCCAGCCCTGCTGATCCGTAGAAGTTTTTGAGCGCGTTAAAAAATTTGCTGTTATCGTAATGGATTAGTTCACCCGCTTGTAATTGCCCTCTAAAAACAACTGCTTTATAAACATTACGAAAGTAGCGGCCCGATTTTGTGGCCTCGCTGCCACCCTCTAAAATACCGCCCTGCAGTTCAGCGACATAGTTAACGTAAGGTGTAAAGTTGTAGGTAAAGTTGATGTTTACGGCCGGTGTACTTTTAGTGGTTTCAGCATCGCCATAAAGTTTATTTATCGTGCCGCCTATTCCGAAATCGTACTGTGCGTAATCGTTCCCTATTTGTGCCTTTGATAGCAAAGCAACCGAGCAGAGCAATAAACTGAACAGTGTTGTTTTTAAAAGCAACTTTATCATATAAAGGGAAAACTATAGGTAATTAGCAGTCAGCTAAATTTTTATAAAAATAGCATCAAACTTTTAAAAAGCAATTATACGTTTAATTAATTGTGTTTGCCAAAGTTTGCCGGGTTAATTGCTGGTTAATAAGGTGGTATTCAATCGTATTCGTGAAATAATTTATTTAGTTTGCTGCCACGAATTTTTTGAAATAAAATTTTATGTAAGTTTGAAACCGTTAAAACAGAAATTAACCCATAAAGCAGGTATATGTCAAAAATTAAAGTAGAAAACCCGGTAGTTGAGCTGGATGGTGATGAAATGACACGCATCATCTGGAAATTTATTAAAGACAAATTGATCGTTCCATATTTGGATCTTGATATAAAATATTATGATCTGGGTATCGAGTATCGCGATGAAACTGATGACCAGGTTACCGTTGATGCTGCCAACGCTATTTTAAAATACGGCGTAGGTATTAAATGTGCTACCATTACACCTGATGAGCAGCGTGTGGAAGAATTCGGTTTAAAACAAATGTGGCGCTCACCAAACGGAACCATTCGTAATATTTTGGATGGTACGGTTTTCCGCGAGCCTATTGTAATGAGCAACGTACCGCGTTTAGTACCAAACTGGACAGCCCCTATCTGCATTGGCCGCCACGCTTTTGGCGATCAGTACCGCGCTACCGATTTTGTTACCAAAGGCAAAGGTAAACTAACTGTAACCTTTACACCTGAGGACGGTGGCGCCGAGCAGTCGTTTGAAGTATATAACTTCAAAGGCGATGGCGTTGCTTTAACCATGTACAATACCGACGAATCTATCAAAGGCTTTGCACACGCTTGTTTTAATCAGGCGCTGATGAAAGGCTGGCCGCTGTACCTGTCAACTAAAAACACCATCCTTAAAAAATACGATGGCCGTTTCAAAGACATTTTTGAAGAGATTTACCAAAACGATTATAAAACGAAGTTTGCCGAAGCTGGTATCACTTACGAGCACCGCCTTATTGACGACATGGTTGCATCGGCCCTTAAATGGAACGGAAACTTTGTTTGGGCTTGTAAAAACTATGATGGCGACGTACAAAGCGACACCGTAGCGCAAGGCTTCGGTTCGTTAGGTTTAATGACCTCAACATTAGTAACACCGGACGGTACAGTTATGGAAGCTGAAGCCGCACACGGTACAGTTACCCGCCATTACCGCGAGCATCAGGCAGGTCGCCCAACATCTACCAACCCAATCGCATCTATCTTTGCGTGGACACGTGGTTTAGAGTTCCGCGGTATACTGGATGGCAACCAGGAACTGGTTGATTTCTGTAAAGCTTTGGAAGAAGTTTGTATCGAAACGGTAGAAAGCGGAAAAATGACCAAAGATTTGGCCATCACTATAAAACCAAAAGTAGAGCATGGTGCCGATTATCTTTACACCGAAGAGTTTTTGGAAGCTATCAACGAAAATCTGAAAGTGAAATTAGGTAAGTAATATTCCTGGTACCAAATATTTACAGGCCTGCATATGCAGGCCTTTTTTGTTGGTTTAAATGTCATTGTATAAGTATATTTATCACACAATGATGTAGTTATTTGAACCATATGAAAACCATAAATATTTTGTTCGTTATTATAGTAATTGCTTCAGGCTGTTCTGCAAACAAAAATTATCTCGGTTCGGCTCGGGATAGGGCCGATTTAGAGCGAACAAACAATGGTATTCATAAGGCATTCCAGGATGGATGTGCCTGCTATTGAATCCTATCATCACCCTGATGTGATTAAGGCGTTTAGTTACAATAATTACCTGCCGGGCCGGGATACAGTAGCTGTTGGGTTAAGGGAAACATTAATGGTTAATAAGCTTGAGTTTGTAGAAAGCAAGGTTGAGAATACTTTAATTCAGGGGAAGACCGCCGTGCAGCAGTATCTGTTTACCATTAAAATAAGTCCTAAAAACGGCGATAAGCCGTTTTTATATAAAGGCCGGTCAATAGTAGTTTATGTTCGCTATAATAAAAGCCCTACCGGCTGGGCAAGCATCAGAGAGGTTGTGCAAAATGCGCGCTAGTCGGATACTTTACGGCCATAATTGGTGAAGAAAAAAGCAGCCAGTCTGCCGAGGAAGATTGGCAACGGGTAATTATAGATATCCGTTGATATTCAAAAACATTATTTTATGCTTCTACAAAAACTTTAACTTAGCCAACTGTTACTAAAATGGTTTTCTTGTTTAAAGAACCATTTTACACAGCATTGTTAAATACCTATATAATATACTACCATGTCATCTTTATATCCATTAAAATTCAAAACTATATTCAAGGACAAAATTTGGGGCGGCCACAAAATTCAAACGTACCTGCATAAAGATATCGGGGAACTGCCTAACTGCGGCGAAACCTGGGAGATCTCGGGCGTTAAGTCGGACGTATCTGTTGTAGATAGCGGAGAATTAAAAGGGCAGTCGCTGGCTGATTTGCTGGAGCAGTATAAAGAAGACCTTGTGGGCAAAAAAGTATATGATCATTTTGGTAACATTTTCCCGCTGCTGATCAAATTTATTGATGCGAATGACGACCTGAGCGTACAAGTGCATCCAAATGACGAGCTGGCAAAAAAACGCCATAATTCATTTGGTAAGACAGAGATGTGGTATGTCATAGAAGCAGATCCGGGAAGCACTTTGATTGCGGGTTTTAACCGGGAGATGAATGAAAAGGAATATGTAGACGCTTTGAACAGCGGCCATATTATGGATATTTTGAATAAAGAAGACGTTACTGCAGGCGATGTTTTCTTTTTACCTGCAGGCCGAGTGCACACGATAGGCAAAGGATTGCTGATAGCAGAGATCCAGCAAACATCAGACATCACTTACCGTATCTACGATTTTGACAGGGTGGATGATAAAGGCAACAAGCGCGAATTGCATACCGAAGAGGCTTTAGCGGCTATAGACTATAAGCACTACCCGGAATACAGAACCAAATATCAGCCGGCAAAAAACGAAGATGTTCATTTGGTGAGTTGCCCGTATTTTACAACCAATATTATGGACTATACACAAACTACATCTAAAGATTACTCAAATCTTGATTCGTTTGTGGTACATGTTTGTGTAGCCGGAGAGTACACCATTGAGCATAACGATATCGCCTACCCGGTTAAAATGGGCGAGTGCATATTGTTGCCAAAAACAATTGATAAAATTGAGCTTAAAACCACATCCGGTTTTAAGATATTGGAAAGTTATATAGAATAATTTTTAGCGGTATCCCGGCGGGAGAATGTCTTGCCGGGCCCGCTTAAACCGCTAAGCCGTTAGCGCTGCCCCGTAAGGTACTCAAGATAGCGTTAAGTAGATCCTGATCTATGGGTTTAAGAATATAGTCGGTGATAAGTGGATTATTTTTGGCACGTTCAATATCATTAAGTGCCACCGACGAACTGATAATATATACCGGGATATTCTTACCCGTTTGTGCGCTAATTTTCCCGAATTTTTCAATGAATTCCCAGCCACTCATAACCGGCATATTAATATCAACAAACATAACATCCGGCAGGCGGGCTTGCTTTGTTTGATCTGTAAATTGTTCGATGGCTGTGGTAGCACTGTTAAAAACAATCATTTGGCCCTTTAAAGCGCTGTTTTGCATTAATTTATTAAAACCAAAGGTAAAAATGTTATCGTCGTCGATAACCCAAATCGTTAGCATCTCATCATTCTGCATCATTTAAAACGGGTAATTTATACCAGTTTAACTGTAAATTTTGTGCCAACATTTACTTCGCTTTCTACCCGTATATTGCCGCCAAGTGCTTCTACCTGGTTTCGCGTTATAAAAAGGCCGATCCCTTTGGCATCTTTGTTTAAGTGAAAAGTTTTGTAAAGTCCAAAAACATCCTCTCCGTAACGCTCCAAATCAATGCCAACACCGTTGTCACTAACAATCAGATAAATTCCTTCGTTATCTTTCACGGTCTTGCAATCAATTATAGGGTTGCGATCAGGATGTTTGTACTTAATAGCGTTGGTAAGCAGGTTTTGCATTATACTTTCCATATATGCAGGAATGTAAGGGATTTCGCTGCAAGCTTCAAAATCTGTAATGATCTGTGCACCTGTCGCTGTAATGTTAGCCTGTAGCGCTGCTGTTACATTTTCATAAATGGCAGGCAAATTCACTACTTTACGCTCCCGGGTAACTTCTGTCTGTATTTTAACTATCTCATCAAGGTGGCCAATGGTAAGGTTTAAACTATCACTGATGGTTTTTATATGCGCAAAGATCTCTTCTCGGTCGTTACTTTGCCCGGCATCTTCATAAAGGCTTACCATGAATTTAAGGTTACCCGCATGGCTGCGCAGGTTGTGTGATACGATGTAGGCAAAGTTTTGTAAGCGCTTGTTCTGATCGTCGAGCCGGTTAATAGACGACTGCATGTTCAAACCCCGCTTTTTTATCCGGTCTATATCCTGAAAAATGCCGCGCACAGTTTTACAGCGGCCCAAATCATCAATTACAGCAATACCCTTTGAGCGTACCCATATCACATTGTTTTTAGCAGTACGAAGCTGCAACTCCAGGTCGTACGGTTTGCTAAAGCGCAGGGCATTGTCTACAGCATCCGTAATAATTTGGCGGTATGCCGGTTCAAAATAGCTTATCGCTTCTGCAACGGATAATTGTTTTTCACCGGTAAGCTCAAAGATTTCATAAATATCTGTCGACAAATGCAGACTTTTGGTGGCGGCATCAATTTCCCAACTGCCCAGTTTTGCCATCCGGCCGGTTTCGGCATTAAGCTCATCATTTTGTTGGGCTTTGAATTGCGCAATTTTATATTCATTAATATTATCAAGAACACCATAAATTACCGTACCCTCAGCCGTATCAAGCCTTTGCGATGTACTTTGAAACCACTGGTAGCCATCACTTTTGATTAGCAGGCGGATATGGGCAGGTACCAGGCTTTCTTTAGCAGCCGCATCTGTAGACCGAAGGAAGGTTTTTCGGTCGCCATAGTACAAAATGTTTTCAAAAAAATTGTGGTACGAGCATTCGATCTCGCCGGGCGCATAGCCAAGCATCGTATAAAAGCCGGCGCTCCAAGTTGTTTTTTTGGTACCAGTGTTGTACTCCCAAATGCCGGTGTGCATACAGTTAATGATGTGCGCAAAATGCTCGATACTCTCGCCTGAAAATTTATGCGCGTCAAAAAAACTCATTTTAATACTGTTCAATAATGCATTACACCATTGTTAATAAACATGCCAAAAAAGATCAGGAGCATGCTTATACAACTAAGTGTTGTATGGTTTTATAATTATTTATCGTGTAAGTAGGTTTGTTGTAATTGTAAGTTACAAAGCCGCGAAAGTATTAAAGAGATTTCAAACTTTTGCACTTTGTTCAAATATTATTTAATTAATAATCATATAGTTAACAATCGGCTGGTTAATTTATGTAATGCACCGGTTAATATTTTAGTTGGTTAACAAGTTTGAAACAGCCTTTTTGCATTTCATCAAACATGTAAAGTTTTATATCAATAGTGCGGTTTGGAATCAGTGCAGGTGGTTATTTAATCTTACCTAGATTCCGAGTGCTTTCTAAGGCTATTCGTTTTTTCAGGGATTTGATGTTACTTTAGCAATACCAATATTAATCTCATGAAAAGCCAATTTCTTAAATTCATCGGAGCGATTTTTTTTGCTGCCTTGGTTACCATAAATGTTTCGGCACAAAGGGCCCCGGCTGGTAAAGTGTGGACAGCAGAGAAGGCGAACGCCTGGTATGCAAAACATAAATGGATGAGCGGGTCCGACTTTATCCCCAGTACTGCTATTAACCAGTTAGAAATGTGGCAGGCAAATAGTTTCGACCCTACAACTATCGATATGGAGTTAGGCTATGCAGAGGGGATAGGTTTTAATACTATGCGGGTGTTTTTATATAGCTTAGCCTGGCAACAGGATAAAGCCGGTTTTAAAAAGCGGATAGACCAATACCTGACTATCGCTAACAAGCACCACATCCAAACCATATTTGTGTTTTTTGACGATTGCTGGAATGCTGCCGCCAAAATCGGCTTGCAGCCGGCACCCAAAGTAGGCATCCATAATTCGGGATGGCTGCAGGATCCCGGCAACCGTGAAAGCAACCCCGGTGAAACGGTTTTGCTTGAGGCTTATGTGAAGGATGTGATGACAAGCTTTAAGCACGATAAACGCATTTTACTTTGGGACCTTTACAACGAGCCGGGCAACTCCGCAAAAAAGGATAAATCGATGGGCCTGCTTGTTAAGATCTTTGGCTGGGCACGCACCGTTAATCCGGATCAGCCGGTATCTGCAGGCCTGTGGGATTGGAGCTTTGAAAGCTTAAATGCTTACCAGGCCATTAATTCAGACATTGTTACGTACCATGATTATACCGACGAAAAATCGCACCTGAAGACTATCCAGCTACTGAAAAGCCACGGCAAGCCATTAATATGTACCGAATATATGGCCCGCACCCGCGGCAGTCGTTTTGCCAATGTTATGCCTATGCTTAAGCAGGAGCATGTTGGCGCCATTAACTGGGGTTTTGTAATGGGTAAAACAAACACTATTTACGCCTGGGACAATCCGATGCCCGATGGCAGCGAACCAAAAGAGTGGTTTCACGATATCTTTCGCAAAGACGGTACTGCTTACAAACCCGAAGAAGTAGAAGTTATCAGAAAGCTTAACGGTAAGTAACTTTCATAATGATCAATTAGTTTTTTATTTTTTCTGACTCTTTTTCAGGTAGTTACGAATAAAACTAATAGTATATAATAAAGTCTATAGGATTAATAGAATTAATTTCTACTTTTGTGATGTAATCGTTCTTTAAATATACTTATCCAGAAAGACAGAGGGAAGGGCCCTATGATGTCTTAGCAACCTGTACCGGCTTTACTGCCTGTAAAAGGTGCTAATTCCTGCTTTGCTGAGGCAAAGACAGATAAGCTGATTTAAAAAGACAAATAAACGTGCTTTAAAACGTTTCTTTTGCCCATCCGCTTGGCAACCTCCCTCTATAAAATTTCGTGGTAAGTTTAACTGTTTAACACCAGCATTAATATATTGCTGATAAAATATTCAACTAAACTAAAACTTATGAGCTTACGAATTGGCGACGACGCCCCAAACTTTAAAGCACAAACATCGCAAGGCGAAATTGATTTTTATGATTACCTGGGCGATAGCTGGGGAGTATTATTTTCTCACCCGGCAGATTACACGCCGGTTTGTACTACCGAGCTGGGCCGTACCGCATCACTTAAAGACGAGTTTGAAAAGCGTAACGTAAAGGTGATTGCTTTGAGCACAGATAGTGCCGAATCGCACAAGGGTTGGATCAGCGACATTAACGAAACGCAGAATGTGGAAGTTACCTTCCCGATAATTGGTGATGAGAGCCGCGAGATTTCACAGGCGTATGATATGATCCACCCCAACGCATCATTGGTTGCTACCGTCCGTTCGCTGTTCGTAATTGGGCCTGATAAAAAGATTAAGCTGATCATTAGCTACCCGGCGTCTACCGGCCGCAACTTCCAGGAGATTTTACGGGTAATTGACTCCTTGCAACTTACCGCCTACCATAGTGTGGCTACACCAGCCGACTGGAAAGACGGCGACGATGTGGTAGTGCTGCCATCTATCAAAACAGAAGATATTCCGGCTAAGTTCCCCAAAGGGTTTACAGAAGTTAAGCCTTATTTGCGCACTACGCCTCAGCCGAATAAATAAAGGGTGAAAGATAAAGTCGCGTGGCCGAGAGGATAGGTGTGGGTCTGCAAAACCTTTAACGGTAGTTCGAATCTACCCGCGACGTCTATTTAAGTGGTAATTTAGTTTTCAGAATACGACAGGTTGAGAGGCCTGTCGTTTTTGTTTGTATGCCCTTTTGCCCTGGGCGATTTAACATCTATGACGTATATTTACATATGAGCATCGCTACCAACCATCGCTGGCCCAAACTGGACTACCATTACTTGAAAGATACCATTGCAACCGTGCATATGTGGACACAGATGATAGGCAAGGTGCGGCTGGTAAAAACGCCGTGGATAAACCATTCCTGGCATGTTACACTTTATGTTAGTGCAACGGGATTAACCACCGGCAGCGTTCCGTATGAGTATGGCGTTTTCCAGATCGACCTGGATTTTATTAGTCAGCAATTGCATATAGTAACCAGCACCGGCAACAGCCGGTCATTTGGTTTAGGTACCGAAACTATCTCGCACTTTTACTTTGATCTGATGAGCAATCTTGCCGCTGCCGGTATCGAGGCCGAAATATATGCTGCGCCTAATGAGGTTGACCCTGCCATCCCGTTTGCTGAAAATACTAAACCCTGCCTGTATGATGCCTTGGTTATGCAAAACCTTTGGCAATCATTGGTACGTATAAATAATGTATTTACACAATTCCGGGCCGGTTTTATGGGTAAATGCAGCCCTGTGCACTTTTTTTGGGGAGCTTTTGATTTAGCGGTTACCCGTTTTAGCGGCAGGCCTGCACCGCCGCATCCCGGCGGCGCGCCAAACATGCCTGTATCAGTAATGCAGGAAGCTTACTCGCATGAGGTAAGTTCGGCAGGGTTTTGGCCGGGAAGTGAGCAATTCCCGCAGCCTGCATTTTATTCGTATTGCTATCCCACGCCCGATGATTTCGGCCGCCAGCAGGTAAGCCCGCCCGAGGCATTTTATAGCAAAGAAATGGGTGAGTTTTTTCTGACCTATGAAGTGGTACAGTCGTCTGAAAACCCGGAAGAAACTTTGATGCGGTTTCTGCAATCCACTTACGATGCGGCCGCTAACACAGGTAGTTGGAACAAAAATTTGCAGCGCGATTTGCATGGGATGAAGTAATTATTTCTTTTCCGTATTTGAACGACGCGTGCTAGCAAGTCTATTTTAAAATATTAATAGCTGCCATTCCCTACCTTTTGCGCAGGCACCACGTTGTCATGCACCGCAGGTTTTGCACATTGGTAGTTTTGATGGGCTCAAAAAGCTCTCCGTTTAAAATGTCGGTATATTCCAGCAGGATTTGTTCATTAACCAGGAACCGTTCCGATCCGTCCGGCAGGGCATAGCGGCTGTTTCCAAGCGGGATCACCAGATTTTCGATACCAATATCCGACGCCAGTCGCGCGAATATATAACCGCCCGATTTTAACACACGCCACATCGAGCGCAGCATCGCGTCGAAATGGTTACTATCTTCAGCAAAGTGCAAAACCGCGCTGCAAATCAGCAGGTCAAAGCTGTCATCATCAAACGGCAGATCTTCGGCCCGCGCAACTTTGAAGTTTTTAGCCGGATTTAGAGGTGCCAATTCACCCGATAAAGCCTGTACACTAGCCACAGCATCATAACTTGGGTCGATGCCATACACATTAT
>NZ_CAXVWK010000072.1:0-45835 GCF_964263795.1 Mucilaginibacter sp.
GCATCACGCTCTATACGGGCTTGTTTCAGCAAAGCTTCGTTCTCGTTAGTTAAACGAGACATTTCTTCTTTAGCTGCTTCTGCTCTTAATAAAGCATCTTCAATAGAACGCTCTCTTAGATAAATGGCAGCCATAATAGGCTTCCAGGCAAACTTAGCCAACAGGAAAAACAATATCGCGAATGATATCGTGGTCCAAAATACTAAGCCTAATTCCGGGGTAACTAAATCCATCTTATATAGAATTTTTAATTTTTTAATTTTTTAATAACCGTACCTGTTGCCAATCGCTACAGGTACGGTTAATTTTTTCCTTAAGGGATGAGAATTATCTCAAGCCTAAGAATGATACTACCACACCGAACAAAGCAACACCCTCAACAAGAGCGGCAGCGATGATCATTGCAGTTTGGATTTTTGCAGCAGCTTCTGGCTGGCGTGCGATACCTTCAACGGCTTTACCACCGATTTGACCAACACCGATACCGGCTCCGATTACTGCTAAACCTGCACCTAATGCAGCGATACTTCCAATCATTGTTTTAAATTTAAAGTGAATATATAGTATATAGTTATTTACAATTTTAGTGGTGGTGCTCTTCAATAGCCGTTCCGATAAACAACGCGGTTAACAGCGTAAAGATAAATGCCTGCAATGCCGCCACCAGCAATTCAAGCACATCCATAAACACCACAAATGGTACAGATACTACCGATACTGCAGCGCTTTTAAATACAAATATTAATGATATTAAACTCAGTACGATAATGTGACCGGCAGTGATGTTAGCAAACAAACGTATCATCAATGCAAACGGTTTAGATATGATACCTACTAACTCTACAGGCCACATGATAGGATATAACCATACCGGCACATCCGGCGCAAAAATGTGTTTCCAGTAGTATTTATTACCGTTGATGTTAACGATGATCAGTGTGATTAACGCCAATACAAATGTCACCGCGATATTACCCGTTAAGTTGGCACCACCCGGAAAGAAAGGCACCAAACCGATCAGGTTATTGATCCAGATGAAAAAGAAGATAGTTAGCAACAGCGGCATAAAGCGCTGGTATTTGTAACCAATATTTGGGCGTGCGATATCATCACGTACAAACATAATGATTGGCTCCATGAATGATTGCAAACCCTTAGGGGCTTTACCTTCGCGTTTTTTATACGCTGATGATACACTTAAAAAGATAATCAACAATATAATAATCGACAACCACATACTTACCACGTTGCGGGTTATAGATATATCGATCAGTTTTTTATTTAGTTTTAAAACGGTTGCAGCTGGCAATAGGCTATCCGCACCTTCAACAATATTTACTTTGTCCTTAACTAAACGGTAGGTGTAATACTTACCGGTGTAATCTGCATGGCCATGCTCAAATTTAGCTGCAGAAAATGTCTCTAAACCTTTATCGGTATAAAGAACAATTGGCAGGGCTATAGACACCTCGCCACCCAGGTGCAAAAAGTGCGAATCGGCGATGTGTTCAAGGATAACTTCGCTGGGATTAAATTCTTTTTCAGTTTCGGCATGTGCGGCCTCAGCGTGACCCTCTTCATGCTGTATAGCAAAAGTTTTACAAGAGAAAAAAGTTAAAAAAACGCCTAAAACAAGGCCCAGAGCTATTTTTTTTGTTTTCAAAATGTGGCTAAAATACATTGAATGAGTGTTTTTTACTTTCGATTTTGGTTGCGCAAGTTACGCAACAGAACGTAAACTTCAAAGCCTGTATTTAAGAAATATAAATAAGAAAAGTTGAGTAAAAACACGCCGTTGTCAATGTGTAATTTTAACACAAAAAGCAGGGCAAAAACCATGCATCCTATCATCTTAACAATGGTAGTTGCCAGGAAGGCCTGGGCGTACAACCCTGGGTTGATATGCTGAATAAATAACACAGAAACGATTACGATAAAAGTAAAACCGGTTATAAATGTAAACAGCACCCAAAATTTGGCCAGCAGCAAATAGCCGTAGCCTGTATAAGCAAGCACTAAGGGTACCGAAGCAAGCAGCAAGGCGAACAGCAGGAATGATAAAAGCACTTTAAAAGGGCTCAATTTTTTACGGATCTGAAAACAAGGTACAACGATGCAAATACCCCTAATAATGACAACGACGCGATGGCCCATTTGGTAGTGTGCTTACCGGCTTCATCTATTTTGTAACCAATAAAGGCAAAAACCCCTATTACTACAATCATTTGAAAAGCAAGGCCAACATATTTGGCATATACATTAACTTCCCCGCCCTTTTCATTTTGTTCATTTTCTGGCATCCGCAAATTTATTAATCCTATTGCATAGTATTTAGTAAATTAGCGTTTGCTTTTAAAACTGTTGCAATAATCGCTATCGATTGTTGTTAAAATACAGCGCTTACCTAAAAAGATATACATTTTGAGTCGAACTTTTGCCCTTTTACGATCAACGCACCTGCATAAACTATTGCCTGCGTTGCTGATTGTAATTGCAGGTTGCTCGCTCGAGAAAAAAAGCGCAGTTAACCGAGGGCTGCAAAACCTTACCGCCAAATTCAATATCCTTTTTAACGCCAATGAGATCCTTGCCGAGAAACAGGCCAGCTATGCGGCAAGCTATATAGATGATTACAACGAAATACTGAGCGTTTACCGTGATATTACTGCCCAATCCGGTGAGCTGGATAAAGACCTGGAGCTGGTAAAACAAAAGGCCAATAACATTATCAGTGTAAAAGAGCAAAGTCACTACATTGGCGATGCCTATCTGCTGCTTGGCAAGGCCAATTTTTTGCAGGGCAATTATTTTGACGCTGTAGAATACCTTAATTATGTAACCCGCACCTTCGGCGACAATGTCGACCTGCGCCAGGAAGCACTGGTTTGGAAAGGCAGAGCTTTAATGTACCTCAAGAAAAACGATGAAGCAAAACTGTCGTTAGATAGTGCCCTTCAGGATATTAACCCCAAAAAGAAGATCACTGCTGATATTTACGCTGCCAAACTTCAGTACGATATCAATACCCAAAACTACGCCGATGGCGAAGAGATGGCCAGGCAGGCAATAGCACACAGCAATAATAAGGTACAACAGTTGCGCTTAACGTTTATTTTAGGCCAGTTGCAGGAGCTTAATCAAAAACCTGCTGACGCAGTAACGAGTTATGGCCGCATAGCAAAAAGCAATGCAGCATTCGACATGGCGTTTAACGCCAACCTCAACCGTATCCGCATTGAGGAGAGCCAGAACGGGGTTAAGGTAAGCCGGCTTACCCGCCTCCGATCATTGCTGCGTAATCCCAACAATAAGGATTTTACCGACCAGATCTACTACCAGATAGCTACCCTGCAATATGCCGACAACGATTTAGACAATGCAATAAAAAGCTACAAGCAATCTGCCCAGGCAAGTCAAAAAAATCTAAATCAAAAAGGGTTATCTTACCTGAGGCTTGCCGATATCTACTTCAAAAATAAAGCAGATTACACCGGCGCAAAAACTTACTACGATAGTACGCTCATGAGCCTATCGCCCAATTACCCCGGCTTTATGGCGATACAAAGAAAGGCCGACAACCTGCAGCTATTGGCAGATAGATTACAAACAATAAGCAGGGAAGATACACTGCAATCGCTCGCGGCGCTTGATGAAGACAAGCGGAACAAACGTATAGACGAAATGGTTGTCAGCAATACATTGCAGGAACAGGCAGTTGCTGTGGCATCGGCAAATGCACAAGCCGACCCGCTGTTTAATGATCCGTCGTCGCCGCAGGCAAGCACTCCAAACGGTGGTAATTTTTACTTTTATAATACCACAGCGCTAAGCCAGGGGTTTAGTAATTTCAAACGCGTTTGGGGCAACCGCAAACTGGAAGATAACTGGCGCCGCAGTAACAGAACAGCCAGCGACCTTACTATTAATACCTTAAACACCGCACAAAACGTAGACCCTGATGCCCTGCCCGACCCACTGCAACGTAGCACTGCTAAAGTAAATGCAGGCAATTACCGGCAGGATATTGTACAGAATTTGCCACTGACCCCGGCCCTGCTTGCACAATCAAACCTTCGTGTGTATAATGCTTACCTGGATATCGCAAATTTTTACCGCGATGTTTTAGTCGACAAAAAAGAAGCGATTGCAGCATATGAACTTATCCTGGCCCGCTTTCCGGATAATCCTAATAAACCTGCTATCTACTACAACCTTTACCGTTTGTACAGTGAGTTAAACGCAGCACAATCCGATAAATTCAAAAACCTGGTGCTAAGCCAATATCCCGAAACGCCGTTTGCCAAAACTATCCTCGATCCGGAGTACAGTCGCCGGCTTAACGATGAGGATACCGAATTCAGCAGCCTTTACAACAAAGTGTATGATTTATACGCTGCCAAAAAGTACCCGCAGGTAATTACTGCGGCTAACAGTTTGCTGGGCCAGTATCCTAATAACCGCTTTGCTGCGCAGCTGCTATACCTGCGCACCTTTGCAGCAGCGCATCAGGAAAATTTACCGCCTTTTAAAGCCGATCTGGAACTGATAGCTGCTAAATATCCCGATGATAAACTAATCACTCCGCTGGTTAATCAACACCTCACCTATGTTAACACCAACCTTGCAGAACTAGCCGCACGGCCAATAGTTATAACGGATGGTAACGGAAACGACCTGGAATTTACTTTACCTATTGCAGATAAACAGCAAACGGAATATCGCCCGCCATCTGTAGGCAGGTACGAGCCGGTTGCAGACGTACGCGCGCCCGAAAAGAAACCTGAGCTTGTGGTGGCCAAACCGGTAACACAGCCTTCAGTACAGCAACCGGCAACTCAACTTACCAAAGTAAAACCACCGGCGTTGACAAAAGATTCAATAGCAATGGCCCCGCCATTAGCAGCACAACCGGTTGTGCCTGTTGTTACCAATCAACCGCAGGTTACACAACCTATTGCTCAACCTGCGCCGGTACCTGTTAAAACCATATCTAAAATCTTTACCATGCGAGATAGCTCGCGTTATTACTTTGTAGTAAATGTAAATTCGGGCACAATCAATGTGGCATCATCACGTTTTGGTATCGGGCAGTTTAACCGGGTGCAATACCAGGGCAAAGGCATCAACCATTACCTTAAAAATTCCGGGCCGGATAATCAGTTGATATACGTCGGCCGGTTTAACAGTTTAGAAAGTGTGAAGGATTATGCGCGTGCTATTATCCCGCTGATGCCCGATATAATGAAGACGCCGAAGGATAAATACAGCTTTTTTATAATAACCCAGGAAAATCTGGATAAATTAGCCGACAAAAAAATACTGGATAGTTATATCGACTATTACCAGGCAAACTATTAAGATACATGATCGCTAAAGTTTCTCAAAACGATATTAAACGCTACAACTGGTATATATGGCGCATAGTGATTGCCGGTTTCGCGTTCTTTTTATTAATGATACTTCTTATAGCGTTCCAGATATTCGGGCCGCTGCCTTCTTTTCGTGAATTAGAAAATCCTAAAAGCGATCAGGCCTCACAGGTAATCTCAAACGATAATAAGGTTATCGGTAATTATTACATTAAAAACCGTACGAATGTAACCTATAAGCAGTTGTCGCCAAATGTGATCAACGCACTTGTTGCTACAGAAGATGCCCGCTTTTATCAACATTCGGGGATAGATTTCCAGCGGTCGTTCACTATCGTGTTATATAACCTTATTGGTAAAAAACAAGGTGGCAGTACCATTACACAACAGCTTGCCAAAAACCTGTTTACCGAAAAAACGCATAACCCCTTTGTACGTGTCATTCAAAAATTAAAAGAGTGGATAACTGCGGTAAAGCTGGAACGCAATTATACTAAAGAAGAGATCCTGACACTGTACTTAAACACGGTTGACTTTGGCGCCTACAATACTTATGGCATCAGCTCTGCATCGCGCACTTATTTTAATACCACGCCGGATAAACTAACGCCAGATCAGGCAGCCTTATTAATGGGAATGATCAATGGCCCCGGCATTTACAGCCCTATTAACCATCCGGATAATGCTATTAACCGCCGCAACTTTGTGTTGCGCCGGATGGACGAAGAAGGTTTTTTAAGCGCTGGCCAGGCCGAGGAATATAAAGCGAAACCGCTGGGCCTTACATTTCGCCCTACCGATCATAACGATGGTATGGCCACTTACTTTAGGGCGGTTCTGAAAAAGGAAGTGCAGAAGCTTTTAGTTGACAAATCTATCCTGAAACCTGATGGTGTTACGCCTTTTGACCTTGACCGCGACGGGCTGAAGATATATACCACAATTGACGCTACCATGCAGCAATACGCCGAAGAGGCGCAACAGGAGTACATGAAAAAACTGCAGGCGCAATTCAATTCGCATTGGAAAGGCATCAGTTTATGGAAAAGCATCCCGACGTTTAAAAGCTTGTTAGATAAAGGCATGCACCGCAGCGACAGGTATATCTATCTGAAACAGATTGGTAAATCTGACGAAGAAATAAAGGATGATTTTAACACGCCGGTAAAAATGAACCTGTTTACCTGGCACGGCGATATTGATACTACAATGAAACCTATCGATTCTATTGTGTATTGTAAAATGATGCTGCGTAACGCCCTGATGAGTATGGACCCTACTACAGGATACATTAAAGCTTGGGTAGGCGGGACCAATTTTGAGCATTTTAAGTACGACCAGGTTAAGATGGGCACGCGCCAGGTAGGTTCTACCGCTAAACCTTTTACCTATGCTGTAGCCGTTGAAAATGGCTTTTCGCCTTGTATGCAGGTACCAAACGAGCCTATCACTATTACTTATGATGACCAGGTTTGGTCACCCCGTTCATCGCCAAGTGAAACCGTACCGGGTGTTATAACCCTGCGCACAGCTCTTGCACGCTCGCAAAACTGGGTTACTGCCTATGTTATGAATGAGGTAAAGCCAAAACCCGTTGCCGACCTTATTAAAAAGATGGGGATTACCAGTCCTGTGCCCGAGTTTCCGTCGATATGTTTAGGAACTTTCGATGCATCGGTTTTTGATATGACGGGCGCTTACTCGGCATTTGCGAATGAAGGCCTATGGACCGAGCCTACCTTCCTGCTCCGCATTGAGGATAAGAACGGCAACGTATTATACAATAACACACCAAAAGTTGTACAGGCCCTAAATCCTGAAACAGCTTATGTGATGACTTACATGCTGAAAGGTGTTATTGACGAGGGTACCGGTTATCGCCTGCGCCGCGATTATCATATCATGAACCCAATTGGCGGTAAAACAGGTACTACTAACGATAACTCCGACGGTTGGTTTATCGGCATTACACCGCAACTGGTTACCGGTATCTGGACAGGCTGCGAAGACCGCGACATCCACTTCCGCTCTACCCGGTTGGGCGAGGGTGCCAATACCGCCCTGCCAATTTTTGCCGGTTACATGAAAAGGGTGTACGCGAATGCAAACCTTGGCATCAAAAAAAATGTTGACTTTGTACCACCAAAATCCGGGGTAAGTATAACCCTCGACTGTGGCGCTTACAGTCAGCAGCAAAAGGGTACGAATGAGGTGGAGAAAAAGTTAGACTTTTAGATAGTGGTGAGTGACGAGTAATGGGTTGTGAGTAGTTTCTAACTTAAAACTCATCACCCAAAACCCATAACTGATCCAATGGAAAAATTTGATTACAGGGAAGCTTTAAAGAATATACCGCATAAACCGGGTGTTTACCAATATTGGGATATTGAGAAAGAACTGATCTACATTGGTAAGGCAAAAGACCTGCGCAACAGGGTGGGATCGTATTTTAATAAGGATACCCAAATCAACGCTAAAACACGGGTGCTGGTCTCTAAGATCCGGGCGATAACCTTTACCATAGTTGATACCGAGGTTGATGCATGGCTGCTGGAAAACAGCATGATCAAAAAGCATCAGCCTCGTTATAATGTGATGCTTAAGGATGATAAAACTTATCCCTGGATCATCATTAAAAACGAAAACTACCCCCGTATTTACTGGACGCGCCGCATCATTAAAGACGGATCAAAATACCTTGGGCCATACGCATCGGTAAGCATGATGCACACCATCTTGGGCCTTATTAAAGAAACCTATCCGCTACGAACCTGTAACCTGCCGCTCACCCGCCCTAACATTGAAAAGGGCAAATTTAAAGTTTGCCTGGAGTATCAACTGGGCAACTGCAAAGGCCCCTGCCAGGATTACCAGTCGGAGGCCGACTATGATAACAGCATAAAAGAAATTACGGACATCCTGAGCGGCAAGATTGGAGCAGTAGTGCGTAATCTAAAGGGCGATCTGGAGAAAGCAGTAAGCGAATTAAATTTTGAACAGGCCCACCGTTTAAAACGCAAACAGGACCTGCTGGAAAATTACCAGAGCAAGTCTACCGTTGTAAATTCATCAATCACAGATGTAGACGTTTTCAGCATCGCATCCGAGGAAAAATACGCCTTTGTTAACTTTTTAAAAGTTATGAACGGCACAATCACCCAAACGCAAACTATCGAACTGAAGAAACGCCTCGACGAAACCGATGAGGAGCTGCTTACCATAGCTATAACAGAATTCCGTACCAGGTATAATAGCCACTCCAAAGAGGTGATCGTACCGTTTGACATCGACCTGGAGGATGCATCAATCAAGTTTACTGTGCCTAAGCTGGGCGAAAAACGCAAATTGCTGGATCTGTCGCAGAAAAACGTCTTATTCTTTAAAAAGGAAAAGATAGATCAGTATGAGAAGCTAAATCCCGATGTACGCACAGAGCGGCTGCTTACCTTGATGATGAAAGATTTGCGTATGAACCAGTTGCCCAAACACATCGAGTGTTTCGATAACTCTAACTTTCAGGGCAAGTACCCGGTATCTGCCATTGTGGTTTTCCGGGATGCCAAACCATCCAAAAAGGATTACCGGTTCTTCAATGTAAAAACTGTTGTCGGTCCCGATGATTTTGCCACCATGGAAGAAGCGGTTTTCCGCCGTTACAGGCGCGTTTTGGACGAGGATACAGGCTTGCCCCAACTGATCATTATCGACGGTGGTAAAGGGCAGCTATCGTCGGCCATGAAGAGTTTAAAATTGCTTGGGATAGACAAGCAGGTAACCATAATCGGTATTGCCAAACGCCTGGAAGAACTTTACTATCCAGGCGACCAATATCCGCTATACCTGGATAAACGGTCCGAAACATTAAAAGTAATTCAGCAGTTGCGTGATGAAGCTCACCGTTTTGGTATTACCGCCCACCGTAAAAAACGTGACAAGGGAACACTTGCCACTGAACTGGAACTGATAGATGGTATTGGCAAAACCAGCGCCGAAAAACTACTTAAGTATTTCAAATCGGTAAAAAAGATTCGCGAAGCAACTGAAACGGAACTGCAGGAGGTTGTAAACCTGAAACAGGCAAAAGCAATTTCGCAGTATTTCAATCCGGCAGTGAGTGGCCCCACCGGGCTTGAATCTCCCATATAAGCTCAAACAAAAAGCCCATCCGGAAATCCGGATGGGCTTTGATATTTTACCGAGCAGGCTTTAAATTATTGCCCGTATTTCCAAAGGTTAAACTCATAATCAAGTAAAGCCTTTTTAACTTTTTCAGATTCGTAAAGCTTATCTATACCCTGCGCATAATCGCGGATACGTTCGTCTTTATCATTAGATTGTTTAACTATATAACTGGTAAATAAACGCTTTGCAAACACATCATCAAAACTTAAACCGGTTGCATCGTTATTACGGCTCACAGCCTCTTTAGTGGCTAACACCTGGCGGGCTTCAGGGAAATAGATCCAGAAAGCAGGCTGGTAATCTAAATCCATACCGGCAGCCTTTGGCTTAATTAGCGGAGCAATACCTATAATGCGCGGCTCAAATATCGAGCGTTGTTTATCAAAAATCCAATCTTCCTTGATACGGAACTTGATCACGCTATCAGGGTTAAACTCACCTGCACGTACTTCTGATCCTGTTTTGTTACCGTCTTTATCAAACCTGTCTACCACGCTGCTGTCAGCCATTCTGCTGCGTGCCTGCGCAGATGACATCGGTTTTGAGAAAGCGTCGCCTCCCGGGTCGTCCTTTGTAGATGTTGGGTCATAAGCAGTTAATTCACCGGCATCAATAGCGGTTAGCAGTACATCAATCAGCCTTTGCTTAGGCGATGCCATGTACTGGTTCATTTTTTCGCGCAGGTCAATCTCGCGCCAAACACGTTTAGCAAAAGTAACATCCGCTTCGCGCAGGTTGGCGTAAGGTGTAACCTTGGCACTTAAAATGTTGTTCTTTTTATAATAACCATCCATAGGCCTGTCAAAAGGCTTTAAAGCAACTTTTTTACCGGTATCTAAAACTGTTTGCTGAGCGTTTGCACCGGCCGATGTAACGGTACTCGGCGCGCTGGTTCTGGCAGCAGTAGTTCTTTTAACCGGCCTTTTAGTGGCTGTCTTCCTCTTTTGCGCAAAAGAAGCCGTACAAGCCAAACAAAGTGCGATGATCAAAAATCTCTTTTTCATAATCTTTTAATTAGCCGATAATACTATCGGGTCAAGTCCGCGTTGCGAGCCGTCCGGGCCAACCGCTATGATATCCTGGAACACCACAGTTGTTCCGGGTGTTACACCATTCATTGCCGATTTCATGGCTGATGACAACTCATTGCCACTGGTTGAATAGGTAACAACATCCTGCCTTGGCTTAATAATAAGCAGTGTAAACCTGGTCACGTTAAACTTAGCGTCGAATTCAAAATTCTCCAGCTTCGCAAAAATCCTGTCCTGAGCACGGATATTGGCCGCGCTGGTTTTACCACCGCTTTTGCCGGCAAATTCAGGTCTAGGATCTGGTATACGTTTTACACGGAATAAAGTTGACCCTAAGGTTTGAACCTTGCCCGGCGATAATTCACCAGATACCGAAACTGTTGCCGTACCTAACGAGGTAACATTTGCAGTGTACTTACCACCCGAGCCGCTTACCGAGCCGCCCTGTATACTTACACGCAATTTTTCTTTTGCGATACCCGGCGCTGATACCGAAATAGGGTTTGGAACACCAATGTACAGTACGTTCATTTTATCCGGAGATACTACTGCCGATGGCCGTGCTACCTGATAGGTTTGCGGTGCGGTTTTGTATGTTTTAACAGATCCGTCGTTTTGTTTTACGTTGATGGTACCAATCCAGGTGAAAACACCTTCGCTGCCGGTACCTACAGTGTACTTGCCCTTACCATCCGCAACAGAAAGCCTTGATCCGTTAACAGAAATATCCGGACTTGATTTTGAATCTGACGCGGTAAGGAAAACCTCAGCGGTGTAGGGCTGGCCGGCTATTACATAGCTGGATGGTGCCACTGCTACTGCCGAAAATTTATCAAGGTTAACAACCGCCTGGTCAACTTCGCCTAATATCTTTTTGACAACTTCGTTCTCTGCATTCTTGTTATCCGCCTGGATCTTAGCCAGTGTGGTTAAGGTTGCACCTAAAGGGATACCATCGCCGAAATAAGCTTGCTGCCAGGTTTTTTGACCTTCTTTACCTTTAGGCGGATCAATAGCGTTTAAAGAAAAGTTGATGCCTGTACGGTCTTTTTCTGGTAGTAATTCCAGCAATTTCTGGCGGGTCTCATCAATCTTAGTACGTAGCTGATCAGCTTTTTTATTAGCGATCATTACCCGCGGTGATATATCCAGGTTATCCCTTGCTTCTACGTCGCCAATCTCCGGATTAATTCCTCCACCATCTTTGATCAGGGTAGCCTTCAATGTTTCGATGTAGGCATCTAACTCAGCAGCTACGGCACTGGCTTTTTTAGCCTTATCATACACCGGTTTAGCTCTTTCGGGCTGCTCTTTTAACTTGGTTTTTTCAAAAGCCGAGTAGGTGTTATCAATACCTGTAGTTACGTTTTTTCTTGAAGTATCTAAGCTGTTTGTTATGTTTTTAAATGCATCCAGTAAACTATCTGGTACGTTCAAAGCTACTAGCCCTAAAAGCACCAGGTATAGAATACCTATCATCCGCTGTCTTGGGGTTTCTTTACCTCCGGCCATTCTGTAATTTATGTAATTTCAGTTTGATTAAATATTGTTAATTAACCCCGGGGTTGGTTCATTGCGGTTAGCATGTTACCATAAACTGAGTTTAACGAAGCCAGGTTTTTAGCTAAACGGCCCACTTCATCTTTAAACTGTTTAGAATCATCTAACGACTCGTTAAAGTTATTCATGGTTAACGATAGGTTTTTGTAGAAGCTGTTCATCGCTTTAAGATGCGCGCTTGAGTCCTGCAACTCTAATTCGTAAACCGCGTTTAATGACGACAGGTTTTTAGCCAGGCTGGTTACCTGGTCATGATATGCCTTTGAATCAACATTGCTGTTGGCCATTTCTGTTAAGTTAGCAGTTGCCTTATCAAAGGCAGTTGCTAAATTATCGTAGCTGGCAGTTGCCGATTTTACTTTGTTTGTAAACGCAATAGTTGCATCACCTGCATCGGTAACACGTGATATCGCATTTACCTTATCGCCAAAAGTGCGTAAGCCGTCGCCCAGGCTACCAATTAACTCAGGACCAATTTTAGCATCAGCCAGCATTTTGTCTAAAGCGGCCGTATTCGAAAAACTATCACCAGCTGTTACGGCCGGCCTTGCAGATGCTTTTGGCAATTCGCCGGCAAAATCTTCGTTCAGTTCCGGATACACCCGCACCCAGTCTACCTCTTTATCCTCCCTTTGTAAACCTAATATCAAAAACAACAGTGCTTCGGTACTTAAACCAACGGTGATAAATTCTGTAGCGAATTTCCAGTGCTGAATTTTAAAGAGCAAACCGATAATTACAACCGTAGCACCGATTGATATAATATTACCTATTCCAAAAGGTTTTTTCTTCCCTGCCATAAATTTAGTAAATGATGATTTTATATTTAGTTTGTTTGGTTTTAGCGTTTGTCTTTAATATCGCGGCCCAGGTACATGGTTACGCAACGGAAACCGATGTAAGATTTTGCGGTATCCTGATATTCAAAGCTACGTGTAGAATTTTGAAGGAAGTAACCGATGTCTTTCCATGAACCGCCGCGTACAACTTTACGCTTAAGTACTTCCGGATCACTGGCCTTAGCTTCATAATTAAATGTAGGAGATAGGTCATGAACAAATGTTGATGCCGACTCATCGTAAGCCGATAAAGTCCACTCAGCTACGTTACCTGCCATGTTGTACAACCCAAAATCGTTAGGGAAGTACGAGCGTACGTTAACCGTGTAGGCACCGCCGTCGTCAGTATAATTACCACGGCCTGGTTTAAAGTTTGCCAAAAGGCAGCCTTTTGCGTTTTTAATGTACGGGCCGCCCCAAGGGTAATCTGTACCAACCCGTCCGCCACGTGCAGCATATTCAAACTGGCTTTCGTTAGGTAATTCGAACGGTAAATTAGGCTCTTGCCCGCGTGCATGTTTAGCGCCCTCGTTAAGGCGGGTACGCCATGCCGAAAACGCGCGTGCCTGGCGCCAGGTAACACCAACAACCGGGTAGTTACGGTAAGCCGGGTGCGAAAAATAACCTTCAACCATCGGCTCATTAGCCGCATATGAAAAATCGTTCAACCAAACCAAGGTATCCGGGTAAACGGTTACTGTATCACGTAAAATGAAATCAGACCGTTTTTTTGTTCTGTCGTTGCGGTAGTTTGATGCCTCGCGGTAAGTAAAAAGGGCATAGTTGTATTTCAACAAGCGTACATCTATCTCGTTACGATCAAAAACACGGTCGTCGCCCTGATAATATAAGCCTTGTAATTTTTGTGCGTTTCCGGATGCATTTTTGCCTCTACGGCCAAAAGGAGGGTTTTTCTCAACATATTTCCAGTCTATCCACTTTTTACCGCTCGGATCATTTGCTACGCCCTTTTTAGGCTGCATGTAATATTTCTGATCGTTAAGGTAATTGCTAATGGCAATTGAATCTCGCACCCAGTTAACAAATTGTTTGTATTTGGTGTTCGATATCTCGGTTTCGTCCATAAAAAAAGGTGGAACGGTAACCTGCTTCACCTGTGATGTTTGCGCGAACGTTACATCCTGATCTGTTTGGCCCATAAGGAAGGTACCGCCCTTAATGTACACCATGTTAAGCGGGATAGTGGCCCTGAATGAGCGCTGCCCCCTAACACCAGTTACCTCGCCAGACGTATTCCCGCCCCCTAAGCTCCCACACCCGGATAGTATTGCACCGGCTAAAACTATTATTAAAAAGTAAACTTTTTTCATTCCGTAATCTACAAAATCAGTAATATATTGTTCAATTGCTTAACGCACAATGCACCCCCGAATATATCAATATTTGTGCATCCTAAAGCAAAAATGTTTTACATCGTCAAAATAAGAAACATTTTATTGCCTCTTAAACAAAACCTAACAAATAATAAACGTTTAAGCAACAGCTGCGTAAAACCGCAACAGCGCATTAATACTTAAGCGTATATACGTTAAAATCGAAAAAAAGTTGCAAGGTAGTGCAAGTAAACCCAATTATTTGTTGGCCTGCTTAACGTACTGATCTATAGCCATTGTCATTGATGGCGCAGCAGGTGTTGGTGCAGGGATATCCAGGATTAAACCGGCAGCTAAAACAGCTTTGTGCGTTGTAGCACCAAAAGCTGCTATGCGGGTGTTATTTTGCTTAAAATCCGGAAAGTTTTGGTAAAGTGACTGAATGCTTGATGGGCTAAAGAACGCGATGACATCGTAAAATACTTCGCGCAGATCGGTCAGGTCGCTGCATACGGTGCGGAACAATACTGCAGGAGTAAAGTTGTAACCGTTATCAAGCAAAAACTTTTGTGTTTCTTCGGCGGCTACGTCAGAACAAGGGTAGAGAAATTTCTCGTTAGAGTGCTTTTTCAATACCTCGGCCAGATCGGCAGCGGTTTGCTTGCCGAAAAATATTTTGCGCTTACGATATTGAATATATTTTTGAAGGTAAAGGGCTATGGTTTCTGAAAGGCAAAAATATTTCATTTCTACCGGCACCTCAAAACGCATCTCCTCGCATATCCTGAAAAAATGGTCGGCAGAGTTACGGCTGGTAAAAATAACAGCGGTAAAATCGGCCAGGTTGATCTTCTCTTTGCGGAAATCTTTTGCAGGTACGCCCTCCACGTGAATAAATGACCGGAAGTCAATTTTCAAGTTAAGCTTTTTAGCCAGCTCAGCGTACGGATTTTTATCGTTCTCAGGTTTTGGAAGAGTAACTAAAATACTCTTAACCTTTTTCTTTCTGTCTTCCAATGCTATATGCTATACGTGTGTCCTACCTAAAACCAATATTAAGTGCCTTAATCAGTATCAAAATTGGGCAAATTTCGAGGGCACAAAGATACACAAATAAATAAAATTTGTGAAATCGGAAATTTGAAATAATACCAACGCTGCTGCGCAGATATTGCCATACAAAAATCACTACTACCAAAAGCAGCGTAACTAACAGTAAATAAGGAATAAACTTATCTGCAATGAGGCTGAAACACAGCGCCACGGGCAACAATACAAACGATATATTAAAATAAGTTAACGATAAGGTGTTGATATATTCACTTACCAGCTTGTTAATGTCAAACACAAAGCCTAAAAACTTAAGCACCAAAAACTTAGTGGCAAAAAGCATAATGATAACCACCGATAGGGTAAAGAACAGCTGGAAACCACTGATGGTGTAATAAACTTTGTAAAACCCGGCTGTAAGCAGGTACAGGAATATACCGAACGTGAACCCGAACAGCAGGAATAAACCGATGAACGTCCAGGCGTTGATTGGGCTATCTTCTTTACCTGCCAGGGATATACTGCGACGGCCATAAAAGGACTGAAAAATGTTACTCATATCCTTACTGGCCGCTATATTGATAGCTGCAGTAAACAATAACAAAAGAATGATTATGGCTATTACCCAGGGGTCGCGCGAGGGGCGGCTATGACCGTAACCCTGTACACTTTTTGACCGGGATGAAGATAGATTAAGGTACTGGTTGCCTTTGTAAGCCCCGGCCTTTAAAATGCTATCGACAAACATATTGCTGCGCAACGGATCAGGGGCAACGATATATACCTTAGCCAGCGAATCTGACACGAACTGCTGCCTTAGCACAGTTGCATGTGCAACAGAATCTAAAAATGGCAATGGACCGCGGTGGCGCGCCCTCGCCGGAACGGTGTCTGCAACTACTTCCGTCGAGTCTTGTTGCTGGGCGTAAACAGCACCACATTGGGTAAAAATAATAAGGCAGAGATAAATCAACCGGCGCATCGCTGCAAATTTACCTTATTAAACTTAAACCGCTACTTTTATAGCGGTTAATCATTCGCATTTATTTTTTGATGAGTTTAAGCAATTTATCAAATATGGCGGTGTTACTGTAAACGCCCCTAAAGTCTAACGAGTGCGGGCCGTAAGCAAACACGGGCACCGGCGTGCCGGTATGGTCGTTCGTGCTAAAATCGCCGGATACGTACCCGTTGCTAATGTTACCGTCCAGCAAAGTAAGGCCGCCGGTTTCATGGTCGGCAGTTACGATCACCAGCGTTTCGCCGTCCTGATCGGCAAAGCGCATTGCATCTCCTACCATACGGTCAAAGTCACCATTCTCAGTTACCACCTGCGCCAGGTTATTATTGTGTCCGCCGTAATCCACCTGCGACCCTTCTGCCATCATAAAAAATCCTTGCGAATGATTTTTAAATGTGTTTACCACTTTATTAAACGCCAGTGGCAGATAGTTACCCCTGCCGGAAACTTTAGGCCGTGTGACGCTGTCGTCCATTAACGCAAGGATCTTCGGGGCTTTGGAATTTAGAAAATCATCAAACTTGCGGATAACGGTATAGCCCCTTTGGGTCATCTGATCCACCGGTGATGGGCCGTTTGCAGTAGGTTGTGTAAAGTTGGCATAACCGCTTCCCAAAAAAATATCAACAGGCGATTTTACAATATCATTCGCAATATCAGTGAATTTGCTACGCTCGCTTTGATGCGCGTAAAAAGCGGCTGGTGTAGCATCTGCCAGGTCGCAAACAGCGATATCAGCAGTTTTCTTACCCGCCTCCGCACTGTATACCGCTAAAGATTTAAGCGGCTTACCGTTAGGCAGCACACCAATTGCCCGGTTATTGGTTTTTTGGCCGGATGAAAATGCAGTGGCACCCGCCGCAGAATCCGTAATGTAAGTATCCGCAGCATTGGTTACCGAAAAGCCGATGTTTAACATCTGAAAAATATTAAGCTGCCCTCTATTGGCCGTGTAAGTGGCGTATATTTGGGCAAGCCCCATTCCATCGCCTATACACAAAATAATGTTTTTTACTGTTTTAACCGCACCATCTGTTTTATAAGTAGGCTGATAAATTGGGTAGGACGCATTTGCCACATACTCATATGCTTTTTTATGATTTAAGAAATCGCCAAGCTCTTCTATTTTATCTGTACCGATAACATCTACGCCTAAACGCATCAGCGCAAGCCAGCTGCTTTTTGTATCTGGTGTTTCATAAAAACGAATCGATTTTCCGGCTTTGTGCACACTATCTATACCTGCCTTAATTTTTAAGAAGTCGGCTACCGGTAAAACGCCCTTGCCATTCCAGCGCACATACTTGGTGAATGGCATACTCACCAGGCCTATCTTTGTTAGTTGCGAATCGGTATAACCGTTAATACTGTTGACATCAAATGACATCCAAGCCGGGTAGTTAGGCATTACAGCCGGGGGAGGCACTGCCCCTGTCATTACTATCGACAGCCTGCCGGGACGGCCGGCATAATCAAAATATTGTTCCAGCGGCTTTAATTCGCTCATCACCAGCGGCAATACCGCCCTGTAATCATTTTTGATCTCTATGAGTAGCCTTAGCCTGCGTTGCTGATCGGCCGCCAATTTTTGAGTAAGCGGCTCTATGTAAAGTTTTTTGAATGATCTCGAAGCGACTATTTCCCTGGTTGCATGGGCAACCATCAGTTGCCCGTCAACAGCGTAAACGTCTGCCTCAATAGAACCGAAACCTTTTTCGTAAGCCCGAAAAAAGGGAATATTGTTTTTATAGTCGTTATGCGAATGGGCATCAGCAACGCTATAGGGCTTTGTTTGCGAAAATGCGAAGCCGTTACCTGCAACTAAAAGCGCCAGTATTGCTGCCCTGCTTAAAATCTTTATCATCCGGTTAATTTTTTCAAAACTAACCCTTTGAAGTTTAATATAACTTAAAGCGTGTGTTAAGTCCTTAAGATCGAAAAACCAATCGCGAAAGTTAAGCGTTGAACTGGCGCAGATGATGGTCGGTATGTTTGTACGCCATTCGGCCAATTTGCTCATCTGTCATCCTTCCAAAAAACGGATGGACAAACCCCGGGTTAAAGTAATTTGCGTACCGTTCTATCAGGGCTATCCATTTTGCTTTCTCAGCAGCAAGGTCGGCATGTGTATCTTTTATTTGCAACTCCGGTGTAGTGGGCGAATTTCGGCGTATCGGATTATCGTCGTTTAAAAAGCTTTTCAATGCCATCTTACCAAATATGCGGCCGATAAAAACACGCTTGCTAATTAGCTGCCCGGCAATCATTTCTTCCCAAAGCCTGCAATGTTTAGCCATTTGGTAAACATTCATTTTACCCCATTGGGCAGTATTGGTTTCGTTTAATGACCCGATGCGCGCAATCAGTTCGTTCCGGGTGTTGGCATCAAAAATAGTTTTCATAATAGGGCTTTAATTTATCAGATGATCAAAATTAGCTTAATTACCATCCGGTTTTCAGTCGTTATTACGACAACTTAAAGGGGCAAATGCGCCAGGTTTATATCTTATCAAATCCATTTTTGGAAAACTTCAGCAGGCGGGCACCATGCAGAAGCGTATAGCGTATATTTGCGGCTTCAAATTTCAAGCACATGGCCGGCATCTATCTTCATATCCCCTTTTGTAAGCAAGCCTGCCATTATTGCGATTTCCACTTCAGCACATCTCCAAAGTATAAGGATGAAATGGTACGGGCGCTGGTAAAAGAACTTACCCTGCAAAGGCGCTATTTGAATAATGAAACCATCGAAACGATATATTTTGGTGGGGGAACACCGTCTGTACTGTCGGCAGATGAGATCCAGTTATTGATAAACACCATTACCGAACTGCATACCGTAGCGGCAGATGCCGAAATAACGCTTGAAGCTAATCCGGATGACTTAGATCACTCCAAATTAAAAGCCTTGCGGCAAACCCCGGTTAACCGCTTCAGTATCGGCATCCAGTCGTTTTTTGACGAAGACCTGTTTTGGATGAACCGCGTGCACCGCAGCAGCGAGGCTGAGGCATCGGTTAAACGGGCTCAGGATATTGGTTTTGAGAACATCACCGTCGACCTGATCTACGGTTACCCCTTACTTACGGACGCAAAGTGGAAACACAATTTAGATACGGTTTTTGGGCTGGGCATACCCCACATATCGGCATACTCTATGACGGTTGAGCCGCTGACCGCTCTTGCCACATTTATCAGCAAGCACAAACAACCACCCATGAGTGAGGAACAAAGCGCCGCACAATTTATTGCGATGCTCGATGCAATGGGAACAGCTGGCTTTGACCAGTATGAGATCTCGAACTTTTGCAAGCCTGGTCACTACTCATGGCATAACTCTAACTATTGGAAAGGAGTAAAATACCTGGGTATCGGACCGTCTGCACATTCTTTTAATGGAGATACAAGGCAATGGAACATAGCTAATAATGCAAAGTATATCAAAGCAATAACAGAAGAAACGGTTCCGGCAGAAACAGAGGTGCTAACCCAGGAAAACCGTCTGAACGAATATATAATGACATCCCTACGCACTAAATGGGGCATCGACCTGGATAAATTAGATAGGATTGCTGGCGGCTCGTCAACCCAGTTACTAAAATCAGCAAGGCAACATTTTGAAGATGGCAGCCTTATTTTGCAGGAAGGTGTTGTGGTCCTTTCGCCCTCTGGTAAGCTTTATGCCGATAACATCGCTTCCGCACTGTTTTTTTAGTTAGTAAATCGCCTCTCGCTAAAACACTTCAGATAGCATTTAGTTGTTGGATTGTAGCCGACTAATAAAACCGCGGCAATGTTTAGAGCGTATCTCTCCATACAATAAAAACAAAAACATTTTACATCTACCTATGAAAAAATTAATTATCGCGGCCATTGCTTTAGCAACTATTGCAATTGCCCCAACAACTTACGCGCAAACCAAAATGGTTGGCGGCGCTGCTATGTATCCAACAAAAGACATTGTTGACAATGCTGTAAACTCTAAGGACCACACTACCCTTGTTGCTGCTGTTAAAGCTGCCGGACTGGTTGAAACTTTAAAGTCGGCAGGACCGTTTACCGTGTTTGCTCCAACTAACGAAGCTTTTAACAAAGTGCCTAAGGATGCGTTAGCCAGCTTATTAAAACCGGAAAATAAAGCTGCACTTACCAAAATTTTAACTTACCACGTGGTATCTGGCAAGCTAAGCGCTGCCGACCTGATGGCTAAAATTAAAGCAGGTGGCGGCAAAGCCGAATTAAACACCGTGAGCGGCGGCATTTTAACTGCTATGGCACAGGGTAAAAAAGTTTACCTGGTTGATGAAAAAGGCGGCAAATCATGGGTTACCATTGCCGATGTTAACCAAAGTAATGGTGTTATACACGTGGTTAATACGGTATTAATGCCTAACTAAATATCATTGCTGGTAGCTTTTGTAGTTATACTACTATCAACGGCTAACGTAATTTAGTAAATGCAAATAAGCCCGGATGCTTCGTCTCATCCGGGCTTATTATTGTCAAACCTTTTTCAGAAAAAGATATTGGATATAAACAAACAACGTAAATAGTTAATTTCGCGTTAATTTGACGTAAACAGTTTTACCGCATGAGTTTATCATTAACCCCTATTGATAGAGTTGACCACATTACCCGCGAGGATTTTATCAATAACTATTTAAAGCCACGTAAACCGCTGGTGATCAGCAAAGCTACCGACACCTGGCCGGCGTTGCAAAAATGGACCTTTGATTACCTGAAGGAAATTGTTGGCGACCAGATGGTGCCGCTTTACGATAGCTCTAAAGCAGATCCGTCTAAACCGATCAATGCTTCTGCTGCGGAGATGAAGTTTGGAGATTACATCGACCTGATACAAAAAGGCCCTACAGATCTGCGCATTTTCCTGTTCGACCCAATAAAACATGCACCTAAACTGCTGAACGATTACCGCTCTCCGACAGACCTGATGGGCGGTTTTTTAGATAAATATCCCAATATGTTTTTCGGCGGGCAAGGTTCTGTCACCTTTCTGCATTACGATATCGACCTGGCGCACATATTTCACACACATTTTAACGGCCGCAAGCACATCATTTTGTTTGAGAACAAGTGGAGTGAGCGGTTATATAAAATCCCCTTTGCTACCTACGCTTTAGAAGATTACGACATCGAAAACCCGGACTTTAAAAAGTTCCCGGCGCTGGACGGCATCCACGGGCAGGAAACTGTTTTGGAGCATGGCGAAACCTTGTTTATGCCTACCGGTTACTGGCACTGGATGAAATACCTTGATGGGTCATTCTCCATATCGTTACGTGCCTGGGACAAATCATGGAGTGTTAAGGCAAAAAGCCTGTACAACCTTACCATACAGCGCAAGTTTGATGATATCATGAAAAAGAATTTCCGGGCCGGTTATATGGATTGGAAAGAAAAGTTGGCTGTTAAACGTGCTGATAAAGCACTTGCCGCCGGCCAGCCGCTATAACGCTTTACGTAATATTAATGCGCACTTAACAGATATCGCATTTTAATTCCGTTATTTTGCTTAAAATCGGGCAAATGGTTACCTAAGTGTAACCATTTTATTTTTAAACCGATCTGTTAAAACATGAGTTTCAACCTCCACCCTATTGATACTGTTGAGAATATCACGCCTCAGGATTTTAACAAGCATTATTTAAAACCGCGCCGGCCGCTGGTGATTAAAGGCATGACCAAAAGCTGGCCAGCCCGTGAAAAATGGACGCCCGAGTATCTTAAAGAAATTGTTGGGAATAAAGTAGTACCTCTTTACGACAATTCAAAAGCAGATCCATCCAAACCCATCAATTCATCGGCAGCAGAAATGCCATTTGATGAATATATTGATCTTATCCGCAGCACCCCTACCGAGCTGCGAATCTTTTTCTTCAACATTTTTAAACAGGCGCCCCAACTGCTGGACGATATAATATTCCCTAAGGACCTGATGGGCGGGTTTATTGAAAGTATGCCTTCGATGTTTTTTGGTGGCAGCAACTCGGTTACGTTCTTACACTATGATATTGACCTGCCGCACATTTTCCATACCCATTTTGGGGGCCGCAAGCATGTTATATTATTTGAGAACAAGTGGAAGCGCCGTTTATACTGCATACCTAACGCAACCTACGCGCTGGAAGATTATGACGTACAAAACCCCGATATTACAAAGTTCCCTGCACTGGATGGTGTAGAAGGTACCGAGGTTTTCCTGGAGCATGGCGATACGCTTTTTATGCCGACCGGATACTGGCACTGGATGAAGTATATAGACGGCTCGTACTCGCTAAGTTTACGTGCCTGGGATGCATCCATCAGCCGCAAAGCAGCAAGTTTGTATAATCTTGCTGTAAAGGGCGGGGTAGATAGTTTGTTAAAAATGGCATTTAAGCAAAGCTACGCCGAATATCGCGAGAAGCTGGCCGTTAAATGGGCCAATAAAGAACTGGCCGCAGGTAAACCGTATTAACATCTTCTTCACTGTTTCAGAAAGTAAGTAAATTTTCTCATGCACAACCTTCGCAACGTTAAATCCGTATTAACAACCTGTTAAAAATAAATAAAGTCACTTATTGTAAATTTAACACGGATTACCGCAAATCCTTTTTAGCTTTACGGCGTTTTACCGGTCCTCATTTATGAAAAAGCAGGTTTTATGTTTCGGCGAAGTTTTATGGGATGTTATTGGCAACGATAAAAAAGCCGGTGGCGCCCCAATGAATGTAGCAAGGCACCTGGTGCAACAACATGTTAATGTTAAGTTTGCAAGCCGTGTTGGTGCCGATGAACCCGGCCATGAACTTACCGGTTTTTTAAAAGATAACGGTTTATACAGCAACCTGATCCAGGTAGATGAGAAACTGCCTACCTGCGAAGTTAAGGTAAAGCTGGATGCCCAGGGACAGGCCACTTACGTTTTCCCCGAGCGCACCTCATGGGACAACATCCAGCCGGATAAAGATTTGGTGGAAGCCGCTAAAGACGCATCTTCGATAGTGTTTGGCAGCCTGGCTTGCCGCGATAAGGTCACTCACGACACGTTGCTTAACTTGCTCGATGAAACCGACGCTGTTAAGATCTTCGATGTTAACCTGCGCCCGCCGCACTACACCCTGGCCACTATTGAAAGTTTGGCCGCCCGTGCCAGCGTGATCAAAATGAACGAAGAAGAGGCTAACCTGCTGGTTGGCGGCAGCACTGGTGATATCCGTGAAATGATCACCGAATTCCGTACAAAGTACCATACCAAAACCATCTGCGTAACGCGCGGCGAAAAGGGCGCCATCATCTGGCACGATTATGAGTTTTTTGAGCACCCTGGATTTTGTGTTGATGTAGAAGACACCGTGGGTGCCGGCGACGCCTTTCTGGCAAGTTTTATTGCCGGCATAGTTGCTAACAAGCCGATGCAGCGCATATTAGACAACGCCTGTGCAATTGGTGCATACGTTACTACCAAGCGTGGCGCCAACCCCGTTTACGTGCAGGACGAAATAGACAATATTAAAAAGAGCGTTACTGTTAAGTAACTTTTAGTCTACTGCTTCCATTTTCGCGTCCATTGTCATGCTTAATTAACAATTGGCCTAAAAACTTCCTTTTTCAAACTTTTGATCTAAATAATCCGTTACTTTAAAACAAGAAAGGGTACAACATGCGCGGTTTTGGATTTTCACAGTTTAAACCCAATCAGATCCCCAAAGGCGGGTTTGAAGAATTACTAAAATTATTCCTGGAGTTACTGAATTACACTGCCGGCGATGCCGGTGAGGCTTTGTCATGGCTTAACGAATTGGATAAACAATACAACATCACCAATGACGAGTACGGCATGGGTGATTTTATCGACGAGTTAAAACAAAAGGGCTATCTGAACGAGGATAACCAAAGCGGCGAGATGAGCATTACCGCTAAAACAGAGCAAAGCATCCGCACATCGGCTTTGGAGGAGATCTTCGGCAAGCTTAAAAAGTCGGGAAAGGGTAACCACCGCTCGCCGCAAAGCGGGCAGGGCGATGAAAAGAATGCCGAGCGCCGGGAGTTTGAGTTTGGCGATAGCCTGGACCAGATAGATATGACACAATCTATCCAGAATGCACAGGTTAACCATGGCATCGGCAACGATTTCATGATGACAGAGCGCGACCTGGAGGTAGAGGAAATGGATTATAAAACCCTAACCTCAACCGTGCTGATGATAGACATATCGCACTCGATGATCCTTTACGGCGAAGACCGGATAACGCCAGCCAAAAAGGTAGCTATGGCACTTGCCGAACTGATCCGCACCAAGTATCCTAAAGACACTTTGGATATTGTGGTATTTGGTAACGATGCCTGGCCCATCAATTTAAAAGATTTGCCTTACCTGCAGGTAGGCCCGTACCACACTAATACCTATGCTGGGTTAGAATTGGCTACCGATATGCTGCGCCGACGCAAAACAAGCAATAAACAGATCTTTATGATTACCGATGGTAAACCAACCTGCCTTAAAGAAGGAACCCGGTATTACAAGAACAGCATCGGGCTTGACCGCAAAGTGGTTAATAAAACGCTTAATATGGCAGCGCAATGTAAACGGTTAAAAATCCCTATCACCACATTCATGATAGCTAAAGACCCCTACTTGCAGCAGTTTGTGCGTAAATTCACTGAAACCAACGGCGGCAAGGCCTTTTATAGTTCATTGAACAATTTGGGCGAGTATATTTTTGAAGACTACGCCCGCAACAGAAGGAAAAATGTGAGGTAAGTTGGATGTTGGAAGTCCGTAAGTCGGAAAAAACGCTCATCTTCCTTACTTAAATTTATAACTCTTCCGGACTTTCGCCTTACCGACTTCCGGACAAAAAATCAAAATGGATACAAAAAATATAAAAACCCTTGGCGAGTTAAAAAAAACAGGCTATGTAAGCCGCTCGGTTAAGGACGAATTAAGGGCCAACCTCATCACTCAACTTCAAAAAAAAGAAGGCGGATTTGAAGGCATTGTAGGCTTTGAGGATACGGTTATCCCTGATCTGCAAACGGCTATCCTGTCGCGCCATAATATTTTGCTGCTGGGTTTACGCGGCCAGGCAAAAACACGTATTGCCCGCTTGCTGGTAAACCTGCTGGATGAGTATATGCCTTACATAGAAGGATCGGAATTGTTCGATGACCCTTTGGCTCCTATCAGTTGGTTTGGCCATAAACGCATCGAAGAGCAGGGCGACGATACCCCGATTGCATGGGTGCACCGAAGCGAGCGTTATACCGAAAAGCTGGCTACTCCTGATGTTACCGTTGCCGATTTGATAGGTGATGTTGACCCCATTAAGGCAGCCACCATGAAACTTACTTATTCTGATGAGCGGGTGATCCACTTTGGATTAATACCACGCGCGCACAGAGGTATTTTTGTAATTAACGAACTGCCCGATTTGCAGGCGCGTATCCAGGTATCGTTGTTCAACATTTTGCAAGAACGCGATATCCAGATTCGTGGGTTTAAACTGCGTTTGCCTTTAGACCTTCAGTTTGTATTTACCGCCAACCCCGAAGATTATACCAACCGTGGTTCTATCGTTACGCCATTAAAAGACCGTATTGAAAGTCAGATATTAACGCATTATCCACGCTCGGTAGAGATCTCCCGTAAGATCACCCAACAGGAAGCTTTGCTAACCCAGGATCAACGCACCAATATTGAGGCTGACGGCCTGGTAAAAGACCTTGTAGAGCAGATTGCATTTGAGGCGCGTGCATCCGAATATATCGACAAGAAATCGGGCGTATCGGCACGTTTAACCATATCTGCTTACGAAAACCTGATCAGTAACGCCGAGCGCCGTATGATTATTAACGGCGAGGAAAATACATTTGTACGTATATCCGACTTTTTGGGCGTTATACCTGCCATTACCGGTAAAATTGAGCTGGTTTACGAGGGCGAGCTGGAAGGGCCTGGCAAGGTGGCTAACATTCTTATCGGCAAAGCTATTAAAACGCTGCTGTTGCAGTTTTTCCCTGATCCGGAGAAAGCAAAAAAAGCAAAAGCACCAAACCCATATGCAAGCATCATCAATTGGTTTAGCGATGGCAACAGTTTGTCGCTGGTTGACGACCTGCCATTGGTTGAATATAAGAAACTATTAAACGCCGTACCGGGATTAAAAGACCTGGTTAAAAAGTTCCACCCTCGTCTGAGCGAAAACCAGCAGCTGCTGCTGATGGAATTTATTTTGCACGGCCTGGCGGAGTTCTCGCAACTGAATAAAGGTTTCCTGGATAACGGCTTTGCTTTTTCAGATATGTTTAACAGTTTGTTTAACCTGGAACCGGATGATGACGACGTTGACCTTGATGACGACCGTTACTAAGCTTATATTTGCCGTAAGATAATACAGCGAATGCAGGGAAACACCCTTTATACTATCCTAATAATAGCCGTCCTCCTACTTGGCGATTTCTACATATTAAAAGGCGTTCGCGCCGCTTTTAAAAAAAAGGCGTTTAGTCATAAAAACTGGTTTGTAACCGGCTACTGGCTAAGCGCCATTTTTTTTATCACCTTTTTGTTGCTTGGTATTTACTCGCCCCTGGGTGCAGGTATCCGCACAGCATTTTTATTTGGGTTTGCGCTTCAGTTTATCTTTAAGATCTGCTTTTTACTGGTGATGTTCATAGACGACATCCGCCGGGGCATATTACATCTGCTTCGCAAATATAAGCAGCCAGCAACAGCACCCCCGGTTCAACAAAATAAACCGGATGCCATCCCCCGCTCGGAATTTTTGATGAAAGCCGGTTTGTTGGCAGGCGCTATCCCTTTAGGTGCCATCAGGATAGGGATGCCGGGTGGTTTGTACGATTACCGTGTTCGGCATCAAACGCTTTATTTGCCCAACCTGCCCAAAGCGTTCAACGGGATGACTATCGGCCAGATCTCTGACATTCACTCGGGTAGTTTCCATAAAAGTATAGCCGTGCGCGGCGGTGTCGAAATGCTGATGAAAGAACGAGCCGACGTGATCTTTTTTACCGGCGACCTGGTAAACGGTGCCGCCTGGGAGATGAAGGATTACCAGGATATCTTCAGCAAAGTAAAAGCACCGCTTGGCGTTTATTCTGTTTTAGGCAACCACGATTACGGCGACTACGGCAAGTGGCCATCGGCCGCAGCCAAGACAAAAAACAACGCCGACATTATCCAAACTCACAAAAACATGGGTTGGGACGTTTTGATAGATCAGCACCGCCGCCTTAAAGTGGATGGGGAAGAGATCGGCTTACTGGGCATTGGTAACTGGGGAGAAATGAGCCGTTTCCCTAAATATGGCAAAATGGAAAAAGCTGTTATTGGAACGAATGACCTGCCTGTCAAACTACTGCTCTCGCACGATCCCTCACATTGGCGTGCCGAGGTGTTACCTAAGTACAAAGATATCGACATGGTATTCGCCGGCCACACTCATGGTATGCAGTTTGGTATCCGCACTGACGATTTTCAGTGGAGCCCAATTAAATATGTTTACCCGGAGTGGGCAGGCCTTTACCGCGAGGGACAACAGCAAATTTATGTAAACGTAGGTTTTGGCTTTGCAGGCCTGCAGGGGCGTGTTGGAATATTGCCCGAGATCACTATTTTTACGTTAAAAGCCGCCACTGATCCTGTCTTAAATAAAGCCTGATGTACAACAACCAGGCGGATCATCCAACCATCAGATGAAAAAACTATTCCGGTCTGCGTTTGATTTTCTGCTATTCAGCAATATATTCATGGCGTTATGCGCGGTGGCGCAGGCAATGGTCACTTTTCATTTGATAGATGCCAAACCCGTTTACACAGTAACGGGTTTGCTTTTTACCTCTACCCTGGGCATTTACAATTTCAGCATACTTTTAAGTAAACCCAAACACCCGGAGCGGTCGCCTTACCGGCGGGTACGGTGGTTTTTTACGCACTACCGGCTTATGGTTACGTTTACTATCGTATCGCTGCTATCGCTTATCCCGCTGTTTTTTTTACTTTCAATGGAATCACGCATCCTGCTGGTTTTTTTGTCTATACTATCCTTTTGTTATAGCCTGCCGCTATTTACTGTGGGCGAGCAAAAGTTCGGCCTGCGCAATATCCCCGGCCTGAAACCTTTTTTAATAACGCTGGTATGGACGCTTAGCTGCGTATTACTCCCTATCATAGAGGCCCAGCACCTGCACCTTGCTGACGTATCGACCCGAGATATGGCCATACTGGTGGCTAAACGATTTTTACTGATCGGTGCGTTAACCGTTCCGTTTGATATCCGGGACCTGTTTCAGGACAGGCAATACGGGCTTAAAACCATAGCCGTATCCTGGGGCGAAAAAAATGCTTACCTGTTTTGCCAGGTTTTACTGGCGGGATACGTCGCATTGCTGTTCCTGTTCCGTAATAACGGTTTCAATACCGATTTTTTTGCGCTGTCTATCACCGCGGCGCTGATGGGCTGGCTCATTTTTAAATCAAAATGGGAAAAGAATGAATACTATTATTTTTTTTTCCTGGATGGTGTGCTGGTATTACAATATGTGGTGTTGATTGCCGTAGGTTACTTATTTAAATGATGCGCGGCAATTACGATAACTCGGCCCCCTTTTATGACCGCCTCTCGCGACTAATATTTGGCCGGGCGCTGATCAATGCCCCGGTTCACTTTTTACCACTTATTCCTGCCAATTCATCCGTACTAATTGTTGGCGGTGGCACAGGCTGGATCCTGGAAGAGATCGCCAGGGTGCACCCCTTCGGACTAAGCATTACGTATGTTGAAATATCTGCCCGGATGACTGATCTGTCACGCAAGCGGAATGTTGCCGGAAATCATGTTGTGTTTATTAATCAGCCGGTTCAGGATGTTAGTTTAAGCGCCCAGGATGTGGTAATTACCCCTTTCCTGTTCGATAATTTCACAGAGGCGAATGTACCGCCGTTATTTGATCATATACATCAGCAACTTAAACCCGGCGGCATTTGGCTGAATACCGATTTTCAGATCAGCGGGAAATGGTGGCAACATGTGCTGCTTAAAAGCATGCTGCTTTTTTTTAAAGTGCTTTGCGGTGTAGAAAGCTGGCGCTTACCTGATGCGGACAAACAATTTCAACTTAATGACTACGTTACAACCGGCAAGCAAACATTTTATGGTGATTTTGTAGTGACGAGATGTTATAGGAAATAAATTTTGATTTAGTTATATTTGATTATGGAAACATTGACAATACACGTTCCCGAAAAAAAATCAAAATTGATTAAATCCTTGCTAAAGGAACTTGGTGTTAAGATCGAGAGCAGTGCTTTGGATCTGGCTTTGAAAATTAATAGTTCCGTGAAACCCGGTCCGGAAATAACCATGGACGAAATTGTTGAAGAAGTGCGCGCTCACCGTGTCGGCAAATAAAAATGACAATTGTTTTTGACTGCAACATTTACATATCGCTTGCCATAAACCAACAAATTGATTTAATACCAAGGGTACATCAAAAAGGCATTACAATAGCATCATGTGACCAACTTTTAATTGAATTGTTAGATGTATTTAACCGGCCAAAACTATCGCGCTATCTTTCAACACTTACAATTAATGATATTTTGCAATTAATTAGAATTACCACAACCTGGGTTCAATTAACAGATATTCCTGAAGTAGTAAGTGATAAAAAAGACAACTATCTTTTTGCGCTATGCAAAAAATCGAAGGCAAACTACTTTATAACCGGCGACAAACTCTTACTTGCAGAAGAAAAGTACGAACAAACGAACATTATTTCGCTAGCTGATTTTAGATTATTAATCGCCTAATAAACAAATTTGTACCCAATGCCCCTTACTGTTTGCAGGTACGTTGGCGAATCCGGGTTGTTTTCTATCTTTTTACGCAAACGCACAATATGCATATCCAGGGTGCGGGTATTTACATCTGCATTGTAACCCCAAACTTCCATCATCAGCTCCTCGCGATTAATTACCTTGTTCTTGTTCTTCAAAAAGTAAAGTAATATACGGTTCTCTAATATGGTAAGCTCCGTTTTGCGGCCATCGCGTATCAGTAAGTGCGTGTTTGGCAAATGCTCCATATTACCAAATTTATGCGATTCCGCTTTTTCGTTATTCAGCGAAAATTTGATCTTGCTATCTATCATCGCTACCAGCACATCCATATTAAACGGCTTGGTAATATAATCGGACACCCCAAAGTTATAGGCGCTGATCTTATCAATATCCTGCGCTTTGGCAGTCATCATAATTACCAGCTTGTCAAATCCTTTATCGCGCAGGCTGGCACAAACTTCTGATCCCTGCTTGCCGGGCAACATCCAGTCTAACAGAACAATATCCGGCTCCTCGGTAATGATCATACTTTCGGCTTCTTCACCGTTGCCACTTTCCAGCACTTTATATCCTTCGGTTTGCAAACGCTCGGCAACTAAAAACCTAAGGTTCTCATCATCTTCAACCAGCGCTATTTTAATTTCCTTATTCATCTTTGGTGTCTTTAAGCGTATTACCGATTACTAAAGTATCATTTCTATTTAACATTTTCTAACGGCAGCGTAACAACAAAGGTCGATCCTTCGTTCACCCGGCTATGCACAATAATGTCGCCGCCCATTACATTAACCAATTCTTTACAAAAAGCAAGGCCCAGCCCCACGCTGCCATTTTGGTTATACTGATTTTCTATCCGGTAAAACTTCTTAAATACATCCCCCTGCTCGGCTTTGGCCATACCGATGCCTTTGTCAGCGAAGGCAAAAACAAGCTTATGCTTTTCCTGCCTGATGCTTATTGCCAGCTCTTTTTTTCCCGGGTGCGAATATTTGTAGGCATTCTCCATCAGGTTTTGAAACACGCTGCCCAGCAGCACAGGGTCGCTGTAAAAGTTGCGCACGTTATCTAACGTATAGCTCATCTTAAAATCACCATACTTTATTTTAAAAGTATCTATATAGCCTTTTACAAAATTTTCAAGGTCTATCTCCTGGCGCTTAACACTGATCGAACGGTTCTCCAGCTGGGTGAAAGATAGCAGCTTGTTCATCAGGTCGTTTAGCTTATCGGCTTCTTCATCCAATATTTTGCCATAATGGCGGCGCTGGCGCTCGCTTAGTTCAGCATCACCTTTCAAATTCGATCCGGCAATTTTTATAACGCTGACCGGCGTTTTAAATTCGTGCGTAAAGTTGTTGATAAAATCGTACTGCAGCTTAAACACTTTAAGGTTAACGTTAAGGTTGCGGTAAATTAACCAACTGATAAGCACCAGGAAAAAATAAATGAGCAGCACAATTCCCCCTATAGGTAAAAAACGCTTATCTATCTCTTTTTTTAAATGACTGCTTGCCGAACTGAAATACAGTTTAAAGTTAGAGAATGCCCCGGGCAGCGCAACTTCTGTAAAAATACGCCCACCCTCTACCTCTAACGGATCGTACACAATGGGTTGTATAGTTACCTGCTCGTACAACTCGGGGTGCGAGTTGTTAACTTTTAGCTGGTGCACATCCAGCAAAAAAGTCATCATATTTTGATAGTAAAACGCGGTTGATTTTTTGTTTTTAAACAGCGCCCTGTAGTTTTTAATATCCTCGCGGCGGGGGATATTAAGATAGGTGATCTTATCTGGCTTAACGTCATAAAACGTTTTAAAGATCTCATCCTGCGTAGGGAGCCGGGCGGTATCTGCCACGGCAACAAAATTATTTAAACGCGCGGCCATTTCCTTAAAATCGTCTTCGTAAACGGAGGGGATATCTTTAAGGCCCGATACCCGACCGCGTTTCGACTTATACCGATAAATAGCCTTTATGCCAATATTACTATTGTTATTAAGTTTCAGGTCTTTTACGTTGTTGCCAATCTTGATATCGTAAAAAAGCACACGGCGAACGAACGGATAAGTTTTAAAGACAGTGGCAGAATAACTGGCCGCCGAGGCAGAATCCAGGAACCCCTGGTAAGAGGTGATCTGAGGGATCTGCAGCTGAAAAAAATCGTTATAAGGTTTAGTAGTTTGCTCCCATACTTCAATTTTTTTAGAAGCAAATTCGTTCTCTACATATTTGGCGGTAAGCTTGTACGATATAATTACTGCTACTACCAGGCTTACGGTTATCAGCACCAGGAAGGCGGTTATCAGCGTAAAGTTTTTGCGGTATATGTTTTCGGGGCCCTGCATACGGCCTAGCGTTTAACCTGCATGTTGGCATCCAGGAATTTTTCTATCTCGGCATACATCTCCATCCGGTTATGTTCGCTTTTGAAAAAGGCACGTTCGTTTTCCTTAAGTCGATAAATAACAGGTACGCCCCGTTTTTTCAGTTCGCGCACAAACTGGTTTAGTTCGCTGATGTTAGCCCGTGGGTCCTTTGCTCCCTGGAAGATCAACAGCGGGCTTTTGATCTTGTCCGTATGGAAAACCGGCGATATAGCACGCAACTGTTCGGCATCAGTTTCGGGGTTGCCTACCATTTCGTAGGTCATTTGTAAAAATGGCTTGAATGATGGCGGTGCATCCTTCAGATAAGTAAAGAAGTTAATAAGGCCGTACTTAACGATTGCGCAATTGTACATACCCGGATGAAACGACACCCCGTACAACGCCGAGAACCCGCCAAACCCGCCACCAAAAATGGCTATCTTTTTAGGGTTGGCAATTTTATTATGGATGAGCCACTGCACACCCTCATTAATGTCGCTTTGTATTTTGCCGCCTACCTGCTTAAAGCCGGCATTGCGAAAAGCCTTGCCATAGCCGGCTGAGCCACGATAGTTTACCTGGAATACCGCATAACCACGGTTTGCTAAGAATTGCACCTCAGCATCGTAATTCCACGAGTTACGGTTCCAGATCCCGTCATGCGGCACTACCACTACCGGCAGGTTATTTTTTTCTTTTCCCTTAGGGATAGTCAGGTACCCGTTGATCGTCATGCCATCGCTTGCCTTAAACGATACCGGTTCCATATCACACAATTCGGCAGCGCCGATTTCGGGGTTTTTATCAGCGAGCTTGGTTAGTTTATCTCCATTACGTTCATACAGGTAATAGGATCCGGGGTTTTTATCGGTATAGGTACTAATAATAAATTTGTCTTCCGCGCTGTCACGGTCAACAATATCCATTTCGTTACCTTTAAGTTTTGCCGATAAGCTTTTATACATCTTCTCGACATCGGCGTTCAAAAAATGCTTTTGGGGTTTGGCTTCCTCATAGGCGGCAAGCTCTAGCCGGTGTTTGTTACGCGAGTAAGCCACATCTAAAATATCCGCCTTATCACTGGCGTAAATCACTTTTTCTTGTTTGGCATTGTCGGCGTTAATTTCTACTACGGCAGTTTTGTCGCGATTTACGTTAGATAAGGCATAAAAATAGTTCTTGTCGCCGCTAAAGGCAACCGGCTCTACCCGGTCTTTAAAGTTGTTTTTGATGATGGGCCTAAACTGCGCTTTATCGTTTGTACGGTAAAGAATGGTTTCATTCACCCCGTCGCTTACTTTAGCCAGCCGGATGCTGCCATCAGGCTCGGGATACCACTTAGTTACGTTGCCGGGGTTGATGATGTAAGGTTTAAGATCGCCGGTTTTAACGTTTAGCCTAAAAACGTCAAAATTACCCGGATCACGCCGGTTCATGGCAATGGTTACCACATCCGGCTGCAGGCGGTCGCGGTTAATGATGCGGATCCGTACCTTGGGCAGGCTCAACAGGTTTTTGAGCTTATTAGTAGCTACGTCAAGCGCATATAGCTTGTACACATCATCGGCAATGATATCCTGCGAAAAAACCAGCTGGTTGTTATAAGTCCAGGAGTAATCGCGCACCGAGTAATCTGCAAATGAAGTTGCCATCTTCTCGGCACCATCAGGCAGCGATTGGATGTATATATTTTGCTTATCTTTATAAGGCTTTAGGTATGAAATATACTTACCATCGGGCGAGATCTTAAAAAAGCTTTTTTCCGGCGTTTTAAAAAAATCAATTACAGGGATTTGCCTTACGCTGTTTTGCTGACAAGCACTTAGCAGGGCGATAACGCATACAAGTAAAACCGATCTTAAACGATCTGTAAGGAACATAGCTCAAATGATAATCAGGTCAAATTAGGTATTTTTATTAACCGGCGTGTAAATGTCACTACAATTTTACCCTGTTAATACGTTATATAAATACATTTGGTGGCTTGCTAAATATATAAAAAGAATGAGGTGTTTGTATGCTGTAATAGTGTTAATTTTTCTGTCGGCAATGCCGGGTTTTGCACAGGATAACGAACTCGCCCTTGCCCGCCAGTACACCCAAAATGGCGAAACACAAAAGGCGCTTGACATTCTGCAGAAGCTGTACAAACAGGATAACGAAACCTATTACCAGCAATACACCAGCGCACTGCTAACGCTTAAAAAGTATGATGAAGCGGAAGCCGCCACTAAAAAGATGATCCGCAAGCACGCGGGAGTAAGCGAATATGTAGTGTCGCTGGGCGCGATATACAGCCAGCAAGGTAATGATGGCAAAGCAGATGCGTTATATACCGAACTGATCAAAAACCTAAAGCCTGACCAGAACGAGATTACCCTCCTGGCATCACAGTTTTACCAGAACGCTAATGCCGATTATGCTATCCGGATATTTATGCAGGGGCGTAAGATATTAAATAACGACGCGCTGTTTTCTTTTGAATTGATTAACCTTTACCGCTATAAACGCGATAAAATTGCGCTTACAGAAGAGTATTTAAATTTCTTACCCGCTAACCCGGTTTACCTAAGCCAGGCCGAAAATATGCTGGCTACCCTGTATGAGGGCCCACAAGATTATGATATGCTGAAAATGGCCCTGCTAAAGCGCATTCAGAAAGACCCGCAGCAGATCGTATTTGTTGATATGCTTACCTGGCAATACCTGCAGCAAAAAGAGTTTGACCAGGCACTTAACCAGGCACTGGCTTTAAGCCGTCGCCAAAATAATGATGGTGCCAATGTATTTGACCTGTGCCGTACCCTGGTGTCTAACGAAGCCTTTGACGCTGCCATCCGCGGGTATGAGTATATAGTTAGCAAAGGCAAGGATAACCCCTATTATGTGTCAGCAAAAATTGAGCTTATCAATACCGAAAATTCAAAGGTTACATCTGGTAAATATACCCAGCCCGACCTGCTGACACTGGAACGCGATTACCTCGCGCTGCTTGATGAGTTTGGCCGCAACCAAAGTACTGTTTTTGCCATGCAAAAACTGGCTAATTTGCAAGCTTTCAAACTGCATAAGCTAAAAGAAGCACAAACCATGTTAGAAGCCGCGGTAGCGATTCCCAACGTACGACCAAACCTGCTGGCATCTTGCAAACTTGACCTGGCCGACATCAGTCTTTTAAACGGCCAACCCTGGGATGCTACGCTGCTTTACAGCCAGGTTGAAAAAAGCAACCCTGCGACCGCCATAGGGCAGGATGCATTATTACGCAACGCTAAACTGGCCTATTATACCGGCGATTTTAACTGGGCGCGCCGCCAGTTAGATATCTTAAAGGCTGCCACAACGCAGCTTATTGCTAACGATGCACTTAACTTATCCCTGCTCATTTCTGATAACCTGGCTGTAGACAGTACCGCAAGTGCTTTGAAGATCTACGCCCGGGCCGATCTGCTGATATTTGCCGGGCAAAACGAAAAGGCTCTTATCACCCTGGATAGTATCGATAAAAAATACCCGGGAAATCCCTTAGTTGCCGATATTTTAATGGCAAAGGCCCGAATTGCTATCCAGCAAAAAGATTATCCTGCGGCCGTTGTTCTGCTTAAACAAATTGCTGTTGATCACTCTTACGATCTTTGGGCCGATGATGCCGTTTATATGCTGGGCGATATCTACGAAACTAAACTGAACGATACCAACCTCGCCAGGACTTACTACCAAAAGATCATAACCGATTATCCCGCCAGCCTTTGGCTAAATGTGGCGCGCAAAAGATTCAGGGTATTGCGGGGCGATAAAAACGACGCCAGTTAATTAAAGCAACCCAAACTGCATAAAGTGGTGCCGGAAATGCTTGCTGTGCCAAATAACCCATTCGTTATAATCCATAGCGCCATAAGCGCCGTGGTCAGACATGGTGCCGGCTTCGGCAAAAAAACTGTCAAAATCTTCCAGTTCATTTAACAATTTATTTATGGCGCTTTGCAGATCAGGGTAAGTACAAACATCAGGAAGCGGAGCCAGTACCAGGTTGCGGGGTATCTGCGCATCGGTGTAAATCCATTTATGCTTTTGGATGGCTGCTTCATCGGCAGGACCATCATAAATGTATAACTTTTTGCCGCTGGTAAATTCCACCTGGTCTATCAGGTGCTCAATCATTTGCTGAGGCGTCATCCGGCCCCAAACAGGTACGGTATCGTTACGCAGTGCAGACAGTATTTCCTTTAATCGGGCGCGGTTTTGGGTGGCAATCAGCTGGTCCATTGAATAATAATGTTATGCTTGTAGTTGGTTAGCATAAAGATGCGAATTAATTTGTGCGCCCCGGCAATCAAATCAAAATTGTACTTTTGCCGCATGATCATTTATAACGATACCTATATACTGGAAGATAGCGTTGAGCAGGAATGGCTAACCTGGATGAAAAATGTCCAGATCCCGGCTATTATGGCCACCGGCTGCTTTACCTCTTACCAGATATTAAGCATTATTGATTCGCCTAACGAGGGGGTTACCTACTGCGTGCAGTACAACGCAGATTCGCTGGAGTCCTTTAATGATTACTATACACAGCATCTTTTTGATTTTCAAAGCCAGCACCAGGAGCGTTTTAACGAGCGCTTTGTTATGTTTAACACGTTAATGAAAAAAGTTAGCTAATATGAAATTTACCGAGACCGCCATCCCCGGCGTACTGATTATTGAACCAAGGGTTTTTACCGATGACCGCGGTTACTTTTACGAAAGTTACAGCAAATCTAAGTGGCTGGATGCCGGCATCGACGTTGACTTTGTACAGGACAATCAATCGTTATCGCAAAAAGGCACGGTGCGCGGTTTGCACGCTCAGGCGGCGCCATTTGCACAGGGCAAGCTGGTGCGTGTGCTGAAGGGGAGTGTTATGGATGTGGCAGTAGATGCGCGCGTGGGTTCGCCAACTTATGGCAGGCATATAGCGGTTGAATTAAGCGCGGCAAACAATCTTCAGATTTGGGTACCTGCGGGTTGCCTGCACGGCTTTGTTACTTTAGAAGATAATACCATATTTACTTATAAGGTAACTAACTATTATAATAAAGCATCAGAGGTTGGCGTTGTTTGGAATGACCCGGCCCTTGCTGTTGGATGGGGCATTGATGAGCGTGATGCACTGTTATCACCAAAAGATCAGGAGTTACCGGATTTTGATTCCTTCCGGAGCCCTTTTGTGTATTAGGTTTTAAATAAAATAAGTATAGGCGGCTTGACTTTGGTTAAGCCGCTTTTTTTATTTCGCTATTTCCGGAATCTACCAGCGCCGCAAAAGTAAGTTTTTCATTTCTGTTAATATTTCCATTCCTTATAGTTTTAAAAGAAAATTTGTTTTAATTATTTGTTAACAGCCGGTAACTTTCCTTTTACAATCGGCGTATACAAAGTATAGCTGGCCAGCTTAACGTCTATTAATTAACAAATTAAACTAACTAACACTCACATTCTCATGAAAAAAAAGTTATTGTTTAAAACCGGCTTTGCAGCCGTGTTATTGGCCTCGGTATTGTTTGCATGTACCAAAAACAACCAATCTGCCGATGTGCAACCTGTAGCCGCAAAGGCCGAGATTTCGGCAAGCGCCCTCAAAGCAATTTCAGACCAGGGTTTCAGCACGGTTGATGCGCGTAAGGTTGAAGGTGGCTACCTTGTTGAAGGCGATATTCTGCTTACCGACGACAACCTTTCTGCTGCGAGTACTGGTCCTGCACTGCGCATAGCCGAAGAAGAGCAGTACCGAACTACCAACGTGGTAAAAAACCTGCCGCGTACAGTTACCGTATCAGTATCTAACCTGCCAGCTGTGTACGCAACAGCTACACAGAATGCCATTAACCGTTACAACGCGTTAAACTTAACGCTTAAGTTCCAGTTTGTAAGCAGTGGCGGCCAGATCCAGGTTATCGGCTTTAACGAAGGGCCAAGTGGTGGTTACATTACCTTAGGTTCTTCAGGTTTCCCTACATCATCAGGCAATCCGTATAGCCAGGTTAAAATGAATACTAATGCCGCTGCTTACGGCTCAAACCCAAATGTTGGCTACCTTACATCTGTATTGCAGCATGAAATCGGCCATTGCATCGGTTTCCGCCATACCGATTATTTCAACCGCGCCTACAGCTGCGGTGGCGCTGCTACCAACGAAGGTGCATCAAACATTGGCGCTGTACGCATCCCGGGCACACCATCTACTGCCGATGCCGCTTCATGGATGCTGGCTTGTTCTAATGGTGGCGACCGTACCTTTAACGCGAACGATAAAATTGCATTGAACTATCTATACTAAGCAAGAGAGTTGATTTAAGTATATTAATTTTACCGTTAAGGGGGAGTGTAACGCTCCCCCTTATTTATGCGCCCTTCCGTTAATGATCAAACACTTTGCCTGCCTTGCGCTACTGTTTTTATGTACCCATCCGCTTTGGGCGCAAAAAGGTGTCGATCAACAACTGATCGCAAAAACCTATTCTCAACAGTTATCTTCCCCGGTACTGCCGGGTGCCGAACGGGTTTACCTCATCAGGTTTAAAAGCCGTGCCGATCAAAAAAACTTTCGCCTTTTAAAAAGGCTTTCGGCAAATTACTTTATCGCCGCATTGCGTGATAGCGTAGCAGGGAACAAAAACATCAGCAGCATTACCGCCGCTAACAACCTCTGGAAAGCCGACGATGCCCTGGCACAACTGGCACAAAAACATCCCAGTACAAGTAAACAGATCGATATTGTAGTAACGCATCAAAGCGCGGCTTTGCTTGATGCATTAAGGTCTGCGGGTTCCATCATGTCTGTACATAACAACCTCATCAGCATAAAAATTCCGCTTGAGGCGCTGCCATCCCTGCTTGCCCGTACAGATGTTAAGTTTGCCGGCCTGCAGCGCAAAGCGCACGAAGAATTGGTGATCAGCGATCTGGACCTTGGGTCGAACAACATCTCTGCCATTGCCGATAACTTTGCCGGCGTAAACGGCAGCGGCATCAACATAAGCGTGAAAGAAGAAAAATACGACTTGACCGATTTGGACCTGCTTGGGCGCTCGTTTACCTCTATAACGCCTTCACAAAAAATTACGGGGCACGCTACCATTATGGCTACGCTCATTGGCGGCAACGGAAATTCGTTTGCGCTTGGGCTTGGGGCCGCACCAGCTGTAAAGTTCACCTCATCATCTTTCGCAAACTTGTTGCCCGACAGTATCGGCCTGTTTAAAAACTTCGGCATCAGTGTACAAAACCATTCGTACGGCACCGGGATAGAAAATTTTTACGGTATCGAGGCAGAGGCTTACGATAAACAGATCTTTGAGGCTGATACCCTGGTGCACGTATTCTCATCAGGTAATAGTGGTACTACAACGCCTGTTGCCGGCATGTATGGCGGCATTGCCAATGTTGCCAACCTATCCGGCACGTTCAAACAGGCCAAGAACGTAATTGTGGTAGGCGGAACCAACCGGCTTAACATCCCCGAGGCGCTCAGTTCATCGGGACCGGCTTATGATGGCCGCATCAAGCCCGAGATTGTTGCCGGTGGCGAAGATGGTACATCCGGGGCAGCAGCGCTGACAACGGGTACGGTAGCCTTACTGCAGCAGGATTATAAAAAACAATTCGGCAAGGCACCATCGGCCGCATTGATAAAAAGTGTGCTGATCAATAGTGCTGATGATATCGGCATACCCTATGTAGATCACAAAACAGGCTATGGCAAGCTAAACGCGCTGGAAGCGTTGCGCACTATAACCGATAACCGTATCAAGGCCGGCACTGTAACTCCCAATCAAACCATAAGCTACCAGGTAACAGTGCCTCCAAATTGCAGCGAGCTAAAGGTTTCACTGGCGTGGAATGACATTGCTGCCGAACTTAATGCACCTGTGGCTTTGATCAACAACCTCGATCTATCCGTTAATTCACCTGATGGACGACGTTTGCTGCCATGGACACTCAGCAGCTATCCCGATGCCGATTCGCTGGCCCTGCCTGCCGTGCGCGGAATAGATTCACTGAACAACACGGAGCAGGTAACATTGCAAAACCCTGTCGCTGGTATTTACACCATACAGGTTACCGGAGCCAACGTAAGTACAGCCCTACAGAGTTTTTACATTGCCTATCAAACCAAGCTGATTAACACCTTTGAATGGACATCTCCGTCAGGTAATAACCAGCTATTTGCAGCAGCGGATAATTACCTGCGCTGGCAAAGTACTTACAACAATGTGACAGCGCTGCTTAGCGTGAGCTACGATCATGGTACAACCTGGTCTAAACTGGCAGATGTTAACCCCACTGCAGGGCTATACAAATGGTCCGCACCACATGCCTTTACCCAGGCGGTGTTCAAAAGCAGCGTTAGTGGTACAGATTATATCAGTAAAGAGTTTACCCTAACCCGTCCTCTTACCTTAAATGTGGGTTACGATTGCACCAGCGGCACCCTGCTGCATTGGAATGCCCAACCCGGTGCTACCGGATATGTGGTGTACACTATCAAAAACAATGTGCTGCAAAAGCTTAGTACCGTTACAGATTCCATTGCCGTGATACCGGCTGCCCTGCAATCGTCCAAATATTTTGCGGTTAGTGCATTAGGTAACGGGTTTGAGGGATTAAGGAGTTTTACCATCGATGCCACAAGCCAGGGTGTTGGCTGCTACACAAAAGCCCTGCTTGCCGAATTAGCAGATAATAAAAATGTTTTATTAAACCTAAGCCTGGGCAGTACCATCCGCCTCAAGACCATCACCTGGGAAAAACTCACCGGCACCAATAAATTTACAGCGATTGGCACAAGTGCCGTTACAGATAATCTGCTGCAATATACTTTCAGCGATGCTAACCCTAAAAAAGGCATCAGTTATTACCGGGCTACGCTCACTACTACCGATGGCTCATCGGTATATTCGGATCTGGCTAACGTTACCGTTTTGCAAAGCAACCAGTTCGCACTTTTTCCCAGCCCTGTGCGGAGCCAGCTGACTATACTTACCGGCAAACAGGAAGACTACGAAATTAGGTTTTATGACATGAGCGGAAAATTAAGCCTGACGAAAACTTTTAACAGCCTGCAAAACAGTATCTCCATTAATTTAATCCCTGGCACCTACGCCTGCGCAATTTCGCTTGCGGGAAAAGTTGTTTATAGCGGGAAAATTTTAAAGGTGTTGTAACAGCAAAGCCTTTTTTAACACTTCCAGGTGCTATTTTAACAATAATTAACATACATATAATTTGGAGTACTAAGGATTTAGTTATAAATTGCAACATCCTTAACCCTTATCATGAAATTAACTATTGCCTTACTAATTTGCCTGGTGCTTTCTGCATTTACGGTATTTTCGCAAAATTCTCCGCCTGCTAAATTCCCAAACCTGGTCAAAGGTATCATTACCGACAGTGCATCGAACGCGAAATTGGTTAATGCTTCGGTAAGCGTGTTAAGAGCAAAAGACTCTACCCTGGTTAAGTTTACCCGTGCAACCACAGGTGGCGCATTCTCCATTAACAATATTGGCACAGGTAAATTTATTTTGCTGGTTACCTATCCTGCCTACGCAGATTACGTTGAGAATTTCACTTTAGATTCTGTAAAAACCCAGCGCAGCTTTGGCAATATCGATTTGCAGCTAAAATCCAGATTGCTGAGTACCGTATTGGTTACCGGCCGCGTTGCGGCCATTAAAATAAAGGGCGATACCACCGAGTTTAATGCCAAGGCTTTTACTATCGAACCCAATTCAAAGGTGGAAGACCTGCTGAAACAGCTGCCGGGTATCCAGGTAGATAAAGACGGCAAGATCACCGCACAGGGCCAAACGGTTAGTAAGGTACTGGTAGATGGTGAGGAGTTTTTTGGTGACGACCCTACCCTGGTTACCAAAAACATTCGGGGCGATATGGTGGATAAGGTACAGTTGTATGATAAAAAAAGTGACCAGGCTACCTTTACCGGTATTGACGATGGGCAAAAAACCAAAACCATTAACATTAAGCTGAAAGAGGATAAAAAGAACGGCTATTTTGGTAAACTGGATGCAGGTATCGGTACAGATGGCTATTACCAGGCACAGGGCCTTTACAACAGGTTTAAGGGTAAAAAGAAGATGTCCGCTTATGGAACTTTAGGCAATACCGGCAAAACGGGCCTTGGTTGGGAAGATAATAATAAGCTGGGTACCGGCGGCGGCGAGTTTTCTGAAGATGGCGGTTTTTATTTTAGCAACGGCGGTGATAACGGCCTGGACTCGTTCAGCGGCAGGTATGATGGCCGTGGTATCCCTGTTGCCCGCACAGGCGGCCTGCATTACGATGATAAGTGGAAAAATGACAAATATACGCTCAACACCAATTACAAAATAGGGTCGTTAGAGGTTGACGGTAAAAACAATACCATTTCGCAGCAAAACCTGCCGGGTAATGTGATTAACAGCACAACCGATCAAACTTTCAATAATTACGCTTTCAGGCAAAAACTAGATGCAACCTATTCCATTAAATTGGATACAACTTCAAACCTTAAAATTTCGGTAGACGGCACACTTAAAAACAGCAAAACAAATACTACCAGCATGGCTACCAGCACCCGTGCAGATAGTTCGCTGCTTAACCGGAATAGCCGTAATTTAACTAATAATGTAGATCAGCAGTTATTTAATGCATCGGCATTTTACACTAAAAAGTTAAAGAAAAAAGGCCGTACGGTATCGGTTAACGTTACCACAGGAATTACGAAGAGCAAGGCAAACGGTTTCTTAAAATCAAGGTTAGACCTCTACGATCAGCAGGGGCAACTGGATAGCACCCAGGTAATAGATCAGTTAAAAACGGATAACACTAAAACATCAAAATTCAGTACAAATATTACCTATACCGAACCTATAAACAAATACCTTTCATTGGTGCTTAATTACGGCATCAACTTAAATAACAGCAATGCCGATCGTAAATCGTTCGATCAATCGGCACCGGGTATCTATAACCGCCTAAATGATTCACTGAGTAACCATTATATTTTTAACCAGACATCTAACCAGGGTGGTGCAAACTTTAGCTACAAACGCGGGCAAAGCCAGCTTAGGTTTGGTACCAACGTAGCTGATGTAAGGTTTAAGCAGGAAGACCTGATAAACGGCGGAACTGCTAAAAGGCATTTCACAAACTGGAACCCGCAGGCAAACTTCCAGTACAAGTTTTCTACTTACAGCAATATTAATATCAACTATAGCGGCAGGCAAACACAACCTACTATCGATCAATTGCAGCCAATACGCGTAAATACCGATCCGCTAAATATTGTTGTCGGTAACCCTAACCTAAGGCCGTCTTTCCGCAACTCGTTTAACCTGTGGTATAACTCTTACAAGGTTATCAGTGATCAAAGCGTATACCTTTCCGGTAACTACAGTTTTACCAGCAACCCTATCGTAAATAACACCATTACCGACCCGGTATTAGGTAAGAGCACTACTCAGGCGCTGAATTTGCCCGGGCAAAAGCCTGCCAACTATAATATTTATGCCAATGCCAGCCGTAAGGTGTTTGGGCTGAATGTTGGTATCAATGCATCAACCAATGGTAACGTATACTATAGCTTAATCAATAGTGCGCTTAACAAAACCAAATCATACTCATACAGCGGGCAACTGTCGTTATCTAAATACAAAGAGAAAAAGTACCAGGTGTATATAAACGCCGGTCCGGATTACACCGTAGGCCAATCGTCTTTACAGCCCCTGATCAATAACAATGGCCGTGGTTTTGCAGGCGACTACTACATTAACTTTTATCTGCCGGGCAAATTCCAGATTAGTACCGACGGCCAATATCAGTACAAAGCTGCAACGCAATCTTTCGGTACCGATTTTCATCAAACAATTATCAATGCCACGGTTACCAAATCGTTCCTAAAAGGCGACCCGCTTAAGCTGGCACTGAGAGGTAACGATTTGCTTAACCAAAACTCCGGCTTCACCCGTAGTGCATCGGCTAACTTAATTACTCAAAATAGTTACACAACCATCCGCAGGTACTTTATGCTTTCTGTAATATGGGATTTTAGCGGCGCGGGCGGCGGCGCACCGGCAAAAAAATAATTATAAATTTATATCAGATATCAACAACAATGAAAAATTATATACTCATAATGATAGGTTTGCTAAGCAGCAGCCTTTTATTTGCACAGAACGCTCATTTCACCACGCAGGGCACCATCGAGTACGAGAAAAAGGTGAACATGTACGGCGTAATTAAAAAAGCCATTAATAAGGATAACGAAAACTGGTACGGCCCCGCGTTTGAGAGCTATAAAAAAACACAGCCGCAGTTTAAGATACTTAAAAGCACCCTTACCTTTGGCAACAACAAATCGTTATACACACCGGTTAAAGATGATTCGCCGCCGAGCAACAGCTGGTTTAGCGATATGCCCCTGGCGCAGCAGATCAATAACGTTTATACCGATCTGAACAACTATTACAGCATCACCAACAAAAAGGTGTTTGATGAAACCTTTCTGGTAAAAGATACCGCCCGCAAAATAAACTGGAAGATAACCAACGAAACCCGCGAAATTGCCGGTTACAGCTGCCGTCGGGCTAACGCCATTGTAATGGATTCGATATACGTAGTGGCTTTTTATACCGATGAGATACCCGTTGCAGGTGGCCCCGAGTCGTTCACCGGGTTACCGGGGATGATACTGGGTGTTGCCCTCCCGCATGATAACGTTACCTGGTTTGCTACTAAAGTGGTTGATATTCCCGTTGCCGAAACCAGCCTTAAAGCACCAGCCAAGGGTAAGGTAGTTACCTACGCCGGTTTAAAAACCACCCTTACCAACGCCCTAAAAGACTGGGGCGAATACGGTAAAAAGTTTTTTAGTATCTATCTCCTATAGCTAATTTAAAAGTGTAAGGTTCAAAGCCTCCGAATTCGGTTTAGGCTTTTAACCTTACACTTTTCAACTCCTTTATACCAGCCGCATCTTTTTTAAGTATGCGGCATTTTTTTGTGCGCTTTGCATAGGCGTTTCTTTATAGTAGCGTTCGCCTTCTACAAAAAAGTATTGCATGCCTTCGGCGATGCCGGCGCGGATAAGCTTAGGGTAATTTACAATGCCCTCGCCCAAATCGCACGACGATTCTTCTTTGCTGCCTGCCGGTAGCCTAACCTTAAGCACATCA
>NZ_CAXVWK010000073.1:0-5211 GCF_964263795.1 Mucilaginibacter sp.
AAATATGTTTTCATATCCATCTTCAAACACTACATGATATAGCTGGTGAAAGGGATGATGAATAGCAGTAGCCTGGGCAGAGTAAACGTCGTTTTCTAACTGCAGATAGAAAATATGATCCATAAAAAATAATTATAGCGAATTTGTTAAGCGGTGATTTTTGCCTTTGTTTTTCTCGTTGGCTTTTCAATCCAAACTGAAACGGTGCCAGGCAAACATGTAAACTCAGCCCATCCGTCATTATCTACCTTAACGGTCCCCTTTACCTTCTTCAACATATCAACAAATACCTTTCCTTTATTTCTATCCCCCATTTCCATTCTTTTAAATCCGGCATCTCCGTTAGATAGTAGAACGGCACAACCTGATGAAGGCATTTCGTCTACACCTTCGCGCGTCCAGCCAATACAATTTCCATGATCGAAATAGTCACGCTGAAGGCCATATGCCTTATCTTTTCTTGCCTCCAGCAACTTGTCTATATTTTCACAACCCGGTAAAAATATTTCGTAATCATTCCCGTCCCGGCCTTTGTCAGTATAAGTTGCACCGTATATATCAGGATAAAAAACACATGGATAACCTTGCTCGCGTAAAAGTATCAATGCATACGCAATCGGCTTGAACCAGGGCTCTACCGGAGCCTCCAATGCCTGAAGCGGTTGTGTGTCGTGGTTGTCTACCACCGTCACTGCCAAATCGGGCCGAACGCCCACCAACGAGTTTTCAAAAATCTTAGTGAGATCATAGTCCTTACCCGACAGTGAAGCCTGATGAAAATTGTGGTGTAAGGCGGCATCAAATAAAGACATTCTTCCATCTGTGACCTCGATATATTTCAGGAGTAAGGGAAGATTGCCAGGTGCCCAGTATTCTCCTACTGCAAAAAGGTTTTTACCGGTGCTTTGGCGTATATAATCCAGCCATTCATTATAAAATAAAGGCGATATATGCTTCACAGCATCCAGTCTAACCCCGTCAAATTTGATCTCCTGGTAGTACCAATCAGCCCATCTTTTCAACTCTTCTCTTACGGCCGGATTTCTGAATTCAATATCAGTATACATCAGGTAATCATAATTACCTTTTTCCTCATCTATAACTTCTTCCCATCCTTCTCCATATTGGTTGATAATGCTGTAGATGGCAGTTTCACCAGTCAGATTATCATAATCCACGCCCGAAAAACATTGGTGATCCCAAATAAAGTCGGAATAAACATTGTGACGGCCCGGATGCGTGAACTTGGTGAAAGCCTCAATATCATAGGGATCCGATATAAACGCCGTACGGTTCTCAGGGTCAACTTTTCTGGCGAGTACTTTTTCAGATTCATCTGCACCCGCCAGATGATTCAGAACAATATCCGTGTAAACCTGCAAGCCGGACTTTTGTGCGATTGCTATGGCGTCTTTGTATTCCTGCTTAGTACCATACTTGGTTCTTACGGAACCCTTTTGGTCAAATTCCCCAAGATCGTACAGGTCATATACATCGTACCCAACACTTACACCACCTGCATTGGCTTTGAAAGCGGGAGGGAGCCAAACTGAAGTGATACCAATCTTTGCTAAATTTTCCGAATCGTCTTTTAATTTATTCCATAAGCTTCCATCCTGTGGGTAATACCAATGAAAGTACTGGAGCATTGTTCCATTCTGCATAAATCCTACGGTAATTGTTTTAATATTTACAGCCACACAGGCAAGTAAATAGCGGTGTTAATTTGGGTGATTGTGAATTTGTTTAGTTAAGGGGTGTATCGGTTTATATTATAGAATTGTGCCAATCCGAACCTGATAATAATGCTACCAATAGCAAATGCAGGCATAGCATAGAAAAGCCAGAATTCGGAGTAACTGTGATCTCTTTTTTTTAGCCAAATGAAAAGATTTTTCGGTTAGTCGTGGGGAATTATGTACCCAAGGTATAAAATCATCTGAGTAATAATAAATACAAGCAATACAGTTTACCACAACAGAATCTTTTTACGGGCGTCAGGTGCCTGTTGCTGGTGTTTGGCAGTGTTTTGGAAGATGAGTGGAAAGAGTACAGATTACTAATATAAAAATTACAATTATGGCTAACACAAAAACTCTTCTCGGATTTTTAGCAGGCGCAGCAGTAGGTGCTTTAGCGGGCATTTTGCTGGCCCCAGATAAAGGCTCAGAAACGCGCAAAAAAATTGGTCAGAAAACGAATGATTTGGGCGATTCATTAAAAGGTTCGTTCAGCGATTTCATCGATGGTATCAAGGATTCATACAGCAGTATAAGATCTCAGGCTGACGACCTGGAAGAGAAGGGCAAATCACGGATTAACTCATTGAAAAATGAAGCGAAAAATTCGCTTTCCTGATTCTAGACAACATTAATATATATACATACCGGCATACTATAAAACCTTTACGATGGAAGCTATTCCCGAGCAGATTGAAACATTATTCTCGAAGGCAGGAGACTATGCGGAAACCAAGGCCAAGCTATTGAAGCTAAAAATTGCGGATAAAACTTCCGATACATTGTCAGATGCGGCGTCTATGCTGGTCGTGATGATCTTCACCACTTTCTTCCTGTTGATCTTTAGTGTGGGACTGGCCTTGCTGATTGGTGAATGGCTGGGAAAATCCTATTATGGATTTTTTATCGTCGCGGGGATTTATGGTATTGCCGGTATTATTTTTAAGGTTAATAAGGTAAGCCTGGTTAAAACGCCGGTAGCAAACTTTATTATCAACAAAGTATTAAAAACTGCGCAATGACCCATCAATATACCGCTGCCGAATTGCGTTTAGAAATTCTTGCGCTCGAAGCGCGCTCCCGCCAGATGGAGCAGGATCTTAAGTATTCCGCTGGTACCCTTATGACCAGCCTTAAACCGACCAACCTTATTAAAAGTACATTTAGATCCACTGTGAAAGCGCCCGGATTTGGAAAAAATGTACTTCGGGGAGCAGCGGGACTTGCTGCAGGATTTCTTTCTAAAAAGTTATTCGTGGCGGGTTCCTCCAGTGTTATTAAGAAGGCAATAGGCACGGTAGTTGAGCTTGGAGTTGCGAAGGCAGTGGCTGGCAACGCCGAGAATATTGCTTCATCGGGCCGAAAGCTGATGAACAAAGTGATCAAATAAATGCCAGTCAGTTAAGGCCTGGTTATTTTTCATAAATTTTTGCTGCTGAACATAATTACAAAAAGCTTCCCCCGGGAGGCTATTTTGCATTATAAGCGGTTCATTTAAAGCTACATACACACTAAAAGATTATTTATATAATTGAGTGCTTTTACCTTTGTTTTTTAGAAAAAAAAGAGTTTCTTTGCGTCATAGTTTTAAAGTCGGTTGATGGGAAATATTGAGCGGACTGTCTTACAAACCGAAATTTTTTTGATGCTCCTCTAGGTTAGTAATAACGCAATTGGCTTCTAAAACTATCTTTCCAATGTGCTTTCGTATCCACTATCCCTTTCGCCTTCAGGACCATTTCTAAGAAAGCCTTTTCTAACAGTTGCTACCATAATTTATTGACAAAACATATTTATTAATAACTATGGGTTATGCTACCGGCGTATGGAAACACTTTAGGTTTTTGACCTGCTTTTGCGCATTAGGCTTGTATTTAATTACAACCTCCTGCATCAATACAAGGAAGACGACTTATTTCAATGACATCCAAAACGGTGCATTCAACACACCTGAGCCGGCACAACCCATCATTAATAAAAATGATTTGCTTGGTATTTATGTAAGCAGCTTAAATGCTGAAGCATCCTTAATCTATAATGCCCCTTCACTTCCTACTACCATATCTGCCGGTGCCAACGGATCGGCTATGCAAACCGTAGGATACCTTGTTAATGAAGATGGGGTCATCCAATTTCCTGTACTTGGTAATATCAAAGCCGCCGGCCTTACTATCAAAGAGCTGACAGAAGTAATCACTGACAGCCTGAAGACCGGAAAACTATTGGTAGATCCATTGGTAACTATACGTTTTTTAAATTTCAGGGTAACCGTTCTCGGTGAAGTAGGCAAACCTACCGTCATCACAGTTCCCAACGAAAAAATCAGTGTACTGGAAGCTATTGGGCTGGCAGGGGATCTAACTATTTACGGCAAACGCGATAATGTTTTATTAATAAGAGAGGAAGGTGGCAAAAAAATAATCCGGCGTATTAATTTAAACTCACCGGCCATTCTTACGTCATCCTTTTATTACCTGAAGACGAATGACGTTATTTACGTGGAGCCTGATAAAAACAAAGTTGCCAGCGTTAGTAATTTCAGGCAGTTGCTGCCAGCGTTTATTGCAGCAACAACAGTAGTGATTGTGTTACTGGACAGACTGATCAAATAAATTACGTTACATGAAAAAAATGCAGGTCTCGGCGAACAATGGAATTGAAACTGCTGATAAGAATCTGATCCAGCAGTTCTTCTTCCGCTACTGGCCTTACTGGCCCTTGTTTGCATTTCTCATGATTTGCGGAGTGGGCGTTGCTTATTTGTACCTGCGTACCACCGTTCCTATGTATGAGTCTACTGCCACTATTCTCATAAAAGATGAGAAGAAAGGACTCGATGACTCAAAGGTGATGGAATCACTCAATCCGCTGAACTCAAAAAAGATTGTTGAGAACGAGACTGAAATTATCCGCTCGCGTACTATAGTTACCGAAGTAGTAAAAGAGCTGGCCTTATACGCACCCATCTTTGAAAAAACCGGGTTTGCTGCCAAATCCGCATACGCCACCTGTCCCGTGAGCCTTGAATTGAGCAGTCCGGATTCCCTGACTGAAACCCCTCATGTTGACTTCACCTACTCACCAACAACTAACCTTGTTACAGTCAACAAAACGGATTACCCGGTAAACCTGTGGTCTAAAACTCCCTGGGGCATAGCACGGTTTAAATCAAATCCGCTGTACAAGGATACCACTGCAAAAAACCATTCATACTATTTTACACTCGTTAGCGTAAGCAAAAAAGCTAAATCTTTATCTGATATTATCGACGTATCACCGGTGAGCAAATTGTCTACCGTTATAACACTAAAAATCAGGGACGAGAGTCCTGAACGTGGGGAGGCCATATTGAATAACCTCATGTTTGTTTACAATAAAGTTTCTATAGCTGACAAGACCCAACTGGCTTCCAACACCCTTGGTTTTGTAGAAAAAAGACTTAAGCTGATAGAAGCACAACTCGATTCTGCCA
>NZ_CAXVWK010000074.1:0-32600 GCF_964263795.1 Mucilaginibacter sp.
AGAAAGACATTATCCCGGTGATCATCGGTGGCGGGCAGGACCTTACCTACGCCCAATATCTAGGCTATGAAACCCTGGAGCAAAAAGTAGATATGTTGGTGATTGACTCGCAGCTTGACCTGGACGACGATGGATTTAACGAAACTATCGAAACCACCTCTGCATCGTATATGAATAAAGTGATTCTGCACGAGCCTAATTATCTTTTCAATTACAGTAACATGGGTTACCAAACCTATTTTGTAAATCAGGATAGTTTACGTGTGATGGAGAAACTGTATTTTGATGTGCACCGCCTTGGCGAGCTTACCCAAAACATTGCGGTTGCCGAACCTATCATCCGCAATGCCAATATGGTGAGTTTTGATATGGGCGCCATCCGCTCATCTGATGCAGTAGGTAACGCCAATGCTAAACCAAACGGCTTTTATGGCGAAGAAGCCTGCCAGATATGCCGCTACGCCGGTTTTAATGATAAACTAAGTTCGATAGGGTTTTACGAATTTAACCCCGCCTTTGATAATAACGGCCAAACTGCTATGCTGCTATCGCAGATGATATGGTATTTTATAGATGGTTTTTATAACCGCAAACGCGATTATCCGCTTAACCCAAAATCACAATACCTTATTTATAAAACCAGCCTTACGCATGTTGAGCATGAAGTGTTTTTTTTAAAAAGAAAAAAAAGCGACCGCTGGTGGATGCAGGTACCCTACCCAACAGGGGGCTCCAAAAATGAGCGCTTTCACCTGGTACCCTGCCGGCACGAAGATTACAAGACCGCCGCTTCCGGCGAGATGCCTGATCTTTGGTGGCGCACTTATCAAAAGTTAAACTAAGTGGCAATTCATGGGCGCTTTATGCGTTAATCACCTTTACATTAATTAATAAATGAAGAAGATTTTTTTCTGCCTTATTGCTTTATTGCCTGCATTGGCATTTGGCCAGGCAGCCCAGCCGTTTACCATCAAAAGTAAAGTTGGCAAGTTAAATGCTCCCGCAAAAGCCTTTTTAGTATATCGCTTAGGCGCCAACAACGTTACAGATTCTGCCACTATAAAAGATGGCGAATTCGGCTTTACCGGCGTCGCCATGAATCCGGTTAACGCCTCCCTGTTTATCGATTATAAGGGCATTGGCTTTGCCAAATACATCGCGCAGAATTTTCCAGATGGCGGGCCGTCAAAAACTGCCGACTTATTAAATTTTTACATCGAAAAAGGGAATATCAATATTACCTCTCCGGATTCTATTGCCAAGGCCGATGTGAGCGGAACCCCATCCAACGAAGACAATAAGAAGCTTAAAAGCCAGCTTAAGGTGGTGATAGATAAGGCCCAGAAGATTGTCATCGAGGCACAAGCCGCTACTCCTGCGCAGCAGCAATCGCCAACATTTCAAAATGCCATGCAGGCCAAATATAAAGCCATACAACTGGAGCAAAAAAACGTACTTAAAACGTTCATCACCCAAAATCCCAACAGCTTTTTGAGCTTGCTGGCGCTTACCAGTGTAAGTGGCCCGGCGCCGGATGTATCTGAGGTGGAACCGCTTTACGATCTACTATCTGCCGATCTTAAAAGCACCGAACAAGGCAGGCAGATCAAATCGGCCATTGATAATTTAAAGATAACTGCGATAGGCGCAATGGCCCCGGATTTTATACAGAATGATGTGAATGGTGTGCCGGTAAGGTTGTCGTCATTTAAGGGCAAATATGTGTTGCTTGATTTTTGGGCATCATGGTGTCCTCCATGCCGCCAGGAAAACCCTAATGTGGTGCGTACCTATAATAAATACAAGAATAAAAACTTCACCATACTCGGAGTATCGTTAGATAAAGAGAGCGGTAAATCTGCATGGCTGGCCGCTATTAAAAATGACGGGCTGACCTGGACCCAGGTATCCGACCTTAAATATTGGAACAACCTGGCAGCAACGGTTTATGGCGTTCAATCCATCCCTCAAAACTTTTTGATAGACCCAACAGGTAAAATAATTGCCAAAGGCCTTCGCGGTGATGATTTGGATACAAAGCTTGCCGAGTTGCTGGGCAAATACACCAACTAACGATCAGTCAGTTGCAATTAAAGCGTACCATTAATTTTACAATGAACAGTTTTATTTTTGATATAAAATCCTTTAATTAGTAAAGATTAGTGTACAAAATATTACGCCCCAAATGAAAAAATTTATATTGACCGTACTGGCGGGTGCCCCGTCACTGCTTTTTGCCCAAGCCGGCAAGTTTACCGTTCAGGGTAACGTAGGCAAATTTAGTGCTCCTGCTAAAGTTTACCTGCAATACCGTAAGGATGGCAAAACGCTTATTGACTCAGCCGTTTTAAAGGATGGCAAGTTTGCCTTTACCGGCGACGCTGCTGCTATGCCGATGAGTGGCTACCTTTTGTTTAATGAAAAAGGCACCGGCATGAACACATCGCGTGATTACCACGCCGTTTATTTGGAGCCGGGTGTTGTAACCGTTGCCGCCACAGATAAAATAGCTAATGCATCGGTAACGGGTACCAAAACAAATAAAGAGAATGAAGCCTACCGAATGGCTTTAAAACCCATAAATGATGCTTACACTGCGCTGGAAGAAAAACAAAAAGCGGCAACTGAAGCACAGCAAAAAGATCCTGCCTTCATCAAGCAAAGCAAATTAGATGAAAAAGCTATCGACCTGAAAGAAAAAGAGGCTAACAAAGCGTTCATCACCCAGCATCCGGATTCTTACATCAGTTTAAGTGCACTGCAATCTTACGCTTACAGTGCAGATTATGTAGATATAGCCCCGTTGTTTGAAGGCCTTTCGGCTAATATAAAAGAATCTACAGGCGGTAAAGATTTTGCTGCCATATTGCCAAAGTTAAAAGCGGTAGCATTGGGCGCGACAGCACCTGAATTTGCAGAAGCCGACACAGCCGGTAAAATGGTGAGCCTTTCATCATTCCGCGGTAAATATGTGCTGGTTGATTTTTGGGCATCATGGTGTGGCCCCTGCCGCCAGGAAAACCCTAACGTGGTAATGGCTTTTAACAAGTATAAAGACAAAAACTTTACTATCCTTGGTGTATCGTTAGACAGGCCGAATGCTAAAGAGGCATGGTTAAAGGCAATCAAAAAAGACGGCCTGGCCTGGACTCAGGTATCTGACCTGCAATTCTGGAAAAGTAAAACTGCTGATATCTACGGCGTTCGTGCCATTCCGCAAAACTTTTTGCTTGACCCTAACGGCAAGATCATCGGTAAAAACCTGCGTGGCGAAGACCTGAATGAAAAGCTGGCAGAGATATTCAGTAAGATATAATTTAGTCGAAAGACGTAAGGCAGAAAGTCCGAAAGATAGAGATAAACAATCTGCTTTCGGACTTTCGTTTTGAGGATTTGCCACCTGATCATCCAGCTTCACAATTCCGGTTTATCCTACTTCGTCTTCCCGACTTCCTAACTATAACAAGTCAAATCCAATATCTTTCCTAAAGTAGACGCCGTCGTAGTAAATACGTGCAGCATCGGCAGTAGCCTGTTGCAGGGCATCAAACATATTGTTTTGCAATGTGGTTATGGCCAGTACCCGGCCGCCGGTAGCTTTAACCGTTTCTCCGTCCAAGGTGGTGCCGGCATGGAACACGTATGATCCGCGCACGTTTTCAATTCCCGTGATCTCTTTATCCTTCAGGTATTCGCCCGGATAGCCACCAGCAACACACACCACAGTAGCTGCGGTACGCTCGGATATGCACAATTCCTTCTCGTTCAGGTTGCCGTTGGCTACACCTAAAAGCAGCTCTACAAAATCCGACTCGATCCTTGGCATAACACTTTCCGTTTCCGGGTCGCCCATGCGGCAATTGTATTCTATGGTATAAGGGTCGCCGTAGCAATTCATCAGGCCGATAAAAATAAAGCCTTTATAGGGGATGCCTTCCTGTTTTAGCCCTTCAACTGTTGGGATAATAATACGCTGCTCCACCTTTTTCATAAACTCATCATCGGCAAACGGAACGGGTGAAACCGAACCCATACCGCCGGTGTTTAAGCCGCTGTCGCCTTCGCCAATGCGTTTATAGTCTTTAGCTTCGGGTAATATCTTGTAATTGGTACCGTCGGTCATCACAAAAACAGATAGTTCGATACCCTGCAAAAACTGCTCGACAACCACCATGGAACTGGCGTCGCCAAACTTGGCTTCGGTAAGCATTTCTAACAACTCCTGGCGCGCTTCTTCCAGGGTTAAACAGATCAGCACACCTTTACCTGCAGCAAGGCCGTCGGCTTTCAAAACCACAGGCAGCCCGGCTGTTGCAAGGTAGTCAAACCCTTCCTGCAAAGTATCGCGGGTAAAGGTTTTTGACGCCGCGGTTGGGATGTTGTGGCGCTGCATGAATTGCTTGCTAAAGTCTTTACTGCCCTCTAACTGCGCCGCTTCCTTTTGCGGGCCAATAACCGGGACGCTTTTAAGCTGCTCATCCGCCAGGAAAAAATCATGAATGCCCTTTACCAGTGGCTCCTCGGGGCCAACCAGTACCATTTTAACATCATTGGCTAAAACAAAAGCCCTGATGCCCTCAAAGTCGGTAGCTTTTAAGTTTACATTGGTGCCATACTTACCGGTGCCCGCGTTGCCGGGGGCGATAAAAAGCTTATGGCATTTAAGGCTTTGTGATATTTTCCAGGCAAAGGCGCTTTCCCTTCCGCCCGAACCAAGGATCAGGATGTTCATGCGGTAAAGATGCCTTTTTTAGTATCAAGTAGCAAGTATCAGGTATTAAGATGCCTTTTTTTGAGGTGTTTAACGTTAACGATAGGCCATATACTTGCTACTTGATACTTAGTACTTGCTACTTTTTCTTACCTTTGCCTGCCAATATGACTTTAAAATTGCAGTGGCGCAATTGTTGAGTTTAGTGCGATATACAAATAGATTATGTTAGACTTTTTTAGTAAGCTTTTTGGAAGCAAATCAGAACGTGACGTTAAGGGCATAACCCCCATAGTTGAGAAGATTAAGGCGGAATTTGCCAAACTTGACGGCTTAACTAATGACGAGCTTAGAGCTAAAACCATACAATTTAAAGAAACGATAGCGCAGGGCCTTTCCGGCATCGATACCGAGATCCGGGCGATAAAAGACCGCACCGAAACCGAGCTGGATATGGATGTTGCCGAAAAGGTTGACCTTTATACCCAGTTAGATAAACTGGAGAAAGACCGCAATAAAGAGCTGGAAGAGATTTTGAAAAATATTTTGCCCGAGGCTTTTGCGGTAGTTAAAGAAACGGCCCGCCGTTTCTCAGGCAATAAAACTATTGAAGTTACCGCAACCCAGTTTGACCGTGAGCTTGCCGCTAAAAAAGGTAACGTTATTATTAAAGGCGATCAGGCCATTCACCATAACACCTGGCTGGCTGCCGGCAACGAAGTTACCTGGAACATGGTACATTATGACGTGCAGCTGATTGGTGGTGTGGTTTTACACCAGGGTAAAATATCTGAGATGGCTACCGGCGAGGGTAAAACATTGGTGGCTACGCTGCCTGCTTATCTTAACGCGCTTGCCGGCCAGGGTGTACATATTGTAACCGTGAATGATTACCTGGCACGCCGCGATAGCGAATGGATGGGCCCGCTGTATGAATTCCATGGCCTTTCTGTTGATTGTATTGACAGGCATGAGCCTAATTCAGAAGAACGCCGTGCGGCTTATCTGGCCGATATTACCTTTGGTACTAATAACGAGTTTGGCTTTGATTACCTGCGTGACAATATGACACGCAGCCCCGAAGAGATGGTACAGCGAAAGCTGCATTACGCCATGGTGGATGAGGTGGATTCGGTACTGATTGACGATGCGCGTACGCCTTTGATCATTTCTGGTCCTATCCCGCGTGGCGACGAGCATGAGTTTTATGAGTTAAAACCACGCATCGAGCGCTTGGTTAACGCGCAGAAAAGTTTTGCCAATACAGTATTAAACGAAGCGAAAAAAGCCATTAACGATGGTAAAACCGGTGTTGAGGATGGTGGTTTGGCTTTATTGCGTGCCCACCGTGCTTTACCTAAAAATAAAGCGCTGATCAAATTCCTGAGCGAAGGTGCTAACCGTACCGTTTTACAAAAAACCGAGAACTACTACATGCAGGACCAGGGCAAAGAGATGCCTAAGGTTGATGCAGAGCTGTTCTTTATTATCGACGAAAAAAACAACCAGGTTGAATTGTCTGAAAAAGGGATTGAACTGATCACATCATCGGGTGAGGACACCAATTTCTTTGTGATGCCGGATGTAGGTACCGAGATCTCTGAAATAGAGAAATCAAGCCTTTCTGCCGAAGATAAGATCGCAAGGAAAGATGAGCTGATGCGCGACTTCTCTATCAAATCGGAGCGTATCCACTCAGTTAACCAGTTGCTGAAGGCCTATACCTTGTTTGAAAAAGATACCGAGTACATTTTGGATGATGGTAAGGTTAAAATTGTAGATGAGCAAACCGGCCGTGTATTAGATGGCCGTCGTTACTCTGACGGGTTACACCAGGCTATCGAGGCAAAAGAGAATGTGAAGGTAGAGGATGCAACACAAACCTTCGCTACCATTACCCTGCAAAACTATTTTAGGATGTACCATAAGCTTTGTGGTATGACCGGTACTGCCGTTACAGAAGCAGGTGAGTTTTGGGAGATCTATAAACTGGATGTGGTAGAGATACCAACCAATACGCCAACCAGCCGTGCAGATATGCAGGACCTGGTTTACCGTACCATCCGCGAAAAATACAATGCCGTTGCAGACGAGATTGTGAAACTAACACAGGCCGGCCGCCCGGTACTGGTGGGTACTACATCTGTGGAGATATCTGAACTGTTGAGCCGTATGCTTAAGCTGCGCGGTATTAAACACAACGTACTGAATGCTAAGATGCACCAGAAAGAGGCGGATATTGTTGCCGAAGCGGGCCAAACCGGTACTGTTACCATTGCCACCAACATGGCCGGCCGTGGTACGGATATAAAATTAGGAGCAGGTGTTAAAGAAGCGGGCGGTTTAGCCATTGTAGGTACCGAGCGCCATGAAAGCCGCCGTGTAGACAGGCAGTTACGCGGCCGTGCCGGTAGGCAGGGCGACCCGGGTTCATCTCAGTTCTTTGTATCGTTAGAGGATAACCTGATGCGTTTATTCGGATCGGAGCGGATCAGTAACCTGATGGTGCGTATGGGTATTGAAGAGGGAGAAGTGATTCAGCACTCCATGATCTCCAAATCTATCGAGCGTGCGCAGAAAAAGGTAGAAGAAAACAACTTTGGTATCCGTAAGCGGTTACTGGAGTATGATGATGTAATGAACTCGCAGCGTACCGTTATTTACGCTAAGCGTAAAAACGCTCTGTTTGGCGAGCGCCTTGATGTTGATTTAAGCAATACCATTTTTGATGTTATAGAAGATGTGGTTACCGAGTACAAAGAATCTAACAATTACGAGGGTTTCCAATTAGAGGTGATCCGTTTATTTTCTGTAGATATCAGCACCGACGAAAGCGCTTTCGGCAGCACTAACCTGAATACTTTGGTTGATACAACCTTTGCCGAGGTAATGGACTTTTACAAACGCAAAGCCGAAACTATTGCTCAACAGGCTTACCCGGTATTAAAAGATGTTTATGATACCCGCGGCCAGTATGTAGAGAACATTGTTGTTCCGTTTACAGATGGCGTGCACGGTATGCAGGTAGCAGTGCCGTTGAAAAAGGCGGTTGATAATAACGGGCTCGAAGTATTTAAATCGTTTGAAAAGAACGTGACCTTATCCCTTATCGATGATGCCTGGAAAGAGCACCTGCGTGAAATGGATGAGTTAAAGCAATCGGTACAAAACGCGGTGTACGAACAAAAAGACCCGCTTTTGGTATATAAGTTCGAAGCTTTTGAACTGTTCCGCCAGATGCTGGCCAATGTAAATAAAGAGCTGGTAAGCTTCCTGTTCCGTGGTGGTATTGCTGTGCAGCAAGAACCAGAGCAGGTGCGCGAAGCAAAACCGCAGCCTAAGCTTGACCTGAAGAACATGCGTACCTCTAAACCTGAACTTGGTGCAGAAACCAACGGCATGCCTGTTGAGGATACCCGCGAAATGCAAAAACCAACGCCGGTTAAGGTAGAGCAAAAAATAGGCAGGAACGATCCGTGCCCTTGTGGTAGCGGCAAAAAGTTTAAAAGCTGCCACGGCCAGGGACAGAATTAGGGTTCGAAAATAATTTCAGCCTGTACGATAGTGAACAATCTGACAAGAGGCAACTGCCGGTTGGATGTTACACTATCGTTCAGCGTAACAAAGGTCAGTATGAGCTTGTCGAAGACTTATACGCAATTGCTTAGACAGGCTCGGCATAACATTCTTAAAAAATTTAAAATATGAAGAAAGCAATAATTGATCATACCGCTAAATCAGCCGTGGTCAGGTATTGTTTTTTTTTATTGATGCTGCTCACATCAACAATGGCTTTCGGCCAAACGCCCAGGGGCAGGGTTCAGGTTATCCGCGACCCTTTGTTTGATACGCTGCTGGCCAAACGCGCTATGTTGAATAGCGGCGGCCGGCGCAACAGCAGTGGCAGTTACGTATCATCATACGGGTACCGCGTGCAGATATACAGCGGCAGCAACCGCAGCGCAGCCTTTAATGCCCAGGCCAGGTTCAACATGGAGTTCCCGGAAATGCGTACGTACATTGTTTACCGCGAACCTAACTTTAAGGTACGTGCCGGCGATTTCCGTTCCCGGATAGAAGCAGAACGGATGAAAAACCAGCTTAATGGTACCTTTTCGGCCATGTTTATCATCTCCGAAAAAATTAACCCTCCAAAAACGGTTGTCAGTAATGATTAAAGAAAAGATCCAGCAGCTTTCTGAAGCAATATTTGATGATGTGGTAGCTACGCGCAGGCATTTGCATTCGCACCCCGAACTATCTTTTCACGAGGTGGAAACCTCGGTGTTTGTGGCACAAAAGCTTACCAAACTGGGTTTGGAGTACCACAAAATGGCCGATACCGGCCTGGTTGCACTGATTAAAGGCGATAAACCGTCTGACAAGGTGGTAGCCTTGCGGGCCGATATGGATGCACTCCCGATACTGGAGGCTAACGATGTGCCTTATAAAAGCCAGAATCCCGGTGTTATGCATGCTTGCGGCCATGATGCGCACACGTCCTCTCTGTTAGGTACCGCTAAGATCTTAACCGAACTAAAATCAGAATTCGGCGGTACTATAAAATTGATCTTTCAGCCGGCAGAAGAAAAGCTGCCCGGCGGTGCAAGCCTCATGATACAACAGGGTGTTTTAGAAAACCCTAAACCTGGTGCTGTTTTAGGCCAGCATGTAATGCCCCTTATTGATGCCGGGAAAGTGGGTTTCCGTGCGGGCAAGTACATGGCATCTACCGATGAGCTATACGTAACCGTAAAGGGCAAAGGCGGCCACGGTGCGCAGCCACAGCAAAATGTTGACCCGGTGATCATCACCGCGCATATACTAACCGCTTTGCAACAGGTAGTCAGCCGTTTTGCCGATCCAAAAAGTCCGTCTGTACTTTCGTTTGGCAAGGTGATTGCCAATGGCGCTACCAACGTGATCCCGAATGAAGTTTATTTGGAAGGAACCTTCCGTACGATGGACGAAAAATGGCGCGGCGAAGCGCATGTCAAGATGAAAAAAATGGCCGAAGGTATTGCCGAAAGCATGGGCGGCAGCTGCGAATTTACCATTATGCGCGGCTACCCGTTCCTGATTAACGAAGAGGTGCTCACCAACGCTACCCGCAGCCATGCAGAAGATTACCTGGGTAAAGAGAATGTGCTCGATCTGGATATCTGGATGGCTGCCGAAGATTTTGCCTACTACTCGCAGGTGGCAGATAGTTGCTTTTACCGCCTGGGCACCCGTAACGAAGCGAGGGGCATTACATCATCTGTACATACACCTACCTTTGATGTGGAAGAAGATGCTTTTAAAATAAGTACCGGGCTTATGGCTTACCTGGCTATTAAGCAATTAGGAAATTAAAAATAAAATGTCATTGCGAGGAACGAGGCAATCGCGCACTTTACAGAGCAGGTCTGCAAAGTGTGCGATTGCCACGCTGCGCTCGTAATGACATGATGCTAAACAATAAATGAAAAACCATCTTCTATTATTTTCCTTTCTTTTTAGTGCTTTTAGCACCTTTGCTCAGCAAATCCAGCGGTTTAATCCCGACACCATCCGTACAATAACCATTGATACGCCTGTGGCAAATATCCGGTCGCATAAGTTAAACGCGCAGGATTTTATTGATGCCGTAGTTGCCGATACCAGCTTTTACAAGGCTTTTCAGAATATGAAACGTTATGCGTTTACTGCAGAGAACCGCATTTACACCTACGATAAAAAGAATAAAGTTAACGGCAAGATCTATCGCAAGCTGATTCACAGTAACGAGAAAGGTGCCCATAAGATCACCTATGTAGCTAAGCAGGATACGGGTGCCGTTTACAAGAAGAACGGCAAGTATCAGCTGTACACCGTAGAGATGTTCGACTACATTTTTATGAACGCCTACAATTCGGATTTTATAAAGACCGATGGACTGCCCGGCGATAATAAAGGTAAAAATGAAGGTTATAAGGCAAAACTGAAACAGCTGATATTTACGCCCGGGCGCAAGATTAGCGGCATACCTTTTATCAGCGGAAAAACGGAGATCTTCGGGCCGGATATGCGGCAGTTTTACCGTTATGAGTTTGCCCGTGGAACGTATGTAGACAGCATCCCCGTGTACCGGTTCAAGGTGATTAAGAAGCCCAGTACGGCCGATGATGACGTGATGATTAAAGAGCTTACTACCATATTTGATGCCCGGACATTTCAGATCCTAGGGCGGTACGTAGATATGAAATACAGTAACATGCTTTTCGACTTTAATGTGCAGATGAACATCGAGCTTAACAACTTTGGCGGCGAACTATTACCCACCAAAATCACTTACCAGGGCAACTGGGATATCCCCTTCAAAAAAGAAGAACGCGCCAGTTTTTTGATTGTACATAAGGACTATAAAAGGGAGTAACACGATTATGGGATTCAAGGATTAATACGATTCGACCAAAATAACAATTCGAACAGAACAGATAAAGCGATAAGTTGAACGGCATAGAAGATCTAAAAATGGATCCAATATTCCGAAAAGGAGTGTTAACCCAACCATTTCGCAATTAATTGTTAATCAACTATTTAACTTGATTTTTTCCGAAAAGTGTAAACCTTTGTTAATAGTTGTACACTTTTTTGAGGGACTATTAATTTAAAGGTGTGCCAGCGTATGAAAGAAAACGCTGATAAACTTTGTTGCAGATCAATCAGCGTAATCATAAAAATCAGTTAAATCAGCGGTCTAAAATTCGGCGTTTTTAGGGAACCTTGGGAAAGGGATCACATCGCGGATGTTGCCCATGCCGGTAACAAATAACACCAAACGCTCAAAGCCTAAACCAAAGCCGGCATGCGGGCATGCACCAAAGCGACGGGTATCCAGGTACCACCAAAGCTCGTCTTTAGGGATGCCTATCTCATCCATACGGGTTTCCAGCTTGTCTAAACGCTCTTCACGTTGCGAACCGCCGATGATCTCGCCAATACCCGGGAACAGGATATCCATCGCGGCAACGGTTTTACCATCGTCGTTCTGGCGCATGTAAAAGGATTTGATCTCTTTAGGATAATCTGTAAGGATAACCGGTTTTTTAAAGTGCTTCTCAACCAGGTAGCGCTCGTGTTCAGATTGCAGGTCGGTACCCCATCCCTCAACCGGGTAAACAAACTTCTTCTTTTTGTTCGGGGTCGAGTTGCGTAATATCTCTATCGCCTCGGTGTAGGTAAGGCGTTCAAAATCATTGGTAAGGCAAAATTGCAGCTTTTCCAACAGGCCCAACTCAGCACGCTCGTTTTGTGGCTTTTGCTTTTCCTCTTCCTGCAGGCGCTGGTTTAAAAACTCCAGGTCTTCTTTGTTTTTGTCCAACGCATAGCTGATCACGTATTTTAGCAATTCCTCGGCCAGGTTAGCATTATCATTCAAGTCGTAAAACGCCATCTCGGGCTCTATCATCCAAAACTCGGCTAAGTGGCGGGTTGTGTTAGAATTTTCGGCACGGAAGGTTGGGCCGAAGGTGTAGATATCGCTCAACGCCATAGCACCCAACTCACCTTCTAATTGGCCGGATACGGTAAGATTGGTTGAGCGGCCGAAAAAGTCCTGCTTGTAATCCACTTCGCCGGTATCAGTGCGGGGAATGTTTTCAAAATCAAAGTTGGTAACGTGGAATGCTTCGCCGGCGCCTTCAGCATCAGATTGAGTGATGATCGGTGTGTGCAGGTATACAAAACCTTTATCCTGGAAAAACTGGTGCACCGCGAACGACAGTGTGTTACGCACCCTGAAAATGGCACCGAATGTATTGGTACGGAAACGTAGGTGTGCGTTCTCTCGTAAAAACTCAAGGGTTTGTTTTTTGGGCTGCAGTGGGAATTCGTCAGGGTTGCAATCGCCAAGAATCTCAATTTCGCCGGCAATCACTTCAACGCTCTGGCCTTGGCCAAGTGAGGGGGCAAGGGTTCCGTTGATGGCTACCGCGGCGCCAAATGTTATACGTTTAAGCAGGGCGGGGTCCGTGTTCTCAAAATCGACAACGATTTGCAGGTTGCTGTTAGTAGAGCCATCATTTAAAGCAATAAAACGATTTTGGCGGAAAGCCCGCACCCATCCCTTTACCGTAATATCTCCGTCGGTCCTGCCGCTTTCTAATAATGCTTTAATTTTAATTCGCTGGCTCATATACATATCAGTTGAGTGGCAAAAATACAATTATTTGCCAAAACCTGTTAGCTGTAAGCCAATACTTAGGCAATGAGCCGGTCTAATTTTTTAGATAGGTGCTAAATGTTCCTTTTAAAAACCGGATGGTCTCCGGGGAACCAGGGTACTTATTGGCAGCCCTCTTTAGCGCTATATAATAGGTGCCGGTTATAATGGCTTTTGTATTATCGTATTCGGTAATTTCAATTGTGCTTTTTGTTGAGTTATCAACCCCGTACTCGCTGGTTAGAACATCCTGCCCCACCGTTGTGAAAAACGTTGCCTGGTTGCCCGTTAAATTATAAATCCCCTTGCCGTTAAACATTATCCGGATGACCAGACGCTCTTCCGTTTGCGATCCGGCAATTGCCAGAGAGTCGCCGGCGATTCTTGACGTGCTTACTGCCGCGTCCCACTTAATCCCATTCTTCTCGGCCGACATGTAAGGCTGATAAGGGTTCGCGCAGCACATCCGGCCACCTTTAGTGCACGAAAAGTTAAGTGCTGAAAGCATCACTAGCGCGGCAAATAAAAATCTTTTCATTGGTATGGGTTTTATAATTTTAAGTTTGATAACGTGTTACATGCAATAATGGTATCACAAAAATAACCTGCGGCAAGGCCGCAGGTTAAAAGACTTATCGCGGCAGCGCGATAACAAACTGTCCCTTGGTAAATTTAACACTATCCGGATAAGTGCTTGATGTAACCGGAAAGGTGCGTTTCATGTTAAGGTTAAACTTGCCGCCAAGGATCTTGTTGATAGAATCATAACCGGTAACTTCAATAGAACTACCGGATGCGGCGCCTAAATTGTAACGGCTTACGGTATCGGTACCTACCACCTGGTAATATTTGCTTTGGTTACCGGCCAGTGCATAAACGCCTTTACCATTGAATTTGAAACGCATGCGTACACCTGCCTGGTTACTCACACCAAATACCGAAATAGAATCGGTACCTACCTTGGCAGATCCGGGTTGGGCAACTATACCTAAGCCATTACGCTCGGCAACAAAATAAGGGTCGTAATAAACCGCGCAGCATTTGTCATTGTCTTTGATGCAAGCCGTTAATAACAACGGCAGCGCAAACAGGATAAATAAAGAGATCTTTTTCATAATCGTAATTTTTATACATTACGATAGAAAGTTAATTTCTGATACATCCGGCGTCAAAAAGTTTCCGGCAAATTAATATTTAGCTTCCAGCTTTCGAAATTCCGTCGACGAACGTGTTAGTACATTGCGTAAGTTTGCGCTATGTCGCTCAACCCAAAGCTAAGCCTGGCAATAGGTATTTTGTGTATATCGTTTTCGCCCATTTTTGTTAAGCTCGCGGGTACATCACCTTTAGGCGCGGCTTTTTACCGGGTGTTTGTGGCTTGGCTTTGTTTATTGCCGTATTGTATTGTAAAAGGCAAATTGAAGATAAGCCGCCGGCAACTGGCCTATTCAGTCATAGCCGGGATCATTTTTGCAGCGGATATCGCGGTTTGGAATATGTCGCTTTTAAAGATAGGCGCAACCGTATCTACATTGATAGCCAACCTTGCTCCCGTTTGGGTAGGGCTAATGAGTTTAATATTCTTTAAAAAGCGCAGCGGTAAGCTATTTTGGATAGGTACAGCTGTTGCCTTAGCAGGCATGGTGGTATTGGTAGGTTACCGGCAAATATTACAACTGGAATTTAATGGCGGGATATTGCTGGCGGTACTGGCAAGTTTGTTTTATGCCTGTTACTTAATGATCACCAAAAATATTATGGCCGGTATTGATGTTTTTAGCTTTATGTTTTACAGCATGCTAAGCTCCGGCGTTTTTTTGCTCCTCATTAACACTTTTATGGGCGGCAACATTGTTGATTTCCCGCTGCGGGTTTGGCTTTGCTTTATTGGGATGGGCCTGCTTTGCCAGTTACTTGGCTGGCTAACCATCAACTACTCGATACGCTACCTGGAAGGCACAAAGGTGGCCATTACCCTGTTGAGCCAAACCGTTTTTGCAGGCTTGCTGGCCGCATGCTTCTTAGGCGAAAAACTGGAAGCAAAAGAACTGATTGGTAGTGCCATTGTGTTAGCAGGCATAGCCATTACATTTTTAAAGGCATCACCTAAAGGGGCTATATTAGATTGATCCTAAGCTGCTATTACGGTGGTAAAACGCAACTCTCATTTATAGTCCGTGGTTGCCCTTCTGTAAATCAATCATGATAATTTTATATCTTTAAGAAGAAGTAACCTCTTTAAGCTTTACTTTTGTATCCGCGCTGTATTTAACATATGATCACCAAACCCACCATCGACCGCATAATGGAAGCCACAGATATTGTGGAGGTGATCGGTGAGTTTGTGCAGTTAAAAAAACGTGGCGCCAATTACATTGGTTTATCTCCTTTTGCCAACGAGCGTACGCCATCGTTCACGGTATCGCCGGTCAAAGGCATCTTTAAAGATTTTTCCTCGGGTAAGGGCGGTAGCGCTATCACCTTTTTAATGGAACTGGAAAAGTTCACTTATCCCGAAGCGCTTAAATGGCTGGCCAAAAAGTATGGTATTGAGGTTGAGGAAACGGTAGAATCATCTGAGCATAAAGAAGAAGACCAGCGCCGGGAGAGCCTGATGATCGTAAGCACCTATGCTGCCAAGTACTTTCATGAAACCATGCTTAATACCGACGAAGGCCAGAATATCGGCCTGAGCTATTTTAAGGAACGAGGTTTTAATAGCGAAACGATTCGAAAATTTGAGTTGGGGTACTCGCCCGATCAGTGGGAAGCCTTTACAGGCGAAGCTCTTAAACAAGGCTATCAGGAAGAATTTTTAGTAGCCAGCGGATTATCAGTTAAGCGGGACAACGGGTCGTTGTATGACAGGTACCGTGGCAGGGTAATGTTCCCAATTCACAGCTTTACCGGTAGAGTGATCGCTTTTGGCGGTCGTACATTAAAGAGCGACAAAAACGTACCCAAATACGTCAACTCGCCCGAATCGGAGATCTACCATAAGTCTAATGTACTTTACGGATTGTACTTTGCTAAAAAGGCAATTCGTGAAGAAGATAACTGCTACCTGGTTGAGGGGTATGCCGATGTATTGTCTGTACATCAGGCAGGGATAGAAAATGTGGTAGCATCATCGGGCACGTCGTTAACGGTTGAGCAGGTAAGGCTGATAGGCAGGCTGACAAAAAATATTACCATTCTTTATGATGGTGATGCTGCCGGCATAAAAGCTTCATTACGCGGTTTAGACCTGATCCTGGAAGAAGGTTTGAACGTTAAAGTGGTACTTTTCCCTGATGGTCACGATCCGGATTCTTACGTTCAAAAGTTCGGCACGGCGGCTTTTAAAAAGCACGTAGATGATAGCAAGAAAGACTTTATCCTTTTCAAAACCGGCATCCTTTTAAAAGAGGCGGGTAATGACCCCATCCGCCGGTCGGAGGTAATCAGGGAGATAGTGGAAAGTATTGCCAAGATCCCGGATTCTATCAAAGCATCGGTGTTTATTAAAGAGTGCAGCTATATTTTGCAGATTGATGAGCGCGCCCTGCTTACCGAGTTGAACAAGATGCGCCAGGCGAAAGCTAAAAAGGATTATCAAAATCAGCACGGAAACCGTAAAACCTCATTCGAAACGTCGCCCGAAGAATTAGCAATTTTTGATGAAACGGAGAAAGAAAAGGCAGAGGAAATTGCAAACCAGGAGCGGGAGATTGTTAGGCTACTTTTGTCTTACGGTAGCAGCATGATTGACTGGGATGGTATTGCCAACACCTACATTGGCCCATTTATGATAGCTGAACTCAGTGATGTAGATTTTTTTAATATTCCATGTAAAAAATTTATTGACGTTTATTCTGAACAGGTCGATAATGGAATTTTGCCAGATGATAAATTTTTCATCCATCATTCTGACAAATCTGTTGTCAATTTAGCTATTGACCTTCTTTCGACTAAGTATACTTTGAGTGAAAATTGGTATGAGATGCATAAAATAATGGTCCCGAACGAGCAAAATAACATGAAAGCAACGATCCTTGGTGGTATTTTTCATGTAAAAAAAATTAAAGTTGAGGCCATTATAGACAAGCTTACAAAACAACTAATTGATGAAACAGATTATGATAATCAAGTTGTTATAATGCAACAACAAATCCAAATGAAAAGAGTACATAAGGCCATTGCGGATTATCTCGGTACAGTAATACCCAAATAATGGCTACCCACAACGACCTGGGCCGGCAAGGCGAAGCATTGGCCAAAGCACACCTTGAAGCCACCGGCTACGAGATGATGGACGAGAACTGGATGTTTGGAAAGGCGGAGATAGATCTAATTGCTTATAAAGCTGGGGTGATCATCTTCGTGGAAGTGAAAACCCGTACGGGCAACGGCTTTGGGCAGCCGGAAGACTTTGTTGATGCCCGCAAGCAAAAGCTGTTAGTGCAGGCGGCCGATGAATATATTTACATAATGAACCACCAGGGCGATGTGCGGTTTGATATAATATCCGTACTTTTTGATCGTAATAATAACTACAAACTCAACCATATTGAAGATGCCTTTTGGCCTTCGACTATTTAAACCATGAACAAGAGAATTTTATTTTTTGCCCTGATATCCGTATTGGCATACAGCTGTAAAAATGATACAAAGACTGCAGGCGACATAACAATTACCCCTGATGCCGGCACAGCCTACAAACTTGGAGATGTGATCAGCGCGAAGGTAAATTTGCCATCTGATATAAAAGCTGATTCCATTGTTTACCTGTTAGATTCTACCAGGGTAGGGTCGGCTAAAGATTCATCTTCCATACAGATTAAAACAGAAGGCATTGGCCTTGGCGCAAGGGTTATTACTGCTAAAGTTTACCAGGGCGGTAAAAGTACCGATGTAAATACCAATTTTATCCTGCTGGCCACAAAAGCACCGGAGCAGCTAAGCTATGTTGTAGAGAAAACGTTTCCGCATGATACAGCCAGCTATACCGAAGGTTTGCAATACACGGATGGCGTAATGTATGAAAGCGATGGCGGCGTACTGAATTCGGATGAGGGGCAATCCAGCCTGCGTAAAGCCGACCTGAACACCGGCCGGATCCTTAAATTAAAAGACGGCGACCCCAAAGTGTTTTCGGAAGGGTTATCTGTAATAGGTGATAAGATCATACAGCTTACATGGAAAGAGAAAATTGGTTATGTGTACAACAAAAATACGTTCGAGTTGATCAACACATTTAACAACAACGTTGGGGTAGAAGGCTGGGGCCTGTGTTATGACGGAACCAAACTGTACATGGATGATAGTACAAACCGCATATGGTTTTTAGATAAAGATAAGTTTAATGCTATAGGCTACATCGATGTGTATGATGACAAAGGGCCTATAGATAAATTAAACGAGCTGGAATATATTAATGGAAAGCTTTATGCAAACGTTTACGGTTCCGACGACATTGTAGTTGTCGACCCTAAAACAGGCGCGGTACTGCAACGCATTAATATGGCTAACCTTTGGCCGGAAAACCAGCGCCCTGCAGGCTTCGATAACGGTAATAACGTGCTCAATGGCATCGCATACGATAAAGCAACCAATCGTATTTTTGTTACCGGCAAAAAATGGCCTAAAATGTACCAGGTAAAATTTGTAAAAAAATAGCCTCAGGCCGCTTTCTTATATTTATTCCTGTATTCGACCGGTGATAGCCCCGTGATCTTTTTAAACACCGTACGGAAGGCTTTAGTATCGGTATAGCCAACATCGTACATTACTTCGTTTACGTTTTTACGGCCGCTTTCCAGTTGTTTCTTGGCAGCCTCTATCTTTACGCGTTGAATGTACTCAACAGGTGTATTGTTGGTTGCCTTTTTAAAACGGCGCTCAAAATGGCGTTTACCAATTGCGTATTTACCGGCAAGGTCTTCTATTGAGATCCGTTCGGTGATGTTGGCTTCTATAAATTCCTGGGCCTTTTTGATCGGCTCATCCTCATGCGTTTTTTGCCCGTTAAACATGATAAATGGCGACTGGCTCTTGCGGTCAATCTCCAGCGCAAAAACCTTTGATGCCATGATAGACATGTCGCGGCCGGCATACTTCTCAACCAGATATAAAAGCAGGTTCCAGTAAGATGTTGCGCCGCCGCTGCTGTAAAGCCCCTGCTGCTCGGTAACAATACGCGCATCTACCAGGGTAATATCCGGGAACATCTCACGGAACTGCTCTGCAAAACGCCAGTGGGTAGAACATTCCTTGCCCTTTAATAAACCTGTTGCTGCTAACAGAAACGCGCCTACGCACAAGCTTGCCACCTCGGCGCCCTGGTTGTATTGCTTAATAATCCACGGGATAAATTGCTCGTTCTTTTTAATAGCTCCCGCCATGTCGCCGCCCATTGCAGGAATAATGATCAAGTCGGTTTTGGTCACATTATCTATCACCTCATCAGTATGTACAGAAAATAATCCCGAATGCAGTTTTACATCTTTGGTTAAACCAACCAGCTGCACTTTAAACAACGGCGGTTTGCCTGCGGCTTCTAAAAACTCATTTACACCGGTAAACATAATACGCGGGTCGGCAATGCTGGCTAAAACCGCGTCGTTACTGATCAGGATAGATACGTGTTTCATATAGGGTGATAATAATTGGTTAAGTAAATTTAAGGAACAATAATGTCGTAAACAACCCCGTATTAGTCCTCTTTACACCGTTACCGGTTATCATAGCCGTTTATCTTTGTATCATCACAACAAAAAGCAATAATGAGAAAGCTAAAATTACAAATGCAGGTAAGCCTTGATGGTTTTGTAGCCGGCCCAAATAATGAAATGGATTGGATGACCTGGGACTGGGACGACCAGTTGAAAGAATATGTAGCAGATATAACCCGCCCAGTCGACACGATAATTCTTGGCCGTGTACTGGCCGAAGGTTTCATCCCTGTATGGAAAGAGCGCTCTAATGAAGCTGAAGCAGATGCTTTTACGCACAAGATGGTGAATGATCCTAAAGTTGTGTTTACGCGGTCACTTTCCGAGAGCCCGTGGGAAAACACCACATTGGCAACAGGCGATATTGCAGAAGAAGTAAGTAAATTGAAAGCGCAGGAAGGTGGCGATATTGTTGCTTATGGCGGCGCACGTTTGGTATCGGCACTGATAAAAAATAATTTGATAGACGAGTACCATCTATTTGTAAACCCAGCAGCAATAGGCAAAGGCAAGCCCATTTTTGCAGAGCTAGATAGTAAGCTGAACTTGAAGTTGATCAAAGCAAATTCGTTTAGCTGCGGCATTAATGTATTATGCTACGCGCCGGCGGATAAATAAATCAATGCAATGCGCAGGCTTGTTGTGTCAATGAACGTTACCTTAAATGGCTTTATGGCCGGCCCCGATGGTGAGCTGGACTGGCATACGCCGTTTTGGAATGATGAAATGAGCCATGTAGCAGCCTTTCAATTAGGCAACGCCGACACTTTGGTTTTAGGCCGTAATACTTATCAGGGCATGGCCTCTTACTGGGGCGCTCACCAAAGCAGCTTTTTGCCCAGGGAGAATGCCGATTATGCGCAAATGATGAACAGCTGCGAAAAGGTGGTTTTTTCAAGATCGCTTATGCGGATAGGAGCATGGAATAATACCCGGCTGGCAGCCCGACATTTAAAACCGGAGATTAACCAGCTTAAGCAAAAGCAGGGGAAAGATATTTTAGTTTATGGCAGCGGCAAACTTGTTGCAGGTTTAATACGCCATAATTTAGTTGATGAGTACCGGTTGTGGATTTACCCCATCGCCCTAAAAAAAGGCAGGCCGTTGTTCAAAAACTTGCGTGATAGATTGGGATTGAGGGCAACTAATACAATGGTCTTCGAAAACGGGGTTGTGCTGCTAAGTTTTGAAAAAGCGGCCGGCGAAAATTTATGATAGGAAAAGGCTACCTGAACAGGTAGCCTTTCACTTATATTCCCTTGCTCTTTACCGCCAGGCTTTATATTGATTAATCAATCCGTTGGTTGATGAGTCATGCGTGTTTACAGGTGAATTATCTTTCAGCTCAGGCAGGATCTTGCCTGCCAACTGCTTGCCAAGTTCAACACCCCATTGGTCGAAACTGTAGATATTCCAGATAATGCCCTGTACAAATATCTTATGCTCGTACATTGCTATCAGGCTACCTAAGGTGCGTGGCGTGATCTTTTTTACCAGGATAGAATTGGTAGGCCTGTTGCCTTCAAAAACCTTAAATGGCGCTATATGGCTAATCTCTTCGTCGGATTTACCGGCGTTTTTCAATTCGGCAATTACCTCATCCTCTGTTTTACCATTCATTAAGGCTTCGGTTTGCGCAAAGAAATTTGATAGCAGCATGTTGTGGTGCTCGCCAAGCGGATTGTGTGATTGCGCCGGCGCTATAAAATCGCAGGGGATAAGCTTAGTGCCCTGATGTATCAGCTGGTAAAAGGCATGCTGGCCGTTTGTGCCCGGCTCACCCCAGATAACCGGCCCGGTTTGGTAATCTACATGTTTGCCATTGCGGTCTACATGTTTGCCGTTACTTTCCATATCCCCCTGTTGAAAGTAAGCTGCAAAACGGTGCATGTATTGATCGTAAGGAAGTATCGCCTCAGTTTCGGCTTCGAAAAAGTTATTATGCCAAATGCCTACCAAAGCCAATATCGCCGGTAGGTTTTCTTCCAATTCAGTTGATTTAAAGTGTTCGTCCATGGCATGGGCGCCGCTCAACAACTCTTCAAAGTTATCGAAACCAACGCTTAAAGCGATAGAGAGGCCAATAGCGCTCCATAACGAGTAGCGGCCGCCAACCCAATCCCAAAACTCGAACATGTTTTTTGTATCGATCCCAAATTTTTCAACGCCCTCGCTATTGGTAGACAGCGCCGCAAAGTGTTTAGCTACATCTTGGTCTTTACCGCCCTTTTCAATGAACCAGTCGCGGGCGCTATGGGCATTGCCCATTGTTTCCTGCGTGGTAAACGTTTTTGATGCGATGAGGAACAGTGTGGTCTCTGCATTCAGTTCTTTTAAAGTTTCGGCGATGTGAGTACCATCTACGTTTGATACAAAGTGCATGTTCAGATGGTTCTTGTAAGCTTTCAATGCTTCTGTAACCATCACCGGCCCTAAGTCAGATCCGCCGATGCCTATATTCACTACATCAGTAATTGCCTTCCCGGTGTAGCCTTTCCATTCGCCCGAAGTAATGGCCGTACTAAATTCTTTCATGTGCTGCAAAACCCGGTTTACATCGGGCATTACATCCTTCCCATCAACTAAAATAGGTGTATTGGCGCGGTTACGTAAAGCTACGTGCAACACAGGGCGGCCTTCGGTAACATTAATTTTTTCACCGGCAAACATGGCCTCAATTGCCTTATTTACACCACACTCGCGGGCCAATTGTATCAAAAGTGCTATGGTCTCGTCGTCTATACGGTTCTTGGAATAATCCAGCAGTATATCATCGAACTGGAGAGAGAACTTTTCAAATCGTTGACTATCAGCCGCGAAAAGATCTTTCAGATTTTTAGTCAGGACATCGAGGTAATGGTCGGTAAGGTATTTATAAGACTGGGTGCTGGTGAAATCAATATTTGGCAACATAGTTGATGTGTTTTTGGTAAAAGCAACAAGTTAATTTTTACGCTGATATTAATTGTGAAATAATGACGGGATAGTGTTGTTTAAACACCCCGGGGATAGTGTTTGTTTTACACCATTCGGATTGTCATATTTTTAACAACTTTATCATTACGTTTTTATTTTTAAAACCAATATTCGATATATTTGTCGTATTGGTAAATAAAACCAATTATTTTATCAATTTTCATAATCTGCTATTAACACATATTATCATGTTTGAGAAACTCTTTTTGCTTGTAAAAAATAATGCCGGAGAAGCTGTTTTGAACAACCCGGCAATTCCCGAAAAATACCGTGAAGCCGTGTTGAACGATGCATCGAGCTCGATCATTGAGGTGCTTAAAAGCCAGATGGAAAGCGGGAAACTACGCGATCTGGTAAAATACTTCCAATTTACGGGTATATTTAATAATCCGCTTATTGCAAGTGCAGTAAATAAGTTTGCCAATAAATTGAACAACTTTTACGGCATAGAAAGCAGAGAGGCAATGGAGATCTCGAACAAACTGATCCCACCGGTAATGCAGGAGCTGATCAAACAATCAAAAAGCGAGCAGAATAAAGAACTTGCACTAAGCGCCATTATATCAAAGCTAAATGGCAACATTGGCGATATTAGCCTGTTGCTTAAGCAAATGAAGTTGGCTTAAGCACAAGCTTGAAAGATAAAGAGGCTGTAAGGGATTCTCTTCGCAGCCTTTTTGTTTATAGCCGTATGAGCATGCCTACCTTATTGCCGTCAAACATCACCGGGTTTTTAGCCAAAAACGCGCGCAACTTACCACCATTGCCTTTTTGCGTAGCATACATAATACTATCAAACAAAAGCAGCGCGGCACCCTGCATAATTACAGACGAGCCGTAGCCCTTTAATTTATCATCGTTTTTAGAATTACCACGATGGCTCAGGTAAATGCCGGTGCCCAGATACGCCACATCGAGTCCGCCGTTTATCAGGAAGACCTTTTCCATTTTTTTCTGTTCGGCTAAACTTTCTGTCGGGTTGAAACTTTTCCCTTTATTTTTTTGCGCATTGGTATAGCCTAACAGGGCAATCCCCAAGTTAATGCCACCCCAAAAAGTGTTCATTTGATGGAAGTATTTGGTTGTGCCATCGGTAGTTGCCCAGCCGGTTGCGCCAACTGCAAGATTAACGAGTCCCCAACTGCTTAAAACTTTCATGCCCGTTGCAGTGGTAGTATAGCGCTTTTGGTTATAATATTGCAACGAATCCTGCGCAAAAGCGCCGCTGCATGCTAAACTTAAGCAAAGGGTAAGGAATTTTTTCATGGCAGATAAATATAAACTAAGATACGAAAGCATTAGCCGGAAAGTTGTAACACCGGTTAATAAAACCCTTGCCGGCAATTTATTATATTTGCCGTATGACTAAAGAAAACATCCAGGATTTAAGGGATAGAACAACTTCCCTGAGGAGGCATCTTTGACATCGATAACAAACTCGATGCGATGCAAAAAGAACAGGAAATAACTGTTGGCCCAAACTTTTGGGATCATCCTAAAGAAGCCGAAAAGGTATTGGCTTCCATCAAAACTAAAAAAGTATGGACTGATGCTTTCCAGAAGGTAGTAGCTGTAGTAGAAGATACCCAGGTGCTGTTTGAATTTTTCCAGGGTGGCGACGCTACCGAGACCGAAATGAACGAACAGTACGAGCAGGCGGTTAGCGCAGTGGAAGAGCTGGAGTTTAAAAACATGCTCAGCGCCGAAGAGGATCAGTTCAACGCCGTTTTGCAAATTACGGCCGGTGCTGGTGGCACGGAGAGCTGCGACTGGGCAGGTATGCTGATGCGTATGTACATTATGTGGGCCGAAAAGAACGGGCACAAGGTATCTGAACAGGATTACCAGGAAGGTGATGTGGCCGGCGTAAAAACGGTGACCCTGCAAATAGAGGGTGAGTTTGCCTATGGCTATTTAAAAGGCGAAAATGGTGTGCACCGTTTGGTGCGAATTTCGCCATTTGATTCAAATGCCAAACGCCACACCTCTTTTGCGTCGGTATATGTATATCCGCTGGTAGATGATACTATTGATATTGAGGTTAAAGATGCCGATATTGAATTTGAAACCTTCCGGGCAGGTGGCGCGGGTGGCCAAAACGTGAACAAGGTAGAAACTGCCGTGCGTTTATATCACAAACCTTCAGGAATTATTATCAAAAACCAAGAATCGCGGTCGCAACTGCAAAATAAGGAGAACGCCATCCGTTTACTGAAATCGCAATTGTACGAAGCTGAAATGCGCAAACGCGCCGAAGCGTCAAGCGCGGTAGAGGGTAACAAGAAAAAGATAGAATGGGGCTCACAGATCCGAAATTATGTTTTGCACCCTTACAAGTTGGTGAAAGATTTGCGTACCGATCATGAAACATCTAACGCGGCGGCCGTTTTAGATGGGGACCTGAACGAGTTCCTGAAATCGTACCTAATGGAGTTTGGCGGGCCTAAAAATTAGTGTAACCGCTTCCAACTTTAATAATAGTATTTAGTTCGATCATGATTTTAAAGTGCCGGTGTTTCACCGGCACTTTTTTGTAGCGATTGATCAGATTACTTTACCTCTCAAAATTGTACATTGCCTGTCAATTAAAATTGCTATGAAATTACTGTTATCGGCACTGTTAACGGCCTTTGGTACATATTCGTCCATGGCTCAGCAGAAAGCTATATTGCTATACCTCAACGGCATACCAAACGCCAAAACCGCGCCTGCTAACTACAAAGAACAAATTAGCAACACCTTTTGGATCACTAAAGTAACTGTACCAACTTTAACCCCTTACCTGCCGGCAAAAGAGTTAGCTAATGGTACTGCTGTGATCATTTGCCCGGGCGGTAGTTATATGGGCTTAGCTTCCGAGCACGAAGGGTTTACTGTTGCTAAGGAATTTAACAAAATTGGTGTTGCAGCCTTTGTGCTGAAATATCGTTTACCAAATGACAGTATTATGGTTGATAAAACGATTGGCCCACTGCAAGATGCGCAACGTGCCGTGCAAATGGTAAGGGAAGGGGCAGCCACCTGGGGCATAAATCCTGATAAAGTTGGGATCATGGGTTTTTCGGCAGGGGGGCACCTGGCCGGTACTGAAGGAACACACTTTGACAAAGTGTTTATCGACAATAAAAACAACACCAGCGTACGCCCGGATTTTATGATGCTGATTTACCCCGTGATCACCATGGGCGACAAGACCCACGCAGGATCGAAGGAAGCTTTGCTGGGTAAAAATCCGTCGCAACAAACGGTCGACCTATACTCCAATGAACAACAGGTAAACTCAAACACGCCACCTACTTTTATCATTCACGCCGAGGATGATACTGTTGTACCGGTAGAAAATGCACTGATGATGTACGATGCGTTATTAAAAAACAAGGTAAAGGCAGAGATGCATTTGTTTCCCTCCGGAGGCCACGGTTTCGGTATGAAAAATCCAAAAAGCAAACAGTTCTGGTTCAGCTGGCTTACCGGCTGGATGGACGGTAACGGGTGGTTACAGAAATAAGATTACGGCGTATTCCCTAATATTCCGAGCAGCTCATTTAGCTCATCCACCTTTTCTGATGAACCCAGGTGCTCGTAAGAACTGATCAGGTTGCGGAGCACGCGTTTGATGATGTCTGCATTTGAACACGGCTCGTAAAACTGCTTGTCATATTGCAGGTTAAGCTGTTTTAAAAACATATCTACATCCCTGCGGCCAAAAATGAAACCTTTGTTAAAGGCGTTAATGTAAAACAAGATGCCGCCTTCAAATTCGGTTTCACGGCTTTCATCCAGGTAGGCTAAAATAAAATGCTGCGGCAGGTTCACGCCATACACCGGGATATCCAGTTTTTGGGCGATGATGGAATAGATAATTGCCAGCGAAATTTGGTTACCCTTCTTAGTATCAAGGACCTGGCTTAGGTAGCTATTCTGCGGATCGCGGTGATTGCTGGTATTGCCGCCAAACCCGTGTATGCTGTAAAAAACATGATTGATCAGCTTTACCTGTTCAACCGGACTGGCCTCGTTCATCATCTGGAGCCAGATGTCGCGCTTGATCGCTTCGATCTGGTTGATCACTTTCTGTTCATCCAGATCGGGGTATTGGTAACGGTTAATGATCAGGATACCCTGCAACAAGTCGAAAGCGCCGCTTTGGTACCACAATTTCAGGTCGTTTTTAAGGGTACCAAACTGTATTTCATGTACCAGGTTGGCAATACGCTCTTGCTGTATGCTGTCAAAGGCTTGTTCAAAAGCCGACTCTAAATATTGAATAGCCTCGGTGCCATAAGATAGCAACTTTTGGTGTACATGCTGGTAAACTTCGGCATCAGTATCATCAAGTAAGCGGATAAGGGAATGTACTTCTGAAGGATTTATCATACGCTATGCTAAAATACTAAACGTTTATATATTTTTGCTTTCAATGTCTAAATTAACGTTCACTAAAGATTTTCTGTTTCACAGGTTCCGGTCAAAAAACCGTCATGGTTTACACTCGCCGTTCATTTACCGTTTGGTTGATGATGTGATATACGACTACAGCCACAAAGAGGTTTATGATAAAGTAGAAGCGCAGCGCGACCACCTGTTGGTAGATGACCGCCTCATTACTGTTACTGATCTTGGAGCCGGATCTCACGTTAACAATAACAAACAAAAAAAAATAAGCGATATCACCATAAATGCGCTTAAACCGCCGCGCCTGGCCAAACTGCTTTATCGCCTTGCCAAATTCGCCAAGCCCGATAACATTGTAGAGTTAGGCACCTGCTTGGGCATTACCACAGTATACCTGCAAAAAGCAGCGCCCAATGCTAAAGTGTACACACTAGAGGGTTGCCCGCAAACTGCCGGCGCAGCAAAGGAAGTTTTTAGGAGGTCGGGTTTGCACGATATAGACGTAGTGGTAGGCAATTTTGATGATACCTTGAAAGGCGTTTTAGACAGCCAGGAAAAGCTCGACTTTGTGTACATCGACGGTAACCATCAGCGGGATGCCACCATTCGTTATTTTGAGTGGTGCCTGCCTAAAGTGCATGAAGGTACAATGCTCATCTTCGACGATATTTACTGGAGCGACGGGATGAAGGAAGCCTGGAAACAGATCAAAGCCCACCCGCGGGTTACCGCAACTGTCGACTTGTTTTGGATAGGTTTGGTTTTCTTTAAACCCGGCCAGGCTAAGGAAGATTTTAAGATCCGGTTTTAAGCCATAGTGTTCATGTTCACGGCCGTGAACGCCTCCTGTTAATTGTAAGTTACTGGCAATTAATAATTTATATTGTCTGCTACTGACAAATCAGTGTCACCTAAAATTAAATCAAAAAAGATTATACAGCGAGTTTTTTGATGCTTACTAAATGTGCCATAAATACTATCGGTACAATAAAGCAAGGCAGCCAGGTATAAGGGAAGTATAGCAGCGCGATATTCGGTTGCTCGAACCCGAATTGTTGAATGCTAAACGGCGCAGATAGTACAGCGGTAAATACTATGTTGGCCAAAAGCAGCAAGCATACAATATTCCAGCCTAACAGCATTTTATTGCTGATCGCTTTTTTTACGAATGCCAGGTAGTAAACTAAAGGGGCGCTTAATCCGGAGAGGATATCAAAATTACGACCGGAGAATGTCATCACTTCCGGCACCACTTTGTGCTGATATAGCCAGTAAAGCGTTAGTTCAACAGGAATTCTTACGATATGTAAAAGGGTTAAGGCCTTTAAGTCGAAAGTTGCCATAAACCACAAACCACTTTTTGTGATTGCGCGGATAATAGTAAAAAGGATAGGCGGTACCAGCAGCAATGCAAATCTTGGCGGTATGCCTGTTGTTACTTTGTAAAATCCGGTTAAGGATATAGCTGCCTGAACCGACACCCAAACCAGGGCAATTGCAATTACAATTTTAGAACCGTTGGTTGCTTTATAGAGCAACGCAAACGTTAAAACCGTGGTTAGTAAGAATACAGCGGGTATAAAAGTTGTAAGTTTTCCATTGTGTGATTTATTTATACAAAGGAACCTGATTGGCAATAGCCCTGTCTTGCCAATTGGCAAGAAATAAATTTGGCGTTATTTTTTCGACAGATCTTTACGGATACGGCTAAGGGATGTATCGGTAATACCAAGGTAAGAAGCTATGTGCTTTAACGGCGCATGCTGAAAGATGCCCGGATTTGTTGCCAGCAGCAACTCGTAACGTTCTTCGGCGGTAAGGGTTATCATGTTGAGCATCCGTGTTTTTAATTGAGCAAACCCTTTTACCAATACCGACCGGCCGAACTCCCTAAACTCGGGCAGGGAGTGAAAAAGCTCATTTAATTCTTTGTAAGTGATGAACCACCCCTCACAATCTGTAAGTGTTTGGATGTTTTCCTGCGACCGGCTTCTGTTAAAAAAAGATGAGACCTCAAATATTACCTCACCTGCGGCATAAAAATTAGTGGTTACCTCATTGCCGCCGGTATCAAACGCAAATGCGCGCATGTACCCTTCTTCCAGAAAAAGGTATTCATCGCAAACCCTGCCCGATGTAAGTTGAAACTGATTCTTTGACAGGGCTTTATGCTTGAAACGATCTACCACCTCCTGCCTTGCCGGGGCAGAAATGATCTTCTCATTTCCTAAAAACTGATAAAGCTTATCCTTACTCATCTTGCCTTGTGGTTAGATATTTCTGTCTCCCTTAAAACGCTTCTCCTAAGCCAATATATACACCGCTTTGCCTGCTTTCGCCGGGGCGTTTTTCCCCAACGCCGTAATCTACGCGGATGCTGAGGCCCTTTTCGGTATCGAAGAAATAGCGGAGGCCGCCGCCATAGTTGGGCTTAAACTCGCTGAGGCTGAAACTTTTATCAAACACCTGCCCCGTGCCCAAAAAACCGACGATGCCTATCCGGTCGCCCAGTCTATAGCGTAGTTCTGTTTGGCCGGCCAGCAGGTTACGGTCGCGAAACCGGCCGTTGTAGTAGCCGCGCATCATTTCGTCGCTCCCGAGGGCGGGCAGCAAATAAAAGGGCGACTGACTGCCCGTAAGGCTTTGTTCCTGTACATTAAAAGCCAGCACGAATTTATTGCTCAGCTTAAAATACTGGGCATATTCAAAGTTAAAAAGGCCGCCGCTGTAGCTATTATTGCTGTACAGGCCTTTCATCAGGTTAAGGTAGCTGGTAATGTGTATGCCTTTTGTAGTGTAAGTGTTGTTGTTGCGGCTATCAAAAACAAGGCTGGGGCCGGCGTATAAAAAAGTACCGCCATGGCGGCCTTGTATAGTTGGGTCTGTAGCGAAAATGCCATCGGTTTGCTGGTCGTTAAAGCGGTAATCATAACCGCCGCCTACCAGGCCTATGTAAACATTGTCACCCAGTTTTTTCTCAGCAGTTGCCGTAACGCGTACGCGTTTCTGGCCAAGCCGGTCGGCATCTGCCTTGCGGGTGTTATTGCCCACACCGTAAAAATCAAACGGGAAGTTAATGTATCCAACAGATGCGGTGTAGTGGTATTTGTTTTGCGGCGCCCAATAATTGGTGCTTAAGTTTAAGCGGCTTTGGCCTTTTGTGGTAATGGTACCGTAGGCAAATATGTTAGATACGCGGGTATTACGGCTGACGGTATCTGTGTAAAAAGAATACAGGGCCGATCCGCCGATCTCCAGCCCTGTTTCAGGCGCGGTACTTAATACCGGCAGTAACACAAAACTGGCTTTTTTGGTGCTATCCTTACTAAAATACATATCGTACAAAAACTTGGGCAATATGCGCCTTTGCGCTTGTACCGCCTGGCAGGCCGCCAGTAATAGCAGCACAGTAAAGGTTTTTTTCATTGTGATCACGGTGGCCAAAGGTAGCTTATAACCAATTGTTTTGCAGAATTTGGAATTTAAAATTCTGTTGTGCGCAAAATCCCTACTTTTGCATCACATTACAGTTTACAATTATGAGTACAGAAAGAGGCCCTATATCTCAATTCATTGAGAAAAATTACCTGCATTTTAATGCAGCGGCGTTAATGGATGCAGCCAAAGGTTATGAAACACACTTAACCGAAGGTGGTCAAATGATGGTAACGCTTGCCGGTGCCATGAGTACTGCCGAACTGGGTATATCCCTGGCCGAGATGATCCGCCAGGATAAGATCGATATTATTTCTTGTACAGGCGCCAACCTGGAAGAAGACATCATGAACCTGGTTGCACATTCGCACTACAAACGCGTGCCTAACTACCGTGACCTGTCACCGCAAGAGGAGTGGGAGCTTTTAGAGAACCACTATAACCGTGTAACAGATACCTGTATCCCTGAGGAAGAAGCATTCCGCCGTTTACAAAAACATATTTACAAGATATGGAAAGATGCAGATACTGCCGGCGAGCGCTATTTCCCGCATGAGTATATGTACAAGATTCTGCTAAGCGGCGAGTTGGAGCAATACTACGAGATAGACCCTAAAAATTCATGGATGCTGGCAGCTGCCGAGAAAAACCTGCCGATTGTTGTACCCGGATGGGAAGATTCTACCATGGGTAACATCTTTGCATCATACGTGATCAAAGGTGAGATCAAAGCATCGACCATGAAAAGCGGAATAGAATACATGGCCTGGCTGGCCGATTGGTACCCGAAAAATTCGGGTGGCAAAGGCGTAGGCTTTTTCCAGATAGGCGGTGGTATTGCCGGCGACTTCCCGATATGTGTAGTACCTATGCTTTACCAGGATATGGAAATGACGGAAATCCCTTTCTGGAGCTATTTCTGCCAGATCTCTGATTCAACTACATCATACGGATCTTACTCAGGTGCTGTTCCTAACGAAAAGATCACCTGGGGTAAACTGGATATCCACACCCCTAAATTTATTGTAGAGAGTGATGCGACCATTGTTGTACCACTGATATTTGCCTGGATATTAAAACAATAATTCAATTTTCAAAGTAATGATTTAATTGCCGATTTGCAGGTGCAAAATCTGGCAAAATGAAATGCCCTTTATAGCTATTTAAAGGGCATTTTTTAATAATTTAGAACGATTATAAATTAGATATTACTGTCATTAATTTGTCAGTGGTACTGTAATAAATTATACTTTTGTGGCTGTAAAAGTGGCAAAATCGTAACTCTACAGGTCAGTTTCACACATTAATAATATAATTATTTAGCATAAATACCTTTTATGAGAAATATCTCATTAATTTTTAAACAGTTAACAAGATCGATTTTACTGGTAGCCGGTTTGGCTGTTTGCGGGTTAAATGCCCATGCGCAGGCAGATGCCGCTAAAGGTGAAGCGATATTCAAAGCGAAATGTACTGCGTGTCACAAAATTGATGTGCGGATGACTGGTCCCGCTTTAGGCCCGCAGCTGACGCAGGAAACTGACGATGCTTACCTGACCAAATGGATCCAAAACAACCAGGCACTTATCGCTGCTAAAAACCCAAAAGCATTAAAAATCTATAACGAGTTTAACCAGGCTAACATGACTGTGTTTGCGGAGTTAAGCGATGCTGATGTAGGTAATATTATCACTTACGTTCGTGAGGATTACAAAAAACTTCAGGCAGATAAAGCTAAAGGCCCTGCAGGTGGCGGCGCTGGTGCTGCCGCAGAAACAGGCACTCCAAGCAACCTGGTTATTTTTGGCCTGATCGGTGTTATCGTGATCGCTTTCATCGTTATCCTGGTGTTGAACAAAGTTATCGCAACGCTTGAGCGTTTGCTGATGCGCAGTAAAGGCCTGGTTATCGAAGAGGAAGAAGAAGGCGAAGAAAAAGTTGCTGTTGACCGTTTAGCAGGTGTAAAAAAAGCGCTTAAAAACAAAAAATTAGTATTCTTTATCGTGCTGTGCGGTTTCATCGCTTTAGGTAGCTTTAGCTGGGTAACCATGTGGAACACTAACGTTCACCAGGGATATCAGCCGGTACAGCCTATCAAATACTCGCACGAGTTACACGCAGGCGCCATGAAAATTGAGTGCCAGTATTGCCACACCGGCGCGTACAAATCTAAAAACGCTTCTAT
>NZ_CAXVWK010000075.1:0-11697 GCF_964263795.1 Mucilaginibacter sp.
GCAAACTGGGTAACGTTGCAGACATCCTGCCGAAGGCTTCAGATTTCGAAAAACAGTAATTAAATCATTACAATATTTAAAAGGTTCTGCATCTGCAGAACCTTTTTTGTTTTCATCGCTTTTGTATGGGATGAAAGTAAATAAAACCCTGTGGGTGTTGGTATTTATATCCGTAATAAACTCCATGGGGTTTGGTATCATTATACCGCTGCTGTATTCATACGGCAAAAAGTTTGGGGTAACCGAGCAAACGATAGGCTTGCTTACCGCCGCATTCTCCATTTCCCAATTCTTTGCCACGCCTGTATTGGGTTCTCTTTCAGATAAATTCGGCCGGCGGCCAATTCTCATTTTCAGCTTGGTGGGTACCTGTGCGTCTTTTATCCTTTTCGGGCTGGCAAACAGTATAATAATTTTATTTGCAGCGCGTATACTGGATGGTATTACCGGTGGTAACATTTCTGTAGCGCAGGCTATGATATCAGATATATCCTCACCCAAAGAGCGGGCTAAAAATTTTGGGATACTTGGATCGGCATTTGGGTTTGGCTTTGTGATAGGGCCGGCTGTGGGAGGTTTGCTAAGCCAGTTAGGGGAAAAAGTGCCTTTCTTTTTTGCAGCCGCCATTGCTATGGTTGGGGTATTGGCAACCATATTTTTGCTGAAGGAAACACATGACAAGGATAAGCGGGCGGCAGCCGCCAAAAAAGGTGGTTTTACTTTTAAGTCTTTAATAACGGTTATAAAAAAACCGGTCATCGGTACGGCTATATTTATTGGGTTTTTATTGACGATGGCGCAATTTACCATGATCATCGGTTTCCAAACCTTCAGCGTCGATAATCTGAAGCTGAGCCCCACCCAGATAGGGCTGTTTTACGCGGGCTTTGGTGTTACCGGTATATTGATGCAGCTTGCGGTACCGGCAATAAAAAAAGTTATCCCGTCGCAGGCGCTCGTATTGTTGTTATCTACCATATGCTGTTTGGCTATGATGATACTGGTGGGTTTTGCAACGGGGCTGGTTCTGTTCGCCATTGCCATTGGTATCTATGGATTGTTTAACGGCTTGCGCAATCCCATGCTGAACGCCATTATAGCCGACAGGAACGAAGAAAGCGAACGCGGTGAGGTAATGGGTGTAAATCAATCTTATGCTTCAATAGGGCAAACGTTAGGCCCGGTTACGGCTGGGCTGATTACAGCCATATCTATACATAGTGTTTTCTTTTTGTCGTCTTTATATATTTTAATTGCACTTTTGTTTAGTATTCGCTTAAAATCAAAAGAAAGTAAATCCTAAATCTATGCATCCACTCATTTTTAAAGAGGTATTATCTGTAACGATGATCCTCTTTGCCATCATTGATATTTTAGGGGCTATACCTGTAATTATTCAGCTGCGCCAGCGTGCAGGGCATATCGAATCTGAGAAGGCAAGTATAGCAGTGTTGGTTTTGATGATCGGGTTTCTGTTTGCGGGAGATGAATTACTGGCTGTGATTGGGTTGGATATATCTTCCTTCGCGATAGCCGGTTCGATAGTGATCTTTATCATCGCCCTGGAAATGATCTTAGGAGTTACTTTTTTTAAAGAAGAAATGCCGCAAGCGGTGTCCATAGTGCCGCTGGCCTTCCCGCTAATTGCCGGGGCAGGTACCATGACGACTTTATTATCACTTAAATCGCAATATCAAACGCAGAACATACTGGTAGGCATTGTGCTGAACACCCTTTTTGTTTATCTGGTACTTAAAAACGTACAATGGCTGGAAAAGCTGTTCGGTAAAACCGGACTGCACATACTGCGAAAAGCTTTCGGCGTGATCTTGTTAGCTATCGCTATCAAGCTGTTCCGCAGTAACAGCGGGCTTTAATTGTTCGGGCTTTGTTAACCTTGCTACAAACATGGTATCGGCTTTACGTTCGTAACCCTTTAACACCTGGTTTATTTCCAACTGCAGGCCAAGTTGTTTTACCATAAAATCTACGGCATCTTCATTCTCAGCTTTAAAGGCTGAACAGGTAATGTATACTAAAGCGGCACCCGGTTTAAGGTGTTTGGCAACGTTTGAAATAATAGCTTGTTGCAGGCGCTTGAAAAAATCGGTACGGTGCGGGTCAAACTGGCTGATCATTTCGGGCGTACGGCCCCATGTACCCGATCCGCTGCAAGGCGCATCAAGGATGATTCCGTCGAATTCATAATTGTATAGCAGCTGCTCGTTATTTTCGGTCAGGTCAAGCAGTTTCTTTTGATATTTACGCAATCCGGCCTGTTGGAAACGCTCATCCAAATTAGCCAGTATTGATTCGCGGATGTCCGACACGACCAGTTTGATATCCGGCTGCAAGCTGTGCAGTAACAAAGATTTACCGCCCGATGCTGCGCAGGCATCCCACCAGCTATCCCACTTATTGGGTTTAAAAAATTGCGCCGTTTGCTGTGATGAGTAATCCTGGATCTCGAACCAGTGCTGTTTTGGAAAAATGGCGTCCAGCCTTGTGCCATTGGGCATGCTCAGGCAGCCGTTCCCCTCATCTTTAAACACAACATCTGCTTTGCTCAATTCGGCCTTTACCTGGGTTTCAAAAGCTTTGTTTACCCGGATATACAGATCGGGTTGCACAAAAAAGGATTTCAGGAACGCATTCCTGTCAATATCTTTCGATAGCTGAGCCGACCACGGAAATACATCCTCCAGGTTAAAATCAGGATGGGCGGTCTTTACTAAGTTGATCTTATCGTCGATAGCAAAGGAAACACACGCCGCCCATTCGGGTTTAAAGTATTGTAAGAAAGAGTTGGTTTGTGTGTTGCATAAAAATTCAGCAACCATCAGGCGCTCCTCTGCAGCTAGATCCGGCAAGGCCTTACCCAGGCGAAAATAATTGTAAACCAACCGCCCGGCAACCCGCCTATCAGTTGATCCCATTTGTTTATTTTGCCTGTAAAAGCCGGGCAGGAATTTACCTAAAGGCGTATCAGCCGGGTATTCAGCCAGTATTCGTTGAAACGTTTTAAGCTGATTGATGGCTTTCATTCTACTTTTTTCAGATCAAAGTTTTCGTACCGCAAAATATCAACATGGGTATTTATCCAACCCACTCCCGGCTTTTTTACGAAATGAAAGCTGTTATGGATACCTGTATAATCATTTTGATCGGGTTTTTGAAAACTGCTGTCATCTTTAGCCAGCAGCTCGCCAAAATACATACCCTGATCAAAGCCCTTAATTGCGAAATCAGTAGGTTCGGCACGATACGCGCGACGGTAGCTACGCAAAAACATATTAGTCTGGCCTGATTTGTAGTTTACGCGATCGCTCGACGTGATGTAGGTATGTAAGCGCTGCAATTGCCCTGCTTTTAAAAAACTGAACTTTTCCCAATTCGGGTGACCAAATACGGTAATTGGGAATTTTTTAGAAAGCGTATCCAGCGAATGTAAGATCACCAGTAAAAACGCTTGTTTAGTAGATGGCACTATAAAAATATTTTGCTCGGTTGCCGATAGCTGCGGGATCAACGGAGTTAAGTTACCACGGGTGATCACTGTAGCGATAACCGGTATTTTGCGTTTGCTCAGACTATCCATGGTACGCTTAAACGGCGAATTGTATAATTCCTCGTCGCTAAAGCCCGAACTTAGGATGAAAACTTTTTTAGGCTTAACCTTGGCCGCAATATAGGTGGCCGCGCCTTTGGCATGGTACTCTAAAGGCGGCGTCATGGTTATCAGGTTTTGATTTTTAAACGTAAGGGGCGACGCCGGAGATAACGGTGATACTATAGGTTTGCGAGCAGCAGTAAGCACCGAGGTAAAGGTTTTCACATCTTCCGGAAACACAGGCCCAACAATAAGGTCGCCGTTACGGATCTGTGGATTGTAAGCCAGGCTATGCGCCTGTGAGGCATCGTCTTTACTATCAAACAACTGCAACTTGTAATTAGCTCCCGCTGAAGCAAGCGAGTCCAGGGCCAGCTTAAAACCCTGGTAGTACTCTACCGACATGTTGGCCTTTTTAAGATCGGCAGATGTGTAAGTTTGCCCTGAAGCGGCCTTAGGCAAATCTAAAGGCAAAATCAGCGATATTACAGATGTTTTTGCTTCCGATACCGTCGGTTTTACCGGTGGCTTTTCAACCTGCTTTTGTGTGGTAGTGGCTGGCTTTTCAGTGTTAGTTTTTACAGTCGGTTGTGGTACCGGCCGCAGTTTAGGCGAACATGCACCAATTACCAAACTTATAAAAACAATAAACCACTTATTCCCACTCAATGGTGGCCGGTGGTTTGGAACTGATATCATATACTACCCGGTTAATTCCTTTAACGTTATTGATGATCTCGTTAGATATTTTAGCAAGCAGATCATACGGCAAATGGCACCAATCTGCTGTCATCCCGTCCAATGATTCTACCGCGCGCAGGCAAATTACGTTCTCGTAAGTACGCTCATCGCCCATAACACCTACCGACTGTACAGGTAAGTAAATGGCGCCTGCCTGCCAAACTTTATCATAAACACCACCGGTGCGCAAATTGTTGATGTAAATTGCATCGGCCTGTTGTAATATATCAACTTTTTCCGGGGTTATTTCACCTAATATCCTGATAGCCAATCCCGGGCCCGGGAAAGGATGGCGGCCTAATATATTCGGGTCTATTCCTAAAGCGGCCCCAACTCGCCTTACCTCGTCTTTAAACAGGGTGTTAAGCGGCTCAACCACTTTTAGTTTCATAAAATTGGGCAACCCGCCAACGTTATGGTGCGACTTGATGGTCGCCGATGGCCCTTTAACAGAAACCGACTCGATAACATCCGGGTAAATAGTGCCCTGGCCTAACCAATTTACGCCCTGTACCTCATGTGCGGCATCATCAAATACCTCTATAAATACACGGCCAATGGCTTTGCGTTTTTTCTCCGGGTCGCTGATGCCTGCAAGCGCATCATAGAAACGCTGCTTAGCGTCAATTCCCTTTATATTAAGGCCCATGTGCTTGTAAGAATCTAAAACAGATTCAAACTCGTCTTTGCGCAGTAAGCCATTATCAACAAAAATACAATGTAAGTTAGCGCCGATGGCCTGATGCAGCAATACAGCTGCAACTGACGAATCCACACCGCCGGAAAGGCCTAAAACAACCTTATCATCTCCTAATTTGGATTTCAGTTCAGCAATAGTGGTTTCAATGAAAGAATCGGGCGTCCAATCCTGACTGCAGCCGCAAATATCTACTAAAAAGTTTTGTAGCAGTTGCTTGCCGTCAATACTATGGGTAACCTCCGGATGAAACTGTATACCGTAAGTTTGCGTACCGGTAATTTGGTAAGCGGCAACTTTAACACTATCGGTACTGGCAATGATCTCAAAATCGTCGGCTATCCGTGCTATGGTGTCACCGTGCGACATCCATACCTGCGAACCTGCAGGAACATCTTTAAATAAAGCATTATCCTGTTTGACAAAATCGAGGTTTGCGCGGCCATATTCGCGGGTGCTCGAAGCTAAAACCTCACCACCGTGAAAGTGGGCAACATACTGTGCACCATAACAAACGCCCAAGATTGGCAAGGTTTTATGGTGTTTAATAAACTCAAAATGTGGCGCATCTGCCTGGCGAACCGAATAAGGACTTCCTGAAAGGATAATACCTTTTACGCTTGCATCTACTTCAGGAACTTTATTGAAAGGATGGATCTCACAGTAAATATTGAGCTCCCTGACACGGCGCGCGATAAGTTGGGTAAACTGCGAGCCAAAGTCAAGAATGAGGATTTTTTCTTGCATGGGCAAAGATAGTTTTTGCAAAGGCAAAAGTCAAAAGTAAAAGCCAAAAGTTTACAGCTTAGCCCTTCATTATCCTTAAAAACTCAATCCAATCCTTATCGCAGAATTTAGCCTGTTGTTCATATTGTTGTAGGCAGTGCCGTACATAACCCTCAAACCGGCCGCCTGCAAACCGAAGCCCAGTTCGGTATAGTTTTTAAGGGCAGGGGTAGTAAGGTAGTTCACGTTAATGATCTCCTGTAGCTTTAACTTACGGATGATAGGGATCTTGTTAGTAATAAAGCCCGATAAGTTGTGCTCCAGGTGCGCTTCCAGGAACTTGTCGCCAGTGCTAAAGGTATAATAATCCAGCAGCAGAAATTTGGTGTTGCCCGGCCGGTAGAATAACGCCTCATTACCCGAAAAATGCCGGTAATCGATATAATTGATATTTTTAGCATTAATAAACTTCCCGGCAGATACATAGAATGATGTTTTGCCGTACATCCCCATCGGTATATCGTCTTTAGTGATATCTGCCGACAGGAGTTTATAATCCGCATCTGATCCAAACACATTTTTGAAAGCTTTAGTGAATGATAAGCCTACTGTTGGGTAAGGCGAGGCGATATACCGCCTGCCGGGAGGGTAGGTTTCGTACTTATTGCTAAAATTATAGGTTGTACGAACCCCTAACTTAAACGCCTGATTTTGAGGAAACAAAGGTACATCCGCATTCGTTAAGAACGGGTTGTTAGAGGTATATTCCCTGCCATCAGGATGAAAAATGGTGAAGTTTGAGGAGTTAGGCAGCCACTTGCGGTCGCTCCATTCTGCAAAGCCATTTGCCATCCAGCCGCCGCTGATGCGGGTAGACGCGCTGAAATTGACATATTGCTTTTGATACAGCTTTTGGAAGTTTTGCCTCGCCAGCAAGCTATATACCGTATTAGTAAACTCGGTAATAGGTTGGTGGTTGTTCATGTCAAGCACGTTAGATCCACCCGAAAGGTTGAGCATAAAATTGCCCGCAGGAAAACTAATCCCGCCGTTTAAATTAAACAGATGGTTAGAGAACCCATATCTTGCTTTAGCGTAAACCGAAAGGTATTTACTGTTTGCGCTATCGATTTGCTTGATAAAGGATGCCCCATAATTAACCACAAAACCTTCAACGGTGTTAAATAGTACCGATGATAATAAAGGATCGAAGTTGTAATATTCTTTATCAAAGCGATTGCGATGCCGGTAACCCCCTAATATGAATTTGCCCGGGCTGAATTTGTTGTTTACCCTGTCCAATGAATCCAGGTAGGGCTTAGATTCGCGTTTAGCTGCGAGGATAGCTTTCTTTTGATAATCTGTTTTTTCCTCTTCCGTTAGCGGGATAGGGCGCTCAGTTTGCCAGTACAGCGAATCCTTTTTATTGATGCCGTTGGTGATGCGCAACACTTCAGAAAATTGCTTTTTATCAAGTGTAGGATTGATGTCGTAGTCTTTATAAAGCGAAATAAAGTACCCGCCAAACTTAAAGCCAAACAGGCCGCCTGTAAATTCAAACTTTATAGATGCCGGCATCCACGCGTTACCACTTACCGGGAAAAATTCCTGGTTTACCTTAAGCGTATCTACAAAGTTGATGTTGTTCTTTTTGGTAAGATACAAACCAAGGCCTTGCAGGCGCCAGCTATCCTCCAAAATATACAGGTATCCATTAAAGCATGGGTCGTGCTCGCGGCGTGGTGTAACCTGGATCTTGTTGATAGTTTCGCCGTTTTCGATGGTGATACCCATCCATTTGTATTTATAATAGAACAGGGCGTTATCTGCAATCGGCGATATTACGGGGCGTGGACTCAGGCCTTCCCAATCCTGCGTGTTTTCGTAGAAATTAACTTTCAGATCCGACGCCCGGTTGAAAGTAAAAGCATTGTTCCTGCCCGAAATTTTGGAGGAAATAACTTCTTCGTGAACCAGGTTCGGCCGCATAAAACTGTACTTGGATTGCGACTCTGACAAATAAACAATTCCTGTCCTATTGGAATCTAAGCCGTTTTCGCGGGCGATCTTTTGCACATCTACACCTAGAAATTTTTTAGGTGCAGCCAGCAGTTTCTGCAGGCCTTTGATATAAACCTCGCAGGTGTAAGCGTTTACTTCGTTAAGGTAAGATTTACGTTTCTTTATAGCCTTGCGGATAATTGCGTATGCCGGGTCTTCGGCACCTGCACGTATGGCAACTTCTTTTAATTCAAATAATTCCGACTTTAAAACGATGTTAATGGATTGACTTGAGCGCAGCTCTACTTTACGACTTTCGGCCTTGTAGCCAACCGCTTTGTACTGTACCTCATAAGTGCCGGCCTTTAGATTAAGGCTGTATTCGCCGTCGCTGTTTGCAGATACTCCTTTGGTTGTATTCCGGATATACACCGTAGCAAAGGGGACGCCATTACCGCCTTCGCCGGTTATTTTTCCGCTAATGATAACATCCTGTGCAAAAAGGCTTAAGCCGGATAATATTAGTGTAAATGCAATTAAAGCCGATTTCATTAAGGTTGTGTTAGGTATTGCTAAGATGAAGCTTATTTGATAAAGTTGTTAGCGGCACTTTGTTAATTATTGTTAAACAAAAAAGGCATATTTTTTTAAAATATGCCTTTTAAATATCTAAGACTGTTTACTTTAAAATGGATTCGATCTTGTCTAACTCATCTGTCGAAAACGCTACTTTGTCTAATGCTTTTAGCGAGTCGGCTAACTGTTCGGGTTTACTGGCGCCGATCAACACTGATGTTACCCGGTTATCCTTAAGTAACCATGCAAGTGCCATTTGCGCAAGGGTTTGACCGCGCTCAACCGCCAATTCATTCAGTTTTTTTATCTTGCTTACAACTTGTTCTGTAACCTGGCTTTCCTGTAGAAAACCCGTAGACTTTGCTGCTCTCGAATCTTCGGGAATGCCATGTAAATATTTATTGGTTAGTAAACCCTGTGCCAATGGCGAGAATGGGATACAGCCTACACCATCTTTTTCCAGCACGTCTAAAAGGCCATCTTCGGCATCGCGCACAAACATCGAATATTTGGGCTGATGGATGAGGCAGGGGGTGCCTAAGCGCTTTAAAATAGCTATCGCCGCGTCGGCTTCCTCGGCGTTATAATTAGATATACCTGCATAAAGCGCCTTTCCCTGCCTAACGATCAGATCAAGCGCCATCATCGTTTCTTCCAGCGGGGTGTCCGGATCAGGGCGGTGATGGTAAAAGATATCTACATAATCTAAACCCATGCGTTTAAGGCTTTGATCCAGGCTGGATACAAGGTATTTTTTAGACCCCCACTCACCGTAAGGGCCTTCCCACATATGATAACCTGCTTTTGTAGATATTATTAATTCATCCCGGTAGCCTGCAAAGTCTTCCTTAAGGATCTTCCCAAAATTGGTCTCGGCCGATCCCGGGGGCGGGCCGTAGTTGTTAGCCAGATCGAAGTGGGTTATACCGCTATCGAACGCCAGATGCAGGATCTTGCGGAAGTTTTCCATCACATCTACATGGCCGAAGTTGTGCCATAGCCCCAGTGAAATAGCCGGTAATTTAATGCCGCTTTTGCCGCAACGTCGGTATTGCATTTTATCGTATCGACTTTCTGATGGTAAATAGGTCATGGTGAAATTAGTGTTTTGGTAAAAATAGGATTTTTAGTGTTAACATCGCCAGGGTCAAAAAATTTCGCAGAAGATCAACAAAACGCATCCTTTTTAATTAAAGGCTTGGTAATGCTAATGTGGCCCGAGTCCTTAAAACGAAATGAAATAGGCGAATTAAACCACTTCGGCAACAACAAAAGTGCTGCCGCCTACAAATACAAGGTCACCGGATTGCGCATTTTTTTGTGCTGTTCTCAGCGCGTCCAAAACTGTAGGATAAGCTTCGCCAACAAGCGCTGCTTCCAGCGCATTGTTTTTCAAGCTTTCGGCATCCAAACCGCGGGGGATATCCGGTTTGCAAAAGTAGTAAACCGCATTTTTAGGGAGCATTGCCAGTACCTGGCTGATGTCTTTATCGTTTACCATGCCAATAACAAAATGAAGTTTTTGGTAGTCTACATTCGCTAAATTTTTTAAAACTTCGGCAATGCCCTCAGGATTGTGGCCGGTATCGCAAATGGTAAGCGGGTTGCGGCTAAGTACCTCCCAGCGGCCATGCAGGCCGGTCAAGGTTTTTACCTGTTTTAATGCTGTTGCTATATGCTCGTTGGTGATGTTAAATCCCTGCCTGCGTAGCTCATTTACCGAAGAAAGTACCGTTTTCAAGTTTTTCAATTGATAAGTGCCCGGAATATCGAGTTGAAGAAGGAGTGGAGCCTGCAGGGCACCGGGTACGATAAGCTCTACATTCAAAAATTCCAGACCGCTATTGTTTAAAATTTGAACGTCAAATTCAGAATTTGAGTCTGAAGCGAATATTAGCGGTGAATGTTCCTGTGCGGCTTTATTCAAAAATACCTGCGATACCTCGGGCTGGTATTCGCCAATAATAACCGGGGTGTTTGGCTTGATAATACCCGCCTTTTCTCCGGCTATAAGTTCCAGGGTATTACCCAGCATGTTCATATGGTCCCAACCAATGTTGGTTATTACCGACAAGAGGGGACTGATAATATTAGTTGAATCCAGCCGGCCGCCTAATCCAACTTCTACAATAGCGATATCTACCTCCTCTTTCGCAAAAATATCAAAAGCAAGAGCTACCGTCATTTCAAAAAAAGAGGGTTCGATTCGTTCAAAATCAGCTTTATGTTCCGCAACAAAATCAATCACCGTTTCCTCGCTGATCATTTGCCCGTTTACCCGGATGCGTTCGCGAAAATCTTTCAAATGCGGTGAAGTATACAGTCCGGTTTTGTAGCCTGCCACCTGTAATATCGCCGCCAGCATATGGGATGTAGAGCCCTTACCGTTCGTGCCGCCAACATGCACGCTTTTAAATTTATGCTGCGGATTATCCAGCAATTCGCAAAGCGCAAGGGTGTTGGTTAAGTCCTTTTTAAATGCAGATGCACCAACGCGGGTAAATAACGGGAGTTGAGTGTATAGGTATTCAATGGTCTGCTGGTAATTCATAGTATTTGAATGGCGGTAGCAAAGCTATAGAATTAGGTATTGAAATTTTAGGTAGAATTATGAAAATTGTTGCAAGTCTGCTACCGCAAATGGGACGGCCACGATAGCAAGTAGTTATAATTTCCGTATAATTTATCACAAGCGAGGAAGCTTGCGATAACAGGGCAATTACTTTCGCTTAAATACGAAAGCTTGTCTGTAAACTTTTTGATCACTTACTCCGGAGGAAGGATTTACTTTCGCGTTTTTAACTGCTTGAATACATTTGTCAACAACGTCGCCTTCTAACAGTGTAGAGCCACGGCCTACACCTGCAGACACAACATTGCCATCGTTATCTATTCTGAATTCAATAATTACTTTTCCTTCAATATTGGTAACATTAGGTTTTGCAGGAGGAAGTACATAATTACGTGCAGTTAACGCATCACCACCGTTACCATCACCAGTACCGTTATAATTGTTAGTAAGCGTTGTACCTGTTGTTTTTCCCTGGTTGCCGGGCGTGCTGCCTGTTCCATCGCCCGTGCCGGTACCGGTAGTTGTTTTACCTTTATATAACGCGTTTTGGTTAACGGTTGGCGCCGCTACCGGTTTTGTAGTAGGCTGCGTGGCAACTGTTTTACTGGGCGCCTTTGTATTGGCGGCTACTTCGGGAGCGTCGTCAGTATTTTGGGTCACCACGTTTTTATCGCTGGCCTCAGTTTGTACCTTCTCTTCGGTAGGCGGGGCAGGGGTTACCTTATCAGGTTTGGTTTGGTTAGCATTTTCTGCTACCGAAGGCTCTTCGGTACT
>NZ_CAXVWK010000076.1:0-32396 GCF_964263795.1 Mucilaginibacter sp.
TACAGGTTGATGAGCCGGTTATCTACTTATCTGCAGAAGATGAGGATGGTAAAACCATTGGCCAAGCGAACGCCGTGTATGATGATAAAGGTGAGTTTGCCACTCCTCGTGTAAAAGCACGTTTTGAGGGTGACTTCCCGATCATCGAGCCGGAAAGACTTGACTTGATGGATATCGCTCCAAACCAGATCACTTCTATCGCGGCATCATTAATTCCGTTCCTGGAGCATGATGATGCTAACCGTGCGTTGATGGGTTCAAACATGCAACGCCAGGCGGTACCGTTATTACGCCCTGAGGCGCCAATTGTAGGTACCGGTTTGGAAGGCCGTGTAGCAAAAGACTCTCGTACCCTTATCAACGCCGAAGGCGATGGTGTGGTTGAGTATGTTGATGCTAACGAGATCAAAATTAAATATGACCGTAACGAAATGGATCGTTTGATCTCTTTCGACGGCGATACTAAAAGCTACCTGTTAACTAAGTTTAAAAAGACCAACCAAAGCACTACCATCAACCTGAAGCCTATTGTTAAGAAGGGCCAGCGGGTTACCAAAGGTGAGGTACTTTGCGAAGGTTACGCTACACAAAACGGCGAGCTTGCGTTAGGCCGTAACCTTAAAGTGGCATTTATGCCTTGGCAGGGTTATAACTTTGAGGATGCGATTGTAATATCTGAGCGCGTTGTTTCTCAGGATATCTTTACATCATTGCACGTTGAAGAATTTGAGCTTGAAGTACGTGATACAAAACGTGGCGAAGAGGAATTGACACCGGATATCCCTAACGTATCAGAAGAAGCTACCAAAGACCTTGACGAAGACGGTATCATCCGTGTTGGTGCCGAGGTTAAAGAAGGCGATATCCTGATCGGTAAGATCACTCCAAAGGGTGAATCAGACCCTTCACCGGAAGAAAAACTGTTACGCGCCATATTTGGTGATAAAGCAGGTGATGTTAAAGATGCATCGTTAAAAACGCCGCCTTCAATCGCTGGTGTGGTTATCGATACAAAATTGTTCTCACGTGCTAAAAAGACTACCAAGGCCGAAGAGAAAGCACAAATAGAGAAACTTGATGTTAAGCATGATAAGGCAGTAAAAGATCTTAAAAATACTTTGATCGAAAAGTTATTTGAGATTGTTAACGGTAAAACATCACAAGGTGTTTACAACGTTTACAAAGAGCTTTATGTAGCTAAAGGCGTTAAATTCACTCAGAAGATCCTGACTGAGCTTAACTACGAAAACATCAACCCAACCAAGTGGACAACTGACGACGATAAGAACGATCAGATCAAAACTTTGCTTCATAACTACAACATTAAAGTTAATGAGGAATTGGGTGCTTACCGTCGCGATAAATTTGCGATCAGCGTAGGTGATGAGCTGCCATCAGGTATCGTACAAATGGCTAAAGTTTACATCGCTAAAAAGCGTAAGCTTAAAGTGGGTGATAAAATGGCGGGCCGCCACGGTAATAAAGGTATTGTTGCACGTATTGTACGTGACGAGGATATGCCTTTCTTAGAAGACGGTACGCCGGTTGATATTGTGTTGAACCCGCTGGGTGTACCTTCACGTATGAACCTTGGCCAAATCTATGAAACCGTATTGGGCTGGGCCGGTAAAGAGCTTGGAGTTAAATTCGCTACCCCGATATTTGATGGTGCAAACCATACCGAAGTTGAGGAGTGGATTACCAAAGCAGGCTTACCAGAATCGGGCCGTACCTACCTGTACAACGGTTTAACAGGCGATCGTTTCGATCAGCAAACAACTGTAGGTATTATCTACATGCTTAAACTGGGCCACATGGTTGATGATAAGATGCACGCACGTTCTATCGGGCCGTACTCTCTTATCACACAACAGCCATTGGGTGGTAAAGCACAGTTTGGTGGTCAGCGTTTTGGTGAGATGGAGGTTTGGGCATTGGAAGCATTTGGTGCATCGAACATCCTGCAGGAAATATTAACCGTTAAATCGGATGATGTTATCGGCCGTGCTAAAACCTATGAGGCTATTGTTAAGGGTGAAAACCTGCCAACGCCATCTGTTCCGGAATCATTCAACGTATTGGTTCATGAATTAAGAGGCTTAGGTTTGGATATCACATTAGAATAAGTATAAAGTTTAAAGTTGAAGGTGCAAAGTCACTTTCAACTTTCGGCTTTTAACATTCAACTCAAAAAACAAAGGAGACTATGTCTTACAAAAAGGATAATAAAATCAAGAGTAATTTCACCACCATTACCATCAGTTTAGCTTCTCCGGAATCTATCCTGGAGCGTTCGAGCGGTGAGGTTTTAAAACCTGAGACCATTAACTACCGTACTTACAAGCCTGAGCGTGATGGTTTGTTTTGTGAGCGTATTTTTGGCCCGGTAAAAGATTACGAATGCCATTGCGGTAAATACAAACGTATCCGTTACAAGGGTATCGTGTGTGACCGTTGTGGTGTTGAAGTAACTGAGAAAAAGGTTCGCCGCGAGCGTATGGGTCACATCAACTTGGTGGTGCCTGTTGCGCATATCTGGTACTTCCGCTCGTTGCCAAATAAAATTGGTTACCTGCTGGGCTTACCAACCAAAAGGCTTGACCTGATCATTTATTATGAAAGATATGTAGTTATACAGCCGGGTATTAAAGAAGGTGACGGGATCTCGAAAATGGATTTCCTTACAGAAGAAGAATACCTGGATATATTGGATACTTTACCAAAAGAAAACCAATACCTGGATGACAAAGATCCGCAGAAATTTGTGGCTAAAATGGGTGCTGAAGCACTTGAAGAGTTATTGAAACGCATTGATTTAGATGAGCTTTCATACAATTTACGCCACCAGGCAGCTAACGAAACTTCACAGCAACGTAAGAATGAAGCGTTAAAACGCTTACAGGTTGTTGAGGCTTTCCGTGGTGCGGCTACACGTATCGAGAATAACCCGTCATGGATGATCGTTAAGATCGTTCCGGTTATACCTCCTGAACTGCGCCCGTTAGTACCACTGGAAGGTGGCCGTTTCGCTACTTCAGATTTGAACGACTTATACCGCCGTGTAATTATCCGTAACAACCGTTTAAAACGTTTGATAGAGATAAAAGCACCGGAAGTTATTTTACGTAACGAAAAACGTATGTTACAGGAAGCTGTAGACTCGTTATTTTACAACTCACGTAAAGTTAACGCGGTAAAAACGGAAGGTAACCGTGCATTGAAATCACTTTCAGATATCCTGAAAGGTAAACAAGGCCGTTTCCGCCAGAACTTATTAGGTAAACGTGTAGATTACTCGGCACGTTCTGTAATTGTTGTAGGCCCTAACTTAAAGCTACACGAATGCGGTTTACCAAAAGATATGGCTGCTGAATTATTCAAACCATTTATCATCCGTAAGATGATTGAGCGTGGTGTGGTTAAAACAGTAAAATCTGCCAAGAAGATAGTTGACCGTAAAGACCCATTGGTTTGGGATATTTTAGAGAATGTATTAAAAGGACACCCGGTATTATTAAACCGTGCACCTACGCTGCACAGGTTGGGTATCCAATCCTTCCAGCCTAAACTGGTAGAAGGTAAAGCGATACAATTGCACCCGTTAACCTGTACCGCCTTCAACGCGGATTTTGACGGTGACCAGATGGCTGTGCACGTACCACTTGGTAACGCAGCAATTTTGGAAGCCCAGGTATTGATGCTTGCATCGCACAACATTCTTAACCCGGCTAACGGTACCCCTATTACTGTACCGTCTCAAGACATGGTGCTTGGTTTGTACTACATAACCAAAGGCCGTAAAACTGATGAGACCCGTGTGGTAAAAGGACAGGATTTAACCTTCTACTCTGCCGAAGAGGTGATTATCGCTTACAACGAGAAGAAGATTGACCTGCATGCCTTTATAAAGGTTAAAGGAAAAATCAAAGAGCGCGATGGTAACATCGTAACCAAGATAATTGAAACTACTGTAGGCCGCGTGTTATTTAACCAGCACGTGCCGGAAGAAGTTGGTTACATTAACGAACTGCTGACCAAGAAATCACTGCGTGATATCATCGGCGAGGTTGTTAAGAACACTGGTATGGCTCGTGCCGCGCAATTCCTTGATGATATTAAGGAATTAGGCTTTAAGATGGCATTCCAGGGTGGTTTATCATTTAACCTGAAGGATATTAACATCCCTGAAGAAAAGGTTACTTTGATAGCCCAGGCATCAAAAGAGGTTGAGGATGTGATGAACAACTATAACATGGGTTTCATCACCAACAACGAGCGTTATAACCAGATCATCGATATTTGGACACGTATCAACAACCGCTTAACAGCTAACGTGATGAACATCTTGAGCAACGATAACCAGGGCTTTAACTCTGTTTATATGATGCTTGACTCGGGTGCACGTGGTTCTAAAGAGCAAATTCGTCAGCTTGCAGGTATGCGTGGTTTGATGGCTAAGCCTCAAAAATCAGGCTCAGGTGGCGAGATCATTGAAAACCCGATCCTTTCAAACTTTAAAGAAGGTTTGTCGGTACTGGAGTACTTTATATCTACCCACGGTGCGCGTAAAGGTTTGGCGGATACGGCGTTGAAAACGGCGGATGCGGGTTATTTAACCCGTCGTTTACATGACGTTGCGCAGGATATGATTGTAGGTGAGGTTGATTGCGGTACTTTAAGAGGTATCTACACAACAGCATTAAAAGATAATGAGGATATTGTTGAGCCGTTATACGATCGTATTTTGGGCCGTACAACACTTCATGATGTGCACGATCCTATCACCAACGAATTGTTGATTAATGCAGGTGAAGACATCACTGAAGAAATTGCAAAGAAAGTTGAAAACTCACCTTTAGAGGGTGTTGAGATACGTTCTGTATTAACATGCGAAAGCAAACGCGGTGTGTGTGCTTTATGTTATGGCCGTAACCTTGCAAGCGGTAAACGCGTGCAAATGGGCGAGGCTGTTGGTGTAATTGCAGCACAGTCAATTGGTGAGCCGGGTACACAGTTAACGTTACGTACCTTCCACGTGGGTGGTACAGCATCTAACATTGCTGCCGAGTCACAGATCAACGCTAAATTTGATGGTGTTATTGAATTTGAGAACGTACGTACCGTTGAGTACAAAACTGATGAAGAAACTGTTGACGTAGTATTGGGCCGTTCAGGCGAGTTCCGTATTATCGAGGCAGGTACAAACAAAGTTATTGTAACTAACAACATCCCTTACGGTTCATACCTGTATGTTAAGGATGGTGCTACTATATCAAAAGGCGACCGTATCTGTTCATGGGATCCGTACAACGCGGTTATTATATCTGAATTTGCCGGTGCAACGCAATTTGAAGCGGTATTGGAAGGTATTACATTCCGTGAAGAATCTGATGAGCAAACAGGTCACCGCGAAAAAGTTATTATTGATACCAGGGACAAAACTAAAAACCCGGTTATCCAGATAACTGATAACAAAGGCAACGTAATTAAAGGATATAATATCCCGGTAGGTGCTCACATTTCTGTTGAAGAAGGAGAGAAATTACAAACCGGACAGGTTATTGCTAAAATTCCACGTTCTACCGGTAAAACGCGGGATATTACAGGTGGTTTACCACGTGTAACCGAGTTGTTTGAAGCACGTAACCCATCTAACCCGGCCGTAGTAACCGAAATTGATGGTGTGGTAACCTTGGGTGGTGTTAAACGTGGTAATCGTGAGATTACTATCGAAAGTAAAGACGGACAGGTGAAAAAATACCTGGTACCATTGTCTAAGCACATCCTTGTACAGGATAACGACTTTGTTAAAGCAGGTATGCCATTGTCTGATGGTTCTATCTCTCCTGCAGATATCCTTGCAATTAAAGGCCCTGCTGCTGTACAGGAATATCTTGTTAACGGTATCCAGGAAGTTTACCGCTTACAGGGTGTGAAGATAAACGATAAGCACTTTGAGGTGATTGTTCACCAGATGATGCAAAAGGTTGCCATTGAAGATGCCGGCGATACCCGTTTCCTGGAAAGGGAAGCTGTGGATAGCTGGGACTTTATGACCGAGAACGACGAAATGTTTGATAAAAAGGTAGTTGTTGAGCCAGGTGACTCATCAACATTAAAAGCCGGCCAGATCATTTCATTACGTAAACTAAGGGACGAAAATTCAGTTTTAAAACGTAAAGATTTAAAACTGGTTGAGGTGAGGGATGCAATTGCTGCAACTTCAAGCCCGATGTTACAAGGTATAACCAGGGCATCATTAGGTACCAAATCGTTCATTTCAGCAGCATCATTCCAGGAAACTACCAAAGTACTGAATGAAGCAGCCATAGCAGGTAAGAAAGATCTGATGCTTGGTTTGAAAGAGAATGTTATTGTGGGTCACTTAATTCCGTCAGGAACCGGTTTACGCGAATACGAAAATATCCGTGTAGGTTCTCAGGAAGAGTTTGATCGCCTGATGGCTTCAAAATCTGAAGAAGTAGAAGCTTAATCAGATATTTTTAAATACTTTTGCAAAGCCTGTTATGAAAATAGCAGGCTTTGCTATTTTAGTACCATGGAAGAACAAAACGAAAACCAGCTAAACATTGAGCTTTCTGAAGAAGTTGCAGAAGGGGTGTACGCAAATCTTGCCATCATCACGCACTCCAGCTCGGAATTTGTGTTAGACTTTATCAGGGTGATGCCCGGCGTACCTAAGGCTAAAGTAAAATCGAGGATAATACTTACCCCTGAGCATGCTAAAAGACTTTTATCGGCATTGGAAGATAATATCGAAAAATTCGAAACGGCTAATGGCGGCGTTAAAATACCCAATGATCCTACCGGTTTCCCAATGAACTTCGGCGGCACAATGGGGCAGGCCTAATTATACAACATCCATGAAAAAAGTTATCATATTCGGGGCATCGGGCCAGTTAGGGCAATGTTTTAAAAAGATAGCCGCAGATGAAAACCTGGACTATTTAATATTCCCGGAAGAAAATGAGGCTAATATTTTAGATACCGGGGCACTGAAAAAGGTTTTTGCTAAATATCTGCCAACCCATGTGGTCAATTGTGCAGCCTATACAGCTGTAGATAAAGCGGAGGATGATGTGGATGCTGCCCTTAGCGTTAACAAAACAGGAGTGGAAAATATCGCCCGCTTGTGCAGTGAACATAACACTACACTGGTGCAGGTATCTACCGATTTTGTTTTTAAAGGCGATAAAGCTTCCCCCTTAACAGAAGAGGATGCAACCGAACCTATCAGCGTTTACGGGCAAACCAAACTGGACGGAGAGCTGGTTATACCAGGATTGACAGACAAATATTTTGTATTGCGCACAGCCTGGTTGTATTCGGAATTTGGTAATAACTTTGTTAAGACCATGCTTAAACTGGGTGCCGAGCGCGATTTGCTTAAGATAATTGCCGACCAAGTAGGTACGCCAACTTATGCGATGGATCTTGCGCAGGCGATCCTGACAGTTGTTAACGCAGATAGCACAGCATATGGTGTATATCATTACAGCAATGAGGGCGTTGCATCCTGGTACGATTTTACCAAGGCTATTGTCCAGCTATCTGATACCGATGTAAAGGTGTTGCCAATAGCGACCAGCGAGTATCCTACGCGCGCTGTACGCCCTGCATATTCGGTAATGGATAAGGCCAAAATCAAAACGACATTCGGTATAGACATACCTTACTGGCGGGACAGCCTGGCGGTATGCATTAACAGGTTACAAAAAACTAACATTAATACTCGTACATGAAAGGTATCATACTAGCAGGTGGCTCGGGCACAAGGCTTTACCCTATCACCAAGGCAATAAGCAAACAATTAATGCCTATCTACGATAAGCCGATGATCTACTACCCGTTATCGGTACTGATGCTGGCGGGTATAAAAGAGGTGTTAATTATAACGACCAAAGAAGATAACCCCGGCTTTGTACGCCTTTTGGGCGACGGTGCAGAACTGGGTTGTAAGTTTGAATATGCGATACAGGAAGTGCCCAACGGCCTTGCCCAGGCATTTGTTATCGGCGAAAAATTCATCGGTGATGATAAGGTTGCGTTGGTGTTAGGTGATAATATTTTCTACGGTTCGGGCTTTAGTAAGCTGATACAAAGCTTTAATGATATTGACGGTGCTGCCATATTTGCTTACCCGGTCGCCGATCCTGAGCGTTATGGTGTAGTAGAATTTGACGAGGCCTATAAAGCTTTATCTATCGAAGAGAAACCAACTGAGCCAAAATCTAAATATGCTGTGCCGGGATTGTATTTCTACGATAATACCGTTGTTGAAATAGCGAAGAACATCCCTATGTCGCCGCGTGGCGAGTATGAGATAACCGACGTAAACAAAGTTTATTTAGAACAGGGCAACCTTAACGTTGGTGTAATGGATAGGGGCACGGCCTGGTTGGATACCGGTACCTTCGACTCATTAAGCGATGCTACCGAATTTGTACGGGTGATAGAAAAACGCCAGTCGCGCAAGATAGGCTGCATTGAAGAAGTTGCCTACCACATGGGCTTTATAAACGACGAACAGTTAAAAGTATTGGTTGAGAAGTATCGCAAAAGCGGTTACGGATTGTATTTGCAATCGTTATTGGACGAGTAGTTTGATCTGCTGAAACTTAATGCTGGTTGCCTATGGCCTCCAGCATTTTTTTTATAAGGTCGTCATCTGCAGCATCCAGCCATATCATTTCTTTATCCTTACGGAACCAGGTTAGCTGCCGTTTGGCAAAGCGGCGCGTATTCTGCTTAATGGCTGCTATTGCTGTTGGCAAGTCGGTCTTACCGTCAAAGTAATCAAATACTTCGCTGTAGCCTACGGTGTTTAAAGCATTAAGGTGGCGATAGGGCAGCAGTGTTTTTACTTCGGCAATTAATCCTTCTTCAACCATTAAATCAACTCTGCGGTTTATCCGGTTGTACAACGTTGCCCTGTCCATATCCAGCCCCAACCTGATGATGTTAAAAGGCCTGCTGTTGGCAGTTGCCAAGCGATAGGACGAGAACGGCTTGCCTGTAGTTTCGTAAACCTCCAGCGCCCTTATAATGCGTTGTGGGTTGTTTAGGTCTACCTCGTTGTAATAGGTAGGGTCTGCAGATCTTAATCGCTCCTGCAACACATTTATGCCATTTTGGGCAAGTTCGTCATTCAGTTTATCACGTGTAGCCATGTCGGCCGCCGGCAGATCGTCGAAACCGTCCGTAATTGCCTTGATGAACAGGCCCGACCCTCCGGCTAATACCACCACATTGTGTGCCTTAAACAGGTCTGCTAACAACTGCAGGCACTGCTTTTCAAAGCCGCCTACAGAAAAGGGTTCTGTTATAGAATGCGAATCGATAAAATAATGCGGGGCGGCAGCTTGTTCGGCAAGGCTGGGTTTAGCCGTACCAATGGACATTTCCCGGTAAAACTGCCTGGAGTCGGCCGATACAACCACCGTATTAAAATGGTTAGCCAGTTGGATGGCCGCAGCGGTTTTACCAGAAGCGGTTGGGCCGGCAAGTACAATAAGGGTAGGTGGCGAAGTGCTCATAACAAGGGGTAAAAATAATGAACACTGAATTACGAATGATGAATTTTGATGTTTCTGATACCAAAATTCATCATTCGATACTTAAAAAGGATTAATAATCGTCGTGACGGCCGGGTTTGTCTTCGTCTTCAAACTCTTCATCTTCACCAAAGCCAAATTCATCTTCTTCTCCCTCTTCTTCAACTTTCTTTTCTTCCACATCATCAACGCCGGTATCGGTCACTTCAGTAAAATCTTCGGCATCTTCAGGGTTGTACGCTAATTCATGCAAAAAGTCAAATTCTTCCTCTCCGGGGTCGGCGGCCGCGGCAGCCTCGGGGTTAAATACGTTTCCGAATTGCTTAGGCGCCTCACCAACAGACCGTACAACTGCCGGATAAGTAGTGCCCGGGGTTTCATCCAAAATGATCTTCATCAGTTCCACATGGAAATCAAAAGGCCTGTCGAAGTTAAAAGTGTAGTAAAACTTCTGGTGCGGATCATCAATAAAACTGCTCAGCTTTATTTTTTCCATTAATGGGATTTTCCTGTCGATGCGTTTTTGATTAGGCAGGTAAGTGATCTCTTCTCCCTTCATCCACTGGTCATTACTGATATAAAAAGAGGACGAAAATTCAGGATTGTATCCGGTAGATTGATGAATTGCCTTATGAAGATCTTCAAATGTTTGGTTTGATTTTACATCGATGTCTCTTGATACATCATCGTAATCTTCAAAAGTAACCCTGAACCTGTATAGTGCCATTATTTTAGTAGTTTTTTGTCAAAAATAGTAATGATAATTTAATTTGAGGTTGCAACAACTTTCAAGCCAATTTCGTGGCCTGTTGCAATTGTGTAGGCAATTGCAGCGTCGCGGTCATTAGGTATCTCGCCTTCAAGGATAGCTTCGCGGATCTTGTTCTTTATTATTCCCACCTCGCGCCCTTCGCCAATGCCAAAAAGCTTCATAATATCCAGGCCGGTAATTGGTGGCTGCCAGTTACGGATGCTATCGCGCTCTTCCACATCCTTTAACTTTTGCTGCACCAGCTCAAAGTTTTGGCGGTATTTTTTTACCTTATATTCGTTTTTAGTAGTGATGTCCGCTTTACACAACAGCATCAGCCCTTCAATATCGTCGCCGGCCTCAAACAATAATCTGCGCACCGCCGAATCGGTTACGATAGATTGTGATAACACAATCGGCCTCAAATGCAGCTGCACTAATTTTTGTACCAGCTTCATCTTTTCGTTCAACGGTAGTTTAAGCTGCGCGAAGATCTTGGGCACCATGCGGGCGCCCTTATCTTCGTGACCGTGAAACGTCCACCCGTGGCCGGGCTCAAAACGTTTGGTGGGTGGTTTGGCAATGTCATGCAATATGGCTGCCCATCGCAACCACAGATCGTCTGTAGCTTCGCAAATGTTATCCAGCACTTGAAGGGTATGGTAAAAGTTATCTTTATGCCCTTTGCCGTTGATAATCTCTACCCCGTAAAGGGCAACCATTTGCGGGAAGATGATATGCAGCAATCCCGTATCAAACAAATAATTGAAACCGATAGATGGTGCAGGCGATAGGATGATCTTGTTCAATTCATCGGTAATGCGCTCCTGCGATACAATTTTAATGCGGTGCAGGTTACTTTTAATGGCTTCAATAGCCTCATCATCTATCCTGAAATTAAGCTGTGTGGCAAACCGGATAGCCCGCATCATCCGCAGCGGATCGTCAGAAAACGTCTCGACCGGGTTTAACGGGGTGCGGATCAATTGATGTTCCAGATCGCTGATACCGTTGAACGGGTCGATCAGTTCTCCGTATTGAGAGGGGTGCAGGGCAATGGCCAGTGCATTGATATTAAAGTCCCGGCGTTTCTGGTCATCATCCAGCGTACCGTTCTCAACAATAGGCTTGCGCGAATCTGATCGGTAGCTTTCTTTACGTGCACCCACAAATTCTACTTCTGCATCCTGGTAGCGGAGCATAGCGGTGCCAAAATTTTTAAATACCGAAACCTTAACGTTTAACCGGGCTGCAACCGATTCGGCAAAATCAATTCCGTTGCCCAAAACAACGATGTCGATGTCTTTAGACGGGCGTTTTAAAAAAATATCCCTCACGTAACCGCCAATGGCGTACACCTGTAAATTTTGTTCGGCAGCAAGGTTGGCAATAACAGAAAATATCGGATGTTGCAGGTGTTGTTTCATAAAAGGAAAGCTGCGCGGCAGCTTATGTGGCACGTTGCAAATTTAATGATATTAAAAATCAACGGCGAATAAATTGGAAACTACCGCTTGGGGCTAACCGCATAATGGTTGATGGCCGCTTAACTTCGTTACTATGCTGATCGATATCTACAACATAATCAACCCCATCGATGATCTCCTGGCTGATCTTCGAGAAATATTCAGGGGAGGGCTGACCGCTGATGTTGGCCGATGTTGAAACAATTGGTTTGCGCAGCCTTTGGATAAGCTGCTGGCAAAAAGGGTGGTTGGTTACCCGCACTCCAATACTGCCATCATCTGCAATTAAAGCGGGAGACATGTTTTTGGCGCCTGGCATAACAAGCGTTAGCGGGTGCTCGGCAAATTCTATCAGGTCGTAAGCAATATCAGGCACCTCGCTAATATAACTTTGCAGTTTGTTATCCACATCAACTAAAATGATCATGCTTTTGCTTTCTTCCCGTTGTTTTAAGGCGTAGATCTTTTTAACAGCTTCGGTATTGGTAGCATCGCAGCCAATGCCCCAAATAGTATCGGTAGGGTAAAGGATGATGCCGCCATCCTGCAGCACTTTAAGGGCTTTATTAACTTCGTCTTTAAGCATGATTCAGGTACAAACTTAATGCATTTATTATTCTTTTTTCATCCAGCATTTCCATGCATTTAGGGATGCCGTATAATTTGCAAGTGTTGCGTACACATGGCTCGCATACCAGCTGCCCGTAACGGATCACAGCCAGATCTTTTTTGTTGTATGGAGCAGTGTTATTTTCATCGCCGGCCCCAAAAAGCGCTACGGTAGGTACGCCCAAACTATTGGCCATGTGTGCCGGGCCAGAGTCTGTACTGAGCACCGCTTTGCTGCCCGCCATTAGTTTGGCCAGGCCTAACAGGTCTGTTTTACCGCCCAAATTCTGCACGCGCGGATTGGAAGTTAAGCCCGTCAGCATGTCGTCAATAAAGGTGCTTTCTTTGGCAGAACCCACTACGGCCAGTGTAATATTAGGGAAAGCGGCGGCTAATGCCTGGATAAGCTGCCGCCCTTTTTGTACCGGCATACGGCGTGATGATGCCTCGGAATTAAAGTTAACGACAAGGGTATCGTTGGTAAAGATGAGGTATTGGCCGGTGTTTAACTTTACTTGTTTATCGGCTATTGTTTTGCCGGTAAAGCATTCTAACAAATAAAGATACTCATCCGTACGGTGCAGGTTAACGGGTTTTTTGATGGAGCGGGTCATCAAAAAAAAGCCACCCTCTTTACGGAAACCTACCCGTTGCCTTGCCCTGCTGGCAAATGCCAGCACCGCAGATGACAGCGAGTGCGGCAGGTTAAAATAAATATCGTACTGCTGTTTGGAAAGTGCCTTTCCAAAATGGTAAACGCCGCTTAAGCCGCTATTTTTTTGTTTGGAGAATGGGTGTACTTTGCTGATGCCGGGAATGAGCCTGGCTATAGCTGCAAGTTCTTCTTTAATGATTACATCTACCTGTGCATCCGGATACAACTGCTTAACCGCATGAACAAATGCAGTGCTCATCACCACATCGCCAAGCCAGTTAGGCAGTCTGATCAGGATTTTCATATCAGTTGTGAGTTTTGTGTTTTAAGTTGTGAGTGGTTTGTTTGCAAAGTTTATATACTTAACACTCACAACTTATCACTCACTACTTGTTATACAGCGACATTATTTTCCCTTAAAGCATCATTTAATGATGTCTTTTTATCGGTAGATTCTTTACGCTTGCCAATGATCAGCGCACAAGGCACCTGGTAATCGCCGGCAGGGAATTTTTTAGTGTATGAACCGGGGATCACTACCGAGCGTGCCGGCACAAATCCTTTATATTCAACAGGCTGTTCGCCGGTAACATCAATAATTTTGGTTGATGCGGTTAACACAACGTTGGCGCCTAAAACAGCCTCACTCTCTACATGTACACCCTCAACCACGATAGCGCGCGATCCCAGGAAACAATTGTCTTCGATGATAACCGGGGCCGATTGTACCGGCTCCAATACGCCGCCAATACCTACACCACCACTCAGGTGCACATGCTTGCCAATTTGCGCGCATGAACCAACGGTAGCCCAGGTATCAACCATAGTACCTTCATCCACATAAGCGCCGATGTTTACGTACGATGGCATCATGATAACGCCTTTTGCCAGGTAAGCGCCGTAACGCGCAATACCATGAGGCACAACACGTACGCCGGTTTTTTTATAGTCGGTTTTTAGTTTCATTTTATCATGAAACACAAACGGGCCAACCTCAATTTCTTCCATAGCGCGGGTAGGGAAGTACAGGATAACTGCCTTTTTTATCCATTCGTTGGTATGCCAGCGATTGCCGATCAGTTCGGCAACGCGCATTTCGCCTTTATCCAGGCGTTCGATAACCGTATTTATAGCGTTGATATAATCATTTTCGGTAAGCAGGGCGCGATTATCCCATGCATCCTCTATCATTTTTTTAAGCTCCATCATCAGAAGAAATAAATTTTGCCAAATTAAAGGATTTTTAGGGAGATTTGTTTGATATATAGTGTCAGAATCATCATACAACATGGCTGAAAAGGAAAAGTTAAGGATAGATAAGTATTTGTGGGCCATACGCATGTTCAAGACCCGTACGCTGGCATCAGACGCATGCAAAGCGGGCAGGGTTAAGTTAGAGGGCAACAATGTAAAGGCATCGCACGAGGTGAAGATAGGAGAGCGTTACCAGTTATCTAAAGGGCCGGACCGCAAGGTGATAATGGTAGCAGGCTTGCTGGAGAATAGGGTAGACGCCAAAAAAGCGGTAGACTATTACCAGGATATTACACCGGTAGAGCAAACTACCGCCTTTAAATCGATGTTTCATGCACCGGTTTTAACGCGCGACCGCGGTGCTGGCCGCCCAACCAAACGCGACCGCCGCGAAACCGATGACCTGAAAGACAACTTTTTTGATCAGAAGCCCGGGGTGGAAGAAGAGTAAAACCCTTTTAAGACCGTTTAAAAGTATCTATATTCCTAAAAGGAGTGTTAACCCAGTGTTTTTGCAAGTTATTGGTAATTAGTTGTTTAAGTAGTTTTTTTCAAAAAAGTGTAAACCTTTGTTAACCTTTATTACAAAGTTCAGGCCCTGCGGCCAACAGCTTTGCCGAGGCATAAGGGGCTAGGTGAACTACCGCTGTACAGGGCCAATCCGGTACAACATCTAAAATTTAATGAGTAATATTGTACACAGTTTAATACCTTAAGCTGCATAAGCTTATATGAAAAGTATAGCACAAAAAGTATTTGATATAGAGATAGAATCATTGCAGCATGTAGCCGCGATGATTGATGACCAGTTCACTGCCGCCGCCCAGGCTATACTGGCCTGCAAAGGCAGGCTGGTGGTTTGTGGCATGGGCAAATCTGGCCATGTAGGGCGCAAGATCTCGGCAACATTTACCAGCACAGGCACACCGAGCTTTTTTATGCATCCATCAGAGGCATTTCATGGCGACTTAGGTATGATAGCCGCCGATGATATAGTAATGCTGATCTCGTACTCGGGCGAAACCGAAGAAGTGCTAAAGATCATCCCATTTCTTAAATGGAACAAAAATAAATTCATTGCGATTACCGGTAATACCAATTCAACACTTGCTAAAAATTCCGATCACTGTTTAAGTGTTAAGGTGAAGCAGGAGGCTTGTCCGCTGGAGCTGGCACCCACTTCATCAACCACCGCAACATTAGTGATGGGAGATGCCCTGGCTGTAGCACTAATGACGCTACGTGACTTTAGCCCTGCTGATTTTGCACGGTTTCACCCCGGTGGCAGGCTTGGAAGGAAGCTGTTGGTTAAAGTAAAGGACCTGATGCGGACAGACGCTTTGCCGTTTATAGCGCCGGAAGCAACGTTTACACAATTGGTGCTCCGCATGTCTGAAGGCAAATTAGGGATGGTTATTGTTGGTACCGCCGGCAAAGTAGAAGGGGTAATTACCGACGGCGACCTGCGCCGCGGATTGGTGAAATATCCCAACATCCAGTCGCTGCCCATTACACAATTAATGAACGACAACCCGATAATGGTAGATGAAACCGAATTGGTTTATGAAGCCGAGGAGCTGATGATGGAGCGCAAAATAACCACATTGCTCATCCGCAACGCGGGCAATAAAGTCACCGGTATCTATCAGATCTTCAATCAGGTTTAAGCGGGTATGAAAACCATTATTGTTATACCTGCCCGCCTACAATCTACCCGTTTGCCACGTAAGGTGCTGCTTGACCTTGGCGGCAAGCCGGTTATCCAAAGGGTTTACGAGGCCTGCCTGCAATCTGCATTGCACCAGGAGATATGGATAGCAGCGGATGATCAGGAGGTGTTTGACCTGTGCAAAACATTTACCGGTAACGTGTTGATGACCCGGGTAGACCACCCCAGCGGTACCGACCGGATTGCTGAAGTGGCGTCAAATATAAAATGCGACTTGGTGATCAATGTACAAGGCGATGAGCCGTTCTTTGATGCAACGATCATTGACAGGCTGATCACTGCCATGCAGCAAAGCAACGCCGATATGGGCAGCGTTTATGCCCCTGTTGAAACTATTGATGAGTTGCATAACCCTAACCTGGTTAAGCTTGTGACCGATGCGGATGATTTTGCCGTATATTTCTCCAGGTATGCTATTCCCTATTCAAGAGACCGTATCCTGGAGGACGCATCAGGTTACAAAAAACATATGGGCGTTTACGCTTACAAGGCAAGCTTTTTGCCGGAGTTTGTAAAGCTGCCTGTTTCGTTTTTAGAAAGGTCAGAAAAATTAGAACAGTTAAGGGCCTTAGAAAATGGCTATAAAATAAAAATGATAGCGGTGGCCGGTTTTGAAAAGGGTATTGATACCCCCGAGGACCTGGAACACGCCCGCAAAAAATTAGCAGACAATGGCATTATATAAAGATATTACCGAAAAACCGTTTTTTATTGTTGGCCCATGCGTTATGGAAAACCAGGAGCTTTTATATACCGTGGCCGATAAGGTTGCAGAGTTAAAAGCGAAGTACCCGGTTACCATGGTCTTTAAATCATCTTTTGATAAGGCCAACCGCACCAGCATCAGCGCTTACCGCGGCCCGGGCATTGAAAAGGGTTTAGAGATGCTGAACAAGGTGAAGGAAAAATTCGGGCTGGAGGTTACTACAGATATCCATGAACCATTCCAGGCGGCGATAGCTGCAGAGGTTGTAGATATATTGCAGATCCCTGCATTCCTGTGCCGCCAAACAGACCTGGTGGTGGCAGCAGCACAAACGGGTAAAGTGGTTAATATTAAAAAGGCGCAGTTTCTGTCGGGCCAGGATATGTTTTATCCGGCGCAAAAAGTAAAAGAGGCTGGTAATGACCAGATCATCCTTACCGAGCGCGGCAACTCCTTTGGCTACAATAACCTGGTGGTAGATTTCAGGAATATTTATGATATGAAAGAATTTGGCTACCCGGTTTGCATGGATTGTACCCACTCGGTACAGCGCCCGGGCGGTGCGGGTGGCAAAACCGGGGGCGACCGTAAATTTGTGCCTAACATGTCGCATGCGGCAAGGGCGTTTGGTGCCAGCGGTTACTTCATTGAAACCCATCCCGATCCGGACCACGCCCTGAGCGACGGGCCAAATATGCTTTATTTGAAAGACCTGGAAGAGCTGATCAAATCACTGATTAGTTGATACTTAGTCGGTCAATAATCAGTCTTCAGTTCTGAAGTTTGCCAAAGCTTAAAGGCTGACGAGGCTTCATCCCGCATCATTTGGATAAAAGGCATTTTGCGTTTATCCATAGGCAGGTCAAGTTCATCGTATATAAAATGATCATCGAAACCTATTGAGGCGGCATCGGCTTTGGTGTTGGCGTAGTAGATCTTGTCGATACGTGCCCAATATATGGCACCCAGGCACATTGGGCAAGGCTCACAGCTGGTATAGATCTCACAACCCTCCAGATTGAACGTGGCCAGTTCCTGGCAGGCCAGCCTAATGGCCGATACTTCGGCATGTGCGGTAGGGTCGTTATTCGGCACCACTTTGTTGGCACTGCGTGCAACCACCATGCCGTCCTTTACAATTACCGCCCCGAAAGGACCGCCTAACCCCTGCTTCACATTGTATTCAGACAGGTCGATGGCCATCTGCATAAACTGTTCGTGTGTCATATCGTATCTTCTATATAAATTAAGAAACCCCAACCAATGGCCGGGGTTTCAATATTATTTTTTAATTCAGGGTTTAGTACCTGCACATCTGCGTATCTACGCATCTGCAATTATTTTTTGTCTTTAGCGTAAGCTTCGTTCAGGCGTTTTACAACATCAGCAGTGATATCTAATGACGGATCACCGTAAAGCATTGTCGGATCGCCTTTTTTAAAGGTCAGCACCATTTTATATCCTTTTTCTTTAGCGTAAGCTTTAGTAAAATCAACCAGCTTTTCGTAAAGTTTGGTTTGCTCGGCAACCTGATCATTTTGAACCTGCACACCTGCATTTTGTTTGTAAGTTTGCAGCTCCTGCGCTTTGCGCTGCAATTTTTGCTCGATAGGTGTGCGTTGATCAGCACTTAAGGTAGCAGCCGATTTTTGGTACTCTCCTACTTCGCGCTGAAAAGCCTGTTCCCTGCCGTTAACATCATTCTGGGCGGCTTTACCTTTAGTTTCAAGGCGCTTGTCCATATCTTTGATGTACTCGTACTGAGAAACCACAGAATCCTGATTAAAGAAAACCACGTCTTGTTTGCCAGCAACTTCGGTAGTGGTAACGGCGGCAGCAGCAGGTTTAGTTTCTGATTTATTTTGGTTGCAGGCTGCAACACCGGCCGCAATAGATAGTATTAAAACTGATTTTGCAACTATTGAAGTTCTGATTTTCATTGTGTTTATCGTAAAAAAATTTTGACAAAGATAATCTTTCAACACAAGTTTCCTAATTAAGATATGCAAATCTAACGGCAGGGCAATGTGCTAAAATTGGAAAGAGAATGTTAATAAATAAACACAAGTAAAGGACTTACGGGCCTGAATTATGACAGGCATGTAGTAGATATGTGCCTTTAAAATCGTATTTTTGTATAGTAAAACTCCGGCTTGGAGAACGTTATTGTTTAATTATAATATGAGCGAAGAAAATCAGGATAAATCAAATTATTCAGCGGATAATATTCAAGTTTTAGAAGGTTTAGAAGCCGTACGCAAAAGGCCTTCGATGTATATTGGCGATACCGGCGTTAAGGGCCTTCACCACCTGGTTTATGAGGTGGTTGATAACTCGATAGATGAGGCGCTTGCCGGTTACTGCGATACCATTAATGTAACTATCCACAAAGGTAATTCCATTACCGTTGTAGATAATGGCCGGGGTATCCCGACGGGTATTAATACTAAGGAACAAAAATCAGCACTGGAAATTGTAATGACTGTGCTGCATGCCGGTGGTAAATTTGATAAAGATACCTATAAGGTATCGGGTGGTTTGCACGGTGTGGGTGTAAGCTGCGTTAACGCGCTATCTGTACACGTAAAAACAGTTGTACACCGCGAAGGCAAGATCTTTACCCAGGAGTACGAGCGCGGTAAACCGCTGTTCCCGGTTAAGGAAATAGGTGTATCTGATAAAACAGGTACTACCCAAACTTTTCAGCCGGATGCAGAGATCTTTACGCTTACTACCGAATATAAATTTGAAACCCTGGCTACCCGTTTACGCGAGCTGGCTTTTTTGAACAAAGGAATCCGCTTAACACTTACCGATGAGCGCGAACCGAATGAGGATGGTTCATTCCCGATGGAAGAGTTCTTTTCAGAAGGTGGCTTAAGAGAGTTTGTAAAATACCTGGATGGTACACGCGTACCAATCATTCCCGAGCCTATTTACCTGGAAGGCATTAAGCAGGGTATCCCTGTCGAATTGGCCTTCCAATATAATGATACTTACACCGAAAATGTGCACTCTTATGTAAACAACATCAATACGATTGAGGGCGGTACCCACGTAGCAGGTTTTAGGATGGGGCTTACCCGTACTTTAAAATCTTATGCAGACAAATCGGGATTGCTAAAAAACATGAAGATCGAAATTACAGGGGATGACTTCCGCGAGGGGTTAACGGCTGTGATTTCGGTAAAGGTGCAGGAACCACAATTTGAAGGCCAAACCAAAACCAAGCTGGGTAACAGCGAGGTAAGTGGTGCGGTTAACGTAGCTGTCGGTGAAATTCTGAGTAACTACCTGGAAGAGAATCCGCGCGAAGCAAAAATGATCGTGCAAAAGGTGATACTTGCTGCCACTGCCCGTGCCGCAGCCCGCAAGGCGCGCGAAATGGTGCAGCGTAAAAGTGTCATGAGCGGTTCCGGCCTTCCGGGTAAACTGTCTGATTGTGCCAACAGTGATCCAAGCCTGTGCGAACTTTACCTGGTAGAGGGCGACTCGGCGGGTGGTACCGCCAAGCAAGGCCGTAACCGCGAGTTTCAGGCCATACTGCCTTTGCGTGGTAAGATCCTGAACGTAGAAAAAGCCATGGAACATAAGATCTACGAGAACGAAGAGATCAAGAACATGTTCACCGGATTAGGGGTAAGTATTGGTACACCAGAGGATGCCAAGGCTTTGAACTTAACCAAGCTGCGTTACCATAAAATAGTGATCATGACAGATGCGGACGTGGATGGCTCGCACATTACCACATTGATCCTTACCTTCTTCTTCCGTTATATGAAAGAGCTGGTAGAATTCGGTTACGTTTATATCGCATCGCCACCGCTTTACCAGGTAAAAAAAGGTAAAGAGTTTGAATACTGCTGGAACGATGAGCAACGCGATACCGCGATACAGCGTCTTAAAGGCCAGGGTAAAGAAGATAGCGTACATGTACAGCGTTACAAAGGTTTGGGCGAGATGAATGCCGAGCAGTTGTGGGATACTACCATGAACCCGGCTAACCGTACCTTAAAGAAAGTGAGCATTGAAAATGCTGCCGAGTGCGACCACACCTTCAGCATGCTGATGGGTGATGAAGTTGCCCCGCGCCGTGAATTTATTGAAAAGAACGCTAAATATGCACGTATAGATACATAGCAAAGCGCAGCCCTGATAGTTATCAGGATGCTGATGCAGATGATTTTACATTGATACAGAGCCCCGCTTTAGCGGGGCTTTTTTGTTAGGTGGCCAGTTTAACTCTCTCGCACGTCCTTCGACAAGCTCAGGATGACCCCCGGCTCGTTGTCATGGTGAGCCTTTCGAACCATTGTCAGTTTAATTCTGTCGCATGTCCTTCGACAAGCTCAGGATCACCCCCAGCGCGTAAGATGAACACAGCGCGCTGTCATGGTGAGCGTGTCGAACCATTGGTTAGCTATACTTTTAAAACACATCCCCCAAAAGCCAATCAATCACCGTTACTTTTAAATTTATATACATAATTTTCTTATGTATATAAATAATTTATATATTTGACTCATGAGCACTAATCCGTTATTAAAAGGAAGCCTTCAAACAATTATCTTAAAGTTATTGGAAGATAACGACCAGATGTATGGTTACGAGATAACACAAAAGGTAAAAGAGGTGTCGGACGGGGAGATCATGTTAACAGAGGGAGCTCTGTATCCTGCATTGCATAAATTGGAAGCCGATGGTTTTTTAGAAACGTTTACACAAGTGGTTGAGAACCGGGTAAGAAAATATTACAAACTTACCGAACAGGGGGGCAAGGAAGTAACCAGTAAGCTAAACGAAGCACAGGCTTTTATAGATCAGCTGCAAACACTGTTAAACCTTAAACCGGCTGCCAAATGAAACCTACAGCACAGCAAATAAAAACCTTGCAGGATTACCTGCACCAAACACTGGTTTATCGTGAAGCTTATGAGGAGATCTACGACCATATCCTGACTGCCCTGGAGCATCAACCTGATAATATCCCATTTCAGGAAGCGATAAATAACATTATCCGGGTGGACTTTGGCGATCCTAAAAATTTACTTAAGGTAGAAAAAAGCATCAAAACAGCCTTAGTTAACGATGCTATCCGCAAATACCTGGGCTATGTGAAAAGTTATTTCGCACCGCCGGGACTGTGGTTTACTGTAGTTGGCGCATTGGCCGCTTACTACTTTTTCGTTAACGCCAAGGTTAGTCCGGGTGTTGTTATGCTAATATTTGGGTTTATCGCTATTTGCCCTTCTGTAATATGGTTATTACGGTTGTACAACACAGGCTATATTTTAGATACCACGCGTAAATCGGCCAAGGATAAATTGTTCGAAACGTTTACAGGAATACCCGTCCGGGTCTTGCTTGTACCGCTTTTGTTTACCAGCATTACCAACTATACCTTATGGCAAGTGAACAATAACTACCTCATTACTCTATTCTTTGTGATTGGTGTGATTTACAACCTTTCATTGTATAAACTTTACAAAGAAGAATTTAAAACAGCCTCTGCCAAATGATACTAACGTCATCAGAAATGCAATGGGTATCTGACCGGATGAAGGTTTACGATATCAAGTACCAGGAAATCTATTACGAAATCCTTGACCATATTATCACCGCCATAGAGCTGAAGCGAACTGGCGGGGATACCAGGGAAATAGCCATAGTTTTCCAGGATGTGGTTGACACAGATTTTTGGGGTTATGCCGGTATAGAAAGCCTTGCCTTGCAGCAGGAAAAGATCTACCGTAAGTACGTGGGTAGCAAGTCCTCAAAAATGCTTAGGTCAAACCTTTTGGATTGGCGGATATGGCTAATTACGGTCGTCTTATCAGCGCTGGCCTATCAGTTACCCAATAACCGGTTCACGCACATTGTGTTTTTATCGGCCATATTTTTATTGGCGTTTACGCCGCTTGTTTATTCATACGCTCTGACATCCCGTAACGTTAAAACCATCAAAAAGAAAAGGTCGCTTTTAAAGGCTCACGTTATATCGCACACATATTTGCCTGCCATGCTGTTAAATTCCATTATCTATCTGCCTACCTTTTTTACAGGTCTGGCCGATGGCGACAACGGGTTTAAATTGATGGCACATTGGCCAATGCCGGCGTTAATGGTTGTGCTGATGTTTTTTACTGTACTAAATTACAGTTTCATCAGTTTGTGCCGGCAGATGTTAAGGAAGGCTTAATTAAGCAGCATGATCTTCTTACCATAATCAATTACAGCATGGTAGCGCATGAGTATATCGCTGCCTAAAACGCCTAATACCTCCGGGTGGCCCATATCTGCGTAGGCGATGTTAATGGTCGACAGATCGAGCACGGCTACCTCCAATTCGGGAATCAGGAGGTTTCCCAGCCAAACATTCTCTAAAACGGCCGTAGCTGATATCATGGTGTTGGTACCTAAGCCGGTAGATAACCTTTCGCTTGCCGTGATAGTAGCGGATTGATTGGCCTTTTGCAATAGTTGATGATCAAACGCCGTTCGTGATGCGCCGGTATCCAATACCAGTTTAAAAGGTTGATTATACAGCACAATATCTATCACCGGGTGGTAACCGTCGCCGTGGAGGTCGATAATATCAAGGGGGATTGTTACTGCGTTTGCTTTGGGCATGATGTTTAAAAAAAGCAACACAGCGCTTTAAGGTGCTGTGTTGCAAATGTATTTAACTTAACCGGTAACTATTATTAAAACGGATAACCAATAGCCAGGTTAAAGATAGCGGTACGGAAACTTGGTGATACCGAGCGACTGCCGCTGCCGTTAATATATGGGGTTAACAGCGGGAAACCCAAATCAGTACGCAATACCAGCACGGTAGCATCAAACCTTAGACCGAAGCCTGCATCTACCGCCAGTTGTTTGTAAAAGTTTGGCCCGAATGTACCGCCCGCCTGGTGTGGTTTTGCATTCCAAACGTTACCAGCATCGGCAAATAATGCGCCGTACACAATACTGAATAACTTGGCACGATACTCCAGGTTGGCCTCTAACTTAATATCGCCCGATTGATCAGCCACAAAACCGTTGTTCAACGCGGTGGCGTCGACACTGCCCGGCCCGATCGAACGTGCCCTAAAGCCTCGTAAACTGTTTGGCCCGCCTATGAAGAACTGCTGGCTGTATGGCAAAATAGTAGAGTTACCATAAGGTAAACCTGCGCCTGCCAAAATGCGTGCAGCGATTTTGTTGCCTGAATTTATCTTATGAAAAAACCTGAACTCTGCCTCGGCTTTAACATACTGGTTAAATGTAGATCCCAGGAACTTTTTCTCTTTTCCGGCAAGTGTATCTGCCCCGCTAATAATACCGTACAAATTATTGGACAGGCTTACTTTGCCACGGTAATACATACTGTTCGTACGATAATCTTCCGTCGTGTTATCGTAAGTATAAGCATAACTTGGGCCCCATGTAAATTGCGGATCAATAACGTGTTTCAAGGCCGGATTACGGTTGTTTGGATTATTAATACTGTCAATGTACAAACTATCTACCCTTCTTAATTTTGTAGATGATATTTCCAGCAGGTTTAACTCATGCAATTTATGTATATCCGTTTTAAACTGGTAACCAAATGATCCCGAGAACGTGTTGAGAGAATATAGCTTTTGCCTGTCTGTTGAGGTATAACCTAACGTAAGTACCGTCCGCGGAATATAGGCGTTAGCCGATTTGAAATTAAACGGACTGATAAGTCTTGGCCATGATAGCGAGGTTTGCGCACCGTATTGAAACACATTGAAACCGCCATTTTGCCCGCCAACCTGTACGTCTGTGCTACCAAATAGGGTAAAGGTTAGCAATTCGCCGCCTTTAAACGCGTTACGATTACGCCAGCTCAGGTTAATTTGCGAACCGGTGTAGTTAGCAGATGTGGTACGCCCCAGCAGCTCCAGCTGTAATGACTTGCGCTTGTATGGGGTCAGGAAATAATAAACGTCTAGCTTAGGAGAATCCGGCGTTACATCCTCAAAGCGGTTCTTAACGTACCGGTATGGCCCCAGGTTAATGAATCTGTTTAGCGAGTTATTATGTACCGTGCGGCTGTAGGTATCATTAGGATGCAGCAATACCGTATTGGCAAACAGGTAGGGCCTTGCCGTTTTACGAGGATCGACAATGTTATACCAGCGGTATGCTTTTGCCGAATCTAATTTTAACGAGGTATCCCTTAGTGAGTAGTTAGGATAAACGTAAATATTACGGATTGAATAGATCTCACGTGCTCGCTCGGGAGTGGTTGGTTTAATACGCACATTCAAATCAACCTGGTGGTTAATAATAGTGCTATCTACCTGAATGATCAACTGCTCCGGCGCAAAGTAAAAGAAACCTTCTTCCTTTAAGCGGGTGTCGATGCGCAACCTTTCAGATTTGATGATATCCAGGTTGTATTTTGCGCCCTTCTTAAGCAGGGTTTCTTTCATGGTGCCACGTACTGCAGTATCTAAACTGTTGTCGGTAGCTACCGGGAAGGTAACGTCTCTGATGGTATATGACGGACCGGGAAGTACTGTGAAAACAGCTTTCGCTGTTTTCTTTTTGCTCACCGTGTCGCCGCTTACCATTGCCTGAAAGTAGCTTTCGTTTTGTAAACGGTTTTGCATGATCGTACTGTTCTTGGCCAGATCTACCTGGCTGATCAGCACCGGTGGTTCGCCATACTTACTAAAGAATTTCTGGATAAAGCCTTTGCGTGCTTTGGTTTTGAAGTACAGCCATAATTTAACCCGAAGCCCTAAGGGAGCTCCGTTTGGCTTGGGGCGAACTAAGGTTTTCAGTTCGGCACTTATTGCTTTATTATCTGCTTTCTTGGTGCTGTCTATCACTTTAATTTCGGGGCCGGTGTATAGTTTTTGCCCATCGGCCAGGTACTTGGTGGTACTGCACGCACTTAATAATACAGCAACAAATAATAGATATCTTAAACGTTTTATCATGGTGTGGTCGTGGTCTGGGTCTTAGTTCTCATTTCTTTATCTTGCTGCTGCTGCGCTTTTTCCTGCTCTTCTTTCACCTTTTGTTCTTCTTTGTATTTTTTGCGCATCTCGCGTTCTTCCCTGTTACGTTTCCTGAAGATCTCGCGGAAGCGGTTATAGTCAACAGTAAGGGTAAAGGCTAACCCGGTCTCAATTACCTGGCCCTGTATTACGATATACTCATCCTTACGGTAAGCCCGCAGCGAATAGCGGCCATCTTTAGTAATCTTATAGCCTACCGATACGTTACCGGCAATGTTTGATGTTTTTTGCCCCTGCTGCGCGCCTTCCAGGTTAAAGTTGTTACCTACCGATACGGTAAGGCGGTCGTTAAGGAAGCGTTTAGAAAGGCCTACATTTAAATCGGTACGGTTGGTAGCAGTACCTGATGAATAATCTTCGCCGGATGTTAAACCAAAATTGAGGTCGACACCCGAAATTAAATTACCTGCAAGGCTGTTCAACTGATCGCTCAATAAACTGCTTACACTGTTACGGATAGCGCCGCCAATGCCTGCGCTGCCGCCCTGGCTTTGTAACGGGTTATCACCAATAAAGTGGCCCAGCACTAATACGCCCAAAACCTGTTTGTTCAGTTCGTTCGGGTCCTGCCGTACTTGTGCCAGTCGGGTATCAACAGTTGTTTTTACATCTGATGATACATTTAAATTACCCTCCGGCAAAGTGATATCAAAGGTAATAGTTGGTTTTAGCAACTCATTCCGCAAATTAAGATCGACATTGAACGGAAGTTTTTGCCGGTACTGCGTAGTGTTAGATTCGCCTCCTAACTGGTTCGAAACTAAGTCTATCGGTGGTACGTTTGCAACGTAGGTAGCCGTCAGATCAATGTTGGCACTTGTCGGATCGCCTGTCCAGGTGATGGTACTACCCTGTTTAAAGTTAAACTTGCGGCTTACAGTAGCGTACGACAAATTGTAAGATCCTTCGTTCACCGTGTAAGTACCGGTTAAGCTGGTTTTTCCGCTTGGGTCGATACCACCGTTTAAGTGCGCCTCGCCTTTCAATCGTACTACATCACCGTTTCGCTCATCAACTACAATGGTAAAGGCTGCGTTCTTATCAATGTTTACCGTCGCAGTAACATCAAGGCCGGTAATTTCTGATTTCTTGAGCGAATCCAGTTGTCGTGCAAGGAGTATTGAATCCATTTTTGGCGCGCTGTTATCTACAAACTCTACTACGCCCTCGCGGTCTTCAACGCCCGGGTCGGATGTTGGCAACACGATGGCAAAATCAGTTTTGTCGTTTACAGTAAGGTTGGCATCTACTACTGGTTTAGCCATATCGCCCCTGATCTTCACATTGGCGTCCATAAACAGTTTACCGTAGAATAGCTTATTATCTTCCTTAGTTGAATTAATAACCCGGAAGTTACTCATGCGGATGTCCATCCCGAATTTAAAGTCGGTATAGGTTTTAGTGTAGATGGAACCGGAGATGATAGCTTTATTATTGGTGGAATCAACCAGCGTAAAATCGTTAAAGCGAATGCCTTCATCGTTAAACGTGATGCTCTCCTTCGGCATAGTAAAATAGGAGTTCAGCATCGATACATTAAATGCTACTTTGTTGAAGTTGATGTCGCCCCGCACGGCCGGCGCACTTGTGGTCCCCGTTATTTTAAGCGCCCCGGTAATGTTACCACTCGAGTTGCGGATACTGCCGAAACTAAACCCTTCGATACTTTTCATACTCAGGTTTACGATGTTCAAATTCAAATCGAACCGGCTTTCGGGTTGCGTATAATAAACACCATTCATATCTACCTGGTTGCCTTTACCGGTAATACTCATCTGCGCAGCATAGGCGTTTGCAGTTTGGTTATTAACCTTTAGTGCGATGTTGCCTACGGTATCACCTTTAAAGTTAAAGTCGTTTACATTTAGCGCCGCTGTAAATAGCGGTGATTTCTGGAAGTTGCTTACCACCGCGTTTCCGTTTATCACACCACCAACCAGTAACGAATCTTGTTTGGCCATTTTGGTAATGGTCTCTATCCGGAAGTTGCGGAAATCAACCGTTATAGGTGAATTGAACTCTCCCGAATTACTGTTGACACTCAAAACCTGGTTAGAGTTTGTAAGGCTAAAGTTGTGGGCCAGTATACCCTTTTTGCCGTAAAATAAGGCATTATCCGGATTTACTGCCCAGGGGGTGTAGTCAAGCAGTACGCCGTCCTGTAAAAAGCTAAACTGGAACTGGTCTGGCAGTGCGGCAAAAGTACCCGCAACACGGTAACGCTCTTTGCGGGTAGCATCACGTACCTGCAGGCTAATGCCCAGTTTATTATTTTGTGCTGCACCGGAGATGCTGGTGTATAATAAGTCTAACGACGAACCGACTTTTACCTCATCTACCGTTAAGTTATAGTTCAAAGCATTATTGCCGGTATTAATGGCCAGCTTCATATTGTTTACGGTATTGGTACCATAAATAACCCTTGGTACAGATCCGTTGACAATCAATTCGCCCGATGTGCTGTTAAAACGTCCGTTAAATAACACAGGGTCAAGCTGTTTAAGATCAGGTACAAATTTTTCCACCAGCGGGGTTTTAACCAAGCGGGCATCAAATGTGAATTGCTGCGGCGAATATTTCACTTTGGCGCGCGGCGTTTTGCTGCCCAGGCTTGTATTGTAATATTTATCTATCACGTCCTGAACGGCAGGTGCTATTTCTGTTAACTTATACTTGCCCCCCATGTGTGCGTAAAACATTGGCGTTTTTAAGCGTAACGAGCTGCTGTCGGCGTTGGCGGTCGAGATCAGGCTGACCGTATCCAAGTTAATGCGTGTACCCGCGTTGTTCACCAGCAGGTCGGTTGCCAGGATGTTGGCATTCAAATAATCCGGATCGGCAGTTGGTACATCAGCAACTATCTTTCCATGGAAACGCATTACGTTGGTGGTAAAATGCAGTTTCTGCAGGTCTATGCTGTCCACAAGTAAGGTTGCATTTACCGATGGATATTTTTTGTTCATGTTGGCCTTGGCATTCAGCGTGAAGTTGATATTTGGATCAATCATGCGGGCCCTGGCTACATAAGCGCCGTTGCGGGCGGTACCGTTTAACACCAGGTTTTTATAATTATATCCTTTCACATAAGCGCTTGCTACCTTACCGTTAAATTGCAGGCTGGCTGTCTTTGGATCAAGGCCGGCGCCTTTAATATTGGCGGTCATGGTAACCATACCTACCATTTTAGGGTTTTTGGTAAGTGCCCCAACGTTTAAGTTATTGGCTTTAATATTGGCCGAGTAAGTTTCACTGCCTTTGCGCTTTCCGCTTTTCATGGCAGCCACCAGGTCGACCGCGCCATAACTGCTGCGCAGGTTCATGTTGGTATTAAAGTTTTTCATGGTACCCTTAAAAGTCCCCTTAAGGTTCATGTTAGGCGGAATACTTACGGTTGGCGGTATGGTGCCCTTAGGCACTAAACGCGCAATATCATAACTGCTGGTGCGGAAATCGGTAATATTAAGGTCGAAATAAGCCTTCTCTACATCAGGCAGGCCACGCATAGTGGCAGACGCTTTAACGTAAGTGTTACCAAAGCCGCTAAGTTCAATATTTGGAATGCGCAGGTTATTCACCGTACCGTTAACACGGCCGTTAATTTTGAGTACCGTATTAGGCGAGGATTTAAATGGCTCCATAGCCGACATGGTAGGTACCAGCAGTAATATATCGCTCAGCGCCAGTTTGCTGCCATCTAAATTAGCGTTGATGCTTAATTTGCCCAGGTCTTTGGTAAGCGATTCAATAGACGGATAACCCACCTGCAAGTCCTTTTGAATGACCGATTGAGGGGTTTCAACTAACAAATCTTTTAAGTAAGCGCTTTTTGGCCCGTAAAAAAAGGCGGTATGAAATTTATTGATCTTTAAACCACTTTTTTCGCTAAATGTAAATGAATTGATCTTACCTGAAAGGCTGTCCGGGTTGTAGGCGATGTTCTCGGCGTCGGCGTTCAGGTTCTTGATATCCATGTGGCCAAAATCCAGCCCGCGGGGGATAGATTTCTGTGCATCGTTATCAAACTTAATATTGTTATTGGTAAATGTGATCTTGCCTAGTGCGGCTGTCCACCCTTTGGCCGTTTGTTGTTTAGACACCAGGGTATCCAGCTTTTTAACAGCGTTAATTGCAGCCTTTACCACTGTTTTTGGTTTGGCAAATCGCAAACCGGCAGTGGTGTTATCCAGCGTAATGTTTTTGATGCCTACAAACTGGTTCTTCAGGTCAATCTTGTCCATATTCACCACAAACTTGCCCAGGTTAACACTGGCGTCCATTTCTGAAGCGCGGTAGTCAACCTTCACCTTATCAATATTGATCTCACCAAGAGAAAGGTCCATGTTCAAAGGCTTAACGGCGGTATCAACAGCTGCAGTTTGCGCAACAGACGACCCTGCGGGTGTTTGGATGATCTTGGCGTTAACCCCACTCAGGTTTATTTTAGGGATAGTGAACTTCATCTTCTCCAGATCAAAATCCTTAATGCGGGTATCAAAGTGGCCCAGTAAAAATTTAACATCGTTACCGGTAGTTACATCCTTATATTTTACGTTGATCCGGTCAAGGATGATCTTGTCTACAGAAAACTGCATGGTCGATGTCGTATCTTCCGGCTTTGGCTCCTTTTTCTGCTCGCCTGCAAATGCCTTAATAATATAGTCGAAATTAAATAAGCTATCGGGCCCGCGGCTAATGTTTGCAGTTATGCCTTCCAGGTTAATTTCGTTCACTTCAACTTTGTTCTTTAGCAGTTTCATCAAAGTGATGTCTACCTTAAGTTTATCGCCCGCAATCAGGGTATCTTTTTTCTGATCTTCAAAGTAAACGTTTTCCAAAACCAGCAATTTGGGCAAGCCAAGGCTAATGTGCCCTATCTGTACCTTAGTGTGAATTTTGTTTTGTAAAAATGTTACAGCTTTATCCTTTGCAAAGTTTTGTACTGCGGGCACCTGTATTAAAATAACTACAAGCAATATCAAAAAAATGACACTTGCAATTATCCAGAGAATTGTTTTAAGGGCTATACGTCCAAATCGTTCCAAATCGTGTAAGGTTAGGGTTACTACTTATAGTTGTACAAATAATGTGCAAAACGCCATTTAATACTGGTTTTTAACACCTGTATCAAACTAATTGTTTGTCGCAAAACGGGCGGAACCGCCCTGAAAATGTATATCGGCACGTATGTAATACCTTCTTTACAAAAAAAGCATGCCAACGGTTTGCCCGGTCAGTTAAAGTGTGGCCTATAGATGGGCAAATGTGGAAAACATGACAATATCTATTCTTTACCGCCTTTTGATTTTTGATAAATTTGTAAACTAAGGATATAGAGAGAACGCCCCATGCCCGAATTTTCGCACTTACACGTACATACCCAATTTTCGTTACTTGACGGTGCTGCCGATATAGGTAAACTTTACAAAAAAGCAGCAGCCGACGGTATGAAAGCCCTGGCTATTACCGATCACGGTAACATGTTTGGCGCGTTTAAATTTGTGGCCGAAGCAGGTAAACATGGCGTTAAACCTATTGTTGGCTGCGAGTTTTATGTGGTAGAAGACCGGCACAAGAAGCAGTTTACCAAAGACAAAAAAGATAAGCGTTACCACCAGCTAATGCTGGCTAAAAATGCCGAGGGTTACAAAAACCTTATTAAGCTTTGCTCGCTTGGATATATAGAAGGCCTTTACAGCAAATGGCCCCGGATTGATAAAGAACTGATCCTTAAATATCATAAAGGAATTATTGCTACAACCTGCTGCCTGGGTGCATCTGTCCCACAGGCCATTTTGCGCGATGGCGAAGCCGCTGCCGAAATTGAATTTAAATGGTGGCTTGACCTGTTTGGTGAGGATTTTTACATCGAAATGCAGCGCCATGATATCCCGGAGCAAAATACGGTGAATCTGGTGCTGGCCAAATTTGCTAAAAAGTATAATGTTAAGGTGATCTGTTCGAATGATTCACACTATGTGGATCAGCAGGACTCAAACGCGCATGATATTTTGCTTTGTGTAAACACCGGCGATTTGCAAAGTACCCCGATAGCAACCGACGAAGAAGGTGGCAAGGGTTACCGGTTTGGCTTTACTAACGACCAGTTTTATTTTAAGACCCAGGCCGAAATGGGTAAGCTTTTTAGCGATATCCCCGAATCGTTAGATAACACGGGCGAGATCGTCGACAAGATAGATACGCTGAAATTAAAGCGCGATATTCTGCTGCCTAACTATGTCATCCCTCCGGAGTTTAAGATTCACAGTGATATGACACCCGATGCGGATACCCTGAACCAATGGGAGTACTTAAAGCACTTAACTTTCTTAGGCGCCAAAGAGCGTTATAAGGATATTAGCCCCGAAGCAGAAGAGCGGATCAACTTCGAGCTGTTTACCATTCGTACCATGGGTTTTGCCGGGTACTTTTTGATCGTGGCCGATTTCATAAGGGCAGGGCGTGATATGGGCGTATTTATTGGTCCGGGCCGTGGTTCTGCAGCGGGATCAGTAGTGGCCTATTGTACGGGTATAACCAATATCGACCCGCTAAAATACAACCTCCTGTTCGAACGTTTCCTGAACCCGGATCGTAAGAGCATGCCCGATAT
>NZ_CAXVWK010000077.1:0-29040 GCF_964263795.1 Mucilaginibacter sp.
CCTGTACGGGAAAGGCAAGTACATGGTCGCATCGATCCTGCTTTTGTTTACTGCTACTGTCTGCGCAGCTTTCCGTATTACAGGTGGCGACGACTTTGCTATGGCCAGGCGGGAAGTCTTGCTCCGCAGGATAGGGCATGAACTGCTATTACAGTCAGGTGACAGTACATCAAGAGTGCTCCCGGTAAAAAAGATCGCTGAGGGCGAATACCAGATCAGTTTTGAGAAGGCGTTTACTTTTCAAACGGATTCACTGGCGAATACTACCCGCCGTTTGCTCGCCGATGATCCGCTGGCAGGTAATTATGTGGTTAATGTGCTGAACCCTGCCAGCCCCGGTGTAGCCTATGGGTATGCGATATCCAAAAATAAAAAGGATGATATTGTACCGTGTAAAGGGAGGAAGCAACCGAGCGCGCGTTATATAGTCGATATTAAGTTTAAACCCTCGGGCATAGACACTGTAAAGAGTGGTTACCTTTTAGGCAGCCTGCCATTTTTAGCATTTGTTGGCTTTCTTTTTTTTAGAACGGTTAAACCTGGAAGAACTTTACCCGGGAATGATCAGGATACGGGCATGATCAGATTAGGTTCCGTCTTATTTGACGAAAAGCACAGACAGCTGATCATCAACGGCACTACCATACACCTAACCGGAACGGAAACGCGTGTACTGCGCATTTTCGCATTGTCTCCAAACCAGACGATAGAACGGAGCCGTCTGCAAAAGGAGATTTGGGAGGATGAGGGCGTTATCGTAGGCCGTAGCCTGGATATGTTCATATCAAAACTCAGGAAAAAACTGGAGTTGGACCCGAACATCAACATCGTGGTTTTACGCGGTAAAGGATATAAGCTGGAAGTTGAGGCTTAAGAAATTATCTGTTTTCGCTTTCCGGAGTTTTGAGGATGTAGAAATTCCAAATCGTTATTATTTAAAACAATACTACCATAATTCACATTCAAAGTTCTGATATTCGCACTATCATATGAATATAGCAGTATACGGCAGGCAGTTTAACGACCCTTCGGTTTTTCCATACATCCGCCAGGTATTTGAATGTTTAGCGCAACATAATGTCAGTATATACCTCCATCATCAGTTAAACGATAATCTTCAGGGTAATATTGATACTTCGGCTTACCAGGTGCTGCAAGCGGGTGATATGATTAAAGGAGTGATAGATATATTTATCACGATAGGCGGCGACGGAACCCTGCTGGATATGGTCACCCTTATCCGCGATACCGGCGTACCTGTAATCGGGATCAATTTCGGTCGTCTGGGCTTTTTGGCCAGTATCAATAAAAACGACATTACCGCTGCCATACACGCAGTAGTTAATAAAGAATTCACTATTGATAGCCGCGAGTTGCTGGTGATAGATTCTGACCAGAAAATATTTGGCGATGATAATTTTGCACTTAATGATGTAACTATCCATAAGCGCGACGACTCGGCCATGATTACCACACATGTATCTTTAAACGATGAGTTCCTAAACTCTTACTGGGGTGATGGTATCATCATATCTACCTCTACAGGTTCAACCGCCTACTCGCTTAGTTGTGGCGGGCCAATCATTTTCCCGCAGAGCAATAGTATAGCACTAACCCCGGTAGCACCTCATAATTTAAATGTGCGGCCAATAATTTTACCGGATACCAGCACGCTTTCTTTTGAAGTGGAGTGCCGCGGTACCAACTATATCGTATCGTGCGACAGCCGCACAGCCATCATCGATAAAACAATGCAGTTCAGGGTTTACAAGGCGGGTTTTCAGCTTAATCTCATCCGGCTGAATAATGAAAGCTATTTATCAACGTTAAGGAACAAGTTGTTATGGGGATTGGATGCCCGTAATTATTAAATTTGCCTTAATGCCAAAGCTTTTAGCAGCAATTTTACTTGTATTAATTTCTGTTAGTGTAAACGCCCAAACCTGGGAAGTAGGCGGTGCTCTTGGTGGTGCAGGCTACATCGGCGACCTTAATACCAATAATCCTGTAAAACCCAGCGGCGGTTCGGTAGGGGTGTTTGTTAAACGGAATTTTAACGGTTACCTGGCTGCCAAACTTAACTTTACCTACGGGCAGATAAGCGGTGCCGATAGTACATCAAACGGCCAGCAAGTTCGTAACCGCAACCTCAGTTTTGTTGATCCGCTTAAGGAGTTGAGCATGCAGGCCGAGCTCAATTTTATGAAGTATATTCCCGACGTTACCAAAAATCGTTACACACCCTATATTTTTGTAGGAGGCGGTTTAACCTCATACGCGCCAAGGGCCATTTACAATGGCGAAAAAATTGGCCTGCGCAGCCTGCGTACCGAAGGGCAGCCTGTGCCTTATAAACAATATGCTGTTGTTATACCTTACGGTGCCGGGTTTAAGTATAATTTTCACGGCAAATGGACCGTAGCTGCCGAATTAGGCTATAGGTATACCAATACTGATTATCTGGACGATGTTAGCGGTGTTTACGCAAACCCATCGTCTCTGCCAAATCCAACTTCTGTTATCCTTGCCGATCGGTCGGGTGAACGTACGGGCGGCAGTTACATAGGTACACCAGGTTCACAGCGTGGCGATTTTAAGCCGCATGATATTTATATGTTTGCCGGCTTTACTCTTTCTTACACATTTGTAACCCAAAAGTGTTATTTTGAGAATTAAATTCTGGTAAATAAAAATAATACAGAATTATATTCTGATTTATGCAACATTGCATTAATTTTAAGCGTTTAATGATTAATTAACCAAATTATAAACCTTAAATTTGAATGTCATGGCCGAATTAACCGCAACCCCGCAAAAACAAGGCAGCCGTACCCGCACAGCAAAAGCACCGCTACGGGTAGACCTTACTGCAATGGTCGACCTTGCCTTCCTGCTCATCACCTTTTTTATCCTGACAACTACATTAGCCAAACCCAAAGCAATGAACCTGGTAATGCCAGTAGACGACGAGCCGGGCGCCGTATCCAACCTGCGTACCATGACCATTTGCCTGGGTAAAAATGATCAGATACTTTATTATACAGGAGAGGCTGGCAAACCATTAGTCCCGCCAACCCTTACCAATTTTAACAGGCTTGGCATCCGCCGGGTAATTGTAAACATGCAGGCAAGGGTAAAAAAGGCCACGGGCAAAAGCATGATCGTACTGATAAAACCAGCCCAAAGCTCGGTTTATGAAAATTTGGTTAATACATTGGATGAGATGAAGATAACCGGCGTTCAACAATATGCCGTGGCAGATATAACCCCGGCGGATATAAAATTAATGCAGGATAAACAAGTTTATTGACCATAAAAGATCAACTGTAATTTAGCGCCGTTGCTTTAAGCAACGGCGTTTTGCTTTATAACTATCCAAAGCTGTCAGCTCCATGCATTTACCAAAAAGCCGATTTATTTCTTTTTCACGGCATACTAAAATAAATACAATTAAGTTTTACCTTTGTCACCTGAAAAAAATAGCATAAGTTGTCGAAAGCTTTGCTTAAAAGAGGTTTAATTTTAACAAAGCATTGTATTTAATTGCCTTAAAAAAGCAGTTAAAAGCCCCTTGAAAATGAGTTATAAGGATCAGATTGATTTGCAGAAATTGCCGCGTCATGTAGCCGTTATTATGGATGGCAACGGCCGCTGGGCGAAAGGGCAAGGCAAATTAAGAGTGTTTGGCCACCATAACGGCGTGCTATCTGTACGTGATGTAGTTGAGGGCGCGGGTGAATTAGGTATAGAATACTTAACCCTTTATACCTTTAGCGCCGAAAACTGGAACAGGCCCAAATTTGAGGTTACCGCTATTATGGAGCTGCTGATCAGCACCATTAATAAAGAGATTGCCAAGCTGATGAAAAACAACGTGCGCTTAAACGCCATCGGCGATCTTAGCCAGCTGCCCGGCAAATGCCACAGGGAATTAACTAACGCTATTGAAAAAACATCGGTAAATACCGGCCTGGTGGTAACACTGGCATTAAGTTACAGTTCGCGCCAGGAAATAGTGCATGCGGCCGCCAGCCTGGCTGCCAAAGTGCAAAGCGGCGAGCTGCAGCCGGGTGATATTGATGAAAAAATGTTTGAAGATAATTTATACACGGCCGGTATGCCCAACCCTGAGCTTTTGATACGGACCAGTGGGGAGTACCGCATTAGTAATTACCTGCTTTGGCAAATTGCCTATGCCGAGCTTTATTTTACCTCAAAATTATGGCCCGATTTCAGGCGTGAGGATTTGTATGAAGCCATACTGGATTATCAAAAGCGCGAACGCCGTTTTGGGAAGACAAGTGAGCAGGTAAACTAAATTTTTACTTTTAACACTTTTTAACAACTGTATAAATTATTTTTAGCCCACTAAAATATTCGAATGAATAAAGTTTTTTTTGCTATACTTTTCTCTTTTATAAGCGCTACCACCTTTGCACAGATATCCGGAATATCATCACGGGCGCCGCTTGCAAAATCTATACCTGCCGATAGTTTAAGCTACCTTAATCCTAAGGATTATATTATTGGGGGCATCGAAATTTCGGGCGCTAAATATTTGGACAAAGATGTTCTGCTGCAGATATCTAAACTTAACAAGGGCGAAAAAATTAACCTTCCCGGCGAGCAGAATGCCAACGTGATTAAAGACCTGTACAAACAGGGCCTTTTTGATGATGTACAGTTAAATGTGCTGCGCATCAAGGCGGATACCGTTTATCTTGAAATTGCGGTGGTGGAGCGCCCGCGTTTGTCAAGGCTGCATATTACCGGCATCCGCAAGGGTGAAATTGAAGATGTTACTAAAAAGCTAAGCGATAAAACAGGTAAGATCGTTAACGAGAACTTGCTGAGCACTACTACGGCTATCATTAAAAAGCACTTTAACGAAAAGGGCTATCTTAATACTACGGTAGATATTAAACAAACCAAAGATCCCGGTGATCCCAATAGCGTTATACTGGATGTTGCCGTTGATAAGAAAAATAAGGTGATGATAAACGATGTTACCTTTGAAGGTAACAAGGCGTTCTCTGATGCTAAATTGCGTAAATATCTGCCAAAAACACGTAAGCGCCGCTTTTATAACATCTTCGGATCGAAGAAGTTTAAGCAGGATAAATATGAGGAAGATAAACAGTCACTGGTAGAAACCATGCAGAAAAAAGGTTATCGTGATGCGGAGATCATTAGTGATACGGTAACCAGGCATGATGATAAAACCGTTGATGTGAAGATCAAGGTTTATGAAGGCCCTAAATATTATTTCGGTAACATCACCTTTTCCGGTAATGCTAAATACCCAAGCGAAATTTTAAACCGTGTGTTAACTATTGCCAAAGGCCAAACCTTTAGCGAAGAGGAACTGAACAAAAGGCTTAGCGGCCCAACGCCAAGTAATGATGACGTATCATCACTATACCTTAACGATGGTTACCTTACCTTTAATGCCGACCCTGTACAAACCCGCATTTACAATGATACGGTAGATATCGATATCCGCGTTTACGAGGGCCCGCAATACACCATTAACCGTGTAATGCTAAAAGGTAATGATGTTACCAATGACAAGGTTGTACTTCGCGAGATCCGTACTAAACCGGGGCAGAAGTTTAACAAGGAATTGCTGATACGCAGTGCCCGTGAAATTGGCCAGTTAGGTAACTTTGATGAGCAAAAGACCGAACCGAAACCAACCAATATTAACCCTGCCGATGGTACCGTTGACCTGGTTTATAACGTGGTTGAAAAACCGTCAGATCAGATCGAGCTATCGGGTGGTTTTGGTGGTGGCCAGCTGGTAGGTACCCTGGGCTTAACATTCAACAACTTTTCGTTACGTAATATATTTAATGGTAAAGCGTACAAACCGCTGCCAAAAGGCGACGGGCAAAAGCTAAGCTTAAGGGGTCAGTCGAGCGGTCGTACTTATCAAAATTTCTCGTTCACCTTTTCTGAGCCATGGTTAGGTGGTAAAAAACCTATCTACTTCGCGGTATCTGCTTATACACAGGGAAGCTCAACAGGCCAGTACTATGCAAAAAGCGATTCGCGCTATAACAATCTGCGAATTAACGGTGTGGGTGTTACCTTAGGTAAACGTTTAAACTGGCCGGATAACTACTTCCAGTTAAATTACTCGTTAAACTTTGACCACTATAACCTGGATAACTATCCCGGCTATCTGTTCAACAACGGTACATCTTACAACATCAAGTTAACGCAGGATTTTAGCCGTAACTCGGTTGATGCGCCTATCTATCCAACATCCGGCTCAAACATCAAGTTAACGTTACAGGCTACGCCGCCATACTCGCTGTTTAACAATACCAACTACAAAATTGCCACGCCAGAGCAGCGCTACCACTTTGTAGAGTATTACAAAGTTAAGTTTGATGCCCAGTGGTTTACTAAAATTACCGGTAAGCTGGTCCTGATGTCGCAAACCAGGTTTGGTTATCTGGGTACTTACAACAAGCTGGTTGGCCAGTCGCCGTTTGAACGCTTTAAATTAGGTGGTGACGGTATGCAGAGTTACCAGTTTTTACAAGGTACAGATATCATCGGCTTAAGGGGTTATGAGAACTTCTCTATCGTGCCCGAAGGATCGAACCTGAATGCCAATACCAACCAGGGTAGTGCCATTTACGATAAGTTTACTATGGAGCTGCGCCATCCGGTTATTGCAGGCCAATCTGCTACAATTTTCTTACTGGCATTTGCTGAAGGTGGTAACGTTTGGGATAATATTAACAAGGTTAATCCGTTTAACGTTAGGCGTTCTGTTGGTGTGGGCGCAAGAATATTTTTACCGATATTTGGTTTGCTTGGGCTTGATTACGGTTACGGATTTGATAAGATACCGGGACAGGTTGATGCCAACAAGGGCCACTTCCACTTTACAATTTCACAGAGTATAAGCGGCGGATTTAATTAAATTTGTTAAAGGATTTATGAAGAAGATTATATTAATACTATTTTTTACTTTTACAGCTTTTACAGCTGCACTGGCACAGCGTTTTGCATACGTTGATTCGGATTACATTTTAAAACACATGCCAGAGTACGCGTCTTCGCAGAAGCAGTTGGCGTCTTTGTCAGAGCAGTGGCAAAAAGAAGTTGACGGCCGCTTTCAGGAAATTGACCGTTTGTACAAAGCGTACCAGGCCGATCAGGTTTTGATGACTGCCGATATGCGCAAACGCCGCGAGGCCGAGATTGTAGATAAAGAAAAGCTGGCCAAAGATTTTCAGCGCTCAAAATTTGGTCCGGATGGTGAGTTGTCTAAGAAGAGTACATCTTTGATTAAACCAATTCAGGATAGAGTGTCTAAGGCTGTACAGGCAGTTGCCGAAAGTGATAACCTTGATATGATCTTTGATAAAAACAGCGAGGTGATCATGCTATATGCAAGCCCGCGTTATGATAAAAGCAGCGATGTAATTACAAGGTTAGGGCTTAAACCCGGCGTACTTGCTAAATAAAAATAAAATTTAAAATCGAACTATTTTTTAAACACCAGAGAACAAACAGAAATGAAAAAACTATTTAAAGTTGCTTTAGTTGCAGCAGGATTGTTATTTGCAGGCAACTTTGCCAATGCCCAGGCTAAAATTGGTTACCTGCAATTTGACCAGGTTGTAACCGCTTTACCTGAATTTAAAACATTAAACTCTCAGATCGATATCTATAAAAAAACATTTATGGATCAGCTTACTGCATTAAATACCGAATTGCAGAACAAAAGCAAAGAGTATCAGGACAAAAGAGCAAGCATGACAGATGCTGTACGTGTTGCTAAAGAAAACGAATTACAGGATCTGAGCAAACGTTTCCAGGATTACCAAACTACTGCTTCACAATCTGTTGAAGCTAAAGGTAACGAGTTAACTACTCCATTGGTTACTAAAGTACGTACTGCAGTTGCAGCCGTAGCTAAAGAAAAAGGTTATACCTATGTTATCAACAGCACATCAACAGATTTGATCGTTTCCCCTCCGGGTGATGACCTGATGCCTGCAGTTAAACTGAAATTAGGTATCAAATAAGCCACAGAATTTAATTATTTGTAAAAGCGCCCTGCATCAGGGCGCTTTTTTTATTTTTGTGTATATGGCATCCCCAATAGGAGTATTTGATTCGGGCATTGGCGGCCTTACTGTCTTTCGCTCCATTGTTGAGCAGTTGCCCGGCTACGATTATATTTACCTGGGAGATAACGGCCGCTCGCCGTATGGTAACCGGTCATTTAAAACGATACACCAATACACCTGGGAATGCGTACAATGGATGTTTAAACAAGGCTGCCCATTGGTGATACTGGCTTGTAATACAGCTTCGGCAAAAGCCCTGCGCACCATTCAGCAGCAGGACCTTCCTAAATCCCATCCGGATAAACGGGTATTGGGTGTGATCCGCCCTACGGCAGAAGTAATTGGCAATTACACCACAAGCAAACAAATTGGCGTGTTGGGTACCACCGGAACTGTACAATCAGGCTCCTACTTGCTAGAGATAGAACATTTTGCACCCGCTCTTAAAGTTTATCAGCAAGCCTGCCCGCTTTGGGTACCGCTGATAGAAAGCGGCGAGCATGACAAACCCGGTGCCGATTACTACGTGCAACTGTACCTGGATCAATTAATGCAGCAATCGCCGGATATAGACACCGTGCTGCTGGCCTGCACTCATTATCCGCTGTTATATAACAAAATTAAGGCCCACCTGCCCGGCCATATAAAAGTAGTTTCGCAAGGCGATATCGTTGCCGCCAGCCTTGTTGATTACCTGCAGCGCCATGCCGGGATTGAGCAGGTGCTTACGAAAACCGGTAACCGTAAGTTTTATACCACAATGGATGATGTAATGAACTTTGATCACAACGCCTCCGTGTTTTTAGGTAATGAGATAAAGAGCGAGTTTGTTGATGTAAGGGAGTGTTAGCTATGAGGGTACGTTAACGTGTTTCGCCTGTCACTAAACAAGAACAGGCTAATCCTATAAATCTGTTTGATCTGCGGTTAAACTATCCCCGGCATTTATTAAGTTTGCAGCTAAAGCAAATGCCCTTGAATTTTTATTTTACATATTTTTTAATAGCAGCGGGCCTGTTTGCTTTTGTGGGCTTGTTTACCATGTTTGGCGTATATGCCGAGCGCAAGGTGAGCGCTTTTATCCAGAACCGTTTAGGGCCAACCGAAACCGGCAAGTTTGGCTCGTTGCAAACCCTTGCAGATATGGTTAAACTGGTGCAAAAGGAAGTGATCATCCCGGCGGCTGCCGATAAAGTATTGTTTTTAATGGCCCCCGGCATCATCTTTATTGCCGTTTACCTGGGGTTTGCCGCATTACCCTGGGGGCCTGGCCTTGCCCCTGCAAACATCAACATTGGGCTTTACTATATCTTCGCTATCATATCTATCGAAACGCTTGGCATCCTGATGGCCGGCTGGGGATCAAATAATAAGTATTCTATTCTGGGCGCCATGCGCTCTGCCGCGCAGATCATCTCTTACGAGATTCCGGCAGGGTTTGCTATTATAGCAGCTGTGATGGTTGCGCAAACGCTAAATTTGCAACAAATAGCCATGCAACAGGGAATTCTTTCGGCAGAGCCGGCAAAGTTTTTTGGCTTTTGGGACGTATCGAAAATAGGGGGTATCCTGTCATGGAACATATTCCAGGCGCCGCACCTGCTGGTAGCATTTGTAATCTATTTTATAGCGTCGCTGGCCGAAAGTAACCGTGCCCCGTTTGATATCCCCGAGGCGGAATCTGAATTGGTGGCCGGCTTTCATACCGAATTTACCGGGGTGCAATTTGCACTGGTATTTTTGGCCGAGTACTCGATGATGTACCTGGTATCGATGATAGGGGTGGTGCTGTTTTTAGGCGCGTGGAATTCCCCACTGCCAAACATGGGTCCGGTAACATTGGCTACCTGGACAACCGGCACTATTTGGGGCATTGTTTGGATCCTGCTGAAGACACTGGCCCTGGTTGGCGTACAGATGTGGATAAGGTGGACCCTGCCGCGTTTACGCGTAGATCAGCTCATGAACCTGTGCTGGAAGGTATTAACGCCGATGGCATTTGCCTGCATGCTGATATCAGGTGTGTGGCGGCTTTGGGTGATGTGAGGGGAGAGTGTAATTATGTTAAGTAAAATAGCAGGTAAAAAATAAAATCAACGGAATCATTTAATCATTAAAATCAACGGTTCATAAATTGTTAAAGAACGCACTCAACGGATTTACTACTGCATGGAAGGGGCTATCCCTTACCATGAAGCACCTGTTTACCGGGAATGCTAAACGCGAAATTGTATCCGTTACCGACGATAATTATTTTAAGCGCCAAAACGATACCAATACCATTCAATATCCTCACCAGGAATTGCCGGTGCCCGAAGTAGGCCGTTACCAGCTGGAAGTAGAGATTGACGACTGTATAGTGTGCGACCTTTGCGCCAAGATTTGTCCGGTGAATTGCATCGACATCGAGTCGATCAAATCAACCCAGGGCTCGATAGGCGAAACATCCGACGGATCTAAAAAATTATTGTATGCGGCCAAGTTCGATATTGATATGGCCAAGTGTATGTACTGCGGCTTGTGTACTATAGTATGCCCAACGGAGTGCATTGTAATGACCAATCAGTATGATAAAACTGTTTTTGAACTGGCCGACCTTAATTACGAGTTTGCTGACATGACACCTGAGGATGCAGCAGAAAAACGCATGCTGCTGGAAAAACAAACCGCCGAGAAGCAGGCAGCTAAATTAGCTGCTATGAAAGCTAAGGAGGGCAACGAATGAATATGATGCAGGCGCTTTTCTATCTGATGGGTTGTGTAACACTGGCCTCGGCGTTAACAGTTGCCTTTAGCAAAAACCTGGTGCGGAGCATCTTTATGTTTTTTATCACACTGTTTGGGTTAGCCGGATTATATGTTTTGGCCCTGGCCGATTTTGTGGCAGTTACGCAAATAGTGATCTACGTTGGTGGAATTTTGGTGCTTATCCTGTTCGCATTCATGCTATCGGGTAAAGAAGCACTTGCTGCCGCGCAGGAGCAAACCAACCGCTTTATAAATTTGAAAAACCTGCCGTCGGTGCTGCTGGCATTACTGTTTTTAATTGTTCTGATCAATGTGATTTTTAAGGCCGATGTAGCAAATCTTCAATGGATCAAAGAAGCTAACGGCGTGAAAAATGTTATAGATGTTAACGAATCGATGATCAACAATATCGGCATCAACTTAATGACCCGTTATTTGCTGCCGTTCGAGGCGATATCCATACTGCTGATGCTGGCACTGGTTGGTGCCGCCCATTTATCGCGGAAGGAGGACATGCGCGGATGATAGCATTAACTGATTTTATGCTGGTGAGCGCCGTGCTGTTTTGTGTGGGGCTGTTTATTATTGTTACCAAGAAAAACGCTATCCAAATATTGATAGGGATAGAACTGATGCTGAACGCCGCCATATTAAACCTGGTGGCTTTTGGTAAATATGACCGCATTAATAACAGCGGGCAGGTGTTCGCCCTTTTTGCCATTATACTTGCAGCGGCTACAACCGCGGTTGCACTGGCTATTATACTGAACGTTTACAAGCAATACAAGACCATTGACCCTGATAAAATTACCCAACTGAGAGATTGATAATGAAGAAACTCCTTTTGCTATTGTTGATGATATTTGCTGTTGGTGCCTTTGCACAAACAAGGAAGAAGCACGCGGCAAAAAAGAAAGCGAGGCATTCGGTAAGGCACCGCTCGGCGGGGGGCTCTGCTCGGATGGAAGAAGCTGTAGAGAAAGAGGAAAAAACGGCGTATCCGTTCATCTCGTTGGATAGTGTTACCAAAAAACTGACCCTGAAAGATCCGCCTAATGATAGCGACCGCCCTTATGTACTGGTGAATAATAACCCTTATTATGGTCGCCTGCAGGATCTGAACCCTAAAAGCTTTACGGATATATCAGTTATAAAAAGCAAGGGGGCCAAAATGATTTACGGGCAGAAGGCAGCTGCCGGTGCTTTGATCATCGAGACTAAACAAGTGTTGCCGGCCGGCCAGCCGGCTAACGTGTTATTGCCAATGCCTAAAGGGCAGCCAAGCTCCAAACCTTTTATTTTGAATGAGGAGCCCGCAAGCGGTAAGCTAACCGATATCGACCCGGATAAGATCCTTAAAATTGATACGCTTATTGCGCCAAAGTTTGCCGGTGCTAAAGAAAACGATACCACATTTAGCGTAACTACAAAGGTTTATGGCAAAAAGCTTTATCAATGGAAGTTCGGGACGCTTTCAAAAGCCTATAAAACGTACATCAGGGGCCGCCGTGGAAAAGACAGCGGTGTAAATTACATCTTGAACAACGGAACCATTTTGACAGGTGGAAATGAAGAAGACCTGATCAGATTATTGGAGGTATATAACTCAGATATCAAAACAGTAACTTTCAGCGGACCGGGTGGTACAGGTAAAAACCGCAAGCCGGCAACCGTAAACATTGAGCTAAACCTGCCGGAAAATTGAATAGCGCGTTAACATATCTGCAAACACAAACGGTATACTTCGCTATCACAGCGGTAGTATTGCCCTTTGCCGCGTTTTTAATAAACTTTTTGTTACTAGCGAAAAGCAAGCTTGCAGGTTGGGTATCTACCGGGACTGTCTTTATCAGCAGTGTATTAGCTGTTGTTGTATTTAACCGGGTTTTTAACATTCAGCAAATTCATATTAAATTACAGTGGTTCCAGATAGGGGAAAATTATTTCTATGCAGGCATTTTGCTTAATAATCTTTCTGTAATGATGCTTGGCCTGGTATCGGTTATCGCATTGCCGGTACATTTATACTCCACCGCTTACATGAAGGACGATGCCGGTTACAGCCGCTATTTCCGGTACCTGAGCTTTTTCTGTTTCAGCATGTTGGCAATGGTGGTAATGGATAACCTGATCACCCTCTATGCCTTTTGGGAACTGGTGGGTTTTTCGTCGTACCTGCTTATCGGTTTCTGGTTCGATAGGCCGGCTGCTGTACAGGCTAACAAAAAGGCTTTTATCATGAACCGCATTGGCGATATCGGACTTTTGATTGCCATCATCATCATTTTTACCCAGTATCATACGGTGGATATCGACCAGCTGTTTAAACCCGACGGGCTTGTAGCCGGTTCGGTGTTTAAAAACGGCATGTGGGTGCGTGGTATTAGCCAGATCCCGGCTGTATGGCAGTATGTAGCTTGCGGAGGCATTTTCTTAGCGGTCGCGGCTAAATCGGCACAGTTTCCCCTGCACACCTGGCTACCCGATGCCATGGAAGGACCCACATCGGTATCGGCCCTTATCCATGCCGCTACAATGGTTGCTGCCGGTGTGTTTTTGTTAGGCCGGGTGTATCCATTATTTACTCCGGATCAATTAACCTTATTAGCTATCATCGGGTGCTTTACAGCATTTATGGCAGCCACAATTGCCCTTACACAAACCGATCTGAAACGCATCCTGGCATACTCTACCATATCCCAGTTGGGCTATATGGTAATGGCTATGGGCATCGGAGCGTATGCTACATCCTTGTTTCATCTGGTAACACATGCCTTTTTCAAGTGCCTGCTCTTTTTATGCGCCGGCATTGTTATCCACCAGATCAAACACATTAAAGAAGATAATGACCTTGATATCGATCCGCAGGATATGGCTAACATGGGCGGCTTGCGAAAAAAACTGCCGGTAACTTTTATAGCTACACTCGTAGGCGGAGCGGCATTAGCAGGTTTGCCACTAACATCCGGCTTTTTGTCAAAAGACGGTATTTTAGTGCAGGCCTTTGAATGGGCCGGGCACAAAGGTGGCGCGTTAATGCTGATACCGGTTATAGCAAGCATCACCAGTTGGTTAACCGCTTTTTACGTTGCCCGCATGATCCTTAAAGTATTTTATGGTGACATTAAATTGGCTACCCTGTACCCGCATGTACAATTGCACATTGGAGATGGCGGCTGGCGTTATGTTTTGCCATTGATATTGTTATCCATTTGCAGCCTCTTCCCGCTATTTTCCTTTAACCCATTATCGTTTACAAATAGCTGGTTGCTTTACGGCTTTTCGACTTATAAAGACTATACAGCGTCCATTTTTGAGCATACGGTACCGGTTGTTATTACATTGATAAGCCTTGGCGTTATTTTTTATGCCTACCGGATATATGTAAAACAGCCTAATCTGGTACCCGCGCAACCAAGCCTGCTGCAGCGCATCTCGTTCAACGAGTGGTATATCGACAGCTTTTATAACAAGGTGATTGTAAAAGCGGTTATGTCATTCAGCAGCGCTTTGTACTGGTTTGACCGCAAAGTTATAGACGGAATAGTAAACCTAATCGAAAAGGTTGGCAGGGCCATAGCTGCTGTGGCGGCATGGCTCGACAAAAATATTGTAGATGGATTTTTACACTTTACCGCGCTGTTTGTGCAGTCGATAGGTGGTTTTGCACGCCGCTTTCAAAACGGAAGGGTGCAGTACTACCTGTTTAGCATGCTGCTGGCGGTGATTGTAGTTTTTATTTTAAAAATACTGATCTGGAACTGATGAATATTTTAACCCTGCTCATATTTACACCCGTGCTGTTCGGCCTGATCATATTGATCCTGCCGTCGTCTGCCCGGGCAAGTTTTAAGTACATTACGTTGTTTGCTACATTGCTACAGCTGGGGTTCAGTATCATGATGTACCTGAACTTTAAAACAGGTCCGTCATACGGCGGTATCAGTCACGAAGAGCAGTTTCAGTTTGTACAAAAGCTGCCCTGGATAGGGCTTAACCTGGGCGGCGCAGGTAAAATGCAGATAGAATATTTTGTTGGGGTAGACGGGATTTCGATCACGCTACTGGTTATGACATCGTTGGTAATGGTGGTGGCCGCTATTGCATCGTGGGAGATAACCAGCAATCTCAAGGGTTTTTTCGCATTGTTTTTACTGCTGGACATGGCGGTGATGGGCGTTTTTTGCGCGCTGGATTTCTTTCTTTTCTACACGTTTTACGAGCTCATGCTGCTGCCGTTATATTTCCTGATAGGCATGTGGGGAGGTGCACGCCGCGAGTACGCTGCAATTAAATTCTTCCTATATACCCTTTTCGGTTCGGTATTTATGCTGCTGGTGATGGTGGGCCTGTACCTGAGCGTTAAAGACCCCGCTACCGGTAACCATACCTTTAATATGGTACAAATGATGAACCCCAAAAATTTCATCGACGGGTCGGTGTTCTCGGTGTTAAGCCACCAGACAATTCTGGGCATGCCGGCACGCACTGTTGGTTTCGTAGTATTATTTATTGCCTTTGCTATTAAAGTACCGGTTGTGCCGCTGCATACCTGGCTGCCGGATGCGCACGTGGAGGCACCTACACCGGTATCTATTATCCTGGCGGGTATCCTGCTCAAGATTGGCGGTTACGGCATTATCAGAATCTGCATGAGCATCTTTCCAGATGTTGCATATTCAGGCGCCTGGTGGCTGGGTTTGTTAGGGGTAATTTCCATCTTATACGGCGCGTTTAACGCGCTTGCACAGCGGGACCTGAAGCGGATGATCGCTTACTCATCGGTATCGCACATGGGTTTTGTGTTGCTGGGCATTGCCTCGCAAACGGCCGAAGGTATCAGCGGCGCGGTACTGCAGATGGTAAGCCACGGATTTTTATCAACTATGCTGTTCTTCCTGGTAGGCGTCATCTACAGCCGGGTGCACGACCGCGATATATATCATTTCCGTGGCTTAGGCACACTTATGCCGCGCTATACCGTGTATGTAATGGTCGCATTTTTTGCTTCACTGGGATTGCCGGGTTTTTCGGCTTTCGTGGCCGAAGCATTCTCCTTAGCCGGTGCGTTTAAATCGCACAGCGTTAATGGGTTGCTACCATATTGGATGGCCGTTTGCGGATCGGTAGGTATACTATTAAGTGCAGCCTACTTCTTGTGGACATTGCAGCGCATGTTCTTCGGGACGGTATCGCTTAAGGGCGGCGAGTTTTGGAAGATCGCGTTAAAGGATATTAACATCAGGGAAACCGCCACACTGCTGCCATTGGCCATTATCGCTTTGGCGTTAGGTATCATGCCATCATTAGTGCTCGACAAAATTAACGACTCTGTTTTGGCGCTGGTGCAATTTATACAGGCAAAATAAATTTTATTTATGGAATTGCGCGGGTGCTTGCATCATACAAGTAAATAAAACGCATAATTTATGAAAAAGCTATTACTTGTTGTCTGCCTGTTCATTTGCCATCAAATTACCAATGCCTACGATGGAGATAAGATCTCTTCAAAAGTGCAGAAAGTTACCGTATTTTTAAACGGTGCCCAGGTTACCCGAACCGCAAACGCACAAATCGCCGCCGGTACATCCACCTTAATTTTTGAAGGTCTTTCGCCTGATATAGATGTGCAAAGCTTACAGGTAAAAGCCGCCGGCGAATTTACAATCCTTTCCGTTAAGCACGAGTTGAACTATCTTGGCGAACAAGTAAGGTTAAAACAGGTTGAAGAATTGGTTGCCCAGCAAAAAGTATTAAGAGAAAAAATCGAACTGGAAAGCAGTAAACTGGCCATCAATAGGGAAGAGGCCGAGATGTTGAGTAAAAACCAGGTAGTGAGCGGTCAAAATTCCAACCTCGACCTGGTTAAATTGAAACAGGCACTTGATTTTCAAACACAGCGCTTAACCGATCTGAAAAAGCGTGAACAAATCATTAACAGCAATATTTACACATTCAGGAACGAACTGACGAAATTTGATAAGCAAATCGCCGAAGTGGTTAAAAAAACCAGCATGGCAACCAGCAATGTATTGGTTACAGTGTCATCTAAAACGGCATTGCAGTCGCTTTTTACCATTACTTACCTGGTAAAAAATGCCGGGTGGTACCCAACATACGATGTTAGGGCGAAGGATGTTAACAGCCCGATCAGCATTACTTACAAAGCCAATGTATCGCAGCAATGCGGCGAAGAATGGAAAAACGTGAAGCTTACCTTATCTACCGGTAACCCAACGGTAAGCGGCAGCAAACCGCAATTAAACCCCGATTATTTAACTTTTGGTATGTATTATGGCGGCGGGCCAAATGTAATTACCAAGGTTACAGGCCACATCACCTCGTCAGATGACCGACAGCCATTACCGGGCGTTGCTATAAGGGTTAAGGGCACTTCTATCGGTACGCAAACGGATGCTGCCGGAAACTATAGTTTACAGGTGCCTGCAAACAGCCCTACGCTTGTATTCAGCTTCATTGGTTTTTCAAACCAGGAATTGCTTGCAAATAGTAGCATAATGAATGTGGTTATGCAAGCCGATGCAAAAGCGCTGAACGAAGTAGTTGTTACGGGTTATTCGAGCGAACCGCAGTATAAAAGAGATGTATCTGCAAGCGTAGCAACGTTAAATAGTAAAGCTGCAGGCATTATGATACGCGGTGCGTCAAGCATCCAATCCATCCCGGTCGCGGTCAATCAAACGGAAAACCAAACCAACGTAGAATTTAATATTGATAATCCTTATACCATCCCGGCAGATGGCAAGCAATACCTGGTAGAGATAGACCAGATTGATACAAAGGCCGGTTACCATTATTATGTTGCCCCGAAGCTGAGTACAGATGTTTTCCTGACAGCCAGTATTACCGACTGGAATAAATTTAATTTTTTAAGCGGCGAGGCGAATCTTTTCTTTGAAGGAACCTTTATTGGGAAATCATTGATAGATACGCACGTAGCTGCTGATACGCTGAATTTATCTTTAGGTGTAGATAAAAATATAGTGGTAACACGTACATTACAGAAGGAGCTAAGTGAAAAACAAAGCTTCGGGTCTAACAAAAAGGATACGCGCGATTGGCTGATAACCATTAAAAATCGCAAAAACCAGCCCGTTAATTTGATAATAGAAGATCAAATACCAATATCGCGTAATGCTGATATAGAGGTAACCGCCCAGGAAGTAACCGGTGCCGAAGTAGATAAACTTACAGGCAAAACTTCATGGAGTTTAGTTGTAAATTCGCAGGCAGAAAAACAGTTGCGGTTAAAATATCAGGTTAAGTACCCAAAAAATCAGTCGGTGATAGTCCAATAGCGAATGAAATACCTTTTCCCCGAAATATCTAACCAGTTAAATAATGCCTTGGGCAGTATCCCGTTCTTTATGCCGGAGATTTACCTGACGGCATTATTTATTTTGGTTTTAGTCACCGACCTGCTTTTTGGTAAAACGTCCGCTAAGCTGTGCCGTACGGTTGCTTGCGCGGGTATGTTGTTTGTGTTATTTAAAGATCTGGAGCAGTTTCAGCTCATTGTTTCAGGGGGACAGTTCCTGTTCGGTAAAATGGTTCTGCTGCACCGTACTGCCATTATTTTTAAACTGATCATAGATCTGTTAAGCTTTATCCTGCTGTTGTACTTCGCCTGGGACCATCGCCTGGCGGCTCATAAAAAAGGCTTGTCTGATCTTTATACCATCGTAGTTGGGTCGGTTTTAGGGTTACATTTGATGGTGATGGCTGTTAATCTTTTATCCATTTACCTGGCTATAGAATTTGTTTCGCTGGCATCGTACTTACTGGTTGCCTACAAATCTGAGAATGCGTTCAGTACCGAGGCCGGCCTTAAATATGTTCTATTTGGTGCTGCGTCGTCAGCAGTGATGCTTTACGGCATTTCACTGCTATATGGATTCGGTGGCACACTCGACCTTTTTTCGGGCCACATGGCAGAGCGGTTGGCGCAGGTGAATAGCCTGAGCGTGTCATTCGCTATTGTACTGGTGTTGGCAGGTATCGGCTTTAAATTATCATTTGTACCCATGCATTTTTGGGTGCCCGATGTTTACGAAGGCGCTGCTACTCCCGTTACTGCTTATTTATCTACGCTGCCCAAAATCGCGGCCTTTGCCCTGCTGGTTAATTTTGTTACCCCATTTGTTTTTTACGACCATTGGAAGGGCTTTGATTTTCGGATAGTGCTTTCGGGTATCGGTATTTTAACACTGATAGCAGGTAATTTTGCGGCGGTGCTGCAAACCAATGTTAAGCGTATTTTGGCTTACTCGGGTATCGGCCATACCGGTTTTGCGTTAATGGCATTGGTTACATTTACACCACAGGGACTTTCGGCACTTACCTATTATCTGTTGATGTATGGGCTGGCGAATACTGCAGCACTTGCACTGGCCAATTATTTTGAAAATGCTGAAGGCATTACAGATGTTAAAGATTACAGGGGCCTTGGCTTTAAATATCCGCTGGCATCAGTATGTTTCGTAGTGGTGCTTATCTCGTTAACCGGTATCCCGGTAAGCGCCGGTTTTACGGGTAAGGTGTTTGTATTTTCGGCGGTATACGGCATTTACCAGCAAAGCCATGATGTATGGATGCTGGCGTTGCTGATAACCGGTGCTGTAACCACGGTAGTATCGTTATTCTATTATCTTAAAGTACCGTTAAACCTTTTCCTGCGCCGCAGCGAGTTGATTATCAGTGAAAATAAATGGTCAATTAAGCTGGTGATCCTATCGGCAGTGATCGCTGTTGCACTGGTAGCATTTGGTATCTTCCCGGATGTGCTGATGAGGTATTTGTAAATAATCCCACAGTCCTTACATGAGATGGTTCGACAGGCTCACCATGACAACGCGGAGGTCATCATCAACCCGTCTGTCATTTCGAACGATAGTGAGAAATCCTGATAGATATGGTTAACCCGCTTTGCATTGACGAGAGATCCCTCGTCGCTGCGCTTCCCTCGGGATGACAGGGTCAACCCGTCTGTCATTTCGAACGATAGAGAGAAATCCTCTTAGATATGCCTAACCCGCTTTGCATTGACGAGAAGATCCCTCGTCGCTACGCTTCCCTCGGAATGACAAGTCTGTCATTTCGAACGATAGAGATAGCTATGAAAAGCTATGCACGCATAATTAACTATACCTGTTTAGTAGTATATTTTCAATTTTCATAATATTACGAGTAAATATTTATAAATTCAGGCCGTTTTTAACCAATTGGCTATTGATTTTATATGAAACGTTATCTTCCTTTCCTTATCATCCTTGTTATACTCTTTCTTACTTTCATTTTTCCATCTGTAGAATATGATAAGTCGGTAAAAGCCAACTTTAATACCGGTGATATTGCCTGGATGCTGATGTCGACCGCCCTGGTATTGATCATGACACCCGGTTTGGCCTTTTTTTACGGTGGAATGGTTAACAAAAAGAACGTTATTTCTACGATGCTGCAGAGTATCGTCTGTATGGTGATCATTACCGTTATGTGGGGCATTTTTGGTTTTAGCCTTGCATTCGGTGACAGCCTGGGGGGTATTATCGGCAACCCATCAACCTATTTCATGATGAAGGGGATGCTGGGTAACGCCAGCTGGAAACTTGCTCCAACCATACCTTTGCTGCTGTTTGCCATGTACCAGCTTAAATTTGCCATTATTACACCCGCGCTGATCACCGGTGCATTTGCAGAGCGCATCCGTTTTAACTCATACATTATCTTTTTGGTCCTTTTTTCGATATTCATTTTCTCCCCGCTGGCCCATGCCACCTGGCACCCGGACGGTGTACTATTCAAATTGGGTGTACTTGATTTTGCCGGCGGTACGGTGGTACACATGTCGGCAGGGTGGGCGGCACTGGCATCGGCACTGTTCCTTAAAAAACGTAATGAAGCCAACCATTCGCCTGCGCGCATCACTTATGTGATGATTGGTACCGGTTTGCTGTGGTTTGGCTGGTTTGGTTTTAATGCCGGGTCGGCTTTTGGGGCTAACCATTTAGCAGTAACCGCATTGGCTACCAGTACAACCGCATCTGCAGCAGCCGGTGTAACCTGGATCTTTTTTGATATGCTGCGCGGCCGTAAACCATCGGCTATGGGTACCTGCATAGGCGCGGTAGTAGGTTTGGTGGCAATTACGCCTGCGGCAGGCTTTGTAAGCGTACCGCACTCACTGGCAATCGGCATTATATCGGCAGTGGTGAGTAACCTGGTGGTGGAGTGGCGCACCCGTACTACTATTGATGATACGCTCGACGTGTTTCCCTGCCACGGAGTAGGCGGTATGGTGGGTATGCTGTTGACCGGCGTATTTGCCAATCAGAATGTTAATCCCGGCAACACCACCGGCGATGGGCTTTTCTTCGGCCATACCCACTTGTTCCTGATCCAGTTGCTGGCATTAGTGGCAACTTCATTGTTTTCTTTCTTTGGGTCGATGTTATTGCTTAAGATCACCGATATGATATCACCATTAAGAGTATCTAAAGAAGATGAAGTACTGGGATTAGACATCAGCCAGCACGGCGAGAAACTGTAAGATCAACCAAGCTGCAATGCAATTATAACATAAGGAATAATAGCAGTTATTCTATTACGTTGATAATGAGCAATTAGCAATTTTTCACAGGTGTTCACGGCCGTGAACGTGAACACTTTGTCAGTTTACATCAAAGCCCGGATGGTCATTTAGTACAATTCTGGCTTAAAACGTTTGGCCAGCTTCCCTGTGGCTTGGTCCGGGTCTATTTCAGCTGTTATTACCCCGGCTTCGCCGTACGGCTGATAAGCTAAAACAGAACCATCCGGAGCGATGATAGAACTGGTTGCTTCCTGATATTTCATGGCATAACCTACGCTGGCAAAATATATCGTGTTTTCCATTGCGCGCATCATCATCGCCTTTTCATAGTACGGACTGGCAGGGTCGCCCCAGGTGGTTAGCTGTTTACCTGTAACATCACTGCCGGTTAAATGCGGATGAAAAACCACATGTGCGCCATTCCGTGCAGCCCATCTCACAGATTCCGGGTAGCGAAAACCTTCATGGCAAATGGTAATCCCAAACTTTAAGCCGTTCACTTCAAATAAATTTCGCTTTGTACCGGCATGCCAAACCTCATCTTCAGATGGGTCCAGCTGGTTTTTGCTTTGGTAGCCCAGCACTTTACCATCAGACGAAATAACATGCGCTACATTCAGGAATTGATCGCCTTCGTACCAATCCATCGGCATTATAATCGTAATCGCGTGCTCCTTCGCAATTTCGCAAACCCTTGCCAGTGCGTTTTGTAACTCTTCGGGCGTAGCTTTGGGTACCGGGTGGTCGGCCAAAGGGTAACCGGGGATAAACGTTTCCGGGAAGCAAACGATCTCTGCACCCTGCATTACCGCCTCTGTTACCAGTTTGGCGGTAGTGTGTAACCCGTTGCTTATAGATGTAGGGAAGATAGGAGAGGCTAAAGCAATTTTCATAGTTAAAGTTAATGGTTGATACTGGGATTAAAGAGATTAAAAAGAATTTTGTACGAAAAATCAGCTATTTTAAGTTCTTGCCACCTGTTAAAACGTGATGATCAGGGGTGTTAAAAACTACCATTTAAATGACAATATGTTTAAACGCTATTTAAGATAATATCATACCTTTGCGTGCTCATTCCCAATCATGAGCGATCAGATTAAACATGAATGCGGTGTGGCATTTATCCGCCTGTTAAAGCCACTATCCTATTATCAGAAAAAGTACGGCACTGCGCTGTACGGTTTAAACAAGCTTTACCTTTTAATGGAAAAACAGCACAACCGCGGCCAGGATGGCGCCGGTGTGGCTACCATTAAACTGGACATTGAACCCGGCAAGCGCTACATTAGCCGCCACCGTTCAATGGCATCTAACGCTGTAGCTGATATCTTTGAATACATCCAGAAAAAGTTTGCCGAAATTCAAAAGGAAACACCTGAGAAAATGGCTGACGCCGAATGGCTTAAAGAACATGTTAGCTTTACCGGCGAAGTGTTACTGGGCCACCTGCGTTATGGTACACATGGCAAAAACAGTATTGAAAGCTGTCACCCTTTTTTACGACAGAATAACTGGATGACTCGTAACCTGGTAATTGCCGGTAACTTCAATATGACTAATGTTGACGAGTTATTGCAGCAGTTGTATGATCTTGGCCAGCACCCTAAAGAACAGGCTGATACCATTACGGTACTGGAAAAAATGGGCCACTTTATTGATACCGAAAATCAGGGCCTATTTGATCAGTACAAACGCGAGGGTTTGAATGACAACCGCGAGATCAGCAAGCTGATTGCTAACGATATGGACGTTGCCAAAATCCTGAAAAAATCGGCCAAGAACTGGGATGGCGGTTACACCATTGCCGGCATATTAGGCCACGGCGATGCATTTGTAATGCGTGATCCTGTTGGCATACGCCCGGCGTACTATTATTATAATGACGAGATTGTTGTTGCCGCTTCCGAGCGTCCGGCCATCCAAACAGCGTTCAATATTCCTATAGATGAAATTCGGGAAATCAGACCGGGACATGCGCTTATCGTCAAAAAGAACGGTAAAATAACCGAGGATATGTTCAGCGAGCCGCTTGAGAAGAAGGCCTGTTCATTTGAACGGATCTATTTTTCGCGCGGGAGCGATGCTTCTATCTACAGGGAGCGTAAACAACTGGGCCGTTTGCTTTGCCCGCAAATACTCGACTTTATCGACCACGATATTAAGAATACCGTATTCAGCTATATCCCGAACACCGCTGAGGTTGCATTTTACGGAATGGTAGAGGGAATACACAAATACATTAAAAAATACCAACGGGACAGGCTTCTGAACCGCGAGGATAAGATAAGCGAAGAAGAACTAACGGAAGTACTTTCGCTTGCACCGAGAGTAGAGAAAATAGCTATTAAAGATGTTAAGCTCCGCACGTTTATTACCCAGGATGCCGACCGCAGCGAAATGGTTGCCCATGTGTACGATACTACCTACGGGTTGATCAAGAACGGCGCAGATACATTGGTGGTGCTGGACGACTCCATTGTGAGAGGTACTACGCTTAAACAAAGTATTCTGAAAATTTTAGACCGACTTGGCCCTAAAAAGGTTGTAGTGGTATCATCGGCCCCGCAGATCCGCTATCCGGATTGTTATGGTATAGATATGTCCCGCATGGGCGAGTTTGTGGCTTTCGAGGCGGCTGTCAGCCTGTTAAAAGAGCAGGGTAAGGAAAGTATCATTGAGGATGTTTATCAACAGTGTAAAGACAGCCTTAAACTGCCTAAAGAAGATGTAAGAAATTACGTGAAGGCTATTTACGCGCCGTTTACTGATCAGGAAATATCTGACCGTATTGCGAAAATCATAACACCGAAAAATATAAAAGCTGAAGTACAGGTGATCTACCAAACTTTAGATAACCTGCATATTGCCTGTCCGGACCATACCGGCGACTGGTACTTTAGCGGCGATTACCCAACTCCGGGTGGCAATAAGGTGGTTAACCGCGCCTTTGTTAACTGGCGCGAAGGTAAAAACCAAAGGGCATATATGTAATTAAAGCTAACAGATTAAAGCTAAAAGGCGAAGGGTGTTTACTCTTCGCCTTTGTTATTTTCTGGCGTTTAGTTGTTTGGATTTGACATCTATACATCCCCAATTGCTGCAAGTGATGGTTAAGGTGTTTGTAATTGAGATTGCGCCACTCCTTTAGGTTATAATAGGGCAGGTAACCCTATTGAATGATCCTGTCCCCAATAGTCGTGCTGCCCGTTAAGTATGGACTTCCTGACAATACTTATCCTGCCGCCGGGGCCGAGAATACGTAATGCGTAACCAACCGATCTACCAATACTAAAGATGCAATAATAAGTGCGATACCTGCCACCTCGTTTAGGCGATGTACCAGTTTTGGAGAAATACGGTCGCGGAGTTTGTTGGCGTAGAAAGCCTTTGTAGTATCCAGCCCGAATTGTACTATAAGAATGGTAATAAACATGATGGCAATCTTTAACGACCGGTTGTGAACGCCCTCGTGATATACCGTACTGGCGGCGCCGATGACCACTGTCCAATGAAAGAGGATGGTAGGATTAAAAATGCACATTACAAACCCTTTGATGAAATAGCCGGCTTTGTTAACCTTTTTGGGTACAGCGTTTTTGTACTCCACATCAGCTTTTTTAAAGATGTAGTAAATGCCGATGGCAAATAAAACGGCGGCACCTACAATACCGGCAATGGTTTTATCGTGCGGGGTGATATCAAAATACTGCGAACCAAACAGGATGGCCCCAACAAAAACCATATCGCTGCACACTACGCCAAGTGCAAGGGCCACACCGGCGTGGAAGCCTTTATCGATACTGGTTTTGATTAATGCGAAGAAAACCGGGCCTGTTATGAACGTTAGTACCAAACCAAACCCAATTCCCGAAATAATGGCTTCTATCATTAATTAAGGCTTATATCCTTGTTTGTTATCCCGCTAAAAAATCAGGACACTAATATGCAAATTTATATGGTAACCAACTACATTGTAATTTGTGATTTAAAATTTGAAAAAATTGCAGCCTTAGTTACAAAAAATGAATATGTTTAGTGTTTCAAACACACCGTTAGTACTAACCAATTAAATAATGGAACAAAACAATACTAAGAGTAATGGTTCGGCACTTTATACCATCATTACGGTCTTTTTTTTCTGGGGCTTCCTGGCAGCCTCAAACGGCATCTTTATTCCCTTTTGTAAGGCGCATTTCAGTTTAACACAATTTGAGTCGCAATTGATCGACTTTACCTTTTACGGAGGGTACTTCATTGGATCTTTAGCTTTGTATTTTGCATCGGCAGCAAGCAAGGTAGATATCCTGAATAAAATAGGTTATAAAAATGGTATCATCTACGGTTTAATTATATCTGCAGTTGGCGCAGTAATCATGATCCCTGCAATCAACTCCGGTTCGTTTGCATTTATTTTGTTTACGTTCTTCGTTATTGCTTTAGGTTTTTCGCTGCAGCAAACAGCAGCCAACCCATTCGTAGTTGCTTTGGGCAGCCCTGAAACAGGTACGCACCGTTTAAATTTTGCAGGTGGTGTAAATAACTTTGGCAGCATCATGGGGCCACTGATTGTAAGCTATGTGTTGTTTGGCTCCCCTTCGGCTAAAATTCCTGCATCCGATGTAAAGATCGCATCGGTCAACACCTTGTACATCATCCTTGCTGTGCTTTTTGTGGCTGTAGCTATATTTTTCTGGGTATCTAAATTGCCAAGCGTTACCAGCGACGAGAAGATTGAGCCAAGCAACAAAGCCAACGCTCCTTTAGGCATCATATTCATCGCCTTTCTATTAATATTGGCAGCTACTCCGCTGGCACAGGCTACAGGTATTGAAAAGTCTTATTTTGTTTATGCTTCATTGGCAATTATCCTGTTTACACTAATCGGTTCCGCATCGGCCGCCGGTAAAGGTGGCTCGGGTTGGGGTGCTATGCAATACCCACAGTTAGTTTACGGTATGCTGGCCATTTTCACTTACGTTGGTGTTGAAGTTACCATCCAAAGTAATATGGGTGCTCTATTGGAGACGCCAGCCTTCGGTAATTTTGCTACTGACCAGGTGGCCCCGTTTATTTCGCTATACTGGGGTAGTTTAATGATCGGCCGTTGGGCCGGAGGTATTGCAGCCTTCCAGCTTGCTAAAAACACTAAATTACTTTTAACCATTTTAGTTCCTTTTGTGGCATTTGGTGTGGTGTTAGTAGTTAACCGCGTCAGCGGTACAGATGTAAGCAACATGTACCCTTACGCGGGTTGCGTGGCCATATTGGTAGTAGGCTTTTTAATAGGCAATCAAAAACCGGTACGCACTTTAGCCATCTTTGGAATACTGGGAGCTATATTCATGCTGATTGGTTTGGTAGCAACAGGTATGATAGCTGTGTTCGCATTTATCAGCGGCGGTTTATGCTGCTCTATTATGTGGCCTTCAATTTTCTCCTTATCAGTTACCGGCCTGGGTAAATATACCAGCCAGGGTTCAGCGTTCTTGATCATGATGATCCTGGGTGGGTCCATCATACCACCGGTGCAAGGTATCCTTGCCGATGGTATCGGTATCCATAAATCATACATTATCCCAGTTATCGGGTTTGCATATTTAGCGTTCTTTGCCTTTAAAGCGGGATCTATCTTGAAGAAACAAGGGATCGATGTGGATAATATGGAAGCATCAGGCGGACACTAATATTTAGAGATTAAAGAATAGAGTTTAGAGGTTAGTCGGAGCAATCCGACTAACCTTTTTTCATTAGCTTATCAACTTCAAGACCTAATCTCTAATCCCTAACTTTTAATTAACTAACATGAAACCCACCTTCGACAATATATTCATGAACCTGGCTACCGATCTGGCTAAACGATCGCACTGCGTTAAGGCGCAGGTAGGGGCGGTACTGGCTAAGGACACCCGCATCATCTCGATAGGCTATAACGGCCCCCCATCCGGTACGCATAACTGCGACGAGGAGTTTCCGGAACAGGGCTGCCCGCGCGATTCTAAAGGCAGCTGCTCGCTCGCCCTGCATGCCGAAGAAAACGCTATACTATACGCGGTAAAAAACGGCGCTAACCTGGAGGGGGCAACGCTGTACACCACATTGTCACCATGCCTGCCGTGCGCCAGGCTGATCTTCTCTGCCGGCATCAAACAGGTTTACTTTGATAAATCATACGCCCAGTATAAAGGCTGGGCCAGCGACGAAGGCGTTGACTTCTTGAATAAGTTTGGGGTGAGTGCGGTTAAGGTAGAGGAGTAATACTCTTTATTTTACGTCAAATAACTTTAAAATAGTCTTTGGGTCCTGGTCGCCGATAAGTATAAACTCTCTTTCGGTTTCGCTATTAAGTCCCTTTACCTTTTTTGTAGTTTGTATTTCGATCCGCCCGTTATGTGGATAATAGCCCATTCCCCATTTCTTCTCTGGATTGTGATATACCCGCTTAATGTCTTCTTTCCTGATGATGAAATTTTGTTTATCTGCCTTTACAAACTTCTGATTGTCATTTAACAAACTGTCATATTTAGAGGAAAGGCTACGGTTTATATAGGCTTCCGGATCATGCATCACATTGGCAGGTACAGTTGTTCCTATTTTAAACGGAGATGATACACCGATATATCCATTTACCTTAGCCGCCATAACGGTGCTGTCCGTTACAAAAACCTTGTAAATACAGTTAGACATACCTTTGTACTGCATAGCGATAAAATAAGGCGGCTTAGTAACAGGCGTATCTACGGCTGGTTTATTTTTGTTTATGAAAAGCAGTAATAGTAAAAGTTTCATTTGCTTATGCTTTTAACAGCGGCTCCACCTTATTTAAAGCGAACTGCAATTGCTGATCAGGGGTAAGGTTGGTGTTATCTAATATAACGGCATCATCGGCCCTTACCAAAGGGCTTTCGGTACGGGTAGTGTCTGCATAGTCACGATGGGCCAGGTTCTCAAAAACCTCTTCTAACGTTACATCCGGGTTTTTTGCTGAGATCTCTTTAAAGCGGCGCTCAGCGCGTACTTTTGGGTCGGCAGTCATAAATAGTTTTACAGGCGCATCCGGGAATACCGCCGTACCAATGTCCCGGCCATCCATTACAATGTTTTTTGATTTGCCCATGCGCTGCTGCTGTTTCACCATTTCGCGGCGCACCTCTTTTATAGCCGATACCTCGCTTACCTTTTCAGATACCGGCATCAGGCGTATCTCTTCAGAAACCTCTTCATCGTTCAGGGTAATGTGCGTTTCGTAATCGCGCGAATGAAAGTTTAAGTGGATGTTTTTTAAAGCTTCTTCTATCTGCTCATGATCTGTCGAGCTGATATTGTTGCGCAAAAAGTATAATGCTACGGCACGGTACATGGCACCGCTATCGACGTAAATAAAATGAAGTTTTTTTGCTAACGCTTTGGCCAGTGTGCTTTTACCGCAAGACGAGTATCCGTCTATTGCAACTACAATGTTTTTGCTCATCGGGAAACGAAGTTACGAATTTTAAGGATTGGTTGTTGAAGTTACAACGCTTAACTGTTAAAAATGCTGCCCGCGCAAGGCTGCGTGATAAGGTAAAAAACGTAACAAAGGTTAACAAAGGT
>NZ_CAXVWK010000078.1:0-29587 GCF_964263795.1 Mucilaginibacter sp.
TTTTGATTATCGCTGCCGGTATATTCCAGTTCAAAACGCTCTGGCAGGTTGTAATCCACCTGGATAGTACCCAACTGCCATTTGCGGCCCAGGGCATCTTTTACCATGAAATCCAGTTTAGGGCCATAAAAAGCTGCTTCGCCGTACTCAACAACGGTAGGCAAACCTTTTTCAGCAGCAGCTTCAATTATAGCCGACTCTGCCAGCGCCCAGTTCTCATCAGTACCAATATATTTGGTTTTGTTCTCCGGGTCGCGCAGTGATACCTGTGCGGTATAATTTTCAAACCCTAAAGCGCTGAACACATAAAGCACAAGGTCAATAACTTTTTTAAATTCATCCTTAACCTGATCCGGACGGCAAAACAAGTGTGCATCATCTTGTGTAAAACCGCGTACGCGGGTTAAGCCGTGCAATTCGCCGCTTTGCTCATATCGGTAAACAGTACCAAACTCTGCCAAGCGTACCGGCAGGTCCTTATAAGAACGTGGTTTAGTTTTATAGATCTCGCAGTGATGCGGGCAGTTCATCGGTTTTAAGAAGAACTCCTCACCTTCCTGCGGCGTTTTTATCGGTTGGAAAGAATCAGCGCCGTATTTTTCATAATGGCCTGATGTTACATATAAATTTTTATGCCCTATATGCGGAGTGATTACTTGCTCGTAACCGGCTTTAACCTGTGCTTTTTGCAAAAAGTTGGTAAGGCGCTCGCGCAGGGCGGTTCCCTTAGGTAACCACAATGGTAAACCCATGCCCACCTTTTCGCTAAACGCAAACAGTTCCAGCTCTTTACCCAGTTTACGGTGATCGCGTTTTTTAGCTTCCTCTATCAGGTGCAGGTAATCTGTCAGCTCGCTTGCCTTAGGGAAAGTTACGCCGTAAATGCGTGTAAGCTGTTTACGGCTTTCGTCGCCACGCCAGTAAGCACCGGCCAGGCTCATTAGCTTTGCCGCCTTTATGAAGCCTGTGTTAGGGATATGCGGGCCGCGGCACAGGTCGGTAAAATTACCCTGTGTATAAAACGTGATGGCTCCATCTGGCAGGTCCTTGATCAGGTCGAGTTTGTACTCATCCCCTTTCTCGGTAAAATATTCAATCGCATCGGCTTTACTAACCGGTTTGCGGATGTATTCGTTTTTGGTTTTAGCCAATTCGATCATCTTATCTTCGATCTTTTTAAAATCGTCAGAAGATAAAGTTTGGTCGCCAAAGTCTACATCGTAGTAAAAGCCGGTTTCGATAGCAGGGCCTATACCAAATTTGGTGCCCGGGTAAAGTGCCTCTAAAGCCTCTGCCAGTAAGTGGGCTGACGAGTGCCAATAGGTAGATTTACCTTTAGCATCATTCCAGGTTAAAAGCTTCATTGCCGAATCTTCTTCGATCGGGCGGCTTGCATCCCAAACTTCGCCATTTACTTCGGCTGCCAATACGTTACGTGCTAAACCTTCAGAGATAGACTGCGCTATCTGCATAGAAGTGATTCCTTTGTCATACTGACGAACGGAACCATCAGGAAGTGTAATACTAATCATCTACAACTATGATTTAAATTTTTAATAAATAATGAATGATAACGAATCACATACTACGTGATTTGAACTTATCGCAAAAATAGGATTTTTTATATAGGTAAGAAGTAAATTGTGCTTTTGGTACTTATTAGTACCGCATTTTGAATGCGTGCTTTTATATAACCTAATTTTTTCAAATCGTTTTTTTAAGTATTTTCATGGCAACTATTCCACCCGATAATCTACAGAAATCATGATAATTTATGGTACCAGGGCAAAACTTCTTACAAGTGAAATTGTAGCAGAGCCTTGCCCTCATTGCAACTATGCGAATGTTGTACAAATGAATGTTTTTCAAAAGTGGGCGCATATATTTTGGATCCCGTTTTTCCCAATAGGAAAAACAGGCGTTTCACAATGTACTCATTGCGCGCAGGTGTTACAGCTTAAACAAATGTCGCCCTCGTTAAAGATAAGTTACGACAACATGAAAGGGAATGTTAAAACTCCTTTGTGGACATTTTCAGGATTAGGCATAATTGCCCTCATCGCGATTGTTGCTGTGATATCCGAAAGGCAAAAAGTCGAAAAGGTGAGCAAAATGTTACCTCATTTAAGAAAAGGAGATATATTACATATAAAACTTACTGAAGGCGCTTATACATTAGCAAAAGTAAACAGAATACAAGGCGATAGCGTATTTGTGCAGTTCAACAGTTACCAGACAGACCGCTCAACGGATGTTGAAAGTTTAAAAAGCAAGGATTATGTTGTCAAAGAAGAGGCTTTAACAGTAGCAGATTTAAAAGAAATGGACAAGGAAAAGCAAGTATTAGATGTAGAAAGAATGTAGCAATGCCACACTGCCTGGACCTGCTTCGCTTCATGTACTCATAATATTATTCTAATTATCTACAGGTAATAAATCAAACAAAAAAGCCCTTTACAATCGCAAAGGGCTTTTTTTTTTGATCAAAGATATTTACTTGTTAAAATGCCCGATTATCAAGCTGGCTAATTCTACACCAATACGCTCCTGCGCCTCGTTAGTAGCAGCACCGATGTGCGGTGTCAAAGAGATCTTAGGGTGCGATAGAACGGCCTGGCTTGGCGTTGGCTCGTTATCAAACACATCTAAAGCGGCAAATGATACCTGGCCACTGTTTAGAGCATTCAAAAGATCATTTTCGTTGATCAGGCCACCGCGGGAAATATTTACCAGCCCTACCCCTTTTTTAGTCTGCGCTAATTCGGTAGCACTAAATAAAGGTTTGTCTATAAATGGTGTATGCAGCGTAATAAAATCTGACTGTTTGATCACTTCATCCAGCGTGGCTGTTTTTACAGTTACGTTCACCTTTGTACCGCCTCCTAAGACAATTTCAACCTCCGGATTAAATGGATAAAGATCGTAAGCAATCACATCCATGCCCACGCCAATAGCAATTTTTGCCACCTCGCGGCCAATACGGCCAAAGCCCATGATCCCTAATGTTTTACCGCGCAGCTCTATGCCCTTGGCATAAGCTTTTTTCAGATCGTTAAATTTAGTTGCACCCTCAACCGGCATTTTCCGGTTACTGTCTGCAAGGAAACGTACGCCTGTAAACAGGTGCGCGAAAACAAGTTCAGCAACAGATAACGAAGACGATGCAGGGGTATTGTAAACACCAATGCCTTTACTTTTGGCATAATCTACATCAATATTATCTACACCTACACCGCCGCGGCCAATCAGTTTTAAATTTGGGCAGGCATCAATTAAAGCAGCCCTAACTTTGGTTGCACTACGCACGGTTAGAGCGTCAAACTCCTGTAAACGAACAGGTAATTCGTCCTGAGGGATGTTTTTAGTTTCAACAAAGAAACCGGCGTCCTCTAACATTTTTTGACCTATCGGGTCGATGCCATCATTGGCTAATATTTTGATCATGATTGGTTGATTAGTTTAAGTGGTTGATTAAGTGAATGGTTTGAAGTGGCAAGAACCACCCACTATTCACTCAATCAACTACTCACAATTACTTATTCTTTTCAGCAAATTCCTGCATAGCGTCAATCAGCACATAAACGCTGGTGATGGGTAATGCGTTGTAAATAGATGCGCGGAACCCACCTACACTGCGGTGTCCTTTCAACCCTACGATGCCTTTTTCCTCGCACAGCTTTAAGAACGGCTTTTCGTGCTCCGGATTTTCGGCTACAAAACAAACGTTCATATGTGAACGGTCTTCTGTTGCGGCAACTGCCTTAAACAAGGGGTTGCGGTCAATTTCTTCGTACAGCACTTTTGCTTTGGCATCGTTCTCTTTTTCTATAGCTTCAACGCCGCCTTTGGCTTTAAGCCAGTTTAAGGTTAGCATAGATACGTAGATAGCGAAGCATGGAGGCGTGTTGTACATCGATCCACCTTCAATCTGTACCTGGTAGTTGAACATTGCAGGTATCTTACGGCCTGTTTTGCCTAACAAGTCATCTTTTACAATAACCAATGTTACACCTGCCGGACCCATATTTTTTTGTGCACCTGCGTAAATCAAACCAAAATCGGCAACATTTACTTTGCGGCTAAAAATATCTGACGACATATCGCATACCACCGGCACCGGCGATTTCGGGAACTGGTGCATCTGCGTACCATAAATGGTATTGTTTGAAGTGATGTGGAAGTAAGCCGCATCCTCAGGAATCTTGTAGTTGGTAGGGATGTAAGTGAAGTTGCTTTCTTTAGATGTAGCAACAACTTCAACATCGCCAAAAAATTTAGCTTCTTTTAAAGCTTTGTTAGCCCATACACCTGTTTCCAGGTAAGCAGCTTTGCCGCCCTCCGGCAAAAGGTTGTAAGGTGCAAGGGCAAACTGTGTGCTTGCTCCACCCTGTAAAAACAAAACCGAATAACCTTCAGGTACGCCGAATAACTCTTTCACCAACTTTATCGCTTCATCTAACACTGCTTCAAACTCCGGCGAACGATGCGATATCTCCAGCAATGATAAACCTGTTCCGTTAAAATCAACCACTGCAGCTGCAGCCTGTTTCAATACCTCATGAGGTAAAATGCCGGGCCCGGCACCGAAATTGTGTTTCATATTGTTTGTGAAATTTTAGCTCTTGTAATATCAACTTTGTATTTTGACGTGCCGAAGTTAATAAATTCGACAACTTTAATAGACTTTATTTACATATTTTTAAAATGTACAGCTTACACTTAAAACGTTGTAGATGAGCGTTGCAAAAAAATTATTTAGGATTTTTCAGTTGCTCAATAGCAGCCGAAGGATCTGTCGCGGAGAATACAGAATTGCCGGCAACAAACACGCTGGCGCCTGCTGCGGCTAATTTAGATATGTTTGTGGCATCCACTCCACCGTCAACTTCTATCAGTAAACGTGGGTTATACCTTGTTGCCAGTGCTTTAGCTTCAGTAACCTTGGTATAGGTGTGTTCAATAAATTTTTGACCGCCAAAACCCGGATTGACAGACATTACCAGCACCATATCCAAATCGGCAACAATATCTTTAAGTAACGATACGCCTGTGTGCGGGTTGATAGCCACAGCAGCTTTACAACCCATCTCTTTGATGGCTTGCACCGTTCTGTGTAAATGCGGGCAAGCTTCGTAATGTACGGTAATACTGTACGCCCCTGCCTCGGCAAAAGCTTTAAGATAGCGGTCCGGATCGACAATCATCAGGTGAACATCCAGCGGTTTAGTAGCGTATTGTTTAACGGCTTTCATGACCGGGAAACCAAAGGAGATATTTGGGACAAATATTCCGTCCATTACATCAACGTGCATCCAGTCGGCTTGGCTCTGGTTCATCATTTCAATGTCCCGCTGCAGGTTAGCAAAGTCGGCAGCTAAAATTGATGGCGCAATTAAGTGGTTCATGCCGGTAAATATAGGTGGAATGTTTTGTGTTGTAAAGATTGTTACTTACAATGTTGAAAGGTTTATGGTCGGTCCCTCAGGTAATTTAATCCTGTAGGATTGGTATTAGAATTAAGCAATTAGCTCTATATCACCATCTCTGGTATCTCACCCTCAACTATAAGTTTACCGGCAGTAGCTTTTATAATTTCTTCGACGCTTACCCCCGGTGCCCGTTCTAATAATTTAAAGCCACCGCCGGGCAGCACGTCCAACACCGCCAGTTCTGTTACTATCTTTTTAACGCAGTTAATGCCGGTTAATGGTAAGGTACATTTTGGCAATAGTTTAGATTCGCCGGCCTTATTTACATGCTGCATCGCAACAATTATGTTTTCTGCGGAAGCTACCAGGTCCATAGCACCGCCCATGCCTTTTACCATTTTACCGGGTATCTTCCAGTTGGCTATGTCGCCATTTTCAGATACTTCCATTGCACCAAGAATGGTCAGGTTGACTTTCTTAGCCCGGATCATTCCGAAGCTTAGCGCTGAGTCAAAAATAGCTGAGCCAGGTAATTTCGTAATTGTTTGTTTGCCTGCATTTATAGTGTCAGCATCTTCTTCGCCTTCGAAAGGAAAAGGGCCCATACCTAGTAACCCGTTTTCTGATTGCAGGATAACGTCAACATCTTCGGGAATATAATTGGCAACCAGTGTAGGGATACCAATGCCCAGGTTAACATAGTAACCGTCTTTAACTTCTTTTGCTATCCGCTTTGCGATGCCCGTTTTATCTAACATGAAAATTAATTTGAAAATTTAAAAATGGTCTAATCTTCCAATCTCGTCCTTACTGTCCGCTGCTCAATCCTTTTCTCATAATCTTCGCCTTTAAAAATGCGATGCACATAGATACCCGGGGTATGAACATTATCCGGATCGATCTCGCCGGGCTCAACCAACTCCTCCACCTCGGCAATAGTAATTTTACCTGCCATAGCCATTACAGGATTAAAGTTCCGGGCTGTTGACCGATAGACCAAATTGCCTAAACGGTCTCCTTTCCATGCTTTTACAATGGCAAAATCCGCGTCAAACGCCATCTCCATCAGATAGTCTTTACCATTAAAATTGCGTATTTCTTTACCTTCTGCAACCTCGGTACCAATACCGGCAGGCGTAAAAATTGCTGGCATGCCGTAACCAGCTGCCATACAACGTGTAGCAAGTGTACCCTGAGGGATCAATTCAACATCCAGTTCTCCGCTCAGCAGTTGGCGTTCAAACTCTGCATTTTCACCAACATACGATGAGATCATTTTCTTTACCTGTTTTTGATGCAACAACAGGCCGATACCGAAGTCGTCGACACCCGCGTTGTTAGATATGCAGGTTAAGTCCTTAACCCCTTTTTTTACCAATGCCAGGATACATTTTTCCGGTAAACCGCACATCCCGAAACCGCCCAGCATCAAGGTCATGCCATCTTTAATATCACGGATCGCCTCATCAGCGCCACTCACAACTTTATTCATATCGTACAATTGGTTGCCGTAAAATTAGTTTTTTTTCTGATCAGACGCAGAATAATACTATGCAAGCATAATAAATTTACGCCTGTGAGAATGCAGGCAGAAAGCTTTTCTAAATATTTAATTTACAAACAAAAGGTTACTTGAAACCTTTATATAAGTATATCAAACTATAAACATCATGACACTAGATAACGAAGAAACTAAACCCAACGCTTACCAGGTTGAGGACGACAGCAATTTAGAAGAAAAGGACCTGCAACGGACATTCCTGTTTGGTAAGGGTGACGAAGAAAAATCGGGCGATGAGCCTGATATGGAAGCAGAGGGCGCCGGAGGCGAGCGCTTTGGTCAGAATAATGACACACCATCAGGTGATGATAAAAACAATCCATCGCAAAATGCGGGTTACAGCAACGAATATTTCCGGCGTAGCGAGCCTCTTGAGGAACATCCCGAATTTCAGAATTTTAAGGATTCGAATCAATTAGGACAGTCTAACTATAATGAAGCAAGCGGTGCTGCAGCGACGGGTCAGTCTGACGAAGAGAATAAAGGGCCGGAAAGGGATTCTAATGACAACAAACAAGATCAGAATACCTCTTACCAGACAGGTACAGCTGATAACGAAGGTGCTACAGAAGACGACGACAATAGTGTGGCCGGATACGGCGAACTACCCGAACAACAAAAAGTTGGCGGTACGACCGAGAGTACAGACAACGAAAATAACAAGCCCGTTGCTGACTAACTTATAAAATGGTTAAGCTAAAGTGCCTCAATACTATTGAGGCGCTTTTTTTTACCACTTTGTTTTACTTTTAATAAAGGCTGTGAGATCTTTTGCCATAGCGGCCTGCTCTTTTTCACTTGGGTGGCCGCCTGTATTTTTGTAAGGAAAGAAATGTGTAAAAATTGCTTTATCTTTTAACTGCGCCACAGCCTTTTCAATATAGCCAGGCCATGGCGAACCGGTTTTTGTGGCATCCATATTCCCCAACGCGCAAATTATCTTCGCATCAGGGTATTTTGAGCGAATGGCTGAAATGAAATCGCGGTAGGCCTTTACAATGAATTCCGGTGTGGGTGGTGTGTTGCCAAAATGTTTCTTAAACTGCTCATGCTCAAAATTTTTAGTGAGCCAGGAATCATTTTGAAAAAGGTTAATAACCACCACCTCTGGTGTATATTTACTAAAGTTCCAAAGCGTATTTGGGTCATTGGCGGCCGTGCGGTTGTATATGTCGGGCATAACATAGTCAAACCAGCTGATTATTACCCCTATTCCACTTTTCGCAATAACGTTTACATCGGCATCTAGGTAACGGGCTGTGATGCTGGCGTATGATTTGTAGCCATTTTCAAACTCGGCAGTTCCTCTATCTTTCCCCTCTTTGTCTTCGATCGCAAAACCGCAGGTGATTGAGTTACCATAAAATTCAATCCGGTGTTTTGGCGCCGGCGGATTAAGCAGGGGCCCATCAATGTTAAAATTGTAGAAGTACAATTTGCCCATATCATATTCAGTACGTTTAAACAGCTGCAATGTGTGTTTGCCAGCAGGCAGATGGCTTGCCAAAACGTATTCCTTTTTATCCTGGGTCGGCTGTATAATAGTTCTTACGCTATCATCAATAATTACGGTAACACGGTCATTTCCGGAGTCATCGCGGAGGGTTGCTTTAGCCGATTTACCCGTAAAATTAATAATAACCGATGATGCTGTCCAGGTAAGTTCAGCCGCATCGGTCTTCATCTCTATCCGCCCCATATAATGGATCTTCGGATCGCGGAAATCAATAATATTTTGACTATAACTATAGGATACGCAGATAAGCGTGTAAAATAAAATAGCTGCCAAGAATCGTTTAACCATTTTGATTAGTCGTAATTAATTAAAGATGAAAACGGAAAAAACGCTTGATGCAAATACGAAACTATTTTAAGTGCACGTAAGTAATACCATCGCCGCCCCTGTCCGGATGCTCATCTTCCATGCGGTCTACCTGGTCATATTTTTTTAGGTACTGACGGATCATCTTCCGCAAGATACCATCACCTTTACCATGTAAAACTTTAAGGGTGCCAAATCCCATCATCAAGGCCCTGTCAAAAAGCTTTTCAATGGCAAACAAGGCGTCCTCTGTGCGCATACCGCGTACATCTATTTCCGGACTGAAACTGGCAATATCGCTGGTGCTGGTATTGTTGCTCCGCCTTATTTCTTTTGGCACAGTAGATTTAGCCACTTTCTCTAAACGTTTGCGTTTAACCACGGTGCGCAGGTCCCCCATGGCGATTACCACATTGTCCTTAATCAGTTCTATCACCTGGCCGGTAGTATCACCATCGGTCAATTTTACCCAGTCGCCGGGTTTGATATCTTCGTCTGTCGCAGCTTTCTGTTTCGGTGCTTCGGCCTTGACCGTATTCTTTTGCAGCTCCACGGTCAGGTTATCTCGAAGGGCTTTGGTCACTTCCTTGTCGGCATTACTGCTTTTAATCTCCGCTATCGTATTTTCTACCAGCTTGTTGGCGTTCAGGATGATGTTTTTCGCTTCCTGCTTGGCTTCTTTAAGCAAGCCTTTGCGGTTCTCATCCAAAAAGGCCTTTAGCTCTTCATTTTCCTTAAGCAGCGAATCTACCCGCCTTTGCTGACGGTCCAGTTTCTGTTTGGTATCGAAGATCTCTTTCTTCTCCCGTTCCAGGTCAACCAGCAAAGTGTCTACCTTTTTTTGGCCGGCGCTGATCTTATTTTTAGCCAGGTTAAGCACGTTTTGCGGCAAACCTATCTTTTGCGCTATTTCAAACGCGTATGAACTGCCCGGCTTACCTACTTCCAGCCGGTACATAGGCTGCATTTCGGTATTGTTGAATAGCATCGATGCATTCTCAATCCCTTCCGCCTGGCTGGCAAATATCTTTAGATTAGAGTAGTGGGTAGTTACCATTCCCCTCACCTTTTTATGATTTAGCGCCTCTAAAACCGCTTCGGCAATGGGGCCGCCAAATTGCGGGTCGGTACCGGTACCAAACTCATCGATCAGAATAAGCGTTTTACCATTGGCATCCTCCACAAACTTTTTCATCTTGGATAGATGGGCGCTGTAAGTACTCAGATCACTTTCTATCGATTGATCATCGCCAATATCTACAAAAACCTGCCTAAATACGCCCGCCACACTATCGGCATCAGCAGGTATCAATAAGCCTGCCTGAACCATCATTTGCAACAAGCCAACGGTTTTCATGCAAACGGATTTACCTCCCGCGTTAGGGCCTGATACTACAATAAGACGGGTCCCCTCATCTATCCCGACATTCAGCGGAACAACTGATTTACCTTCCTTTTTAAAATTAAGATAAAGCAGCGGGTGGCGTGCATTAAGCAAACGCATCCGTGCTTCGTTGACTACTTTCGGCATCTCTGCCTCTATATCTATAGCGAATAACGCTTTGGCGCGCACAAAATCAAGCTTGGTAAGTAATCCGTGATAAGAAAGCAATAACGGTACGAACGGTCGTAACTCATCGGTAAGGCCGGTAAGGATGCGGATGATCTCCCTTCGGCGGTCAAACTCCAGGTCGCGGATGCGGTTATTCAGTGTGAAAACTTCTTCGGGTTCCAGATAAACCGTTTGTCCCGAGGCCGATTCGTCATGGATAAATCCCTTCACCTTGCGCTTATTCTCGGCTAGTAACGGGATACAGAGCCTGCCATCGCGTACCGTAAGCGATCCGTCGGCCGTCCATCCGCTACCGGTGGCGGCTTTAAAGATCTGGTCTATCTTTTTACGCGCTTCCTGCTCGGCCTTGGCAATACCCGAGGTAATATCCATTAGATCGCGCGATGCATTAACCCGCATTTTCCCTTTAGGGTCTATCACTTGGTCAATCTTTTTGAGGATTATCTTTTCTATCGGCAGGTGTTCAAATAGCGCCTCCAGGTTGGGGTAAACACCTACCCGCTCGCTAAAATATGCGATAACGGCAAACACAGTGGTTAATGATGCCTGCACCTGCGCAAACTCATCCTCTGATAAAAATGAGCCCTCGATACGCGCCTTATTAGCAAGTGTTTTAATATCATAGAAGTTGTTGATAGGCAGCGCGGCGTCGCTTTCTAAAATAGCTTTAAACTCATGTGCCTGGCTTAAGAATTTATAAATCAGGTCATAGTTGCTCATCACCTGAATTTTATCAACCATTTGCTGGCCCATTACACTCAAACAATGCGCCTTTATCAGCTCTTTTATTTCGGAAAATCCCAGTTTGTCGGCACTATTGGACGGGTATAGCATTTTTTAATTTTTTTGTGCCAATTTTAGTTACTGAATCGGTTTTAAATTTGATAATGCTTTGTACACTATCATATATCGCCTGGATCTGCTCTGGCTTGGTCGAGTAATATTTGAGGCTTTTCTTAAAGTTGGCATCATTGGTTTTGTATTGTTTAAATACAGCACGGTATTTATTTACCCCATATTTATAGATGCTATCCGGTAGTTGCTGTACGGAATACAGCTGCCCGTCAACCAGGTGCAGATCAGTAAGCAGTCCAACCATTTGCTGCTCGGGAATTATACCGGGTGGCGGCGCATCATCGACACATGAGGCAAAAAATGCCAATACTGAAAAAAACAAGATTATATATTTATGCATTCTGTAATTTAGCGGCGTTTATGAAGACAAAATTACGGATAAATGAGCATTGCAGATAACATCATCAGTTTAAAAAAGGAAACCGCCGCTATTAACGTTGCGCTGTTGGCCGTATCAAAGACTAAACCGGTAGCCGACCTGATGCAGGCCTACGACGCAGGCCAGCGTTTGTTTGGCGAAAATACCGTGCAGGAGATGGTGGAAAAGCAGGAAGCAATGCCTAAAGATATTGAGTGGCACCTGATAGGACATTTACAAACCAACAAAGTAAAGTATATTGCTCCGTTTGTTACGTTGATACAATCTGTTGACAGCATTAAGCTGTTGCAGGAAATAAATAAACAAGCCCTTAAAAATAACCGCGTTTTAGATTGCCTGCTGCAGATCTATATTGCAGATGAAGACACCAAATTTGGCTTAGGGTTTGACGAGGCGATTGAGCTTCTACGCAGCGAGGAATTTGCAGCGTTGAAAAATGTACGCATCCGCGGGTTAATGGGAATTGCCACCAACACCAGTAGCGAAAAGCAGGTTAAAGAAGAGTATTATGAACTCAAAACATTTTTTGACGGCATAAAGCTCAGCTACTTCCGTAAGGAAGATTGGTTCAATATCCTGTCGATGGGTATGTCTGCAGATTACAAACTCGCTATCGAACAGGGCAGTAACATGGTTCGCTTGGGGAGTACTATTTTCGGCAGCCGGGTGATGAAAAGTAAAAGTCTAAATTAGAATTAAAGAATACTTAGATATACCCAAACATTTCCGGGATAAAAAAGACAGCAATCATTTTGAAAATTTCAAAATTCTGCAAATCCTGATTCAGATAAATTTATACAATGAACCCAATCATAAGAGTAGCCACGAAACAAGATTGCCCCCGGTTATTAGAGCTTATCGTTGAACTGGCTGTTTACGAAAAAGAACCCGATGCTGTGACCGTTACGCTGGAGCACTTTGCCGACGCCGGCTTTGGCAGTAAGCCTGTTTGGAAGGCCTACGTAGCCGAGGTGGAAGGCCTTATTGTCGGTTTTGCGATGTATTACATCCGGTACTCTACCTGGAAAGGTACACGCCTGTATTTGGAAGACCTGATAGTGACCGAGGAATATCGTGGCAAAAAGATTGGCAAACTACTCTTTGAAACATTGATAAAAGAAACTAAAGAATTGGGCATGAGTGGCATGGTTTGGCAGGTACTGGACTGGAATGAACCCGCCATTAACTTCTACCAAAAATATGGCGCGACTATTGAAGCTGGCTGGTTAAACGCATCATTAACTGCAGATCAAATTCAAAAATTAGAGCTATGAAACTTACCTCCCTCCTTTTATCGGCTGTTTTAGGTTTGTCCGCTTGCGAATACGGAGCACCGCCAAAAAAAGAAGTTCATCCGGTTGTTACCGATACGCTTGTTTACAACTACAAAAGTATTAACCAACGTGCGGCCGACTGCGGCAACAAGGCTGATAGTGCCTGCACTACCATAAAAATACATTATCCGGTATTTAAAGGCAAAACACTGCTTAACGATACGTTGAAAAGCCGGCTACTAAAAACGTTTATGTTATCTGAAAAGCCGGATACCAGCCTGGAAAGTATGACTGCCAATTTTATGAAGTCGTACACGGACTATAAAAAGACCAGCCAGCGCGAAAATATGTTTTATGAACTGCAGCTGCAGGCAACGGTAATTCGGCAGGACTCGGCACTAATATCATTGGAATATGGTGGTTATGTTTTCCAGGGTGGTGCGCATGGGGGCAGTTTTACCGGTTTTGTAAACTGGGATACCAAATCTAATAAAAAAGTTTTGCTGAAAGATATTCTGGTTGATGGCTACGAATCGCAGCTTACCAAAATTGCCGAGGATATTTTTAGAAAGAATGAAAAACTGAGCCCAACAGAATCTCTGGAGCCTAATTACTTTTTTAAAGATGCTAAATTCGCACCTAATCAAAACTTTGCAATAACGCCAATGGGCCTGCGCTATATGTACAACCAGTACGAGATAAAGCCATATGCCGCAGGGCAAACAGAGTTGTTTATCCCCTACACAAGCATCAAATCGTTAATACGCCCTAAATCTGTTATCGTTCAATTTAAACAAAAAAATGCTGGTATTTAAGTTCGGTGGTGCATCGGTTAAAGATGCGCAGGGTGTTATTAACTTAGGTAATATTGTTAAAAGTTACCCGGCCGATCAATTAGTGGTTGTAGTATCTGCCATGGGTAAAACCACCAACGCCCTGGAGCGCCTTACCAACGCCTATGTTAATGGCACCGAAGATGTACATGAAGTTTTTGAGGAGATAAAGGCTTACCATTATCAAATTCTACATGATTTGTTCGGCGACGTTCATCCGGTTTTTGACGATATTGCCAACACCTTCGTTGAAATAGACTGGATGATTGAGGACGAACCTCACGACGATTATGACTTTATTTATGACCAGATCGTGTCGGTTGGCGAACTGGTATCAACACGAATTGTAAACGCCTGGTTCAATCATGCCGGTATTACCAGTAAATGGGTTGATGTACGCGGATATATACAGACAGATAACACTTACCGGGAGGGTATTGTTGATTGGGATAAAACCTGCGCCATTATTCAAAGAGATATCCCGCCGATGTTAAATACCGGCGTAGTGGTAACTCAAGGATTTTTGGGTGGCACATCAGAAAACTTTACTACCACGCTTGGCCGCGAAGGGTCGGATTATACCGCTTCTATATTTGCATCGTGCCTCGGCGCGGAATCGGTCACTACGTGGAAAGATGTGCCCGGCATACTCAATGCCGATCCGAAACATTTCACAGATACCATCAAGTTTAATGAATTAAGCTACCAGGAAGCTATCGAGATGACTTATTACGGTGCCAGCGTCATCCATCCTAAAACCATAAAACCACTGCAGAATGCTAAAATCCCGCTGTTGGTGAGATCGTTTATTCATCCTGCCGATGCTGGTACCGTTGTAAAGGACGGTGCTGTTAATGCCTTTACCAAGCCGGTTATCATTATAAAACAAAACCAGGTGCTGCTATCGGTATCGGCGGTCGATTATTCTTTCATCTCTGAAGTTCACTTGAGCGAGATCTTTAGCTTATTCGCTAAAAATCAGGTTAAAGTGAACGTAATGCAAACATCTGCACTAAGTTTTACAATTTGTATCGATTTGCTACCGGGCCGGTTTGAAAAGTTGTTGGAGGCGTTAAAGGTTGCGTTCAAATTGAAGTATAATGATAATCTTACGCTTATTACCTTGCGCCACTACACCGAAAGCGCTGTAGCCGAACTTACAGCCGGCAAAACAGTACTGTTGAAGCAGACCAACAGGAACACAGTACAGCTTGTTTTAAAGTAAATTGTAAGGATTCGTTTATAGAATATAGGTAGGGGTTATGGCGGTTGATAATTATAATCCGGAGAAACCATAACGACCAAGGAAATTAGCTATGAAAAACCTTTATCATAATCCAGCAACTTATAACTGCAACTGCGGTATTCAAAAAATTCACTGCATTGTTGTTTAGCCGATTTTTTCGCTCTAAGGTTGCGCCCAAAACAGAATCGGTGAGGTTACCTATAGTGCCGGCAATGATGATGAATAAAGAATTTATATTCCATCCAAACCCCAGGCTATAGATCAGGGAAATAACAGCCGATCCCGCTACGCCGATCAGCGTACCTTCTAAACTGATTACGCCGTCCCTACCCTTTTGATCAGGTTTAAGGGTAACAATATTGTAAAACCGCCGGCCAAATACCGTCCCTAATTCTGATGATAGGGTATCGGCAGTTGCAGACGCAAATGCAGCAGCTGTTAAGATGACTAATACTGTGGCCTGATCTTGCAAATAATAAGCCGCTGTTCCAAGTAAAGCGGCCATGCCACCATTGGCTAATACCTGGCCCGCATCCCGCTGTTCGGGATCATTATATTCCGGGTTAAGCTTGCGTTTAGCTGACTTACCGAATGATGTTGCTAACACAGACAATACAAAGAATGCTCCCAGCATTGCTATTCCTATAAAACCCACGCCCAGGTAAATAGCGATTGCCACGATCCCTCCGGTTAAAATTCCGGGTGCTGTTAATTTTTTGGATTTATAAGTAGCCAGCATGGCGGCGGCCAGTAGAAAGATAAAGATAATGTTGGGTAATTGCATAAAACGTTGGGCCTAATATAGCCGAACATATTTATAATGTAACTTAATCAGCAGTCAAGAAAATAAGCAAACACGTTTGCCAACAAAACAATTAACCTCTTTGTTTATTGATCAATTGTGGCAAATAACAATAACAAACAGGTACAGCTTAGCGGCCAGTTAAAATGGGTAGAACGGATCGCCTCGGTAATGGACGATAAATTTCGTATTCCAGGTACAAGTTTCCGTTTCGGACTTGATCCGATCATGAACCTCATCCCTTTCGCAGGCGACGCGTCCGGGTTTGTGGTTTCTGCTGCACTGCTGTATGTAATGGCCAAAAACGGTGTCAGCCGCAAAGTACTGATCTTAATGACGATCAACATTTGTATCGACGCTTTATTGGGTGCAGTTCCGCTGCTTGGCCAGGTAACCGACTTTTATTTCAAGGCCAATACCCGGAATATCCTACTGCTTAAAGAACATTATCAAGAAGGTAAACACACAGGCGATGGTAAAGCCATAATTGCCCTGCTCCTGATTATACTGGTTGTATTTTTTGCAGCAACTATCTATGTAAGTTACCTGGCTTTTCGCTGGCTTTTTAATCAATTTTAGAGAGAGCCAACATCTCTTAATCTACATTAAGTTGCAGCACACTGTAGTGTCGTAAATTTGATCTAAAAGATACAATCATGAGTAATACGATTATACATAAGGCTGCTACCCGTGGCATGGCTGATCTGGGTTGGTTAAAAAGTGCACAAACATTTAGTTTCGGAGGTTTTTATAGCCCCGATCGGATGGGTTTCGGTGTGTTGCGGGTATTGAATGATGATACGGTAGATGGTGCCATGGGTTTCGGTAATCATCCTCACGATAACATGGAGATCATATCAATCCCGTTGGAAGGTGAACTTGTACATCAGGACAGTATGGGTAATGAAACTGTTATTAAACCTGGCGAAATCCAGGTGATGAGTGCAGGTACGGGCATTTACCATACTGAATATAATAGAGACGACACCGAACCTGTTAAATTTTTACAGATATGGCTTTACCCAAACCAGCGAAACGTAGCTCCAAGATACGACCAGAAAACTATCGATATGGGTGAAAAAAATCTGCTGCATCAGATATTATCCCCTGATGCCGACGATGAAGGCGTGTGGATTTACCAGAACGCCTGGTTTAACATGGGTAATTTTGAAGCCGGTAAAGATGTTATTTACAATTTGAAAGATAACGCAAATGGTGTATATGCTTTTGTCCTAAGCGGCGATGTAAACGTTAACGGGCAATTACTAAATAGCCATGATGGGATGGGGATAACTGGCACTGATCAAATTCACATAAAGGCTGAAAGCGATATGCAAATTTTGTTAATGGATATTCCAATGAATTTGTAAATGGAAAACGCAACACGAATACTGGTTGTATGCACTCATCAAGGCATTACTGAAACTATTTTACGATTAATAAATAACAATCCGGCGTGGCATGCGACAGGGGTTTCAACGGTATCTGACGCTGAAAAAGAGCTTAACGATACATCTTATGAACTATTGTTGTTAGGTAATGGCTTATCGGCTGATGAAGAGTTGCAGCTAAGCACTTCAGCAAAATCTATAAATGATGCTATTAAAGTTATCCAACATTTTGGCGGCGGAAGTGGATTGCTGTTTGCAGAGATCTATGAGGCGCTTGGAAGAGGTTAGCAATTATGTAATGCGCTATACATTGTAAATGACTGCCAAATGTGTTACCTTAACTAAATAATTATGCGGCCAAGCTTTTTTACTCCTAATCCTGCATTACGTGATTATATCAGTCACATAATGGTGGTAGAGGTAAGGTTTGATAGCCAAAAATTGCAGTACAGCCCATTTCCACCCACCCCACAGCACGCTATAAATTTTTATCCGCGCGATGCAGCTACTGCGTATGATAGTAAGGGCATTACACAAAAGTTACCGGAGAGTGTTATCGTTGGCCCACAAGTTACCCGGGTAAACGTAGCTATGGGTATGCACCACATTATTGTTTCGGTAGCGTTTATGCCCGGCGGGATGCACAGGCTGCTCAAAATACCTATGCATGAGCTATATGACGAGCCGTTTGATGCTACGCTTTTACTTGGCCGCGAAATTGCCAATGTGAATGAACAACTGCGCGAAGTAAATACCCCGTCTGCAATGAAGAATGTAGTAGAGCAGTATCTTTTGCGCAAGCTTCCCTATTCCCCTTTATCGCCTTGGGAACATGGTATGAAAACCCAACTACAGATGCAGGGCTTATTTTCTATTGAAAAAGCAGCCGCTTTATCCTGCCTTAGCCTGCGCCAATATGAGCGGCGGGCAAAGGAGGTTATGGGATATTCGCCTAAAGTTTTCTCCAGGCTGATCCGTTTTTCTAAAGCTTACCGGTTAAAGGAGAGCCAGCCAACGCTTAGCTGGACTTATATTACCCACGCATGCGGATATTTTGACCAGATGCATCTTATAAAGGATTTCAAGGAATTTGCCGGCGCGCTACCGGGCGCCATTGGTAAAGAGATAAACAATGCGCCTAACCTATTGCAGGAACATCTCCGTATTTAACTTGTCGCTTTTTTACTATTCCGGTGTTACCTGGTGAGGTAGTTTTACGAAAAAAAACACTTTATCATGAAACAAACAATTATTGTATTAGGAATTCTATTATCAGCATTTTGGGCAAGTGCGCAAACTAAAAATGCCGATGTTAAGGCGATTGAAAAGCAGGTAGATGCTATGGTTAACAGCTGGAACAAACACGATCACAGTGGTATGAAAAATTACTGTACGTCGGACTGTAGTTGGGTGAACATTGTAGGCATGTGGTGGAAAGATCTTAAAGAGGTTGAGTACGCTACACAGTTTTATCATACAAACATGTTCAAATACACCACCATGACTAACAAAGGCGTATCTGTAAGGATCATTAACCCTACCACAGCGCTTGTCCAATTTAAAAGTTATGTAAGCGAGTTCACCACTCCAGACGGGAATAAGATCCCGGGCAGCGATGATATAGCCCTGCTGGTATATGTAAAGCAAAAAGGTAAATGGCTAATGACTGCGGGCGAAAATGTAGTAATAGACCCGGTTGCAAAAAAGAACGATCCCATATTACACATGGGTAAATAATCTTAAATTCCTGCTAACAAAAAAGCCCCGATCTTTTGATCGGGGCTTTTTTAATATTGTGAGCTTCGTTATAATTACTCAGCTACTGCTTCTTCAGCGTCAGGCGCTTCTTCTTTTTTTACTTTAGGTGCTGCTGCTTTTTTAGCTTTAGGAGCTTCTTCAGTAGTATCTGCTGCCACAGGTGCTGCAACTTCCACTGCTTGCGCTTCTGCGTTAGCTTTAGGTGCTGGAGCAGCATCTTCTGCTACCGATGCAGTTTCAAAAGGAATCACAGAAACATATGAACGGTTATCTGCTTTCTTTTTAAATACAACGTTACCTGCAGTTAATGCGAATAAGGTATGATCTTTACCGATACCTACGTTAAGGCCCGGGTTGTGTTTGGTACCACGCTGACGTACAATGATGTTACCTGCAATTGCTGGCTGACCACCGAAAATTTTGATACCTAAACGTTTGCTATGTGATTCGCGGCCGTTTCTCGAACTACCGGCCCCTTTTTTGTGTGCCATGCTTAATATTTTGTTGTGACCGGATGAACATCAGGTCGGTTAAAATTTAATTATAATGTGATACCTGTGATCTCGATCTTGGTAAACTGCTGACGGTGACCATTTTTTTTCTGGTAACCTTTACGGCGTTTTTTCTTAAAGATAATTACTTTATCACCTTTTAAATGAGACACGATTTTAGCAGATACTTTAGCGCCCGATAGGTCTTGACCTAATTTAAAGCTACCTTCATTTTCTGCTAACAATACCTGGTCAAATTCAATATTAGCGCCTTCATCCCCTTGTAAACGGTGTACAAAGATCTGCTGGTCTTTCGCAACTTTAAATTGTTGCCCGGCTATACTTACTATTGCGTACATTGTTATTTAATTATTGTTTTAAATTTTGAGGTGCAAATATATGGATTAATAAATTAATCTGCAATGCATTATTTGCTATTTTTTTGGCGGGCTTCAGCCTCTTCAAGTACCTTTTGCAGCTCTTTTATCAATCGTTGATTGGCATCTACCAGCTTCTCATGACCGTCGTAAGCCTCATCAAATATTACGCTTTTAGATTTGCGCTGATAGTTGAACTGTATTACGTACCGTGGCGATCTCGTTTTACGTGTAGGCGCAAGTTCTTTTGCCGGGAAATCCCAAAAGCCCAGGTCAGCAGCTTTGCGGTGCAGATACAAAAAATCGTCTTTAGTTAACTTCAACTTCATTTTTATGACCGAATCACGGGTGTTAACGAATTGGTAATCGCCTGTACGCGAATCGTACTTGTTTAGCAGGCTATCGCCGTAACCGTATTCGAATTGTATCGACTTAAACTCCGAAAACTTGTAAGGTGCGTTTTTAACCATCATACCATAGTAGTAAACGCAATACAGTAAAAATGGCACGATAATGCTCATTACCAGGAATATCTTTTTAGCCTTGCTTGACATTTATTAATTTACTGATTTATTCAATTATTGATTTTTTTGTCACGGTTTTTCTTGAGGCCGAAACTACCTTTAATATTTGCATTGCCTAGTCAGAAAGTAGGTCTAATTCTGATCCTTTGGCAATCTCTGCTTCAACCAAAATTTCCATCCAAAATAATGATTCGTCAGCCTCTTCTACAACTATTGAAAGCTTAGCATGGAATTCGGCCTGAGAACGGGTGCGACAGGCAGCCCTGTAATATGCCCCTACTGATAAAGAGGAACGTATTAATTGCCTGCCTATTATTTTCGCTTCTTCTGTTTTAGGTAATGTCCTGAAGAATTTGATATTATCTACAACAAATTTCTTTGTCCTTTTTTTAAAGGCTTCTGCCCGTTCAATTCTTTGCGTGTCCATAAAACCTGTCAATCGATAATCTATAATCTGTAAATTCAATAAATCACTAAATCGATAAATCATTAATTATTTAGCTCTCCCTCCCATTTGCTTACTACGGCGGTTGCCATGGCGTTACCTAATACGTTGGTGGCAGAACGGCCCATGTCAAGCAACGGGTCTATCCCGATCAGCAATGCCAGGCCGGCTTCCGGAATATTAAACAGAGATACGGTGCCTGCAATTACCACCAGCGATGCGCGCGGCACACCGGCTATACCTTTGCTGGTGAGCATCAGGATAAGTAGCATGGTTAACTGTTGTTCGAACGAGAGGTGAATGTTGTAGGATTGTGCCAAAAATAATGAAGCGAAGGTCATGTACATCATTGAGCCATCCAGGTTAAATGAATAGCCTAAGGGCAATACAAAGCTTACAATCTTGTTGTTACAGCCAAATCGTTCCAGTTCTAACAGCACTTTCGGGTAGGCGGCTTCGCTGGTTGATGTACTAAAGGCGATCAGCATGGCATCTTTTATATTGCCAACCAGATTAAATGCACGTTTCTTCAACACCACAAAACCGGCAAAAATAATCACCATCCAAAGAATAACCAGCGAAAAATAAAATTCGCCAATAAAAATGGCATAGGTGGACAATATGCCCAGCCCCTGTTTAGCAATAATAGCCGTTATGGCGCCAAAAACTGCAAGGGGCGCAAGTTGCATCACATAGCCCGTAATTTTTAAAATAACGTGTGATATAGCATCCAGCGCACGGATTACCACCTCTCCTTTCTCTCCGATAGCAGCAGTTGCCACACCAAAGAACAGGGAGAAAACTACGATTTGCAGAATCTCGTTATTGGCCATTGCCTCAGTAAAACTTTTTGGTACTACGTGTCCGATAAACTCACGCAGCGAAAGAGCTGTTTTTTTAATATCCGTAGCTAAATGGCTGTCGGGCAAAGGTAAATGCATGGCTTCGCCGGGTTTAAATAAATTAACCAGCAACATCCCTAACAATAACGAGATAAGGGTGGCGCTCAAAAACCAAAGCAGCGTTTTACCTCCTATACGGCCTACAGCTTTGATATCCCCAACTTTGGCAACACCCACAACCAATGTGGTAAACACCAGCGGCGCAACGATCATTTTGATTAGCCGCAGAAAAATATCACTTAAAACGGTAAAGCCAACCAGCTTATCCTCACGTGAAATATCCGCTTCTTTACGTAACTTGGCCTGTACGGTCCGCTCAGTTTTAAGCGCTTTAAAGTTGGCTGTGGTAGTATCTTTTACAAGCAAAAGCTGGCCGTCAATAGTTTTTATGTTAGCTTCGGCAGCGCTTATCTTGGTATTAATATTGTTAATGACAGTAGCATTGTAAATGTAACCGGCTATAACGCCCAGTACAAGCGCCACAAAAATATACAGAGTCAGTTTGCTTTTTTGCATCTCATTATTTGGTGCCGCTAAACTACAAAATTTACTATGTTGCAGAAAGTTTAAATATCCGCATGAGCATTACTACCTACGGCCTACAACAAATTAAGAAAGAGCTGCAGCACTTGCCGCAGGAGCAACTGGCCGAGTTGTGTCTTAGGCTGGTACGTTATAAAAAAGAAAATAAAGAATTGTTGGCCTACCAATTATTTGAGGCACACAACGAGCAGGATTTTATAGAAAGTGTTAAGGCCGAGGCCGGGTTTATGTTTAGCCAGCTGCCCCCGCAAAGTTACTTCACGGCTAAAGGGTTGCGTAAGATTCTAAAAATGCTTACCAAGTACACAAAATTTATTGGTACCAAACCAGCCGAAATTGAACTGCTGCTAAACTTTTGCCAAAACTATTTGCAGTACGTGATTAAGCAAACATCTTACAAACCTATCCGACTGATACTCACCCGACAGTTAGATAAGATTAAGGTTAGCATTGGCAAGCTGCATGAGGATTTGCAGTTTGATTACAGTCAGGATTACAACAAACTGCTGGACGATGCGGACAACAAGCTGCCCTGGATAAATAAAAAAAGTTACCTGTTGTAACTTTTATGGCGTTTATTTGTCAAACCGTAAATTAATTAACAAGTGGCAAGCAGAGAAGAAGCTTTCAGGGAAATATATAAAGCTAATTCAAAAAAGATCTTCCATTTGTGCTATGGTTACACCGGGGATGATGACGCTGCAAACGACCTGCTGCAGGAAACCTTCTTGAAGGTCTGGCAAAATCTTCACAAATTTCGTAACCAGGCGTTAATATCAACCTGGATCTATCGTATTGCTGTAAATACGTGTTTAACCTATCTCCGATCGGAAAAGCGACAAGCTAAGGATGAACTTACCCCACAGATAGCAGAGACCAAGCGCGAAGAACTTTCTGACAAGAATGAGCAGGTTGCTTTGTTATATAAGTGTATATCGAAATTAGAGGAATCGGAAAGAATTATAATTACGCTGGTGCTGGATGAGGTACCATACCCCGAAATTGCAGATGTATCGGGTATATCAGAAGGGAATTTGAGAGTGAAAATATATCGCATTAAACAAAAATTGACAGAGTTATATAATCAGTATGAAAGACTTTGATCATTTAATGTCGGTTTGGCAAACGCAGCCAAAAAAGGAGCACCTGTCGGTAGATGAAGTACTGAAACAGGTGAAGAAGGATATACGCAGCATTACGTCTAAACTGTACTGGGCGATTGTAACCATGATAGCTACCATGGCGGGTGCCTTTATATTGATGTTCTTTATGGCGTTTAAATCGCCCGCCACCACACTGGGTATTTTTATTATTGTTATAACCATAGCGCTTTACCTTTATATGATAGTAAGGCATTACCACATCCTTAATAAGCACGATTTGACTCAAAACCCTATCGACTATCTGGACAGCCTGAAAGAGTATCAAAAGAACCGTACTAAAACGGTTGGTTGGTTTTACTACATCTATATATTGCTTTTGAGCACCGGGCTGGGCTTATATTTTGTGGAGATATTGGAAAATGCATCAGTTCCGTTTAAAATAGCTACTTACGGGTTTACTTTTATCTGGTTTATGTTCACAACGTTTTACCTGAAACCGCGAATGTTTAAGAACGAGGAAGAAAAGCTGAACCTAATGATCGATCGCCTGGAGCGCTTGCAGGAGCAGTTTGATTAATTTTTGTTATGGAAATTGTTCCTGTTACATTGGCAGACGCCCCCCTTTTGCTTAGCCTGAGCCATCAAACTTTTTTCGACGCTTTTGCACATCTCAATAACGCTGATGACATGGAAGCATATACCGGGAAAGCATTTGTATTATCACGGTTTGAGGAAGAAATAAGCAACCGGGACTCGTGTTTTTATTTTGCCAGGGTAGATGGTGAAATAGCAGGCTATATTAAACTTAACTTCAACGCCGCCCAAACCGAGCTTCAGGATCCCGCCGCTTTAGAAGTAGAGCGAATTTACGTATTGCAAAGTCAGCAGGGGAAGCAAATCGGAAAAAGGCTTTTAAATTTCGCTATTGACGAAGCACTTCGCCAAAGCTTAACCTTCGTTTGGCTTGGCGTTTGGGAACACAATACCAAAGCCATTAAATTCTATGAAAGCAAAGGCTTTACAATTTTTGGAAACCATCCATTCATGTTAGGAAGCGATCGGCAAACTGACCTTTTGATGCGGCTAGAGTTGCGGAATTAAGACAACAATCGTTTAGTCTTTGCTGCATATTAATATTATAACATACCCGGGCTAGCTTTTTAAAAACGGATTAAATGTCCTGGCGCCTATCTCCATACCGGCTGCGCGGCAAACCGTTTTTTCGCCAAAACGGAAATTGATGGTGTCCATTGCCTGATATAACCGGATGCGCTCTTCATTATCTTCAAACAAATTGATCTGATAACTGCCGGTGCAAAGGTTGCTTAGCCGCACGCCGATAAGCCGGATTGGACGGTGTTTATTCCATACTTTGTTAAGCAGATTTTTAATGCCGGGAATTAAAATATGTTCGGCAGCGGTGAGCGCTATTTTTTGCTGCTGCGTATGGGTTTCAAAATTTGCATAGCGGATCTTGATTGCCAAGCAACTGGATACCTTGTTTTCCCGGCGGAGTTTTCCCGCAAGTTCTTCTGTCATACTCACCAGTATGTTTTCCAAGGCTCGTTTATCAACCACGTCGCTCTCAAAGGTATGCTCGGTCGAGATGGATTTACGGTCGCTGTGAGGCACTATTTCAGCATCATCAATCCCGTTGGCCTTGTTATAAATAAAGACGCCCATCTTGCCAAAAATGGTTTCTAAAAATTTAAGATTAACCCGTTGCAGGTCTCCAATTTTTTCGATGCCGTATTGGTAAAGTTTTTGGCAGGTATTTTCGCCCAGGCCGGGAATTTTTTTAATAGGCAGTGGTGCTAAAAACTCTTTTTCCTTGCCATGCGCAATGCGCAATTGTCCGTTTGGCTTAGCCTGGTTGGTAGCCATTTTTGCAACGGTTTTACAGGATGCCATACCAAAAGATATGGGCAGGCCGGTTTCTCTTATCACGGTTTGGCGCAAGTTGCTGGCAATCTGATACGGGTCATGGAACCGCTCCATTCCGGATAGGTCAATATAAAATTCATCTACCGAAGTTTTCTGGTAGAGTGGTACTGACCTATGGATAATCTCGGTAACTTCACGGGATGCGTCTGAATAACGGCCGTGTGTGCCATGTATTACAATAGCATGCGGGCAAAGTTTAAGTGCCTGCCTTGTAGGCATTGCCGAATGTACTCCGTAAGCACGGGCTTCATAACTACATGATGCCACTACACCCCTGTCTGCAGAGCCACCAATTATGACCGCTTTGCCTATAAGTGACGGGTTAAATTTCCGCTCTACAGATACGAAAAAAGAATCAAGGTCGATGTGTACAATATGCCGTTGCGCAGCCATGTACAAATATGAAAATAATATTTGAATTGCTAAAATAATTAGCATTTTTGTATTAATTCAAACGTTATGACGAGCTACACCGACTATCTTTTTCTTCTTTCGCCACCAGAACATATCAAGAACGAGATAGCGCGGTACAAAAAAGCCTCGGTAAAATACATTGGCGATTTTAGCAGCATGAATTCGCCTGCGCACATTTCTATTAACCAACTCGACCGCCAGAAACCGTATTTGATGGATACGGCTTTTGAACGTTTGGAAAGCAAAATCCATGCGATGCCTGCCATATTACTGCATTTGGATGGCTTTAAATATTTCGAGCACCTGCATAGTAAAATGACTATCTATGCCTACATCCGTAGCACACCTGCTATGGAAGATTGGTTTACCTTGCTGCGTAAGAACCTCAATATTAAAAAGGCGCTGACACCGCACATTAAAGTAGTGCGCAATATACCCGAAGCCGACTACAAAAAGCTTTGGCCGAATTTTAAAAACAAGAAGTTGCTGGAACCTTTCTGGATCTATGAATTGAAGGTTTTGCATCGCGAAAGCTTCGGCACTACAGCAGGGAAGTGGGAACCTTACAAGACCATCAGATTTAAAAATACCGAGGGCTTTGCTGGAAAAGAAAGTTGGGTGTTAAAAAAGCATGCTGTGGAAGAAATTGCTGCAAGGAAACAGATCAAATTATTTTAGATACAAAACATGATTGCACTAGATGACAGAACCTTTTTAAATCTTGCCTCGCTGCCCAAAGATTCTGATGAAAGATTGCAGAAATTTAAAAGAGCATGCGTTAAGCATATTGGGCCATTTAAAAGCATGAACGCCAAGACTCATATATCTTTTACTGGCCTAAGATTTGAAGCAGATTTACAGAGTAAAAATTTCATAGATCCGAACATCCATTATGCTTTAATTGAAAATATACTAAGCAACGTACCACCAATTCAAATAAACATTAGAGGTTTTGGTAAACTTCATCATGGACATAACTCTAGAACTATTTATGCAGCAATTGAAATGAATGGTCCTGTTTTTCAATGGTTTTGTTGGGTTGACAAAGTTTTTAGTAACAAAAAGACAATTAATCCTCATATAACTATTGCAAGAAATATTCCTCTAACCTCGTTTAATAAGTTATGGCCGCATTTTGAAAATCGGCCTTATGAAGATACATTTGATATCATGGGATTAAATATCCTCGAAAGAGTTCCGGAAACGAAATCTTGTGTAGATTTTAGATTTATCAACTTTTGTCAGACGGCGAAAAAAATAAATTGTTGAAGTCCATTCCAAAAGATGATTATATTATATAAGCGAAGTCGAAGCGCCTTCGTTATCGCTTAGATGACAAGCTTATGATTATATACATAATTTCCCCTTTTCCATTATATCCGCAATGATCATCTCCGCATGGATGCGGGAGTTTTCAATGAACCACAGGTGTGTATCCAGGCCGCCTACTACTACACCGGCAAGGTACAGGCCCGGCTGGTTAGACTCCATTGTATCCGGATTATAGGTAGGTATGAACTTATCGTCGGTAAGCTGGATGCCCAGTTTAGCCAGGAAATCAAAGTTAGGTTTGTAACCCGTCATGGCCATTACAAAATCGTTAGGAACAGTCACTAACCCATCCGGCGTTTGAATATCTACCTCCTGTTGCCTCACAGCTGCCAGGCTGGAGTTAAAGTATGCCTTAATGCTGCCCTCCTTGATGCGATTGATAATATCGGGCCGTACCCAATATTTTACCCGGTTGCTTACCTCACCGCCGCGGATCACCAGGGTTACCTCGGCGCCTTTGCGGTAGGTTTCCAACGCCACATCAATGGCAGAATTACTGCTACCCACCACCACTACTTTTTGTAACGTATAATAATGCGGGTCCTGGTAATAATGCTTCACTTTAGGCAGGTCTTCACCCGGAATATCGAGATTAACAGCAATATCGTAAAAGCCAGTACTTAAGATAACCTTACGTGCCTGGTAACTTGCTTTAGTTGTAGTTATATTATATCCGCCATTTATTGCTGTTACATCGGTAACTTCTTCAAATAAATTTAAGGGCAGGTTATTAGACAAGGCAACCCGGCGATAGTATTCGAGTGCATCGTTACGTGTAGGTTTATTATGAACGGTTACAAAAGGCACGCCGCCAATCTCGAGCTTTTCGCTTGTCGAAAAGAACGTCATGGTAGATGGGTAGTTATACAGCGAATTTACCAGGCAGCCTTTCTCAACAATGCAAAATGTTAATCCAGCTTTTTGCGCTGCAAGTCCGCAGGCCAACCCAATTGGGCCACCGCCGATAATAAGTATATCTAACATAGCAGCGAAGATAGGACTTAGCAAGTTAGCCGAAAAGCTAATATGCAATAATGAATATCGAATGATGGGATTGAGTATGCACTATAAGTTAATACTCACTATTTGGTAAATAAGATGATCACCAGGAAAAGTTGATTGCACAAAAAAGGGTAAGCTACTTTTATCGCGCCGCTCAACTCTCTACCCTTGCTGCGTTCCCACCCTGGGGGAGTTCAAGAGGAGCTGGCCGTAAAAGACTTACCCCGGCGCAAAGATAGAAAAATGATGGGTATGTGGTTAACAAATTGTTAAAATTGAGGTTGACCGTTGATTATCAGGCAGAAAATCTGATATTACTTAAAATCCCAATCCCGGATAAATTCCCACGGGCCTCCTTTGTATTCCCAAATACCTATTCCGGTTCCTGTTATTTCAAAGGGTTTAAATTCCGGTGTTAATTGTTGTAACGATGCTCTATTCTCAGCGGGTGTTACCTTGTTTTGTATAGTTATATGGGGCCATAAGCGTTGCTTATCCTGCGGGATAAGGTAATGTTGCCACTGGGTTTGTAACTGCCTGTGCAGTTGGTTTAATTCATCACTTTGTACTTTAAACGCTACTCCCCTGCCTATACCTGCCAGCGATGTTACCCGCAATAGTATCGGCTCATAATGTTTTACAATATCGTCTACATCTTTCAGTATACTTTCTTCTTTAGCCGGCAACTGATGGAAGAGCATTAAATGAGCATCTAAAAAGTTCCGGTCGGCCGGGAAATATTTTTGGCGTAAGGTATTGAAGTATAATTGTGCTTCAAAGTTTATCTTAAGCGTTAAAAGCAGCGGGTTTGGTGTATCCATCGATTAATCCTAACCTGAATCTCATATTAAAGTTTTTTCTTGCATAAGTAAATTATTATGCAATAATTTGCACAAATTTTAAAAACAAATAATTCATACGCACTATGAATATAGAAAACTTAAACATGACGGTTGCCAAGGCAAAATTTGCCCCGGTTGCTGCTGCTTTAGTTTCATTTGTTTTAAGCTACTCCCCCAGCCGACGACGGGTATTCATCCCCCGGGTTTGAATTAAGTTTTAATACTTATCCAAAACAAAGCAGTTTTATTAAACTTCTTTAACCAAAGTCCCTCTGTAATTATCACGGCCCCGAAGCCAATAATTTATCGGTAATTTTTTTATACTAATGACCATACAAGATTTTGACATAACGGTAGCTACTGCACAACATGCAGACTTTGCCCCTATGATCTGCGATGAAATGGCAGAGTCGGCAAAGGCACGTGGTACGGGTATTGCCCAGCGCTCGCCAGAGTATGTCGCCAATAAAATGCTGGAAGGCAAAGCGGTTATTGCCTTGCATAAAGACGGCACCTGGGCCGGTTTCTGCTATATTGAAACCTGGAGCCATGGCGATTTTGTCGCTAATTCGGGGTTAATCGTCAACCCTATTTATCGCAAAGCAGGTTTGGCAAAAGCTATCAAACATAAAATATTTCAACTTTCGCGTACAAAATATCCCGATTCAAAGATCTTTGGATTAACTACCGGGCTGGCAGTTATGAAAATCAATTCCGAGATCGGTTACGAACCGGTAACTTATTC
>NZ_CAXVWK010000079.1:0-17872 GCF_964263795.1 Mucilaginibacter sp.
TTTTCGGTATCCAGCACATCGCCCCCGGCAATATAGAAAGGATTGAACCTGATCGGGTTTTCCTCGGAGTAGGTAAAATAATAGCCGCCTACCAGATCAGAGATCCCTTTATAACTGTGGCCGACATCGACAATGACCAGATGCGCCCCCTGCTCATAATAGGCCCTGACCAGGTGATTGGTGAAAAAACTTTTACCTGAACCCGACGGTCCGATGATAAACTTGTTGCGGTTGGTCGTCCAGCCTCGCTTCATCGGCTCATCCGATATGTCCACGTGTACGGGATAACCGGAATTCCGTTCACCCAGCCGGATGCCAAAAGGTGACAGGGAGCTGCGGTAGCTGGTTTCCATATTCAGAAAGCAACAGGCCTGTTCGGCAAACGTATCAAAGGTATCGTTCATGGGAAAATCACCCGCGTTTCCGGGGATACCTGCAAACCAGATCTGCGGCGCACCATCGGTTTCCTGTTTACAGACCGCATCCATCGAGGCCATTGCAGAGCCGACCTTGTTCTTCAGCAAAGCGGCCTCCTCATCGCTGTCCGCCCAGCAAAGCACATTGAAGTGGGCTTTAACCGGTAGCTTCCCGGTGGAAACCGCCTCGTTCAGAAAATCGTTGCAGGCATCGCGGGATACCGCATTCTCACGGGAATAAGCGGATAGCGATTGCAAGCGCAATTTTTTTGCTTCCAGCTGCTTGAGGGTCTGCTGCGCATCCCCGATAAAGATGTACTGTGAATAGATGTGGTTACAATCCAGGAACTGGCCCAGGGGCGAGGCAAAGCCGATGCTGTACTTGGTCTTATCGGTAGAATATCGGTCATAATTGATACGGCTGCCGCAAAATGCGGGCAGGTTTTCCGCATCGGACAGGGTATAAAGTTCCGCCCGTTTATCTCCGATACGGATACCGTCCTTCAAATGTACATCACGGATCACCGGCTGGCTTTCCGCACCTAAAAGGAACAGGTAACGTTCCAGCAAACCGGCCTTGTTAGCCGAACCGGTCAGCTCTTCATCGGTCAGGCGCGTCATGCCGTGCCGATAACAATGTTACTAAGCTAACCGTGTCATAATGATAGTCTTTGCTGAGGCGGGTCTTCATGATCTCTTTGTTTTTTTCGTCCGCCAGGCACTTTAGCACGCTGCCTACCTGTTCCCCGGGCAGCTTTTTCCGGCTTTTCCGTTTCGCTTTGTTTTGTCCGTTGATCTTCAATTTTTTTGCATTCAGCAATGACCAAGCGTTCCACATCTTTTTTGATGGCCTGATAGTTTTCGCTGATGTCTGTCGCGCTAACCTGCGCAATCACAGGTATATCTTTGTATCCTTTTTCTTCGCGTGCTATAGCCGCATGGTCGTTCTGTATCTCTCCATGAAAAACTTTAAGTTGTATCTTCTGATCGGGGTTATCAGCCACGATCCCCACGAACTCGCCGGAGGACAGAGAGGCGATCTTGCTCGCCGGTACGGCAAAATCCAGTTGGGTTGATCTTGAAATGGAGGTATCCGAACTGCTGATACTCCGGCTTTCCTTGTCCTGCAATATCTTTCCAAAACTCTCGGATAGCTTTTTGGCCGTGTCACCGGTGACCTGTCCGCTAATGATATTGCCAACAATACCTGTAATGACGTCCGCCTGTTCCCTGCCATAGTCCTTGCGCAGCTGGCTGAAGTCCTGAACCGCTAATGTGGTAGCGACCTTATTGCTCCGTGCTGTAGCGATCAGGCTATCCATATTATTGAAATAGATCGTCGGAAATTCATCAAATACCAAACTGCTTTTCTGCTGGCTTTTGCGGTTGACCAGTTTGATCATCCGTGAGATGTACAAGGATAGCACCGCGCCATAGGTTTGCAATTTCTGGGGATTGTTGCCCACACAGATGATCTTGGGGTTTTCAGGATCGTTGATGTCCAGCGTGAAATTATTTCCTGATAAAACATAATACAGTGATGGCGAGGCCAGCCTTGCCAAACCGATCTTAGCACTTGCGATCTGTCCCTCCAGTTGTGCCTGCGCATCGTTCTGCCATGCAGAAATAAACGGATTGATCAACACCTGTATTTCAGGCTGCTGTTGCAGGATGGCGAAAAGACGGTCATAGTCCATTTGCATCAGCTCAATGACGTGCGGCAGGGTGCAATACTTCCCGTTTTCGTACTTACGCAAATACCAGATGACAGCCGTCAAAAAATTGATCGGACTTTCCACGAAGAAATCGCCCTGCTTTTTTATCCATTCCCGGTTTAAACCCATCATAATGGTACGGCTCGCCTCGGTCGCGTCCGTAAGGTCGTCCATACTTTCGGGATGGAGAGGATTACAACGGTGCGTACGACTGAGGTCGTCAAAATTGATGATGTAAAAGGCAGGTACTTTTTTGTAGTGCTTTTTATACTGCAACAACTTATTGTAAGCGATCCGGGTGAGATCATCGTACTTAAAATCATAAATGAACATGGTAAAACCCTTGCGGATATGCTGGTCAATGATGTGGCGGATGACAAAATAACTTTTTCCGGCTCCCGGTGTCCCTGCAACCAGCAGGCCGCGAAAAGGATTAATCACGTTGATCCAGCTTTCCCTGACCTTTCCCTTCAGCCGGTATTTTGCCGGGAGGTTGATGCTGTACTCGTTGTCCAGGTACCGTTCCTCCTGCGGGAATGTTTCATTTTCTGAGTTGAACACATCGGTATTCAGTTTGCTTTTGATGAGCCTTGACAACCTGACGCCGCCGTTAAGGATCAGCAGGTAGCCTGTCGCCGTTAAGCTTATGTACAGGATTGCCGCTGTGGTATGACCGTTGTGCAGGTATAAAACCAAAAAAGACAGGCCGTAGACCAGCAGCCCTATAACCAGCCACGCCGCTATGTTTCGCCGGTTTGCTTTTTCATCCTTGCGGCCTTTTGCTCCAAGCAGTGATACGGCAAGAAATAGCAGTGCCACCAGTTTGGGTTGGACTGTACCGTTCAGCCAACCGATTTTTGCGATATTGCTAACCAGCCTGTCGGTGATTGCCGCCGTGATGCCCCACTGCTGAAAAGCCAGGTAGCAGGTCAAGTAAAAATGTATAGCCAAAACAAAAATGCTGATCAGGCGGCTAAAGTCGATGATCTTGCGCAGGCCCTGCGCGTCTTCTCCTGTATTCATAATGTCAATTGATTATCTTGTTGAACTTGTTTTCCTTTTTTGCGCTTCCTTCGTGTTTTCGGTACACCGGTCGATTGTTCAGGATCGGTTCGCGCCAATACCATTTCCAAGAAGTTGGTCGGCTCCGGTGCTTTTAAATAGGTTGGTGCCTGCGGACTTGTCATTTGCGACGGCACTTTTCCGGTCGCTTGCTTTACTGTCGTACTTTGTAAGTGCGTCGACTGGCGCAATTTTTCTTCTATCGCCTTTGCACTGTAAGCCTTAGCAAGATCACTGCCGTTAAAGACGGTTTTGTTTCGTTGGTCGATATAGGTAATACCATAAAGACGACCGTTTTCGCTTCTCCTGAACACGGGCCGGATGCCACGCTTAACCAGTTCCATTTCCAACGGCCCCGCACTTGCGTGATTAGCCCGGTTCAGTACCGAATGCAGGGTTTTTATGAGGGCATCTTTATATTTTTTTCGTTTTTCCCGGTTTGGGGTAAACTTTTTTTCAATGTTGTTCAGTGTCGGTTTGCTATAGATACTGCTCGCTTTTACCGGAATACCAACAGCTTTTCCCTGATTGTCAAGAATGGCATATTGCAGCCCCCTTTTTTCAAACATCCTGGTATCCTCAGCGCCACGGTCTGCCAGGATGCCAAACCCCTGCAAAACCGCTTTGTATTCTGCGAAAGAAGTGAAGGCATATTCCCACGCAACCCTGGTAACGATGTTACTGATGACTTGCCTGGTCGGCTTTTCTCCATACTTAGCAACATTGACCGATTGATCTTGCTGCATTTGGCGGCCTTCTGCTTTAACCAGGCCGTATTTTTTTTCCAGTTCTTTCCTTGCCGGTTCTGAAAGCCGGTAACCGATACCGTGGATATCGATTCGCTGGCCATCACGCCGGATATTGGTGGTTGCGATATGAACATGTGGATGATGCGCATCTTCGTGCCGATATACCAGGAAAGGCTGATCGCCGAAACCGATGCGTTCCATGTATTCCGTTGCGATTTTTTGTAGCCGTACGTTGTCGAGTTTATCCGATGCGTCGAAATTCAAGGAGATGTGCAGGGCATTGGTTTTGACTTTTGCATTCAGGTCAGTAAGGTGTTTAAAACGGTTCAGCTTTTGAACTAAGCTCATTTTGTCAATGTCGCCAGCAAAGCCGCTGGCCAGTATAAGCTGGGCTGTGCCAGCCTGGACTTTATCCTCGTTGTAATGAAGGATGCCGCGCATTCCCTTCCCGCTCTCTATTTTTGCAACCATTTTTCTGCAAGTTTTCCGACGAGTACCAATAGGCTATCCACTTTGCCATCTACCTGTTTATACAGCGCTGCCGTCTGCTGGACATAATAGGCGCGTTCATTGGCATGGGCACTGATATGGAAGTGATGGGTCTGCTGGTTGATGTTGATGCCGATGGCTTTGAGTTCTTTTCTGATCAGTGCCAGCTCTTCCATTGGCCCGTTCATCGTGGCATCCTTATGAAAGACGTTTAGCTTTTCATTGGAAAGTATTTTGCGGGCCACCTCGGCAACGGTTCTATAGCTACTGTTTTCAGCAAGCTTTTCCAGTCGCTGAAAAGTCGCCTCATTCACCCGAATGATGATCGAGTAACTCAACCGCTGTTTATCATCTTTTAGTTTTGGTCTTGACATACACTTTATTATTCTTCAGGGCATACGAGTTCCGAGTATGCCCCCTGACCGCAAGGGCAGCAAGATGTTTTTGCATGCAAAAATCCATCTTGCTGCGAACCCGCGTTTGCCAAAAAGCTCCCTTAAAACATCGCTGCTGCACTTCATTTATCTCCTAATTAATGGTGGGTGAAATGGCGTTACACGCCAGGGCTGTAACCCGTCTCAGGATGCAGTTCTGCGATCAGCAAAGAGATGGATGCCCGAAGCCGCTGGCGCAACTTCTTGCGCGGATAGGGTTTTACCTTTTTGAGTTTGAGGTAGGGAGTGCCGTTATACTTGCGTCCTTTTACCTGCGGGTTGAGTTGTCCTTTCATGGCTGTTGTATTTTTTTACAGCCAAAGGTGGGCAGGTAAGTTTTGCGGTTATGGGGAGTAAGGTAGGGTGTCCCTAACTTTTATCATTTCTTAATGAGGAAAGGTACTTGCGAAAGGCTATATTTTCGCTGCTGTAGTTTTTCTTAAGGTTGAGGGGCGGGTTAAACTGTAAAATGAGTTTATCTTCGTCCAAGCTATAATTCAAATTTTCGGCGTAGTAAAGAATTAGGTTATTTATCATCCAGTCAGACAATAGCATTTCATTGTGAAGTTCAAATTTGGTTTTGTTATTCATTACCTTGTCACGGGGTATCTGTTTGAAACCCATAATAACTCCCAAGCTTTTGCGTAATGTAGATTGCCCAGCATTACATTTTGTGAAATGCTGTTTATAATCTCGCGTTAAAAGACATTTGCTTGCAATCCCTGTATAAATTACCTTTTTTCCTTCAAACGTAGTAAATAACGGAGCGATTTTACAGGCTGGGAATTCAATATGATTCTTGAGGCATATCAAATAATTGCCCATTTTCTTATGAAGATTTTTGGAGTCATCTTTTTGAGGATCGAAAGTCTTCCAAGTCAATTTAGTAGCTGAAGCATGCATCTTAGTTACTGGGAGCACGCCCCAAGGCACTTTGCAAGGTGCTTTCTCGCGTTGTTCCGAGCTGTTCTTGTCGCTCAGCAAATAATTTATTCTCTTTCATTTCCACAATCATCGGAAGTGTGTTTGCTGGATTACCCAAATCTATATTACCAAGGTTAATAGTGTAATCAGATGCTTTTGCGGGTGAATGCTTTCCTGTGTATGTCAAAGAAATGCGTACTATATTATTGCTTTGAGCCAACTCTTGTGTTGTGAGTATTATCGTATCAGTATGATTATGTACTAGGCCAAAATGTAGCATACCGATATCTTGTACATGGTTATATGGGTCTTGATTTCCCATGCGACTTTGAAACACACCAGGAACAGTAAGAAGTCGGATTTTAATGTTTTCCTCATTTTGTAATTGGGAAAAATTAAATAAAAAAATTCTGACGGTTAAATAGTAGCGAGATGGATTTTGTATTAATCCAGCTTTTTCAATTTTCAGGTATCCTTCAATGTTAGGATATGTTATTCTTCTGAATAATGCTTCTATAAAATAATGGGGAGCCGGCTTGGTTTGTCCGTCCAATCTTACAAAATAGGTATTATCAAATTGATGGGGCTTATAAGGACTTGATTGTACCTCAATAATATAGATATTTTCAGCGGGGGAATTTTGCAAGACCGACACCTTTATTCCGGTCGGAAGCGGTGTTATACTGTCAGATATTTTATTTATCATCCAGTCTTTTTCTTTGTAGTCAGGAACTGGGGCAAGTGCCCCAATAAACTTTTTCTCGTTAGTTGCCTGATCAACAGTTCCGAGTGGAGCTCCCCAAACTACAATACCTCCATCAGAATTTAAAAGGCCGCATATAGCCCTTATGATTCCTTTAATGTTTTGATTGAAGTTGCCGAACTGTGGTGAGTAAGCCTTAAATTCTACGGTATTGCTTTCCCCGTGATCTGTCGTAAAGAAATTGGTTACGTCTGCATATGATAAATCAGTTAACGATTTTCCAAAAATACTCAGTGAAAGGTCAGCCATTGGTATAGGTTTAAAGCTATAATTTGTCTGTAAGTTAAAAATAATCAAACTTAATCAAAAGAGTATTCTAAATTCTTTTTGTTGTCAGGCTTTTAGCAGAGAGGTCAAGATTTTCTAGGCTTTCCTCATGATCGAAAAATAGAACGCAAGCACGACCACCTCGATTTTTAGAAGACGGATAAATAATGCCATCTAGCCCTCGAAATTTTCGCGTGGTAAAAGTATAGCGAAAGTATTCAGTCACAACCTGGGTAGGTACATACTCGATATGTATTCGACCATCCTTTTCTACACCTTGTGTCAAGTCGTCAATGAACGCATTTAGAAAGCTAATTAAATAGTATTTTCCCCAAAGTCGCTGTTCCAATTTATTGGGAACCGGTGGGCATTTGCTAAGGTCAAGAATATTTAAATCTCTCTTTGTAGAAAATACACCATAAGTATAGTTGCGGTTTTTTGTGTCAGTCAGGTTAATGGTTTCATTCAATGCAGTTTCCAGTTCAAATGCGCCATAAAACATTGATATACCTGCCGGGCTCATACGGTTAGGGTGAATTGCATGTTCAGTTGGAGGAGAGCATAATTGAGTGAAACTATTAATAGGTTCTTTAATAGGATGCTGCCTGCATCTATAAAAGTTAGTTCCTTTTGGCAAGGTTTGAATGAGCTTAAATTTCCTGACTATCTTATCTATATGTTTTAAAATATCATATGCATTGAGTTCGTAATAATCAGTTCTAAAATTTAATGTGGTCGAGAAAAAATACCTACTTTTATTTTTAACAACCTCCTTGAAATAATTCCAGTGCTCAAGGCGAATCTCGCCCTCATGATTATAATATTCAAATTCATTTGACCATGGTTTATTGTCATCAAGGCTATCGTAAATATCATTAAACAGTTTATTGCTGTCGGCATCTATTTCCAAATCTTCCTGCAAAATTTCATTTGCACTGTACACATTTCCAAGGTAACCGCCTTCAGCTGATTCATAGCTCATGAAATTTGCTGGATCAGTATAAAATTGACTTACAGCTTCCATAATATATTCAACAATGCTTTCAAGTTCCAAGACAATTTTTTTTCTATTGCAGTAATCACAAATGCCCCTCGATCCCGTACGGTTAATAAACATTTTGATCGGTGATTGATTTATGTGATCTGCGCATACCATCGTTTCAGGCACATTTGAAAAACCCTTTTGCCAAGCTTCCTCGGCCGCTTCCATTACCATGCTCATAACTGTTTTTTATAAGTTTATATTGGGGTACTCCCTTTTATACTCCCCTAAGTTCGGAATAATCTTTATAGACTATTGTATTTAAAAAATGAGATGCCTATGAACTTCGTTGATCCAAAAAGCAGGAAAGTAACACCCGAAATGGTGATTACGAAACTTAAAGAACATGGTCAAACCGTTACCAAAGCAGAAGCGAAAATAATTTTGGATTTTATGTATAAAATTGCTATATTATCTGTAAATCAATATGTTAAGTTATAATTCATGAGAACAGCCGATTTATATATAAGAGTTAGTACAGATGAGCAAGCTGATAAAGGGTATTCGCAACGCGACCAGGAAGATCGTCTAAGAAAATACTGTGAAACCAATTACATTGAGATTCGGAAGGTAATTTTTGAAGATCATTCAGCAAAAACTTTTAAGCGGCCGGAATGGCAAAAATTGCTGGTTGACCTTAAAAAAACTAAAGGAAGATATACTGACCTAATCGTATTCACTAAATGGGACAGGTTTAGCCGAAACGCTAGTGATGCTTATCAGATGATTGCCACCTTGCGTGATTTGGGAATAGAACCACAGGCAGTTGAACAACCACTTAATATGGAAATTCCTGAAAGTAAGATCATGCTGGCATTTTATCTGGCAACTCCGGAAGTAGAGAATGATCGCAGGGCACTCAATGTTAAACAGGGGATGAGACGGGCAAGGAAGGAAGGCAGATACATGGGGCGGGCTCCGTACGGTTACGACAACAAAACTAGAGACAATGGTACCAAATATATTGTTCTTAACCCTGTTGAAGCACCTCAAATGCAATGGATATTCAAAACAATTGCTGAAGGTGTATTTGCACCTGATCAGGTAAGGCAAATGGTGAATGAAAAAGGGTTAAAAATTAGCAGGTCGAATTTTTACCGAGAAATAAGGAACCCTGTTTATTGCGGTAAAATCGTAGTAAAGGAATATAAAGACGAGGACGAACAATGGGTTGAGGGTTTGCATGAGCCGTTGATTTCCGAAGGATTATTTCAGGAGGTACAGGATGTACTGTCCGGTAGAAAGATAAATCTCCGTTTACAGGGGGTGAAATTACAGGAGGCTTTGCCACTCAAAGGAATTATCACTTGTGAAACATGCGACCGTAAATTAACAGCTAGTGCATCTAAAGGTAGGAATGGCGTTTATTATTACTACCACGCTCAACATATATACGGTTGTGGTTGCCGGTATAAGGCAGACATTATGAATGAGAATATGGCCGATGAGCTTAAAAAGTTTGTGCCAAAAGAGGGGATGGAAGAAATTTATAAAGAGGTAGCGCTAGACGTGTATAAGAAGTTCAAAGGTGCTACGCACACAGGTAGAAAAGAAATCGTTGCCGAAATTGAAAGCTTAAATACTAAACTTTCAAAAGCAAGGGATATGGTTTTCGATGATAAGTTAGATCCTGACGATTTTAGAAAAATAAAAAGAGAGTGTGAGGATAGGATCAAAAGATTAGAACTTTCACTGGCAGAGGCAAAAGGACACAACTCTAATATTTTAAGCATAGACAGAATGATTTCCCAAGCCATAAACGCCCTTAATCAACTCAGAAAGCTATATTTAAGCTGCGATGTGCTCAAAAAAAGGGAAATTCTAGGTTCGATATTTCGCGAAAACATACGATTTGACGGAACGAATTATCGAACCACAAGATTGAACGAAGGGGCTGAACTTATCTACTTGATTACTAAGGAATTGAAGGGAAATAAAAACGGGAAGCAACGTCTGTCTGAACGTGCTTCCCGTCAAGTACTCAGAGCGGGAATCGAACCCGCACTCCTTTAACGGGAACAGGATTTTAAGTCTTGAACATATTGAAACCTGATAATTTAAAATAGCCTTTAATGGCCTTTTAACGCATATTTGGCTTCATTAAAGAACATTAAAAACCATTAAAAATCATAATTTGTTGTCCTATTGTTGTCCTCGTTTCAGATAAATTCCGTATATTTATGATATCAAATTTAAGAAATAATGGCATCAGTAAAGGCGGTTCTTCGCCAAAACAAAAAATCAGACGGTACATTTCCGCTCGTTATCAGAATAACTAAAGACCGCAAAACAACCTATATATCCCTTAACCATTATTTTCATTTAAAAGACTGGGATGAAAAGTCACAGAAGGTAAAAAAATCTTATCCGAATGCTGCGAGATTAAATAATATGATCGCTAAAAAGCTATCAGAAACCAACGGAAAACTGATTGAGTTGGAAACCAACAATACCGATACATCCTCGCGGGCAATTGGTAAAGCTGTACAATCAGCAAAAGAAGGTACGTTTTTAAAACAGGCCGCTCTTTATATCCAACAATTAAAGGTCAATGGCAAAGGCAATCAGCTTTCTGCTGATACTTCCCGCGTGGAACGGTTTAAAGAGTTCCTGGAAGGTTCTGATATCAATTTCTCTGAAATTGATGTGCCGCTTTTAAAGAAGTTTCAATCCTATCTGAAAGGCACCCGTACCATTACAGAGCGGACAGTGGTTAATCACTTGGTGGTGATCCGCACCATTTACAACCAGGCCATTGAAAACAATCTTGTTGATCGCAAATTTTATCCATTCGGTAAAGGTAAGATCAAGATCAAATTCCCTGAATCTTTGAAAATTGGTTTGAGCGCAGAGGATGTTAAAGCCATTGAAACCGCCAAAGTGGGCTTTCATCCTAACCATGCACGCAATTTATGGTTGTTTTCCTTTTACTTGGCAGGCATGCGTATATCAGATGTGATGCGTATGAAATGGGCTGATATTCAAAATGGCCGTTTGTATTATAAAATGAATAAGAACGCCAAGGCGGATTCCCTAAAAATACCAGAAAAGGCTCTGGCAATTATTGAGCAATATCGCAGGGAAAAACCTGGACATGATTTGGTTTTTCCTGACCTGGAATCCTTGCCTGATCTAAATGATGAAATAGAGGTTCAAACCCGTATCAAAACCCGTGTGCGTAAAAATAACGAACAATTACAAAAGGTGTTAGAGGAAGCAAAAGTTACGAAGAAGGTTACCATGCACATTGCCAGGCACAGCTTTGGTAATATCTCCGGCAGCAAAATATCTGTGCAGATGCTGCAAAAGTTCTATCGTCATACGTCGATAACAACAACGATGGGCTACCAGGCTAATTTCATTCACGAGAATGAAGATGCAGCATTGGATAGTGTGGTTTCATTTTAAGACTGGCTATTATATTGATTGCTGGTGATGAAAGGGCTTTAAGTTAAGTCCTTTCGTTTTAATAGCGGCTAAGTGCAGATTGAATTTCGTCTGCATATTTGCCCATATGTCAGCCGTGCCACCGAATACTTTTGCAATCCTAAACGACATCTCCGGCGTAATGTCGGATTTTTCGTTAATTATTTTGTGCAACGTCACACGCGAGACACCAAGCATCTTGGCGGCTTCGGTTACCGTTAATTCATTCGCAGTGATAACTTCCTCACGTAAAATTTCACCAGGGTGAATGTGTCTCATTTCTCTTGCCATTTCTATTTCTCCTTAATGATAATCAATGTAGTCAAGATCAAACGCGTGCTGGCCATCAAAGCGAAAGATTATTCGATAATTCTTGTTTACCTTAAGTCTCCAAAAATCTTTCAACTCGCCGGAAAGCTTGTGAATATTCCAGTTTTGAAATGCCCCAAAGTCTTCCGGTACCAGTTGCGCAGAATCAATTATATCCAGCATTCGTTCAATTCGGCTGATCTGGTCAGCGGGAAGCTTGCTGCTCTTGCCTTGCTCCCATAGCAACCGAAGCCCTTTATGCTTGAAACCCTGAATCATAACTAATTGTAAACTGTAAATTTACACTTGTCAACAAGAAAAAACAACTGATTGATTATTTTTCTTTTCATGGCAATTAAAATGGCGGCTGTACTTCTAAGCTAAATGAATTTCCACGCCTTATCTTGTGATAGGCCATTTCTTCAACAATAGAATAATAGCCCCCACTGGTTATTATGAGGCTATCCAACAATTCGATTTCCAATAACTTCCCTGCATCTTTTAAACGATGCGTGATTTGTTTATCAGCCGCGCTTGGCAGTAAGTTTCCCGATGGATGATTGTGCGCTAAGATGATTGCGCTGGCATTTGCCTTAAGCGCTGTAACAAATACTAAACGCGGATCAACCACTGTTCCGGCGATACCGCCTGTAGATAAATTGCAAATACCTAAAACGCGATTTGCTCTGTTAAGCAGGATAATTTTTGATTGTTCAAGTAAATCAAGCTTATTGGCATCCCACTGGTTGATCAATATATTATAGGCATCCAATCCCTTTATAACCTTCGGCCTTATATTGATATCGCCCTGGTGTTTATAGCTGATTTCGATTTCTGCAACTTGATAAAAGTCCATCTGAACCCCACTATTGTAAAAGGATTTTATTCCTATTACAAATGGGCCGATTTGTCAACTGTGTTTTGATAAAAGCAAATAATTGTTGCTATTAGCCTTTCTGATGATTATAACAATGCCATAATATTGAGAAATATCATGGCAGAAAAAAAATATCTAAATAAATATCAGATTACTGCTTTATGGATAGCAACGGCATGTCAGGTAGTAGGACTTTCTTTGTTGGCTTACTCAGATAATCAAAACTCCGATCGTATGACAGCAATTACAAAAAAACTTAAACAAATGGATTCTACATTCAAAGCAGATTCGGTTTTGATAATGTCTGATACAGTGAAGTCGAAGAAAACCGTTCAATTCCCTGTATTACAATAAGATTAGTACCCAGGGGTGTAAAATGGGAGTCTAAAACGTATTCTCGTTATTTCGCGTATGGCTGCTTCTTAAAGGTTTTTTTTCAGCAGTTCAACTGCATCCAATTCTAGTGCTTTCGCAATTACGAGTATCGTGGAAAGCCTTGGATCACTTCTGCCTATTTCGATACGAGCAATTTGAGATTTTTCTATTTCAGCAACATTTGCCAATTGCTGCATAGACAGCTTTTTTGCCTCTCTTGCCTTGCGAAGGTTCTGCCCGAAAAATTTAATATCAATATTCTTAGACTGTTCGGCCATGTCCAAAAATGGAATTGAAATGCAAATTAATTGTAGGCATTTTTGCCTACAATTAATTATTGTTTGGTAGATTTGTATAAACAATAAATTCTATGAAACATTATCTACTCTGCACGACTATCTTTATTTGCCTGATAGTCAACCAATCATTGGCGCAATCAAAATCTAAAAAGCAAGCCGTTTCAGCAAGTGACCTAATTACCAACTCCACTGTTGTTTCACTACATCAAGCGGGGTTGGACGATGATTTAATTATCTCAAAACTGCAAGGCGGACAGGCAAAATTTGATTTATCAGCAGCAAAATTAATTGATCTTAAAAATGCAGGCATTAGCAATGGTGTAATAAAAGCCATGTTTGAGAAAAACAGTGGCGGCACAGTATCTAAAAGCGTATCTGCTGTATCAACTCCCAAAACTAAGAGCCAGCCTGTTATGGCGCTGGATTTAATTAATCAGCTTTACGCTTATAACAAAACCAGCGAAGCATTAGTGCCACTGGAAAAAGGTACGGCAACGCTAAGTACTAAATATGGCTTCAACGGTATAAGGCGTGTTTACTCAATCAACGGAGATAAATCGCCGATAAGGATCAAAGCAACCGATTCTGTGCAGTTTCTTATTAATACTGGCGGTGGCTCGATGCCTGAACTTAACTTGTATCTGCTTAAAGCTGATAAAAAATCACGTGGAGCCGCTTCCGAAAAAATGGGCTTTGGCGGAACAAAGGCTGGACAGGAAGTAATAACTTATAGCGTTCAATCATTGAAGCCAGGTGTTTATCAGTTAACACCATCCCAAAAACTGCTACCTGGCGAATATTATTACTCAACCAAGCCAAGCCTCAATGTTAGTTCCATTGAAGTTTTTGCTTTTGGAATTGATTAAGCACTCGTCGCAAAAAACTAATTACAATAAATATTTCAATAAAAATGAAAAAACTCTCTTACATCGCAAAAACCGTTTTACTGGTCTTTATTGGCAGCATTTTTTTTATTAGCTCATGCAAGAAAAAAGATGAATCGTCCATTTCATCGGGCGGCTGTCCGAATGTAACGGGTGGCATTGGGGGCAATATTGGTAAAAAGATAACTTTTTACACTACAAAGGACTTTGCTTGTGGCTCTGTAACCTTGACAGGGATAACCCTAAATAAGGACGGAAGTAATGTGTCTCACAGTTTGCAAAGCAATTCAAGATCAATGACAAAATTTTATACAGTCAAACCTCCTTGTGGTAGTGACGGAACAGTAAGTGTTATTGTCAATAAAGGCTATGATTACACCTACACGTTCCAATGTTCGTCAAGAACATTTACGGGTACATTTTATGCTGAATGTGGGGATGACTGCATGTTAGTGGAAGTAAAATAAACTATATCATATGAAAAAAATTAAACTATTCTTTGTGCTGCCAATAGCCTTGTTTTCATGTAGTAAAAACACACCTGTTCCATCAACAGGCAGCACAACCGGTGGAACAACAGGCGGCACGACAGGCGGGAGCAACATCGTTACGACAGGTAATTCAACAAGCTATAATGGCTACGTTGTTAAAACGATTGCTGTCAGTCGTATTTTATTAAATGTCGATGACAATGATAAACTGACTGTTGTTCAGCTATATGGGGGTGGCAATAAAGTTATTTTCAAACCCGGTATAGGCACTGGTACTACGGCTGAATTAGTGAATGCCGGTAATTACGCAACCTTGCCCGATGGCTTTGGACCTGATGGCTTCGTTTCGGTGAATAGAGCTGTAATAGACAATGGGAAAGTTGCAGACACAGCGGCCACAGGCTTCTGTTTTAAAATTAAAGGGTTTGATAAATCCAAGACGGGGTATAACCAACTAAATATTGTGATGGCTGACATGGTACGGGCTAAAACTCCTGGAACAGCGGGTTTTTTCACGAATGTCACTTATATTGGCTATAACTTTAATAGAAAAAACAATGATTACAAAGGTGATTTTTTCAATCGTTTCTTTACCGGCAACATTAACGTTGTCGATGTACAAATGGCTGCCCCATTAGCAAACAATCCATACATTGTCGAAGACCAAGTTGTTTACATGAACACGGGTTCAACCACAGTCGGCACTTCATCGACTACTAATAGCTTAACAAGCAATACTTTCCTTAGTTACTTTAGAGATACACCGCTGGATAATTTTTCTTTTGGTGGCCCATTAAAGTTTCAATGGGTAAATGCAAATTCCGGCACTGTTACAAAATATTCCGCTGATTTTTATTACTTAGGCTTTCCTAATATCAAAAACGGTGATGAAGTTGTGGAACCGAGTGATACCACCAGCAAAGTTTTTTTACGCGTCAGCGGGTTCAATGCATCAGTTACTGGCTATAATCAATTACGATTATTTATTGCTAAAAGACCGACTATTTATGATGGCACTGTTCATTTAATTTACAGTCCTAAACTTAGTGCTACCCCAACATTTGAAGCCGCTAAAAGCGCTTTTACTTCACAGACACTTTATTGCGTTGAGGGTGCGCCAGTTGTTCCTCATTATTAAATCAGCCAATTATTTGCGGCTTTATTGACGTGTTAATTTACCCAATTAAAAAGAATGATAACGACAATCAAATTAGCCTCCGGTTTAAAAACCAGAGGCTATTTATTTTAAATTTTTGACGTTGGTTGCGTGATGCCATCAATCTCAGCGGCGTTTCTAATATATTCAAGATCTTCTTGATGAAGTTCTTCTTGTGTGTATTCGGAAATAATATCCTCTAAAAATCCTTCAATGCCACTATAAGGCAAGTTGTGGTAAATTTCTAATCTGCTCTCGTTTAGCATTGCAACCTGGTACTCATTGTTGGTTAAGAATACATAGCCGCTGTTTTTGTTCAAAGCCGGTTTTACACCATCATTATCAAAGCCGTTGGGTAAACCGCTTTTAATCCATGCTGACAAAATTTCCTGCAAAGTTTTAATTTCAGAAAATCCAAATTCGGCAAAATTTTCAGTGTAATAATTGGTCATTGTATTTCTCCTGTGTTGGTTAGTGATTACAGGGGATGACTAACCGGAGTTTAAATGAACGAAGCTGGCTGTTATTTTGGATGGGCGGGTGAATGCCTTTGGCAGAGGAAAATAATAGTTAGTGCCGGGCGTGGCTCAGGTAAATCTCCTTTCGTAATTATTGACTTATTTAACAGGTGATATCCAATATCACTTATCTACCGCGTTTTTTGTTCAATTTATGTTCTTGAATGGCTTTTTGTTGTGCGATAATTTTCTGTAGCTCCTGCTGACTAGGTAAATCTGATTTCTTAGGTGGAAGTGGCTTTTTCTCTTGGCTGGCTGTCTTACTACCAGCGCGTGAGTTTTTAAGTTTATCAAGCATCGCTTTTTGATTGTCATTCATCTGCTCGGCATTCTTGTCCGCCGGGGAAATTTTTCTGGCTGATAAGGGTCTTGGTGTAGAAATGGCTTTGCCAACTATTGCCTCACGCTGGGCAATATGATTGTGTTGCAATTCCTGATAACGCAATCCGGTATCCTGCGCCCATTCCTGGTTATGATCTTCTATTTGCTTGTCAATGCGCTGTTGAATATGTTCGGGCAACTGTTCTTTACTGCCAAAGGCTGCAATAAATTCCTGTTGCTCCTGTTGCAGCCTATCCCAAACCTGTTGCCGGATTTCTTGGTATTGTTTTAATTCGCGCTCCTGCTGCGCATATAATTCCGGCAAACTCATAACGGGTCGTTTATTAGTGCCTAAGATAGGTAATTGACCCAAAACTAACGATGCCGTTTCCTGGTCAAATTGCGCTGCCTGATACGCTCTTGCTCTGCCATGATCTTTTGCATTTCCAATTCATGTTCGGATGGCTGGCTTTTGCCGCTTAAATCGTTATCGGCAAATTGCTTAGCAATAGCTTCCTTACGCTGCCGATCTTTATTTAGTGTGCTTGCTTCGGCTTTAACCGCTGGCGCAATATTTTCTTCCTCTATCTTAAATGCTGCGAAAACTTGTTCTTGTTTTCGCTTATCAACAGCAGATTTATTTTCTTGTACGGTATCAGTGCGGTTCACCGCGAATTCCGAAGCGTTCGTTTCTGCGACGGTGGGTGCGGCTGCTGGCTTATGTTCCGTTTTCTGTTTATCGCGTTTGCCGCCGCTTTCTACGGTTTCCTTACGCATCAGGTCGATAGCCTGTTTATCCAGGATCAGTTTTTCGTGGCGCAGGCGTTCCCTTACATCTTTGGTCTTTGCGCCGTCAATCTGCCGTACCAGGTCAAAGCTTCGCCCGTTACCGTCCACAATCATAAATGGACGACTACCGGAGCCTGCGGCAACCATATAACCAGACTTACGCACTTCGGCCATAAATGCTTTACCGGTCGATGTGCGGTTCCAAATCTCTGTAACGGTTTCTTTAATTTCGTTTTTGTGCGGGTTGCGGCGGTTGGTTGCCTTATGGCCTAATGCCTGTTCAATCTTTGGCCTTGCTGCATCCACCTTGTAGCGGCTTTGCTTGTTATCAATCATTTTGCCGCTTTCATGATTATAGCGTTCCCATATCACATGTGCATGAGTGCGACCTTTCTTGGTGTGCAGCACAATAATCCTGCGCTGATCCGCATATCCTGTTTCAGCGGCCAGGATATCAGCCGCCTGATACCAGTCTTCCCGCGTCATGGCTTTATCTTCACCATAAGCGGGACTCATCTGTACGTTAAAGAAAGCCTTGTTGGTTCTGGTCAATTCGCTATTAAGCT
>NZ_CAXVWK010000080.1:0-5542 GCF_964263795.1 Mucilaginibacter sp.
CGGCATATTCCGGAACCCATTTTTTTACGTATTCGAGTTTCGGGTCGAATTTCTTTAGCTGGCTATCCGGGTTAAAGATCCGGAAGTAAGGTGCCGCATCGGTACCGCTGCCGGCCGCCCACTGCCAGCCGCCAACATTGCTAGCCATTTCGTAATCCAGTAATTTACGGGCAAAGTAGCGCTCGCCCCACCGCCAGTCTATCAGCAGGTCCTTACACAAAAAGCTGGCTACCACCATGCGCACGCGGTTGTGCATATAGCCGGTGTTGTTCAGTTCGCGCATGCCGGCATCAACCATAGGGTACCCGGTTTCGCCTTTGCACCAAGCCACAAATTGCTCCTCATCGTTTAGCCATTTAAGCCTGTCGTACTCCGGGCGAAAAGCATGATCTGCCGTTTGCGGAAAGTGGTACATGATCATGCTGTAAAATTCCCGCCATATCAATTCGTTAAGCCAGGTTTTTTCGTCAGATTCATAGGCATCGCGCGCGCATCGGCGGATACTTACCGTACCAAAGCGCAAATGCACCCCAATATGTGAGGTTCCTGTTACTGCAGGGAAGTCGCGGTTTTTAGCGTAATCGGCAATTACCTTATCGTATTCTTTTTCGGGATAGGTAATCTCACTTTTAACAAAGCCCATATCCTTTAATGTTGGCAGTGCAGGCGCGCGGAAGTGCAGCAGGTTTTTAAAATATTTTTGGGTAGGGTAAGCTTTAAGGTAAAACGGCTTGAGCTTTTGATACCACTTGTTTTTATAAGGGGTATAAACCGTATAAGGTTTTCCGTCATCTTTGGTGACCTCCTCTTTTTCGAAAATTACCTGATCCTTGTAAGTTTTGAATTCAATTTTGTTTTTAGCAAGCAGGCTTGCGATAGCATCGTCGCGTTCTTTGGCGTAGCCGGGTTCGTAATCGCGGTTGGTATATACGGCGGCTATATTGTGTTCCTTTATCAGTTCTTCCCAGGCGTGTTCCGGCGTATCGTAAACAACATGCAGGCCGCTGTGGTACTTATGGCATTCTTTGTTCAGCTCTTCAATTGCCTTGTATATAAAGCTGACGCGGGCATCGTCCTTGTCTTCCAATTTATCAAGAATCTCATTATCAAAAATGAAAAATGGCAGTACCGGGTTGCCGCTTTTAAGGGCGTGGTAAAGGCCGGCGTTGTCTTCCATCCGCAGATCGCGCCTAAACCAAAAAACGCTTACAGGTGTATTTTTATCCATAAATTTCTTTTAGTGCCGATGCAATATCCGGGTACTTAAATGTATAACCGGCTGTTTGAATTTTTTGTGCAGATACGCGGGTGCTGCCCAACACTACCAGGCTCATTTCGCCAAACAGCATTTTAATTAAAAACGCCGGTACGTTAGGGGCCCAAAACGGCCGGTGCAATTGTTTGGCAATGGCCTTGCTCATTTGCGCGTTGGTAACCGGGTTAGGTGCAACCATATTGTACACGCCATTGAGCGTTTCGCTTTCTATCCCGTCCAGGTACATGTCAACCACATCAACATGATGGATCCAGGGGATCCACTGGTTGCCTTTGCCGATAGGTGAGCCTACCCCGAATTTTGCGGGCAGGGCCAGTTGCGGCAGCGCGCCGCCATCTTTGGTGAGTACTACACCTGTGCGGTATTTCAGGATGCGCAGGCCTGGCGCGGCGCCTTCGTCGACTGCTTTTTCCCATTCAATACAACAGGTGCCTAAAAAATCATGATGTGGCTTGCTTTCTTCGGTAAGTAGTTCATCCCCCCGGTTGCTGTAGTAACCGGTTGCCGATGCCGATACGATGGCCGTTACCCTGTTGGGTTTACGTTTCATTAACGCATAGATCAGTTGAATAGATCTGGTGCGGCTTTCTATCAATAGTTTTTTACGCTCGTCTGTCCAGCGTTCATCGGCAATGCCCGCGCCTGCAAGGTGCACAATGGTATCTATGCCATCCAGGCAATCCTCGTCTATCTGGCCTTTGTCGATATCCCACAAGTATGTTTTTACCTTTGGGTCGGTGCCGGGCTTCCGGCTTAAATGGTTTACACTGTAACCGGCAGCCAGCAAGGCTTGTGTAAGCTGCCTGCCAATAAGCCCCGTGCCCCCTGTTATCAATACCCCGTTTTTATTACTCATTAAACCCTTTTTATTTAGCTAATTGAATACTACTACTTTTCGTGTTCCCGAAATTCACAATTTTACGTGCCATTCCCTTAAAAATAAACAGGTGGAACGGCCACATGGCGTACCAGTACATTCTGCCCCACAACCCGCGCGGCCTAAAGGTGGCCACCTGGCTTAAGTAAGTGATATGGTTACGCTCAATTATTTTAAACTCCAGCCAGGCTTCGCCCGGTAGTTTCATTTCGGCGTAGAGCAGCAGGCGGCGGTTTACTTTGTCGGCCAGCAGTACCCGCCAAAAGTCGATCACGTCGCCGGCGGATACTGATACATTACTGGTACGCCCGCGCCTTGTACCCACTCCGCCGAAAAGCTTATCCAAAAACCCGCGAAGGCTCCATATCCAGTCCCAGTAATACCAGCCGCGGTTGCCGCCAATGGCCATTACGTTATCCAGCACTTTAGCGCTCTCGCGGCTGAACGGCTGTTTCACTTTATATTCTAAGGTTCCGTTTTGGGGCACCTTTATCTGGTCCATAAAACCGGATGTGAGGTAGCCGTTATTTAAGGCGTCCTTCCAGCTGCTTACAATGGAGTTTTGTTCGATCTTTTTAAAGGCCAGCTGCAATGCCGCTTCATAAGTAAGGCAATCGCGTTTAACCACCTTGTCAATCTCATGGTCTTTCATGATGGTTTCATTCTTCATGCTATCTACCAGGCTTTGGGCCAGCGAGTAACTGGTTGATGTTACAAAGTACAGCCAGTACGATGAAATTTTAGGCGACAGGAAAGGGATAGTGATAATGTGCCTTTTTAACCTCCGCACTTTGGCGTAGGTAAGCATCATTTGTTTAAAGCTTAGGATATCCGGGCCGCCGATATCAAATGTTTGATTAAAAGCTTTCTCATTCAGCAGCACACCTTCCAGGTATCCCAGCACATCGCGAATGGCAATGGGCTGGCAGAGGGTGTTTACCCACCGCGGCACGGTCATGACCGGCAATTTTTCGGTCAGGTCGCGGATGATCTCGAAGGATGAACTGCCCGAGCCAATAATAATAGCTGCCCGCAAAACCGTCAGATCCGCCTTGCATTCCTTTAAAACATCTTCGACATGCTTACGCGATAGCAGGTGTTTAGACAGGTCGGTATCATTGGTGATTCCGCTCAGATAAATGACTTGCCGGCACCTGGTCTTATTGATGGCCTGTGTAAAATTTTTTGCAGACAAGGCTTCCATATCGGCAAAGTCGTCGGCCTGAGACATGGAGTGCACCAGGTAATAAGCCGCATCAACATCTTCCGGAAAGTTTTCTATGCTATCGGGCTTTAACAGATCGCCGGTGAGTAAGGTCACACGGTCGCTGTAGTCGCTTTGTTCATGGTAGCGGCGCTTATCGCGCACAAGACATACCACATTATGGCCCTTATCCAGCAACACCGGGATGAGCCGCGTACCTATGTATCCGTTAGCGCCTGCAAGTAATACTTTCATGTACTGTTGCAACAACAGAAAACGCCGGGTGTTTGGTTTAAAAAATGCCGCTATGTGCTACACATCAAAGCCCCATTTTTACAATGAACAAATTGAACAAAGCAAGTTGAACGGCGGCGGTATCATTCTTGCATTAATTGGAAAACCAATTGTAAACAATTCTCGATAAGTAATGCAACGGGCGGTTTACGCCGCCGTACTGTTACTAAACCCGGGACGAAATTACCCGGGCTATGCAAAATTGTTCACATAGGGAGCACCAGTAGCTATAGGGTGCTGAAGTAATTAATTAAAATACTAAACAACTATAATATTAAAGGCGATGATCACACCACAATTTCATAAACTGATAGTGATATTTTTCTTTGTGCTTGTGGCCTCATTAATTGCGTATGGCGTTTATTGCAGGCGCAAATCGCATTCTTACATGGGGACCGGCCGTGTTACCGATATTGAACAATGGTACATAAAGGGTACCCTTAGCTGGGTAGCCCTGTTTATGCTGGTATTACTGGCGCTTATAGATTTTTTGTAAACGGGGCTTAGGCTACTGCCTCCACATGCGGTTTATAAGTGTTGGTTTTCACCTTTGCCTTTAATTCATGCAGAATATTGTATAAGCCAAAGTTGGTGCGGTTAACATAAATAAAGTGTTTTACACCGCGGGCTTGCTTAAACTCGGGCATCTTAGCCACCTTCTCGCCAAATCCAAACAGATCGTCAAAAAAGGCCGTTTCACCGAAATCGAAGCTCTCGGTAATATAAGGTTTGGCAAACAGGCTGATCATCTGCTTAAACATCGTATAATAAAAGTCGATCTGCGCCGGGGTGTCGTTTGGTAAGATCATCTCCAGCTTGCGGAAAGCTGCTATAGTGTCCTCCCTGCTATCAAATAAGTTGGTTGATGTAAGCGAAAAGAAGGGATAGTAAAAGTCGTCCGGCATCACTTTAATACATCCAAAATCAATTACACCCAGCTTACCATTAGGCGTTATCATAAAGTTACCGGGATGCGGGTCGGCGTGTACGGCGCGCAGTTCATGCTGCTGGTAATTGTAAAAATCCCAAAGCGCCTGGCCTATGGTGTCGCGTAATTCCTGCGATGGATTGGTAGCCAAAAATTCTTTCAAGTGTTGTCCTTCCAGCCAGTCCATTGTAATAATACGTTTACTGGAAAGCTCCGGGTAGTACTGCGGGAACACCACATTGTCCAGATTGGCACATGCTTCCGAAAATTGGATAGAGCGCCGTACTTCCAGCTCATAGTCGGTTTCTTCTAAAAGTCGCTCTTCAACTTCGCGCATGTAAACATCCAGTTCCTTTTCGCTCATGCCTAGCATCCTGAAGGCAAATGGTTTTACGAGTTTAAGATCGGATGAGATCGAATCGCCCACGCCGGGGTACTGGATCTTGATCGCCAGTTTTTTGCCATTCAGCTCCGCTTCATGCACCTGCCCGATAGAGGCGGCGTTGGTAGACCGGATATTGAACTTGTCATAGATCTGATCAGGGTTTTTGCCGAAATATTTTTTGAATGTTTGTACGATAAGCGGCCCGGATAGCGGCGGCGCGTTGTACTGCGATTGCGTGAATTTGTCAACGTAAGCTTGCGGAAGCAGGTTTTTGTCCATGCTGAGCATTTGCGCAACTTTTAAAGCACTGCCCTTTAACTCACTTAGCGATTTATAAATATCTGTAGCATTATCCTCATTCAATTCCGATTTATCCAGATCGGGGTTAAAGAGTTTCTTAGAGTAGTGCTTAATATAGTTGCCGCCTATTTTGAACCCTGTTTTTACAAACTTGGCACTGCGCTCTACCTTAGTGGTGGGGATGCTACTCTGTTCATTCGATCTGTTATCGCTCATAATTATTGCTCAAATAATGCTGCCAGTTTGTGCAGGTTAATTTCTGCGTAATCGTCAATCAC
>NZ_CAXVWK010000081.1:0-63801 GCF_964263795.1 Mucilaginibacter sp.
AAACTTTGTGTGGTAGATATCTCGCAAATGCGCGGACAGAACGGACTCATCCTATCGGGTATTATCTTACAGCAGATCTTTGAGCATAACCAAAATGAGTTCACTAAAGCAGAGCCGAATAGTATACCGACCATTGCGGTAATTGAAGAGGCACAATCCGTCCTGGGCAGTTCTGGCGGTGCAGAAGGGCCTTATGTGGCCTGGGTAAAGGAAGGACGAAAGTTCGGGTTGGGTGCCGTCTTGATCACGCAACAACCGGGCAGTATTTCCGATGAGATCCTAAGTCAAGGCGACAACTGGTTTATTTTTCACCTGTTGTCAGCGGTCGATCTAAACGCGCTTCGTAAAGCAAACGCGCATTTTAGTAATGATTTGCTGAGTTCTTTACTAAATGAACCTATACCTGGTAACGGTATATTTTGGAGCAGTTCGGGCGGAAAACCCTATCATTTATCCGTAAGAGTATTGAGTTTTGAAGCGATATATCAGGTACGCGACAAAGACTATAACGCAGCCGCATTAAACACCTATGCAGCTGGCTTAAAAAATAAGTTTGCGAAAGAATTGCAAAACGTGCGAAAGAATGTGGGAACCGTCGAAATGGAGATCAATGACGAAGAAGGGAACCGGCCAGAGCTAAGTCAAGAGAATGTACTGGAAATGTATTTCAAAAACGCTTCGGCAAAAGTCTATGCTGATGAAAAATTGATCAAACAAATTGAGGCTGGAGAGTGCAGTTGGATAACTATTCAAAAAAAGATAGCAGAGCATTTGCCGGATGATCTTCAGGGTAAGGATGACCTGGCCTATAACTGGATGCCTCGCCTGATGAATGAAAAATTCGGTCTAAACAAATGGACAACTGTAAGGCGTCCACAAAAAACTGATGCCAACAAAACACTTTTATATTTGGTGATGCAACCCTGATCATGCAAGTCGAAACGATTCATAATGAGGTGTACGAGCTGCTGGTAAAACATTGGCAGAACGATCCTAGTTTTCATTTTACATTTCGTCGAAGCAATCGGGATGGTAAATTGGAAGATGGGTACTGGTTCTACGGTAACGAAAGTTACCTAGCCGTTTCTTTTTGGACAGGAATGGACTGGAAGAACAAATCTCCAAATATCATTTTTGTTATCGAGTTTCTTACGGGCGAGAGTTACCTGGAGATAAATACTTCTGATTCTGATCAGAAGCGGCGGTTTATTAACAACTATCTGTTGAATGAACTTCAGTTGGAAATCAGCGGCAAACGCTTTCGTAAAAAATACCAAGGCGGCTATTTGGAATCATTAGCAACTTTTATCCGTACGGACAAAATTGCGATCGATGAGATCATTTCAAAACATGGAGCCGATTTTTTCAAAGATGACAAAACCAGTATCGGCTTCATTTCGACGACCGAGTTTGAGGAACAAAAATCAAAGGTCGATAGTTACAGAGTTCAGCAGACCAACGCCTATATCGATAGTGAAGCGCCGGCCACTATCAAACTCCAGAGCATCGAAATAATTGATTTCGGCCCAATCAAGCATTTGCAGATAACAGATATCCCTTTCTCCTCCCAATGGATATTTTTTACCGGGGAGAACGGTACCGGTAAGTCATCTATATTAAGAGCCATTGCAGCCGCGATCTGCGGTATTGATGTGAGTTTAAAGGGCATAGACAACGCGGCACCGAAAGTGGATCTAAAATTGTTTTTTGAAAACGGCGAGGTCACCTGGATCGAGCACCCGCCTTCTAACGCTGTGCAGAATTATCCGCTCGCCTATGGATTTGCGGCTTATGGCCAATCACGGTTACGGACCAATCACCTTAAAAACCGGCCACAGTCGCCCTTACCGAATACGAATGTTGACGATCTGACCGCCTCTTTATTTGATGACGAGACCTATTTGATCGATCTGCAGAATCAGTTCGAGCGTTGGCGCAGCGACCCGGCCAGCAAAGCGTTGTTCGATAAGCGCAAATATTTCATCACAGAGATACTGACCGATATTTTGCCGAACCTGCACCGCATCGACTTTAGCGATCAGCTCAATGACCAGGCCGGCACCACCTATATCGAGCAAGATAACGACGGCCAGGAATTACCAGGTGTTACGTTTGATAAGCTGGCTTCGGGGCTTAAGAGCATGATCGCTATGATCGGCGATATCCTGGTCCGCCTTTATATGCAGCAACCCGAGATCAGCGATCCTTCGGAATTCACAGGCATTGTACTGATCGATGAGATCGATATCCATCTCCATCCCAAGCTACAGAAGAATATCGTGATCCAATTGACCAGGACATTTCCTAAGATCCAGTTCATCGCGTCAACGCATAGCCCTATTCCGCTTTTGGGAGTTCCCAGGAACAGTCAGCTGTTCAAGGTAGCGCGCATCCGCGATGAGGGGGTCAGGGTAACACGCCTTGACGAGCGTTTACATTTAGGGGACCTGTTGCCCAATACCATTTTGACTTCCCCGATCTTTGGTCTTGAGGACATCATTCCCGAAAGCCACGAGGATAAGAAATTGGTAAGGACCGAGACCACTTATTCAGAATTGGAATTCAATGATCAGGTCAAGGCCCGGATCGCTGCCTATCTCTCTGATGAAAAAGAACAGGAACTGATCCGATTATTTAAACAGCGCGGCCAATGAGATATGTGATCAAGCGGGATGAAGACAAAACGGTGCGGCTGGCCTCCGAAGCTACCCTCGCAGCTTTAACGCTGATCGTGGATACGCGTGATTTAACGCTGATCTCAGATGCCGTGTACCGGGACACTTATAACACTCCCGACGGCCGGCGTTCCCGTGTAGAAGATCAGCTGTCGATCGCCTATCAATATAAATGCGCTTATTGCGAACGGCTTACCAAAGCAGATATCGAACATTACCGGCCTAAAAAGGGCATAGCCGAGGAAGCGGGCCATCTAGGGTATTACTGGTTATGCTATGAATGGAGTAATCTGATACCTTCCTGTATCACCTGTAACCGCGAAGGCGCTAAACACAATCAATTTCCCATTCTTGGGCCAAGGGTACCTGGGCCCAGTTTTTCACCTGATGGTCAGCTGGACCTGGCGCTTTGCAGGGCACATACCGCGCCGCTGCTGGAAGAAATGCCTTACCTGCTTCATCCAGAGATCGACCATCCGGAGGATTTTTTTGCGTTTGTCCTGGATCCCAACGGCCAAGGGATCAGGATCACGGGAATTGACGAGCAGCAAAGAGGTCAGCGCACAATAGAGATCTGTTTGCTGAACCGCCTGGAATTGCGGCTGGATCGCGCGGAATGTGTGATCAGTCATTTTAAAGACGGTGTTTGCGGATTATTCGTACAACTTCAGGCTGGCGAGATCGATCAGCTGCAATTTAAAGCACAATTACTGCAATGCATCCACTTGTTGCATATACTCACCCTGCGGGAAGAAAAAACGCATACTTATCTGCGCAAATATATCGTTCGGACGGCTGAAAATTTTCGGGACATTGTGATCCCCTATATAGATCCCCTGGCAGCGGATATTGTATCGGAGGCTTTTTTGCTGTATCAGGAAAGAGGCGTTTTGGGTTAATTATTAGATGATCTCCGGGTTGATCGCTTGTAAAAGATCAAAAAGTTCGCTGGCCACCCGACTGGGGTCCTCATTGATTTCGCTACCGGAAAAACGGATGACGCGGTAGCCATTCAATTGCAATTGCCGGTCCCTCGCCCGGTCGCTCACAAAGCTTTCTTTTGACGAATGCCAGGCAAAACCATCACATTCGATAACGATCTTGACGCTTTCATCACCGGGTACCCATATCAGTAGGTCGCAGCGGATCGATCGGCTATTCACCTTGATTCCGGGTAGACCGGCCTGCATCATGGCATGAACACCATTCCATTCAAAATTGGCGATCAGGTGCTGATGGATGCTGACCTCGGTCACATCCTCGGCGGTCATTTGTCCTTTTTCGACCTTTTCGTTTAAAGCCAGGTCGAAGCGCGCTAATTCCTGATCACCTGTTGCTTCCCGGTAGCTATCTATCCAGCGCATGATCGCCAGATGTTTTTCCCGGTAAGCAGCGATCGTCGCTTCGGCATTCTCTGAAGCGCCCCAGAAATGCAGACAGGGGACCTGACTTCTGATGAACAGCAATTGCAGGGACGCAAAAAAGATCTTCTCTATCGGTGATCCACCATGCTGATAAATATGTTCGATATTCGACCTGACCACGCCTGGCAGGAACAGTTGATAAAAACCGCTGTATCTCAGTTCGCTGCCGTCATCCGTCGATCTCACTTCATCGATCGACCGTTTAAGGAAATATTCGGTGACGTCGCTGCAGCCCTCAAATGTTTCTAATTGGCTGGTAAGGCTACGGAGATCTGCGGAATAAGGTTTCATAACTCAAAAATAAGAGCGGAATTCTTAACAACGGATTTTTTTTCTCATCTTTTTTTGTAAAAATCAATAACATCCTCGCTTTACTGTCAAGTTACCATTCGATCTGGATACCGCGAAACAATTAAAGGCTCACCTGCCGACAGTAGTAAAAGGCGGATATAACCTTGATGTTTTGTTATAACTTAACAAGGCATTTCGATGGGTTAAAACATCACTAGGTAGCTCATTTGGCACCAATAATCTTACAGTTCGAACAGGAAAAAGATTTGACGAATTTTTTACTGGATTATAGATTGTATGTTGCCAATTTATCTGAACCTGTTGGTAAACTACTGGTTGTTTTTATTGATAATTAAAAACATGAATTACAATCCCTCACTGTCTTTCTCGAGGACGGAATGTCCTTTTTTCTGCGGGTTGTTCTCGATTATATTTTCTGACAACTATTTTTCATCCATAAATAATTGTATATATTAAACGTAAATATAATAAGCTACAAAATGCCAAATTTAAAAGGATTGGGGTTACAGAACTTTAGAACCTTCAGTACAAAGGAAAATCTCAAATTTGCACCTATTACTTTAATTACGGGAACCAATAATGCAGGAAAAAGTTCTGTTTTCAAAGCAATACAGTTCTTGGTTAATAATTACGAAAATGGAATCGTTTCGGAAACCTTAGATTTTAAGAGCATGAGGCATGAGCTTGGAAATCTTGAAAGGATCTTCAACCGTGGAGTAATGTCAACGTTCAAAACTCCAGAAACAACAAAACTCAGTTCAATGTATTCACGGCTTGCTGATCTTAGTAAGGAAGCTGGCAATGATCCCAGTAAGTTGCCAATTTTTGAAGATGACGAAGATCTGGTTTTTGCTTTTCCAATAACCTTGGGAAGCGGTAGGGAGATCGCAGCGTCCTTTGAGATAAGATATGATCTTAATCGTATCATCAGCAAGACCACACCTGTTGAAAAAAGGGTTTCACACGATATCAAAAGTATTGCTGTTGTAAAAGACGGTAAGTATTTACATTGGTCCAATTTAATAGGCTATACGCAAAGTGATGAGGACGGACCGTATTGGGATTTGCAAACAAGCATTGATCTGCATAACATTATCCAACTTCTCTTAGAGGCACCTTTCATTAAAAATGAAGAGGAGTTTGAACCTAATGAAAAAACTGAAGAATACTTTACTGTTGACCTTTTTGAAAGGATTAAAAAGTTTAACGGGATTGGTTTTGACTTGCCATTTTTCAATAATAAAATAGACGCATACGGAGATTTTATCAGTAAACTGAGCGTAGGAAAATATTTGTTCTCCGATTATTCAAATGTAGAGGCGGAGGAAAAATTAAAGCTTTCGGCAATTGAAGAAAGTGTCACGACCAAATTACTTCTTGGCAAAAGTAACAGCCATAGCGAAGTTTTAGATAGCTTTAAAGATAGCTTCTCTGGCATCTTTGGCGGAATGGACCGGGATATAGTTCGCGCCGAATTCCGAGAAGAGTTGTCTGAAAAGACATCAAATTCAAGCGAAGAAAAAAACATCAGAGACATTTTTAAAGAACCTAAGCTTCAAACAACACCTAACAGCCAAATTTTCGTAACACTGTTAAAAGCGATAGAAAAGGATTTTTTGGATGCTGTTGGGAAGACGTTTTATAGCTTAAAAAACATCTATTTTCTACCAACTACAAGGGGCAGAAACAGAGAATGGTTTATAGATGAACAAAATAGCGAGGACATTCAGATCGCAAGGGACTTTACTGCCATCAATATAGAACATCATAAGCAAATTCAGAATTTTGTGAACTTCTGGATAGGAAAAGGCGAGATCGATGAAGAAGGTCACAAGAAACAAAAAGGATTCAAGATCGGAAAGGAACTTTATGTATTCAGAGATGAGACCATTGGTTTAACTAAAATCTTCCTGGTTAATTTTGATGGTTCAAAAACACCACTTATTGATTTGGGATATGGCGTATCACAATTGCTCCCAATCATCATGAAAATTGCAATCGTGGCTCATAAGCAGCAGAGGGCATATGAGTACAATCATAATGAACCGGAGGGCTATTTTGAAACTGCAATATATTTTAGCCCTTCGACCCTCCTGATAGAAGAACCGGAAGCAAATCTTCATCCGTCTTTACAAGCAAAAATAGCAGAGTTGTTGATTGACGCAGCCTCAAGATTCAACATCCAATTTCTTTTAGAAACTCATAGTGAATATCTGATCTACAAATTTCAGGAATATGTAGGTAAGAAAATAGTCTCCCCCGATGATATTAAAATGTATTATTTCAATCATCCCAATGATGTTGAAGTGGGTTTGAAAGATAAATATGTTAATGAAGTTAAGATAGATGATGATGGTAGCATCGAATATGACAAATATTTTGGTCAAGGTTTTTTTGATGAACAGACCAATTTAAAACTTAGTTTATTGAATATACAGCGAGATCGTTTCGTTGAAGATTATGAGTCGATAAAAGAGCAATTAATTAAGTCGGGCGAAACCCTTAAAGACTATGATAATAAAATTGATGAGCTTAATAGCCAATTATCAACTGCAACTTCTGGAAAAGAAGAGCTGGAGAAGCAGCTTATTGATACTAAAAAACAGAAAGAGGAAAAAGAATCAGACCTTCAAATACTTATAGATGAGCAAATACGTAAGATTGATGAATATACAGCTAAAGCGGACTATTCCACTTATGAAAGTGAAATTCAATCTATTATCGACCCCAATAAAATAGACCCTTCAAAAACGCTTCGATACCTATCAACCGGTAAATTTCTTCTAAAAACGTTAGGAAGTTCAGCTGACTTCGCACCTGTTGTCATTCAATATGGTCGGGCGTTAGAATTTCAGATGATTAAATGGATAAATGGTTTTAAAGCTTTCCTAAGCCCGTCAGACAAAATTACCTTTAGTTCGGACGTAAATTATAGGGACAAATTAATCTACATCTTTAACAATTTGAGTATAGCAAGGCCTGGCAGTACCACCATAGGCTTTGATATTGGGGGGATCAATGAAAAGAAAATTGATTTTTATCATTTAAAGACCTTTACAAACAACAGTGATACAACTTATAAATTTGGAAATTTGACCCAGATATTTGAATTGTTTTACTACATCTCTCAAGCAAGGAACCCTACTTATAATTACAATTCTGTTCCATTAATGGTAGCTTTTGCAGATTACCTGAAGACAATTTGGAGAGATTATAGTTCAGCTGAAATATTGTTTGACACCTGTCGATACATATTAGACTTAAGAAACTGTGCCGGACATACCTATAATGACGCTATCTGTACAAATGATGTTATTGACAAAAGAACGGCTGAGGATTACGTGGCCAAAGTTGAAGCGTTATTTAGTTGTTTGTAGCACGCAATCAGACAACATTTATATGAATGTTTCATAAATAATAATCGAAAATGAATTCCTCAAAATCTTTTTTTCTTAGTATTTTTGATAAGCATTGACAGCAAATAAAAGGCCAGCACTGCGAAATAGTTCCTTAGAAGTTTCAGAAAATGCCCTAAATCACACCCTCGTCTATATGGTGTAATTAAAGTATTTGATAACCAATAATTTAGAGCGTTGCGGATGCATCCTGCCATCCCGACAACAAGCGATACCAATCGATTTAAAAACCTCTTCAATCAGTTGGAGAGGTTTTTTGTTTTCTAATGTTTTAATTACTCCTTTTCCGCCTCATGTTCCTTCAACTCTTTAAGCATGGCTGCGATCTTTTGGTTGCCTGCCAGAATAGCCGGGCGATATTTGTAGGTCCGCTCATCTATCGTTTTATAAATAAGATTGTAGACTTCAATTCGCGTGCGGCAATAGGCAATGAGTTGTGCATTACGATGATGAAAACGGTAAGGGATATTCAATTTATCTGCCTGGTTTAATAAGCTCACGTTATCCTCCCAATATGGCACCCCTTGATATTTAACTTCGTATGCTACGCGATTTTTCGTCGGCGGGCGGTATCTAATAAAATGTTCAGTGCCTTTACTTCATTAGCGGCGAACTTTTTCATTGCTGTATCGTAAAGGCCCAAATCATTAGGGATACGCTGCAGGGTAAAACATGTCCCTGCTAATACTATGCATAATAAAATAAGAACCGATCTGTTTTCCGAATCAGTTGATCGTTCGTCATCAGGCACTCTTAAAGCCGGTATAAATGTGTAGCCAATTATTACACCGCTGATTAAACCACCTATATGGGCGGCATTGTCAATACCGCTTTTAAGCCCGTTGAGGAGGTTAAAAATAACAAATATACTTATGCTGATTAACAACGGCTTACGAGCCGACTTTTCGATCACGTTTGTTGTCAGCATGGCTAAAAATACACCATACATACCAAATATGGCGCCTGACGCCCCGGCGCTTATAGTGAGGTCATGCCAGGTTAAACTGGTTGTGCCGGAAATTATACCTGTAAGCAGGTAGGCGGTTATAAAACGTTTAGTGCCCAGGTAAGGTTCCAGCAAAATGCCGATATAAAGCAGGGCGTACATATTAAGCAACAGGTGTATTATCCCGATGTGCAAAAAACAGCTAAATAATACGCGCCACCATTGCCCATTTAGCGTAACAGGCCTAAAGTTAGCGCCCCAGGAAATCAAACTTTGATTATCTGGCTGTATAAAATTTACCCCACTGATCACCATTAACACAAACAGCAGGAGATTGATATCTAAAATAATCGGCGTAACATAAAACCCTTTTACCGGTATAAAAAAACCAAGAAAATTTTTGATTTTTTGAGTAGCGGTTAATGGCGGCAAGAGCAAAATATCATCTTCTGCAGGCAGGAAAGTTTCCTGTAGCTGTTGATACTCTGTGTTTAAATCATCAGCTGACAGCGACAATTTAAGCTCGTTAAACATTGCTTCAAATGCCGCAACGAATTTTTTATTCCTCCCGAGATCAAATATCTCATTGCCTGTTGATGAGCTTTTAACAAACGCGACGTTATCAGTAATCTTAATCTCGATATCTGCATTTGTTTTAAACAATCCACGATCTGTAAATGCTAGCAGACCGTTTGCGCTGGCGTAATCAAGCCGCCAGTTAAGATTACGAATCACCAGGCTAGCAATTGCTAAAAATTGTTGGGAAGTTAAATCACTAAGTGGATATTCCGCAGTATGTTTTGGCGTAAAACCGAAAGCCATAGATAATAGTTAGGTACTGCTATAAAAATATAAAAGCAATATTAAATATCAGTTAATTCACGGCATTTTTTTAGGTGGTTCAAAACGAAAATCATTATCCCGGCGTTTGATTGTTATTGATTTGAAAGATATGAGAAACATCATTTTGTTGTTAGCATTGTTATTAGGCGGTTTAAACGCTTCTGCTCAGGATTGGCCAAACATTAAACGCTATCAGGATGCAAATGCAGCCTTACCGGCTTCAACAAGATCAGTTAAGCGTGTAGTTTACATGGGCGATTCCATTACCGACTTTTGGATTAGCAACGATTCGACTTTCTTTGCAGCTAACCATTTCATAGACCGCGGCATTAGCGGGCAAACCACAGAGCAAATGCTGCTACGATTTCGCGAAGACGTGATAAACCTAAATCCTTCGGCAGTGGTAATACTTGCTGGTATAAATGATATAGCAGAAAACAACGGGCCCTCAAAATTGGAGGATGTGGCAGGTAATATATTTTCAATGGCCGAATTGGCCAGGGCCAACAACATAAAGGTTGTGCTTTCATCTGTATTGCCTGCAGCTGCGTTCCCGTGGCGACCGGCAATCAATCCGGTTGAAAAAATTAAGGCCTTGAATGAGATGATCAAGACCTATGCGAACAAACACAATATCACTTACCTGGATTATTTTACCGCCATGGCAGATGATAAACGTGGGCTTCCGGCCGCACTTTCTGCTGATGGTGTGCATCCTAATCTTCAGGGGTACAAAATTATAAAGCCTCTTGCGTTGCAGGCAGTTGCCAAAATGCTAGCCAAATAATTAGTTATCTAAAGATTTTTGAGTTTGATTTTCGTTCTGCTCTAACTCATCCACATCTCTAGCAATCACATCATCGGGGCCGGTTACAGATTCGTTCGACATACTTTCCGCCGCATCAATATCTGCTTGTAAATTGTTGTCATTGTCTGGCTTATTGATATTTCGACTTTCCATATTAGTTTTTTGTTTTTAGCTGCAATAGCCATACCAAACAAGAATAACTTCATAGCATTAAAGTCAAAAACATCAACTGACGATAGACAGACAAACAAATCGAAAATAAAGACCCCGAAGAGTGCCTGTATAATTTAGGATGAAAACCTCTTTACACACAGAGGTGTAGCTATTTGACGATGCGCACTTGAGTTTTAATTTAATTAATTACCTAACAATAGCGACGGCAAATGGTTGATATGATACGCTATCTTCAAAAGCAGCGTGAATTTATGGAATACAATCTATACGACTACCAGGAAAACGACCTGAACAATATATTTAGCAAACTTGAAAATGCACCTGCAAATTATCGGCTGCTGTACCAGCTACCGACAGGTGGAGGCAAAACACGTGTGTTTTCTGCCATAGCCGATAGGTTTTTAAAAACGTTTGGTAAAAAAGTAATTGTGCTTACGCATAGGTTAGAATTGTGTACTCAAACATCGGCAACGCTTAAAAAGCTGGGTGTAAACAATAAAATAATTAACAGTACGGTAAAACGGATTACGCGCGGGGAAAACCAAAATTGTTACGTGGCAATGGTTGAAACGTTGAAGAACCGCATAAGGGATGGACTTATCCGTACAGAAGATATCGGTTTGGTGATCATTGACGAGGCCCACCATAACTCGTTTCAAAAACTGCTTGGCAAATTTGCCAATGCAATAGTAATTGGTGTTACCGCCACGCCGCTAAGCTCTGACGTTAGTTTACCAATGCGGAAGTTTTATAGCGAGCTTATTACCGGGCAAAATATTGCCGACCTGATTAGCAGTGGATTTTTAGCCCGGCCTACCAACTGGCGTTATGATGTGGAATTGAACACGCTTAAAACAGGCATTCATGGCGATTTTACAGTAAGCACCTCTGATGAGCTATACTCCTCTCCTGCTATGCTTGAGCTGTTAATGCACGCTTATGAATCGCACTCTAAAAACAAGAAGACCCTCATTTTTAATAATGGGATTTTCACATCAAGAAACGTTTACCAACTCTTTATGGATGCCGGCTACCAGGTGCGGCACCTGGACAACCAAACACCGCCGGCCGAAAGATCAGAAATCCTTAAATGGTTTAAAAACACCAGGGGAGCCATTCTCAGTTCCGTTTCCATCCTTACTACCGGTTTCGACGAACCCACAGTGCAAACCGTTATACTCAATAGAGCAACAACCTCCCTTACCCTGTACCATCAAATGATTGGCCGCGGGTCGAGAAGGTTACCCCAAAAGAAAATGTTTGCTATAATTGACCTGGGTAATAATACCGACAGATTTGGCGAATGGAACAAACCGGTTGACTGGCAAATGGTATTTGAGCGCCCGGAAGCGTTTTATGAGGCAATGCATACTTTATCTGCACATGAAAGCCATTTGATACCTTCTGAGATGCGAGCTAAATTCCCAAACAGTCTTCACATTTCGTTTGATGTTCAGCAAGCTTACCAGGATGCCTTGGATCAGCAGCTAAAATCAAAAGTGGTGATTCAGGATTCCATTAAGCAGCATGCCAAAATGGTGCTGGAAAACAGCGACAATAGCGACGAAGCCCAATTGCTGATACAAGAACTGGAGAAAGAAATATCATGGCGGGTTAAACAATATGGGAAATGCCTTGGGCGCGTAACAAAAAACTACACCGATTGGCTGTTTGATGATTACAAAAGCAAACTTTCTGTTTTGGTACAAAAAGTTATGCAGCGCCGTATGTTACAAAAGCAGGCCGTTTAAGCTATTTAAGTGTAAGCGCCGTACCTTTAAAAGCGATACCATCCCAGCCGTGCTGCATAAATTGCCTGATGTTTTGATGGTCGGTACCATCTGGACTAGCCAATACTGCCTGGTAATGTTCGGCAAATAACTGCAAGGTCTCCACACGGCCCAGGTTATTTAATTGGGCAAAGGCAAACACCTTGGCGCTACCCTGGTTTTGATTACCCTCATTTTCCAACTCGCCATTTTTAAAAGCAGTTGGTTGGTGATGATAGTATTTTTCTATAAATTCAATTACCTCTTTAAAGGTGATTGAGTTTTCCTTCAGGCCGTTTAACAGTGTCTCCAGTTCCTGTTCCATTGCAGATAATTTTTTCGAAAATAAAAATAATACTCAGCTGCCAAAAGCTTATTCCATTTAAGGTGTCAGGTCTCCAAAAGAATGCAGTTACACCGCCTCTATTTTAACATTCAGCAGATAATTTTCAATCCAACAGCCGCTTAACTTAACACCTTTACAGCACTTTCAATGTTGTCCGGTAATAAGTTACTTTTTTAACTGGTCGAAACCTGTTATTTACTGATTAGCGGCGATAGACTACGTGTTATATAAATCTGTTTATTAAATTTTCAAGATACTCCTGCTTGCCGCTTATAACCGCAGGTTCGCCATTTGATGCTGCGTAGTTGCGTAAATCTTCCAATGATAGTTTACCGTCTTCAAAATCCTTACCCGCACCACTGTCAAAGCTTGTGTAACGGTCTGTTCTAATCTTTTTATAGTCCGATTTACTTAATATATTATCAGCAATAACTAAGGCCCTCGCAAAAATATCCATTCCACCGACATGGGCGTAGCACAAATCAGCAGGGTCTGTAGAGTTACGACGGATCTTTGCATCAAAATTAATACCGCCGCCCGCGAAACCGCCGGCCTGCAAAATAATAAGCATATACTCCGTTACTTCATTTATATCGTTCGGAAATTGATCGGTATCCCAACCATTTTGATAGTCTCCCCTGTTAGCATCAATAGATCCTAATAACCCCGCATCGGCGGCAACCTGCAGCTCGTGCTGAAAGGTGTGCCCGGCAAGCGTAGCATGATTCACTTCCAGATTCAGTTTAAAGTCGCCAAGCAGGTCATACTTTTGCAGAAACCCTAATACCGTGGCTGCATCATAATCATACTGATGTTTAGTTGGTTCGCAAGGTTTGGGCTCTATAAAAAAAGTACCTTTAAACCCCTGTTTACGTGCATAATCTTTAGCAGTATGTAAAAACTTGGCCAAATGCTCCTGCTCCCGCTTCATGTTGGTGTTCAACAAGGTCATATAACCTTCGCGGCCACCCCAAAAAACATAATTTTCACCGTCAAGGGCGATTGTAGCATCCATTGCAGCTTTAACCTGCGCACCGGCATGTGCTAGTACACCAAAATCGGGGTTGGTAGACGCGCCGTTCATATAACGCGTGTGGCTAAATACATTAGCCGTGCCCCATAAAAGCTTTACACCGCTGGCAGCTTGTTTTTGTTTGGCATATTCAACCATGGTTTGCAACCTGCGCTCGTTGTCGGCTACATCATTGGTGTAATCAACCACATCAATATCATGGAAGCAATAATACGGCAGGTTAAGTTTGGTAATGAATTCAAAAGCTGCATCCATCTTATCCTTAGCCCGTTCTATCGCATCTGCCTTTACATCCCAGGGGAACAAATGCGTGCCACCACCAAAAGGATCGGCACCGGTGCCGTTAAAAGAATGCCAGTAAGCGCAGGCAAAGCGCAGGTGGTCTTTCATGGTTTTGCCGGCAACAACCTTATTAGCATCATACCAGCGAAAAGCCAAAGGGTTATCCGACTCCAGCCCTTCGTATTTTACCTGTCCGATATTTTTAAAAAATTCTTTTTCTCCGGTGATGACTGACATAAAAGTTGATTTATAGATTTATAATTTTACTATTGTGATCCCATTGGTCCTAATATAACAACGATGATGTAAGACACCTGTTTTAGTTACGACGAACGGCAGAATCTGTTTGTAATTGGATAGCCCAATATACGGCACATCGTTATTTAAATCCGCATTTAATTTCATCAAAACGTCTTCAGGCAGTTGATTTATCATTCAATAAAAACGGCGCCCCTTACTAAGGGCGCCGTATATAAAATCAACATCAACCAAACTTAATAACCCGGATTTTGCTTTAATTGCGGGTTTACATTAAGAATGTCTCTACCAATCGGGAAAATCTCTGTATGGTTATCACCGTCAGGTTTTTTGTCCCACCAGGTGCCGGTGTTAAATACGCCCCAGCGTATCAAATCCGTTCTCCGGCGGTTTTCGCCAATAAATTCCCTGCCCCACTCATCGAGCATTTCCTGATCATTCAGCTGGCTGCCATCGGCGCGATACAAACTTGCAGACCCGGTAGGATAGTTACGTTTTCTTACCTGATTAAGATAAGTAACGGCACCTGCTTTGTCGCCTTTGCGGTACAAGCACTCGGCCAGCGTGTAGTAGATCTCTGATAAGCGCACCTCTGCATATGCAGATGTGATACGGTTTGCATCCGGTGTTGGGTATATTGGGTATTTAACCATAAACACGCCTGAATTGTGATCGGCATGGTTCATGTTCGATTCTTTATCAGCAATGCGCGTACCTGGCTTAGCATTTAAGAACATACCTACCTGATCACGAATAAACAAAGGGTACGGCCCTTTATTACCTCTAACGGTATCGGCACGTCCAACACCATTTACGGTTCGGGTAAACGGCAAATAACCGTACAAGAACATCCCTTCGCGTTGGCTATTGCCCAGGTTGCGGTATTTTTTTAAACGAACATCATCCGGATACCGTTGAAATTTAACAAATGGTTTACCTAACTGATGCGAATATTCAACGCTGTCGACATCGCGGCCGGGCTGCAGGGCAAAACGCGGGTTTGCCTGCCCAAAATCGGTAAAGCCCATATAAAGCGGTGCAGCATCGTAAGTCATCCCGAAAAAGAACATCCCGCCATCATACTGCCAGTGTGTACGCGATAATGTACCCGGGAAACCGTAGATCACCTCTGAGTTCAACGAGTTATTTGTATAGTCGAACGGTGCGTCCCAACGGTTGTCCAGCGCGTAGCTTCCGTATTTACCGCCAATAATATCGCGACAAACAGCTTCTGCCTGTGCAAATTTGTCTACGCCGGTGTAAACCTTGGCATTCAGATAAAGCCTCGCTAACAACGATGCGGCCCCGGCTTTAGTCCACCTGCCTATACCCTTAGCACCTAACTGGTCACGAGTTGGCAAACCTGGTATAGCATCAGTCAGTTCTTTCTCAATAAAAGCAAATGTCTCTTGCGGGGTAGATTGCGGGTTTCCCTGCGTAGAGTTTTTCACATCAGTAATAATTTCGATGTTGCGGTAAAAATCAAATGCTCTTAAGTAAAACCAGGCTCTTAACGTGCGTAGTTCAGATTTAAAATCTGCCAGTTCCTCTGGCGTAATATTGAGCTTTGCAGGGTCGGTAATGCCATCCATATCCTGTAATGAATTGGTTGATAATACAATGCCCTGGTAAAGGTTTGTCCACACGCCGTTGGTAAAGCCATCTGTAGGTGTCCAGGTGTGGTAGTGCATACGCTGGTAGTAGCCGCCATCCTGCCAATCGCCCTGGCGGTTGTAGGTACCTATCTCGTCGGTACAATCTTCGCTAACAGCGTAGTAATCGTTACCTTGTATACTCCAGTAGCCATGTTCAAAAGGCCTCAGAAAATCCCTTATCACATCATCCCTGCGGGTTAAGAAACCCGAAGCATCTACCTGGTCGTAAACCTTTTCATCCAGCTTTGTACAGCTTCCGGCTAAGATTGCTGTTAGTAACAAGCTGCTTATATAAAGTTGATATTTTTTCATGTTCTTAAATTTTAAAATGTTGCCTGCAAGCCCACTATAATTTGCAGCGTAGACGGATAATAATTAAGCGATGTCCTTACACCGGGGGTAAGGCCATTTACTTCTACCAGGTCCGGGTCGCCACCGGTATAGCCTGTAAACGTGTGCAGGTTGCGGCCTGCCGCATAAAAGCGTACAGATTTAAGGTATTTAGAATTTAACGGCTGTGTATAACCCATAGCAACGTTGTCGATCTTTACAAACGAGCCTGATTCTAAGAAATAATCTGAAGCGACAGAAGTTGTAGAATTGCTGGTTAGTTTAGCGTATTTGCTATTGCTGTCATAAGCAGATTTAAGCACGTTTGCATCCGACTGACTTGATGGTGTACCAATATAAAAAGCTGGAGTGTTAAACAGTTTGTAACCAAATGCACCGCGTAGAAATACATTCAAGTCAAAGCGTTTGTATCGAAAATTATGCGTCATAGATACATTGTATTTTGGCAAACCGTTGCCTACATATTGTTTATCATCGTTTGATGCCTGGTTAGCCGGGATAATAGTCCCATCTTTTTTATAAACCAGTAATGCGCCTGCATCATTTACACCGGCCGATTTAAGCGTGTAAAATTCACCGATACTATGGCCCTCTGCAATCCGCTGGATATTACCCGGCGAACCTGGTGCCGGAAGGCCGGCAACATCCTGGAATGTTGCACCTTTATACAGCGTGTTAGAGAATGAGATAAACTTGTTACGGTTATAAGAGAAAGCTGTACTTATGTTATAGCTAAAGTTATCCTTCTTTACAACCGCACCTGTAAGCGTCACCTCGATACCCTGGTTTTTCATAGTACCCACGTTGGTAAATGTTTGGGATTGCGGGTTTGGTGGTAATGGTACATTGTAGTACCCCAGCAAATCTTTATTGGTACGCACATAATAATCGATTGATCCGCTTAAGCGGCTGTTAAGCAAAGTAAAATCGATACCTGTATTAAAGTTGTACGCGCGTTCCCAGCTCAGATCCGGGTTGATGTTTGACGAAGGACCGTATACCTGGTATTGCACACCATTGAAAGGGAAATACCCCGCGCCGCCATAAAGTAATAGTGACAAGTAATTGCCGAAATCCTGGTTACCTGTTACACCGTAGTCGGCCCGTAACTTCAATTCGTTTATCCACGGTACAGAATTCTTAAAAAAGCCTTCTTCTGATACTCTCCAGGCGCCGGAAATCGCAGGGAAATTACCCCATTTGTTATTCGCACCAAATTTTGAGGAACCCTCGTGGCGCAGGCTACCGGTAAGGATGTATTTGTTATCGAAATCATAATTTAGCCTGCCGAAGAAAGCAATTAGCGTAGACCCGTTTTGTGTTGAGCCAACTGCCGACTGCCCCTGCCCTGCCGCACCTCCGTTATACAAACCTGATCCTAAATTATTCCATAGGTAGGTATCGAAGGGGAAATCATAATTTTGCGCGGCAAATTGCTTGTAGTTATATAAAGCGTACGAGTAACCACCCAGTAACTTGAAATGATTTTTATTTAGATCAAGAGAATAATTGCCTATCCACTCCACGTTCTTTTGATCATTTTCCTGCTGTTCCTGCCGCGCAAAGTTAGTTTGGTTTGTTCTGTTAGCCTGTACTACGGATGAAAGTGTAGACGGGCTGAAATTCATATTACGGGCAGACCTGCTAATCTCTGAAATAGTTACAGTAGTACTTAAATTACGCAGGATATTTGCCCTTAAAGATCCGCTGACATCAAGTTCTTTGATCTCCGACTCCGATTTTATGACAGTAGCATTCTCAACAGGGTTGTTTGAGAAAAATCCGGTATTAAGATAATTAAACGCGCCGGTACTGTTATAAATAGGGTATGTTGGGTTAAGTGTTAAAGCGTTGTTAAAGTTACCCTGATCGGAATTGCTGGTCTGCAAAAACCTTGGTGCTATATTCAAAGTAGCTACCAGAAAGTTGTCTTCAGTAGTATGATTCAAACTTATCCGCGCGCCGTATTCTTTTTTATGTGCACGAAGATCGATACCATCGGCATTGCGGTAATCAGCAGATGCAAAGTAATTTGTTCTTGCCGATCCTCCGGACAACTGAACAGTATGTTTTTGGCTAAACGCCGGTGATTTAGTAACCGCATCAATCCAGTTGGTGCGTGCGCCGTAATCTTGTCCTTGTTTATTCTGTACCCTGTTCTTCACAAAATCTTCGGCAGAAAGATTTTCTAAACGGTTGGTAACATAATCCCAACTGGCGTAACCATCGTAAAAAAAGCGTGATTGCGAACCACCCTTTTTAGTGGTAATGATGATAACGCCGTTACTGCCACGCGTACCATAAATAGCCGATGCAGCACCACCCTTCAGTACATCTATACTTTCGATATCGTTTTGATTGATATTATCAATATTACCGCCGGGAATACCATTCACTACGTAAAGTGGCCCCAGGCCGGCGTTACGTGATGAGGCCCCCCTTAGCTGAATGCTTGGCGATGAATTAGGGTCGCCGTTTGCGGTGTTGGTGATACTTAAGCCGGCCACTTTGCCTTGCAAAGACATTAAAGGGTTATTGGCAGATACGGTCAACAATTCTTTGCCCGATACGTGGGTAATCGCGCTTGATACTTCGCGCTTGTCCAGCGTTCCGTAACCAACACTTACCACAACAACTTCTTTAAGCGCATTGCTTGCTGCAACAAGACTCACATTAACTGATGATAGGCCATTTAAACTTACCTCTTTAGCTGTGTAGCCAATAAAGCTGAAAGAAAGGCTGCGTGCGGATGGCGCAACATTTAGGCTGTAATTACCTTTTGCATCGGTAGTAGTACCAATAGCTGTACCGGTTACAACAACACTTACGCCTGCCATAGGCGAAGCGTCGCCGGCATCGGTAACTTTACCGCTCACCGTTCTGTTTTGGGCGCTTGCAAGGTTGGCAAACGCCATAACGAGCACAAACGTGCTCAAAAAAAGTAAAAGTCTTTTGTGCATAAAAATGATTTTTGAGTTAATAATATTTTGATTGGCCGGCATAAATGCACAGCCCGACAGGTACGCGCTTCAGGGAGGCGCTGTTTCACAGATAGCGTTTTTCATCATTAAATTAGGTAGTATGCCGGATAGGATCCGGTATTAATTGGTTTAATGATGCAATTAAGCTCTGTTATATTGCAAAAACAAGCTATCGGTATACTGGTACGAAAAAATCAAAGAGGTTAAAATGGCAAACAACTGTTTAACAGATGTTTGAAAAGCTCTGAATGAGTAAAAATCTAACCTACCCGGCCTAGTTAACGGCTAATTGAATGCCCATAATACGTTGTTCAAAGTCTTCGGGAGGTACTAAAGCCTTCGATTTTAGACGGAAACGGTAAGTGTATACCGTGCTAACTGTGTATTCTAATATGGCCGCAATGGTTTCGTTATTACTTACACCCAAACGCATCAAGGCAAAAATACGGAGTTGGGTAGTTAGTGTACCGGGCTGTTTAGGTTTAAGCTGGTCTTCGGCAGGAAGCATGGAGTTAATCACCTCAACAAAATCCGGGAATAATTTTAAAAAAATACCGTCGAAAGTATGGAAGAGTTGTCTGCGTTCGGCTTGTATATCTACATTTTCCAATTGACGTAAAACGTCATCTGTACTGCCTGATTTAACTTTGCGGTGTAGATTATTCTTTAATTTATCAAGCTTTACTATATTCCGCGACAGCTCACCAAAGAAAAAACCGATATACTCTTCTTTAATTTTACCTGCTTCCCAAAGTTGTTTATTCTGCAAAGCTAAAAGCTGATTTTTATCACGGATAACCAACTGCCCGGCACGAACTTTTCTAAGCTGTACAAACACGATAAATCCAATAAGGCCGATAATTACCGTTACCACTAAAATTGAAGCCAGAAAGATGACGAACCGTTCCCGCTCCTGTTTCGCCATCAAATCTCGTTTGGCCGCCACAACAGGAATCATCCTGGCTATTTGATAGCGTTGCAAACGCGCGCCAAATTTGTTGGCCTGTTCCATTGCCTGCTGTAAAAAAAAGTAAGCATCGGCAACCCTGCCCTGTTCAGCCAGCGTGTTGCCCAGGTCCATCATTGCCTGTGCCCGGTAGGTCGACGTCTGCACATCATTAATAGCGGCAATTGCCAGCAACCGGATCTTTTCTTCGCCGGTACGATAGCGGCTTAATCCCGTCACTACCATTGCCTCTTCGTGTTTCGACAACTTCTGCTGCATCAGTTTTAAATAATAACGTTCCGGATGCGGGCCGGCGCCAGGTTTTTGCTGAGCTTTAAGAATAAGCTGTTCAAACGATCCGTTATCTGCCAGCATGATGGCCGAATCCAGATAACGGAATTTCTTTTCTAAATCTTCCGGAGCGTAAAAACGATCAGCATTATATTTGGATAGATCAGACCAGGCCCAGGAATACAGTACATAGTAAGATTTTTTTAACTGACGGTCCAGCACGTTTGGGTCCACTTCGCGCAAACAGTCGAAGGTTTCTTTGAACATTCCGGATGTGATGAGCGTGGTGCCTAAGCGCAGTCGGTTTTCGGCTACCTTCCTATTGTCGTGCAGGAGTTTGCTCAACCGGATTAACTGCTGTGCGTAGTGAAAGGTGGAATCAAAACGGTAATCTTTAAATGCCTCGAACAAGCCTAAGGTTACATCATACCTTTTAATAAGGTCGACCGATCCTTTTGAATTTAATTGTTGCCTGAGTGATGCAATTTGCTGTTCTTTTAACTTATCATAACTGTTTTCTTTTGAAATCTCTTTGCGTAATACCGTCAACAAACTGTCCGACGGCGTGGCCGCAAAAACAGAGCCGGACAATAAGAAAAAAAAAGCGAATAACAACAGTGGCTTCATGGTATGCTTCGTAGATAGGCAGTACTACAAAGCTAACCATTACAGATATTTTATGCGCTGTTTAATTAAATAAGCTAGTTACTAATTACCCTACTAAAGTAATGCCTAAACATACAAGCTTTAAGATTTGCTACTGTCACGATCTTCATTTACGGATCATATTTTTGATGGTGCCAGCCCATACTTGTTTTTAAACGCATAAGAAAAATGCGATAAGTTTTCAAAGCCCAGGTCAAGGTAAACATCAGACGCCGAGCGACCTTTGTCCTTGATCAGGTAATAAGCTTCCTTCAAGCGACGCTCGAGCAACCAGTGACCTGGCGTAGTGTTAAAAATCTTTTCGAAATCCCGTTTGAATGTAGCAAGGCTTCGCCCTGTCAGGTAGGCAAAGCGATTCATTTGAACGTTAAAATGAAAATTCTTTTCCATAAATCCTTCAAGGTCTATTTTACCAGGATCATTAAAATCAAATAACACACTCGCAAGATCGGGGTTAGTTTGCAGTAATATCATTATAGCCTCATCTACTTTTAACTGCTGCAATTCCTCCGTGATAACCAAATCGTCCAGACGGTATGGCTGAAGCGATTCCATGTAGCTTTTATAGAGCGCGTGCGGGTTCAACTTAACAACTTTACCAGTTAGCTTTTGGGCTACATAACCAGTGCCGTGTTTGATACTAAAATTACGCAGACTTTGCTGGTCAAGGTAAACAGATACAGATTTAAATTCGCCGCCGGCTGCCGGCTCCTTAACATATTTGACAAGGTTGTTTCGACTGATGAATCGGAAGTCGCCTTCGTTGAAAATATTGGCACAGCCGTCACTGTCCGTCATCGTTAGCTTACCGGATATTTGATAGCTAAAGACATGTTCAGGAACAAACTGCTCGCCCTCCCTTGTACGTATAAAATAACAGGAATATCCAATTTTAGGTCTTTCGTTTATGGCCATGTCGTTAGTTCCAGTTTGATATTAATAGTGACAAGGTAAAGCTACCTTGTCACTATTGATTATTTTTTTAAATTGAGGAAACGCTTACCTGCTTCAGATTTAAGGAAGTTCTCAGCGTCATCGCTATCGGTGGATAAACTAACTTTTTCCCACTTTTCAAGTTCCCGAATTTTCGCGGCCTCTGAATGCTTGACGATAGCAACCGCCTCGCTACCCAGTAATAAATGAAGAGGCGGCTCGGGATTATTCACCAATTCGATGATGACCTTAGCAGCCTTTTCCGGATCACCAATAGGTTTAAAACCTCCACCTTTAAACAGCTGGATTCGTTTATTTACCATATCGTAACCATTAATTTCGGTGGCATAGGTCATTGAGTCTCCAGCCCAATCCGTACGGAACCCTCCTGGTTCAACGCAGGTAACCTTGATACCAAAATCTGCCACTTCAATAGCTAAACCTTCACTAAAACCACTTAAGCCAAATTTAGCTGCCTGATAGACAGAAACGCCACCGCTGCCAACCCTGCCACCCATAGAGCTGATCTGTAAGATATGACCCGAACGCTGCCGGCGCATGTAAGGCAGTACAGCACGGGTAATTTCTATTGGTGCGTACAGGTTGGTTTCCAGCTGGCTGCGCACTTGTTCGTCGCTAAAAGCTTCTACCGCCCCTGTAATTCCGAAACCGGCATTATTCACCAGTATGTCTATCCGGCCAAAGTGATCAACGGTTCCGGCGATGGCCTTATGAACCTGATCCTTGTCATTAACATCAAGTTTTATAGGGTAAAGTTTATCCGGATATCGCATCAACAGATCATTTAAGCTATCAATGTCGCGTGCAGTTGCAGCCACTTTATCCCCGTTCAGTAAAATTGCCTCGGTCAGGCTTCGCCCTAATCCGCGCGAACTGCCTGTTATAAACCAAATTCTTTCCATTGTTATCTATTTTAATTTATACAAAATTAGTCAGGAGCAAAAAACTAATATTTGTTGTAAAGCTCAATTTGCTTTGTTTTGAAGCTCAGATAATTTTGGATTTGTTTGGTTGCTGATTCAAGCGGAAGTCAGCTGGATTCTACTACTTCCGGAACTTTTAAGAATTATTAGCCAGGGGCTGTTGGGATACGGAGATATACTTAAATAGCTATGCAGGCAGTTCATAAGCTTATTAAAAACAAATGATCGACCAGAAGTTTATTTCAGCGCTTATTCACTCCTTAAAAGCTTTGAATCATCTGGGTTCACCTCTGTCTCTTCTTTAGATGGTTCAGACCCTTCAATTTGCTCTTGATTCGCGTTTTCCTGATCCGTTAAGGATTCCTGCTGCGGTGTAACTGGTTGTTTTTTTGGCTCCATTATAAATAGACAAATGCGTTAAATTTTTGTTTAAAAGATGTCTCCCTACTTCGACCTCCCTGATAAACCTATTAAATTGCGAAATATCCTGATCAACCAATCAAAATTTATACGATAATTTGGTCGTCTTTACGACTACTTATCACAAAACAATACGTTCAGGTTTGTGTTTAATATTTTGATTAATAAAGCCTTATAATCACAACTTATGGAAGATCATTCAGAGTTAACCAACCTTTCAGAGGCAGAACGTAAAGCAATAGAAGAATTGATACCCGATGAAATGAGTGAAATTATCACTTCGGGTATTAAACGCAGACACTTTCTTAAACTTTTTGCGGTGACCGGTACCAGTGTGCTGGCCGCTCATCTGTTGGGCATTGAACAATTGATGGCGCGCAGCGCGCCAATCGAACAGCAAGCACCGGCATTCATTGAAAATGGAATCAATGTCTCATTTAATGTAAATGGCAGTCCGCAGCAACTAATGGTCGATTCGCGCATGACGCTGCTTGATACACTAAGAGAGCGCCTTGGCCTTACAGGCTCAAAAAAAGGCTGTGATCATGGGCAATGTGGTGCATGTACCGTATTGGTGGACGAAAAACGTGTATTATCCTGTTTAACACTCGCAGCAACTTGCGAGGATAAAAAGGTTACTACAATTGAAGGCCTTGCCACGGGTAACGAGCTGCATCCTATGCAATCATCATTTATAAAACACGATGGATTTCAATGTGGCTATTGCACCCCGGGTCAGATCTGCTCGGCTGTAGCTTTAGTAGCTGAAGCAAAACAAGGCGATGCCAGCTATGTAACCGCCAATGTTCGTAAAAAAGGGAAATCTTTGAAACTTTCTGATGAAGAGATCAGGGAACGCATGTCTGGTAATATTTGCCGTTGCGGCGCTTATCCTAATATTGTAGATGCTATAAGGGAAGTACACGGCGATAAAGCGGTGGCCCAGGTTTGGCAGTTTGCCGACGGAACAATTTAGACAATACTTTTTATCATTCAAATTTAAGCGTCTGTTATGAGACCATTTAAATACTCAAATCCCACCGACACTACATCAGCGATCGGGATCGTTTCTGCTAATCAATCAGCCAAATATCTTGGTGGCGGCACCAACATTGTCGACCTGATGAAGGAGGATGTGATGCACCCGACAGAACTGGTGAACGTAGCACGATTAAAATACAGTAAGATAGAGAAGAAAGGAGACGGCGTATCCATTGGTGCTACTGCAACCAATTCATTTACTGCGAACCATGAACTTGTAAGGGAAAATTATCCACTCTTGTCTATGGCTATTTTAGCAGGTGCCAGCGCACAGATACGTAATATGGCCACTAATGCAGGTAATCTTAACCAACGTACCCGTTGTACTTATTTTTACGACGTTAGTATGCCTTGTAATAAACGCGAACCAGGCTCAGGATGCGGGGCCTTACATGGGGTGAATAAAAATCATGCGATTTTTGGCTGGTCGGAAAAATGCGTAGCAACCTACCCTTCAGACATGGCCGTGGCCCTTGCCGCGCTCGACGCCGTTGTGCTCGTAGATGGCCCCAATAATACCAAGCGAAGCATTCCCTTTGCAGATTTTCACCGGCTTCCGGGTGAACATCCCGAAATAGATAATAATTTAAAGCAGGGCGAATTCATTACGTCCATCGATCTGCCGGCAAACCGGCTTGCAGATAAGTCGTATTACTTAAAAATCCGTGAGCGGTCATCTTATGCATTTGCCCTTGTTTCTGTTGCAGCAGCATTGCTGACAGATGGGAATACAATCAAAGAGGCCAGGATTGCCCTCGGGGGGGTTGCCCATAAACCCTGGCGTGCAAGTGTTGCCGAGAAATGGCTAATTGGGAAACAGGCCACAGAGGCAAATTTCAAGGCAGCAGCAGTTGCCGAATTGAAAAATGCAAGACCTTTACAGCATAACAAGTATAAAGTAGGCCTTGCAAGTAAAGCAATAGCACGTGCGTTAGAGGGCGCAATGCAAGGCGGCGTATACGGAACTATGGAAGCAGATTCAACAAACACTAATAACAATTAAGATCATGAGTGAAACCGGTAAACCAATAAGCCGCATTGATGGCCGAATGAAAGTTAGTGGTAAAGCAACCTATTCTGCAGAGAATAATTTTCCGAATATGGCTTATGCCTTCCCCGTTCGTGCTACCATCGCAAAGGGTAAAATCGCTTCGATTGATGACGAGACAACAAAAATGGAAAGCGGTGTAATTGCCGTTATCAGCTATAAGAATTCATTTAAATTAAAGCCGCTGGATATGCAGGCCCAGGCAAAAGCAGGTGCTGCATTTCTTGGCGAAAACCTTCCGCCGCTACAAGATAACGTAGTGCATTACCCAGGGCAGTTCATCGCGCTGGTAGTAGCCGAAACGTATGAACAAGCGCGTGCAGCAGCATATAAATTAAAAGTGCGTTATACTGCTGAAAAAGCTGCGATTGATCTGAAAGCAGAACTACCGAATAGTACAAAACCCAAAATGTTCATGGGTGAAGAAGTCCAGGTAAATGATGGTAAAGCTGCCGCACCCCTCGCCGGATCAGCAAAAAAAGTAGATCTTAGCTATTCAACCCCGGTTGAACACCATCACCCGATGGAACCACATGCTACCGTTGCCGTATGGGAAAGCCCTGAGAAGCTCACGTTATATGACGCTACACAGGGCGTCGGAATGACTAGTTCCATTGCAGCTTATTTTTTTGGATTAAAGCCTGAAAATGTAAATGTAATAGCACCGTTTGTAGGTGGCGGCTTTGGTTCTAAAGGGCTTTGGCTGCACACTCTTATCGTTGCGATGGCTGCCAAAGCAGCTAACCGGCCGGTAAAACTTGCGCTAACGCGGCAAATGATGCAAACTAATGTTGGGCATCGCGCCGCAACCATACAGCAAGTAGCATTGGGTACAGACTCGGGGGGTAAGTTAAGCGTGGTACGTCACCATACCGATACTTATAATAACCTTACGCAATTTTTTGAGCCAAGCGGCAAGCAGTCGCTTGTATTGTACCAGGCACCGCTTCGCGAGGTAACTTATAATGTTGCACAACTTAACCGCAGCACGCCTACATTTATGCGCGCACCTGGCGAAACACCCGGCACGTTTGCGCTCGAATCGGCTATGGACGAGATGGCTTACCAATTAAAAATGGATCCGGTTGAGTTCCGGATTAAAAATCATACTTCTAAAGATCCTGTTAAGGGTCACGATTTTTCCAGCGAATTCCTTTTAGATTGTTACCGTATTGGTGCCGAGCGTTTTGGCTGGTCGTCCCGTAGCATCGAACCGAGACAAAAAAGAAATGGTAAATACCTGGTAGGTTATGGTATGGCAACTGCTACCTATCCGGGCGGCCGCAGTGCAGCATCTGTAAAGGTTGTAATGAACGCCAAAGGCGATGTAACCGTGATGACCGCGTCTATAGATATCGGTACGGGCACATACACCGTATTGGCACAAACAGCAGCAGATGCGCTTGGCATTCCGGTTGACCGGATCGATGTTAAAATAGGCGATTCTAGCTTACCGCCAGCGCCGCTTGCAGGAGGCTCGCAAACAACAGCGAGTATCCATCCCGCAGCATTGGATGCTTGCGTTATGTTAAGGAAAGATTTAACTGCGCTTGCAATTGCCAACCCTGATTCGGAACTAAAAAATCGCAAGCCGGAGGAAATTGGTTTTGCAGGTGGCAAATTATTTGTAAAAGGTGATGAAGGTAAAAATGAAACTTACTTAAATATTCTTAAACGTGCAAAGCGAAATGAAATAGAAGCGTGCGCAACAACATTACCGGTTTCGGGAAATGGCCTTACTGTTCCCAGTGCACTTTGCACACCCAGCCAAACCCCGCCAGAACAAAACAGTGATAACAAGCACTATGCTTTCCACTCCTTTGGCGCCCAGTTTGCCGAAGTTTGGGTAGATGAAGATTTTGGCACTATCCGCGTTAAACGGTTTACAAGTGTGCAGGACGTTGGCCGTATCATGAATGAAAAGACCGCACGCTCGCAGGTTATTGGCGGAGTAATCTTTGGGATAGGTGCAGCACTAATGGAGGCTACGGAATATGATAAACGCTGGGGCAATCCTGTAACACGCACACTGGCAGATTACCATGTTCCGGTACATTTGGATGTACCTCCTATTGATGTACATTTTATAGGTAAACCCGATCTGCACATATCGCCTATCGGGGCACGCGGTATTGGTGAGATCGGGATAACCGGAGTATCAGCAGCTATCGCTAACGCCGTTTTCAACGCGACCGGTAAAAGATTAAGAGATTTGCCACTGACGCCTGAAAAATTTTTTGATGTCTAGATCGCTGGTAACTGTGTATTGTTGAGCAGTATTTGAAGAGTGAATGTACAAACCCTGCAATATCTATTTGGCCGGGTTGACGGCATGCCTTTGGGCAGAATGGCAGAACCTGAACAAACCGCAGAATTGGTTTAATTCATAGTGTCGTCAAAAGCCTCTTATACCTGTGGTTCTGCCAGGACCTGAAATGTTCTTGGCCCCATTTGTCCGTACGAACCGATAATCAGCTCAGTGAGTGCATCCGGCCCGGTAATGGTGTCTGTCAGGCGGTCGGTATACGTACCGGCCGGTGACCAGCATTTGCTGATCTTTTCCAGGATGGTCTCTCGTTTGGTCTCATTCCATGCACTTGTGTAAGTGAGGATGGTTTCTTTAATGTCCTTAATGTTTTCCATACAACAAAGGTCGACGGCCTGTGCCAGAAAAAAGTTCAGGTAGTTGAAGAGTTTAAAAAATAAAAAAGACTTGTAGTGGGTGATGCATACGGTAGACTATACGGAGTTATTTATTTTTTGAATTCCGTTCCATTGCCACAATTGCGGATACCGGATCAATGCTGCAATCCAAATCAGCGCTTCTACAGCCACGGGGAAAATAATGCTCTGCCCATGCTGCAAGTGGGTAGCAATAGCGCCACCCAGGTAAGAGGATAGCAACAAAAGCCCCAATAGTCCTGTTTTTGGAATGATAAAAAGAATGACTGAGGTTAACTCTACTATACCCAGCAGGCGATATATGGCAGGTGTTATGCCAAAGGAACGCGTCATTTCTAATGAATGCGCACTGCCGCTGATTTTATCGATTGCTGAGGCGGCCATCAGTAGCAAGACGATTCCGCTCAGTGCCCAACCGGTAATATTTCTCATTTTGTTGCTTATAATAATACACTAAGAGATTAAACAGATCTGGTATGCCCGCCATCAACACGCAATAGCGCTCCGGTAACATAATCGGCCATGGGGCTGGATAAGTAGGCAACGGCAGTTGCCACTTCCTCCGGTTTGCCGAAACGCCCCACATCGTTCTGCACAAATTGTTCAACGGCATTGCGCTCAATATCGGCCCAATTATCGCCCCAACCAAACTGCCCGGCCATGTTTAACAACATGTTCTTTGTGTTCTCCACCAACATTGGTCCGGGAGCTATCGTATTCGAAGTGATGCCTGTGCCCTTAAGTTCGCGGGCCAGCGATACAGTGAGGTTATGACGTGCAGCGGTAGCGGCCAGGTAATCCGGCTGCAAAGCAAAAGGCTCAATGCCTCCCGAAGAACCTATTTGAATCATTCGTCCCCAGCCCAGGGTTTTCATAGGCGGCAGCAAACGGTGTATCATGCGCACATAGGCCAGCACATTAACATTATAGCTATCCCTCCAATCGTCCACACTTACCTGCATCCATGGCCTCGGCGTGTAAGCGCCGGCATTGTTTACCAGTATATCAACGGGACCGCCTGTTAATGCGCCGTCGGCTACGGCATCCGCACCTTCGTCTGTCGATAGATCGCCCAAAACATAAATCGCCCGCCCGCCGGTATCATTAATGCTTTTAGCAACCGCTGCCGCACGTTCCTCGTTACGTCCATGAACAATCACCTCCGCGCCTTCGGCAGCCATTAAGTGTGCGATCGCTTCACCCAAACCTGCGCTGGAACCGGTGACCAGCGCTCTTTTTCCATTCAATTTAAGATCCATAATTTTATTTTTATTACTTTTGTTGATTAACTTACTTTAAGTAAGTCAAAGCTACACGGTGTATTGTTTAAAAACAAGAAGGCACTTGAATGTCAGATACTTACTTGCAAGTAACTATTGTTGAAAATGAGGCGGATATGAAAAAAGAAATTTTAAGAAAATGTGATAACGACCGTGACGACTGCCCGGTAAAAGATGTTTTGAACCGTGTGGGCGATAAATGGTCGATGCTGACGGTTATTATGCTTTCTGACCATGGCACGCTGCGCTTTAACGAATTGCACCAGCTGATCGATGGCATCTCGCAGAAAATGCTGACCGTTACCCTGAAAATGCTGGAAGCCGATGGACTCTTAACGCGGAAGATGTACGCACAGATACCGCCAAAGGTAGAGTATGCGTTAACGCCACTCGGCGAAAGCCTGGTGACGCCGCTGATGTACCTCTACGATTGGGCGAACACCCATATGCCCGAGATCAAAGCTTCCCGTGAACGTTATGAAAAGGCGGTGGCAATATAAATACCTATGATTTACCGGATGATATATTGAACGGTTTAACTACCCTAAGTTATCATAAAATACAAACTAACATGTATGTACATATCAAGATTTTGTTAATAATCGGCTGTTCTTCTTAATAACACCTTGTTTTAACGACTGTTTCAATCTTAATTTTTATAGCTTTCTCCTACAACAGTATACATATAAAATTTGCTGTACATATGTCATACGTTTTACCGACCAATTTCTAACGCAGCCATTTACATATTTAGTTGCACCCTACAATTTCTTTTCATTAAAGGTCGGTTGCAGACACTCGATTATTAAAATCATTAATTTGACACATCTATTTTATCCTGCAAGGTTGTTATTCTACATAGTTCTTAAATGACCGCTATCACTCAAAAAAGTGGCGTCAGACACATCAGGGCACAAGTAATAACGGGCAACCACAATAGTTCATCACAGAAGGTATATTACTGTCGAAATACAGAGTAGCTATGGTTTTATCGACATGGTTACCCATTACTACTAACCAGATCACATTTTCAGAAACCAACTCAGTAATTGTTTCCATAACCGGGCCCATTCCTTTTTTACAAGTAATCACAACTGCTGCCTGTTGCTCACTGGTCATTTTCGTTCTCAAATACTGCCACAACTGGTCTAACCGTTCTCCACTAGTATGGTCCATTACTTCAATTTCTTTATCCGGCGACCTTCGTTCCCCGGTAATAACGGATGCCTCAATGGAGACTATAGAATTGTAGATCAGCAGGTCAGCGTTACTATTAATTGCGAGTTCGAGTGCCATATCCGCCGCCCTTTCTGCACGCTTCGTAAAATCGGTAAGCAGCAGGATTGTTCTTTTATTCGCCATGATCAATCTGATAAGATAAGTGCTTTATTGTATTCGTAATTCATTCTTGCAATATGCAGTACGGAAATTTCCTGGGGGCATTCCACTTCACATGCTTCCGTATTGGTGCAATGCCCAAAACCCTCGGTATCCATCTGGTCTACCATCGCGATAACCCTTTCAGTTCGCTCAATCTGCCCTTGCGGTAATAAAGCTAATTGGGTGATTTTGGCAGAGGTGAATAAGTCTGCACTGGAATTTTTACAGGTGGCCACACAAGCGCCGCAACCAATACAGGCAGCCGCGTCAAAGGCCGCTTCAGCAATTGGATGCGAGATCAGTATCCCATTCGCCTCTGGGGTTTCGCCGGTAGACGCCGAAATAAAGCCTCCCGCCTGGATGATCTTATCAAATGCTTTCCGGTCGATTTTCAAATCCCGCACTATTGGGAATGAGGCGGCACGAAACGGTTCAATATAGATTGTATCACCATTTTTAAAACTGCGCATGTGCAGCTGACAAGTAGTAGTATGCGTAAGCGGGCCATGGGCCCTTCCGTTGATCATCATACCGCATTGTCCGCAAATACCCTCGCGGCAATCATGATCAAATTCGACAACACGTTCGCTTTTTTGAATGAGCGATTCGTTGAGCAGGTCCATCATTTCTAAAAAGGACATATCCTGCGACACATTGTCCAGCTCGTAATCTTTCATTGCACCGGGCGTTGCAAGGCTGTCTTGTCGCCATATCTTCAAGTATATTTTCATGATCGGGATCTATTTGTAACTTCTTACGGTTAATAATACATTTTCAAAAACAAGGGGCTCTTTGTGTAATTCGTGCGCTATGTTTTCCCCTCTCCATTCCCAGGCAGATACATAGCAGTAATCCTGGTCGTTACGCAGCGCCTCGCCATCCGGGGTCTGGTATTCTTCGCGAAAGTGGGCACCACATGATTCTTCGCGGCTCAAGGCATCTTCACACATCAATATGCCTAAGTCGAGGTAATCTGCCACGCGACCAGCTTTTTCCAACTCGCTGTTCACGGTATGGTCGCCGGTTATTTTTAGTTCCGTGTAGAATTGCGCCCGCAATGTGCCGATAGATGCGATAGCTCTCTCTAAACTTTCTTTAGTGCGCGATAAACCGCAGCCATCATAAAGCAATTTCCCCAGTGTTTTGTGGAAGTAATCTGCTGATAAATGCCCGTTGATATTCAGGAAATTTTGCAACTGTTCTTTTACGGCATGTTCAGCTTCAACAAAAGCAGGGTGGTCTGTAGTCACCTTTTCCGCTTTTAATTCACCGGCCAGGTAATTAGGGATGCTATAGGGTGCTATAAAATAACCATCCACCGATGCTTGGAGCAGTGAATTGGCGCCAAGGCGGTTTGCACCATGGTCGGCAAAGTTTGCCTCGCCTAAAGCAAACAGGCCTGGAATGGTGGTCATCAGCTCATAATCAACCCACAAACCGCCCATGGTAAAATGTGCCGCAGGCGAGATCAGCATTGGCTCTTCATAGGCATTTACCGCGTTGATCTTATCGTACATTTTAAACAGGTTGCTATACTTCTCCTTAATCTTTTCTTTGCCTTGCTCTTTAATAGCTTTTGAGAAATCAAGGAACACCGCATTCTTCATTACGCCCACTCCGCATCCAGCGTCGATGCGTTCTTTCGCTGCGCGGGAGGATATATCACGAGGTGCCAGATTCCCGAACGTAGGATAACGGCGTTCTAAATAATAGTCCCGCTCTTCTTCAGGAATATCATTTGGTTTCCGCTCGTCATGTGCTTTTTTGGGCACCCAGATCCGGCCGTCATTACGCAGGGATTCGGACATCAGCGTGAGCTTCGACTGGTGTTCGCCAGATTGCGGCAGGCAGGTTGGGTGAAATTGGATCCAGCTTACCCCCGACATGTACGCGCCCTTTTTATGTGCCCGCCAAATAGCCGAGGTATTACAGCCCATAGCCAGCGTAGACAGGTAGTAAACTTTACCATAACCGCCGCTTGCCAACACTACTGCATTAGCTGCATGGCGTTCTATTTCGCCGGTTACCAGGTCACGGGTGATGATACCTTTTGCTTTACCGTCGACAATCACCAAGTCCAGCATTTCATGGCGTGTGTAAGTTTTCACCTTGTTGGCACCGACTTGGCGCATCAAGGCCTGGTAAGCGCCTAATAATAACTGTTGCCCGGTTTGCCCCCGTGCGTAAAATGTACGTGAAACCTGAACACCACCAAAGGAGCGGTTGTTTAAGTAACCCCCATATTCTCTCGCAAACGGGACGCCCTGCGCTACCGCCTGGTCGATCAGGTTAGCGGAACATTCGGCAAGACGGTATACATTGGCTTCGCGTGAACGGAAATCGCCGCCTTTAATCGTATCTGAAAACATGCGAAATACACTGTCGCCGTCATTCTTATAGTTCTTAGCGGCATTTACACCGCCTTGTGCCGCTACGCTATGTGCCCTGCGGGGCGAATCCTGGAAACAAAAAGATTTTACATTATAGCCAAGTTCGCCTAATGATGCTGCGCATGAAGCACCGGCAAGGCCGGTACCCACCACAATAACATCCAGCTTTTTTCGGTTACCCGGGTTGACTAATTTGATGTGTTCTTTATAATTATCCCATTTATCGGCGAGTGCGCCTTCGGGTATTTTTGATTCTAACATTTGGATCAGTTATTAAGGTAAACAACTATGGGTATCAGCATAAAGCCACCGGTGATAAAGGCAGTGTATGCCCAGCCGGTATAACGCAGCAGTTTTACATATTTAGGATGATAAAGGCCAAGGGTTCGGGCCGCGCTGAAGAAGCCATGCAACAGGTGAAAGCCTAAAGCAATGAAGGAAATCTCATAAATGAGCACATACCACCATTGATGGAAAGTTAACACCACAACCGAGTACATATCCTTATAACCCTGTTTATCCAGGGCCATTGTTGTAAAATCAGACACGTACCAAAAGTCCTTTAAATGGATGACCAGGAATATCAGGATGACCGTACCTAGTAGGCCCATATTACGGCTATTCCAGGGGCTAACATCGGCCCGTTTGTCATAAATATATTTGGTCCCGTTAGCTTTTTTTGTTTTACGTGCCAGTATCAGCGCATAAACCGCATGGCCTATTATTGAAATAAGCAGAACCCAGGAAATAATCTTGATGAACATATTGCCCGCAAGCAGGTGCGAGTACCAGTTGAATTGTTCTTTTGCTTCAGCGGCAGGTAAAAGCAACTGCAGGTTACCCAACAAATGGATCACCAAGAAAAAGCAGAGGAACAGACCCGTTCCGGCCATAACGAGTTTATATTGAATGGTTGTCTGTTTCATAATTGGTATTGAATCGGCAATGATGTATTAAATGATTTTTGCAGTCGACTACCATAGCCCGATGACCTTCCACCAAAGCCCGCCCACAATAAACCAAACCAGCAGGAACAGCACGCTCATCAAAAAGCCTTGCTTCCACCAGTCCTTCATATCCACGTAAGTGCTCCCAAAAAATATAGGTGCTGGCCCATGGCCATAGTGAGTCAATGAACCCATCAGTGTTGGGCAAGCGCCAAGAAAGATGGCCAACATTACAGGTGGTACGCCTACGGCTATGCCTACCGCCAGGAACACAGAGTACATCGCGGCCACCTGCGCCGTAGCGCTGGCGAACATATAATGGCAATAAGAGTAAACCAGTATGATCAGCGGGAATGCCAACTGCCAGCTGAATTGCCTCATGCTGCCGCCTACTAAATGCCCGAACCAGCCGATCAATCCTAAAGAATTTAGGTAGGAACCCATCATGACCAGGGCAGAGAACCAGACGATGGTGTCCCATGCGCCTTTTTCAGATTTGACATCTTCCCAGGTGAGTACACCGCAAAGCAGCAGAATACAAAGGCCGATAAGCGCGCCGGTGGTTGCATCGATAGACATCAGATTACCAAAGATCCAAAGCACCAGCAGAATGATAAATGTGGCTACCATCAGCCATTCCTGTAGCGAGATCTTACCCATCTCTTTTAGCTTGGCAGCAGCCATTGCAGGCGCTTCTTTGGTTTGCTTCAGTTCAGGCGGGTAAAATTTATAAAGGAATAACGGCACCAGTAAAAAACAAACCAGACCGGGTATAGCTGCCGCCATAGCCCAGCTTCCCCATGTGATGTTTACGCCCAAGTCATGGGCAAACTTCTGCGCCATCGGGTTACTGGCCGTTGCAGTCAGGAACATGACCGAGGTGATCATATTTGCGTTGTAACTGCTCAAAGTCAGGAATGCGCCAATCTTGCGGTGCGTTTCGGGCTTGTTTGGTTCACTTCCCATATTTACCGCGATGGACTGCATTATCGGGAAGATGACGCCACCTGCCCTTGCCGTGTTGCTTGGTATAGCTGGCGCCAGGATCAGGTCGGCAGTATTTAAACCATAGGCCAAGCCCAGTGTGCTTTTACCAAACAGCTTGATAAAGTTATAGGCCAGCCGGTTACCCAAACCTGTCTTGATAAAACCGCGGGCGATAAAAAAGGCAAGCCCAATAAGCCAAATGGTGGAGTTGCCAAAACCGCTTAACGCGTTCTTGATGGCATCTATGGGTTTACCCGGTGCCAGTACCTGGGTAGCAGCACAAAGTGTTATACCCAGCATAGCCATGGTACCCATAGGTGCCGCCTTTAAAATAATACCAACAATGGTTGCCACAAAAATAGCCAGCAAATGCCAGGCATTAGGCTTAACACCATCCGGTACAGGAATGAACCAGATGATAAGGCCAACCACCAGGGTGATCGCAAATGATTTAAGATTAATCTCTTTCATGATAATAAATTAAAAGCGTACCTGTAGTTGGAGATAAGCCAGGTTGTGGTTGTAAGCAGTGGTTAGGGGAATGTTTTTTTGATAGAGGTCGATAGATACGCCTAATTGCAGCGCGGCGTAAAAGTCGTCGGCAAAAATGAGGGAGACGTTTGGAATAATGGTTTGCCTGGAGTTATGGTTTAGTCGGTAATTCTCATTAAAATATTCGTAACGGGAAGAAAACTCAATACCCCTTACCCTGCGCATATTAGTGTTGTATCGCACGATGGGAAATACATAAAAACCCTGCATCCTTACGTCACTCAACTTAGGTTTTACAGTTAGGGCGTTGTAAAGGGCAAAATTGGTCCCGGTTTTATATTCGCCACCTAAAGCAAATTCCCAACGTTCATTGAGGGCTAAGCTGCCTTTTACGTCAATACCCAGTGCATTACCAGTACCCGCACCAAGGCTGCCCTGGGCGGCGTTAACGCCAAGCGTCAAACCTTTAATTACATCGGCTTCAAGCCGGCCGTAAATGTTTTTAGTATTGTCGTTATCCGCAGCCTGGTTGCGGTTGTTACCGTTGTAAGCGCCGGCATAATACCGCAGCTGCCCACCTTTGTTAACATTACCGAACACGGCGACACCGGTTTGAAAGCTCTGCCAGCCGCTGGCTCCGAAAGCGTAATACTGGTTAGAGTAGTCCAGCGTACGGATGATATCATTTGGCACCACATCTTCAATCCCGAAAAACGGCCTGAACTGGCCCGCCTGTACATTAAAGTGTTTGCTAAGCGTATATTTTACGTAAGCGTTCTCCAGCACCTTGTTAGCCGGGTCACTGTTAAACTCTGCGAAATTGACGAGCAGGTTGGCCGAGAAGTGATCATTTACCGTACCTTTTACAACAAAGCGCACACGTTTCAGCATAAAGGTATTAGTGATCTTGCCGGTTGTGGCTGCCGGGTCGAAGTTCTTACCGTTCACATCTACGTTTTTGGTTAGTGAACCGAGAAACCTGGTTTGTAAAAGCCCGGCAAAAGTGATAGACCTTTTATAGGTGGAAAAATTTTTAATGGTATCGGTGTTCACCTGCGGCGTTGCTGCGGGTTGCTGGGCTGAAGCCTTTAAACAAGCAAACAGCATCAGGATCGGGAGGGTAAAGTTTTTCACATATGTAGGATAAAAAAACGTTTGATTGAATGCTGTAAAGGTGATGTTATACAGGAAGTTAAAAGATGACCCGGAACATCAGTTTATATGATCCGGATCACTATTATGATGATATAGCTTTAGAAAGAGCCTACCATATTCACCGGGTTAACCCACAGGTCGAATTGCTCGCTGGTTAGCAAATGCAGGCCGATAGCTGCTTCGCGTAGAGATAGGTTTTCCCGCATCGCCTTTTGCGCGATCTTAGCGGAATTTTCATAACCCAGGTGCGGATTAAGCGCAGTAACCAGCATCAGTGATTCATCGAGGTGCTTTTTTATACCTTCGTGATTTGGCTCAATACCCCTGGCGCAATGTTCCTCGAAGGATGCGCAGGCTTCACCGATGAGGCGGGCGGATTGCAGGAAGTTAGCAGCCATAACTGGCTTAAATACATTAAGCTGAAACTGGCCATTAGATCCGGCAATGGTGATCGCAACATCATTTCCCATTACCTGTGCAGCAACCATGGTAACGGCTTCATTCTGGGTAGGGTTAATCTTACCCGGCATAATGGATGAGCCCGGTTCATTTTCCGGCAAGTGCAGTTCACCTATGCTGCAACGCGGGCCGGAGGCAAGCATGCGGATGTTATTAGCGATCATCATTAATGATACTGCTATCTGCTTCAGTGCACCGTGGCTTTCTACAATGGCATCATGTGCAGACAGCGCTTCGAACTTATTATCTGCCGTACGGAACGGCAGGTTAGTAAATTTGGCTATGTATTCCGCCACTTTTACATCATAACCTTTTGGTGTGTTCATACCGGTGCCTACAGCCGAGCCGCCGAGTGCAAGTTCGGCCAAGTGATCGAGTGTATTTCGCAATGCTTTCAGACCATGATCCAACTGAGAAACGTAACCCGATATTTCCTGTCCTAAGGTAAGAGGTACGGCATCCATCAGGTGGGTCCTCCCTATTTTGACCACGCCTTTAAAAGCTTCTGATTTCTTCTTTAAGGTATCGCGAAGTAGTTCAATTCCCGGTATGGTAATATCGATCAGCATTTTATAAGCCGCGATATGCATGGCTGTGGGAAAGGTATCGTTGGATGATTGTGATTTGTTTACGTCATCATTCGGGTGAACAACAGTTTTTCGGTCACCAAGCATTCCGCCATGGATCACGTGCGCTCTGTTGGAGATCACCTCGTTAAGGTTCATGTTGGATTGTGTCCCTGAACCCGTTTGCCAGATCACCAACGGGAATTCGTCCGGCAGCTTACCTTTAAGTATCTCATCGCAGACCAGTGAGATCAGGTCGCGTTTGTCGGCCGGCAATACATTAAGGTCGGTATTGGCATAGGCAGCTGCCTTTTTTAAATAGGCAAAAGCTTCAATAATTTCGGCCGGCATCGAAGCCTTTGGCCCAATCTTAAAATTATTGCGGGAGCGTTCGGTTTGGGCGCCCCAATATCGTTCGCCAGGTACCTGCACATCACCCATGGAGTCATGTTCGGTTCTGAATTCTAATTCAGTGTTATTTTGAGTTAAAGTTGACATAGGACATACTGTTTAAATGGTATGCCGTAAAAGTCGATGTACTTAACTATTTTTTTGATGATGGAGAACAGCCGAAACAATGACAGGTATCACTAAACCAATTTTAATTTCGAGTTTAAAATATCCCTTAGGCCGTCTATATTAAATGGTTTAACAATTAGGTCTTCCACTATAGGGTGACCAAATGCATGATCATGGTCACGCTGAAATATGGAAGAGGTAGCGACAAATATTCTTGATTTCAAAATCTGGTCAAAACCGTCGTGCATATATTGTTTTAAAAAGCCCCAACCATTCATAACAGGCATACTTATATCCAGGAATATGATGTCGGGATACTTTGCGTCCCGTTTTACCAGCTCCAGTAAATGTTCAATTGCAAGTTCGCCATTCAAGCAAATTTCTATTACTATATCAGACGATATTTTTCTCAATAGTTTCATTAAAATAAAATTACTGATCTCATCATCATCTATAATTAGCACATTCACAGGTCTTTTTAAATCCATACTATTATAACGCAGTAAAGCTAAATTGTTTCTATTATTTAATTATTGATTAATAACCAAGCTATTCCAGGTAGTATAAAAGTGACGAGTGTCACTTTTATACAGCATTTAATTCAGCGTATTGCGTTAACTATAGCCGACCTTTGCAGTTGAGATATAACAATTGGGTTATACCTGATTGTAGTATGGAAAACGCCGCCCTTTTAGTTGCCATCATTAAAAACGCTATTGACGGTATTATTACGATAGATGACAGGGGGAAAATCGAGTCTATCAACCCTTCTGCATGCGCACTTTTTAAATACCTTCCTGAAGAGGTAATAGGCAGCAACGTATCTATGTTGATGCCGCCCCCCGATAAAGAGCAGCACGACGAATATCTTGACAGGTATCAACGTACCGGCAAAGCGCACATAATCGGCGTTGGACGTGAAGTGAAGGGTTTGAAAAAAGATGGCACTGTCTTTCCTTTCCGCCTTGGGTTAAGTGAAGTGCAATATTCCGGCAGAAAAATCTACACCGGGTTTATCCATGACCTGACGCGCGAGAAAGAAGCAGAGTTACAGTTGAAAAAATATGCAGCGCATCTGGAAGACCAGGTTGCAGAGCGCACTAAAACCCTGAATGAAACCGTAGCTGCCCTGGAACTGGCGAAAGAAGAGGTAAGCCAGTCTTTGGAGAAAGAAAAAGAATTAAGTCTTCTCAAAAGCCGTTTTGTATCCATCGCCTCACATGAATTCAGAACACCGCTAACCTCTATACAATTGTCCGCTGGTTTGATCGAACGTTATGCCGAATCTTTAAATACACCAAACATTGGTAAACATGTTGGAAAGATCAAGCAGGGCGTAACAAACTTAACCGCGATACTCAATGATTTTCTGTCACTCGAAAAGCTGGAAGCCGGTAAAGAGCAAGCTACCTATGTCGACTTTGACCTGGTTAAACTCTCTGAGGAAATTACCGAAGAAATGCAGGCCATCGCTAAACAACATCAGAATATTATTTATCAGCATACCGGCGTTAGCAGCAGCGTGAACCTGGATCAAAACCTGTTAAAAGGCTGCATCATCAACCTCATCAGCAATGCCATTAAGTACTCCGGGGAAAACACTTTCATTGATTTTACAACGGAGATCAATAAAGACAACTGCATCATCACCGTTAAGGACAATGGTATCGGCATCCCCGAAAGAGACCAGAAACATTTGTTTGAAGCTTTCTTTAGGGCGCACAATACAGGGACTATACCCGGAACGGGATTAGGGCTGAACATCGTGGCCCGCTACATAGATCTGATGGGTGGCAGTGTGAATTTTGAAAGTAAAGTTAACCAGGGGACCATTTTTACCATAATATTCACGGCATCATGAAAAAAGTTCTAGTAATAGAAGATAACGACGACATTCGCGAGAATGTCGTGGAAATAATAGAGTTGGCAGGATATACTGTTTACAGCGCACAAAACGGTAAAGCCGGCGTTGACTTAGCATTAAAGCACCTACCGGATATCATTCTTTGTGACATTATGATGCCCGAGATGGACGGCTATGGCGTGTTGTACATTTTAAACCAGCATCCTGAAACAAGCACCATCCCCTTCATATTTTTAACGGCCAAGGCCGAGCACCTGGACCTGCGCAAAGGAATGGATTTAGGTGCCGATGATTATCTGACAAAGCCCTTTGACGATATGGAGCTTTCGCAATCCATTGAAAGCCGGCTGAAAAAGAAAGAACGCCAGCAAAAATTTTATAGCGCATCGCTAGATCATTTAGGGGCGCTTGTTAAAAACGTGGATGGCCTGGCCGAGTTGAAAAATATTGTTCATGAACGTAAAACCCGCGTCTTTAAAAAAAACCAGGTTGTTTATTATGACGGGGACAAGGGCAATGGTATTTACCTGGTGATAAGCGGCTGTGTTAAAACCATCAAATTAGCCGATGACGGGCGTGAATTGATGACCGGCATGTATCTTGCAGAAGATTACCTCGGGATTAATGCTCTGCTGGCCAATGAAGCTTATACGGATACTGCTACCGCTATCGAAGACAGTACGCTATGTTTAATCCCGAAAGATCTGCTGGAGCAACTGCTCTCCAGGCATCCCGAAGTAGGCCGGGAATTTATCAAATTACTGGCAAAGGATATCAGGGAAAAAGAATTGCAACTGCTGCAGCTGGCTTATAATTCGGTACGAAAGAAAATGGCCGAAGTGCTATTGCGCCTGCAACGCACCAAAGCAAAAGACACCTCCGGGTTTAAGATATCACGCGAGGACCTGGCCGCGATGGCGGGCATGGCAACTGAAACCGTTAGCCGGACATTATCTGACTTTAAGGATGAAGGGTTAATAGAAAAAACGGCCAGCCTGATCACTATACTGGATGAACCCCGCCTTGCCAAAATGAAAAACTAACCAGCATCATTTTTCCGGCTGTCTTTGCTCATGGCCAAAGCAACATCTAGAGGTTAATTTTGGCATAAATAATAAAAACATGAAAGCGGTAGCATACAGTATAAGGCCTTTTGAAAAAGAATTTCTGGCGATAGCCAACCAAAAAAAACATGATATTACGCTAATTGCAAATCCTTTAAATGGTAAAACGACCGGCTATGCCGAAGCCAAAGACGCGGTAATTGTTTTCACGAATGATGAAGTATCAGCCGAAGTGATAGATCAGTTGGCAGCACTTGGCATTAAGTATATCATCACACGTTCTACGGGCACAGATCATATCGATAAAGCGGCAGCAGAGAAATATGGCATCAAGGTTTTTAATGTACCCTCCTATTCGCCACAAGCCATCGCAGAGCATTCCGTCGCCATGGCATTCGCGCTTAACCGCAGATTGATCAAAGCAGATAAAAACAGCCACGAATTTGATTTTAGAAACGAGGATTTGATCGGCTTTAATTTTTCGGGTAAAACAGTGGGGATCATCGGGCTTGGGCATACGGGGTTGGCAACAGCCAAAATATACAATGGCTTAGGTTGCACTGTTATTGGTTATGATCCATATTTTAAGGGTGAGGCATCTGATGTAGAGCATGTTTCATTAGAAGTGTTGCTCGGTTCCGATGACATTATATCACTTCATTTGCCATTAACCACAGCCACTCAATATTTAATCCGCGAGGAGACGCTTAACCGGATGAAAGATGGCGTCATGCTAATCAATACATCAAGGGGTGGGCTAATTAACACGGTTGATGTTTTGGTTGCCCTGAAAAAAGGCAAGATTGGTTACATAGGCATGGATGTTTACGAACACGAACAGGGATTGTTTTTTGAAGATCATTCTAATGATGCTCACAAAGACGCCTTACTGCAAATACTGCTGACTTACGATAATGTGCTGATCACGCCCCACCAGGCTTACCTGACCAAAGAAGCGCTGCAGGAAATAGCCAACCAAACGATAACCAACCTGGATAATTTACAAATGAAAAAATGCCTGGGCGATGCCTGTGTATGTAAAAAAGGGTGCAGGGGCATTAAACCGAAAAATTAAAGGAATACTCTAACAAACAGTAAAGGCCATTAGTATCATTTACTAATGGCCTTTTTATTTATAATAATGTTGATCAGAATATAAAAAGCGCTATCATCAGGACATGGATGATCACACTGGCTAAGAAAAACAAAAGCGTAACCCTGATACCGGCCCCACCCATACCTGAAATGATGTTGGCGAAGTACAAACCAAGCGTTACAGCTAAAACGGCGAGCGGTGCCTGCAAGTAATAGATCAACGCCGCCGGTATTGGCAAAAACAATACGCCCTGCGCTATTAAAGAAACAATAAACCACAGCGTTTTACTATCAGCCTGCTGATCGGCGAAAGCTTTCCATTTAGCCAAAAAGCTTAATTTATGCTGAATGTTGTTACTATTTACCCAATGTGCCGGTACTGTGATGATGTTTTCCATGATGTTATTTTTTATTAAATATCCGGCTTATTAAGTGTTGGGTATATGATAACAGATCCGCAATAAAATGATGGTAATCATTAGTTTTCAACCTGGTAAACCAATAATGGAATGGTAATATGAGCAGCCATTTTTTGGGTATGGCTCAAGTTTAAAACGTCGTCAATAAAACTATACGGCCCGTGGTTCATAGCCAATATATCTATTTGCCCGTGTTCACAAAGCCAGTCCAATCCCTGTTCGGCATTGCTCTCTGTGATCGCGCGATAATATATGTGAGGATAATCTGCCTTATTGGATAACTCGGTTAATAGTTGATCGATCATCAGCTTCATAGACGACGATTGCGGATTATCAAAAATGTGAGTGAGTAAAACATCGGCATGAAGTGCTTTTGCAAACTCAATCAATTTATAAATTGATTCGAGATCCTTACCGATATGGTTGAAATCAAATGCAAAGGCTATCTTTTTGACCTCTTTTATTGAGGCATGCTCCGGCACCATTAAAAGTGGTTTATTTGCAGTATCTATTAGATGACTACAGTGGTTACCCGGTAAAAAAGTACTCAAAGCATCCGCGCTGTGTTTCCCTATAATAACTAGTCCTATCTCTTTATCGGCTATGTGGTCAATTACATCGATTACTTTTCCCGCCTCTGTGAGGTAATTGATGCTGGGCCGAAATGTATCAGAATAATCATTTTGTTCCAAATGCGCTTTCAGTTTTTGCAGCTCATCGGTACTTTCAGTAATTAACTCACTTTCTTGATTCATCGGCCAAACGATCATCCCCGATTGAGTAACCTCGGCAGGGATGGTTATAGCGTTGACCAAAAGAATATTACCTTTAACTTGCTTTGCCAAATTGTAACCATAAGCCGCAGCGTGGTTGGCATTTGGCGAAAAGTCGGTGGAGATCAGGATGTTTTTCATATACCAAAGCTCAAAACATTAGTGCGTAATTATAATGACATCAAACACCGTTTAATGTGATTAGAATCAAGTCTGATACTGGTGTCATTCATATTAGTAAAACTAATTATCGGTGCAAAAAACAATTAAAAAAATTCAACGCATGAATGCTTGTTCATACAACCCACAGAAATGCTGCAATCTCTTTTCCAGCTGATTGACATCACTTCTCCTACTTTCCTTTTTATTCGATTTGCGCCAGTTTATTGCAGACATGCCCGAGATGCCGAACCGGAAATGGCCGGTGAATAACTATCTAAAATTAACTGCTGTACCGTCCTTTATAAACGCGCATCAACCTTTCCAATCGTCCTTTACTAATGTTAAAGTCACTAATATCAATATTGACGATGCCGCCAGGATGCTGAAAGCTGAAAGTAAACTTAACACCTCTTTTTCCCTGATCTACCCGGGTCACTTTTTCATTAAAGATCAGATCCCAGTTAAGTAACCCTGTCTGTTCGGTGTAAAGCCCCTGGTTATCGAGCACCAGCTCCGGCTGTTTCTTGATCATCCGTTGAGCGGACTTAAATATCAAGAAAATCGGAACCAAAGCGATTAGAGCAGCTATTATTTTCAAACTTGTCTGGCCATCATGCTTTACGGTCAAATTCAATGACCGAACCAATTGCTACAAAAAGCAACGCGAACAAAATTTGGATAGTAAGATGGAGTTTTGAATAGAAAACCTCTGTTCTGGCCGGAATCTCAGGATCATCTTTGAAGGCGCTTCTAAAATTAAAGCGATCCTGTAAATTACGCCATTGTTCTCTTTCTTCAGCAGACTGGATCTGCAACTTGTCCATCACCGTGCTATAAGCAGGACAAAGATGTGCTCCTGTTGCCATGATCTTCAGTTCGTGAACATCATCCACATTATCAAAGGCCCACAACTTCCAGCGGGTTGTCCTTTTACTCCAGAATAAATACGGCAGATAACAAAATACCACAAAGCAAAACACGGTAACTCCTGTGCATACCAGCCAAACGTTAGTGGTGAAAGGTGGCCCTTCAAAAACACCTATAAAGATAAGTGCCATTGGGAACAAAAAGAAAACCAGGCCCACGACCATTACGATGCGCGGCAGCAGCAACATTTGCCGACCTTTGGTGATGGCTTCATCAACGGATATTAAGCTTGCTTTTTGATAGGTATTCATTTTCGATGCACTTATAACTATCGATTTATGAAAAGAGTTTGGTGTGATGGAGCAACAATTCCTGGTGAACCGGGTGATCAATATAAAAACGGATTCTGAAACACATAACATCGTCTTGCTGCTATCTGAAAACGACAAAATGCGCTGTTTTGAAGTCATTCAGGAAGCCGTGGCAACAGCAAAGAACGCAGATTTGAAACACAGAATTAGCGACCTATAAAACTAGTAGGTTATTAAAAGCGGCTTATGTTGGAGATAGGATGATTCAGCATAATTGAAAAGCGCCCGCTTGGGTATCGCCATGTATAGGCAAATGGGCGCACAGACATATAGGTTTTTTAAGAAATTGAGTCTATTTTAAATACACCTTTTACTTTTATAATAATGAGCTTAATGGTAGCTACTTCTTTTTTTAATTCCCCTTTCTCATTGTAATCATCATAGGAATAAGAAACTGTGTATGAATTGGCCTTGTTGTTATCTTTTTTGATAATTAAGGTTTGGGCATATTGGGCGTCACTGTCCTGACCTTTTATGATAGGGTCCGCATCAGTTTCTTCAACTAATTTTCTAAATAGCCGTTCACACTTACTTGTACAATATTTGCGCCTTAATTGCAGCAAGTCCTTACCAGTATCATTGGAAAAGTTTGTCATGTAAGCTGTGTAAAAGGTTTTAAGCATTTCTTTTACCTGACTTTGCTCCGTTGTTTGTGCTTTTAAGATGACCGGAGCTGTTAAAAGAATGCATAATAATAAAACTTTTTTCATGCGGTGAGTGATGCTATATTGAAAAACTCTTTGCCAACCGACACCTTGGATGTTGCGATTGGGCCGGCAACGATGTTTGTTATTTTTTGCGGCGATTTTTTACGAAATAAATATCTCCGTCAATGACCGCCATAATAGGATCGTAACCGGGGCGGCAGAAAAAGGAATGCATCTCGGTTGTACCATTTGCAAATGTTAACGTCAGTACCCCTCTGCTGATCTTATAAGTGCCGCCGCCGCTGCTTTTATGACTATTACCACCGCCCACATTTGAGCCGGATACTACTACAGCCGTGTGGCTATTGGCGCTAAAATTGCCTTGTCCATCAAAATAAAATCCTTTATTTGAAAAGCTGCCTACAGCCGTTCCGCTGCCGCCGCTGCCGGAGCCCCCGGCCGAACTAAATTCATAATTGCCGTTAGGTATACTGCTATCCGTAGGTTGTCTTACAAGGTTAAAGCTGCCGGCATTCATATTTCCATCATTGTCCAGGGTGTAAGTAATAGCCCTATTGTCGCCGGGGGTGCGCAGCGATACCGTACGGCCGCCTATTGTATAACGGCCCGATACACGTTGTTGCCAGCCGGACTTCCGAAGATCGTCATTGTATGTACCGTCGGGCCTGAATAATATTACTATATCATTGCGGCTCATTCCTCCCATTGCAGACGGCATAATCTCTACGCCGGCATATACCCCGTTTAGGCTGATCTTCGACTGACCGCGCACGATGAATGCTTGAAATATTAACAGCAGGGTTGCGTACTTTAAAAAGTTTCTCATGATAATATAGATTCGTTGATAAGGATAACAACCTGGCATACTGGTTGTTTAATAATCTAGAAGATTTATAACGAATAAACAATAGAACGCGAGTTATGTTGTTTGTTTGATGGACAAAGTACACCGGGACTATTGGCAGGCGTTTAACCGCGTAGGCAATGAAACGCTTCACCAGCAAGGATTCTCTTTCGAATTGCTGCCTGAAAAAGCAGGATCGCCAACACTATTCAGGATACTACTTAACAGACAAGGCCATCGATACCTACTTTCTTTTTCCTCGCATCACTTGGATTTCCAAGATGGCGTAAGCATCGAAGAAGATAGGCAGCTGGTGCTTCCGCCGCCCAAACTGAAAAGGATCGGCCAGGGTTTGTACGGTTATACCGATCAATCCATCAAAGAAATGATCGACGATTTGTGTAGGTTGAAAAATTAAAACTTATGGATGAAGAACCTTTATATTCAATTAGCTGGACAGATTTCATTACTAAAGAACCTCGTGGCTTCAAAGTTTGGGGCAGTGTCGATAAAACAGATAGCCAGGTATATTACACTTGTACATGATGAAATTGATTTTATTTCAAATTATCTTTTCTAGCAGCCTTTGTTTTTCTGCGAACGCCGCAATGGCTCAGCAGGCAAAAGCGTATGAAACTGTTAAATATACCGCGAGGATCAAAAATGGCATATTTCATCTAGATTATGCAGATGGATATATCGGTGCCAGCGCAATCAGGTTGGTTGGCACCCGGCAAAAGGCAAAGCTATTTATGCCACAGAGCGGTGTACCTGAAGCTAATGGTCAATTTAGGCTGAGCTGTAGTTCTGGTAAAGATAAGCGGGAGATCATATTAAATGGTATCAACGAAGAAGCTGAAGCTCCTGATATCATCCGTGCAAATTACAGGAAAAAAAACAAGGTGTTTGCACTGTTATTTCATAAAAATAAACCTTAAATCATTCTTGTTCAAATGAAAAACGGGGAATCATCAAAGAGCTATTATTTGCCGCCTTGGCGCTCCCTAACAATTGGTGTTATTCTGATAATTGTTGGGCTTGCTTTTACCTTCATGGGTGTTGATATTAAAGATTCGTTTTGGAATAATCTTCAATGGGTCCTGATTAGTTTTGAAGGTGTAATAGAATTTCTGGGATCGCTATTCATGCTTGCGTTTAAGTTAGGTTTTTTGCTGGGAGGCTACTGTTTTATCAAATATTCTGATGGAGTGGAACGCGCCAGACTGGACGATGAAGGACTTTATTACCGGGCGATACCGAAAGGCAGCGGCGCAAATAAATTGGCAATGGATACCGGTCCGCTCACATTTGTTTCTTATCAAAGCATTAGAGATATCACGCTCAAAAAAACATTTTGGGCCGGCTGGCAGCTTTATCTAACCTTGGATTCAGGTGTACAGCCATTAACGGCTTTGGGCGTATTAAAGCAAGCTGAAAAGGAAGAGATATTCGAAAGCGTCAAGCAAAGAGTTAGAGCTTGACCATTAGCTCATCGGCTATTTTGCTAAAATTGTATAAAATTGGTGGCGGGTCGCTCATAAATCCGCCGCTTTCACACTGCATTCCTGCCCGCCAATTGTTCCGTTGTGAATTTTACGCATCTGGAACCGCATTTCCAAGTCTTTAAAGATTCTTCGGTAACAGACCGTGAAATTCCATTTAATCTTTAATCGTTTTAAGGATTTCAGACACGGCTTTCTTTAATTGCTGGTCAAGTCCGGACAGAACCTCTTTATAGTCCTTATTCCGTTTAAAGTCAGGTTCGAGCTGAGCGTTTTCTGTCGGATATTCCTAAATACGTCGCGGCTGTTCGGTAAGCTTTGCTTGTAAGTGGGATTTTATCAATCTCAAATGGGATGTCGTGTTGTGATAAAAGAGTCTTACCCCAAAAATTGTGTCTAATGGGATCTCTCTTTTGGGACAACACAGAATTTCTGTCGTTACCCATTTTTTATCCCTTACATTAACGTTTATCAGATAATAAAGCTAAACACCTCTCCTGTTTTCGCGGTTCGCAATTTCAAATTCCCAATCTGATTTGCGAAAAGTTTCATTAAAGTCTATAACTTAATCTATTGATTTTAATATAAAAGTACTTACTTTCATATTACCAATTATATACTACATAAGTAGATGAACCGTACTTTTTTTAAAATGCTGCCGGCATGCGTGCTGGTTGTATGCGGAGCTTTAAGCGCTTCGTCCCAAAACTTACAAAGCGATACCGACCTGCGCCAATCTGTGTTTGATAATACAGTTGCTAATTATCTGACAGCCATAGGCGACCAATCCCGCCTGTACAATGGCCCTGAGTATAACTTTTACGATGCCGTTATCAAGGGCAACGCCTACTTTGGCGATGTAAACAATTTTACGCCCGGCGCGGTAGAATACGACGGCTTCCCCTATAAAAACGTACCGATGTTGTATGATATCAATAAAGACCTGGTTGCTATATTACTCCCAAACAAATCGGCCAAAATAAGTTTACTGAGCGAACGTGTGCAGAGTTTCGACTGGCTGGGGCACCATTTTGTTTATATCAATACGGACACTTTAAAAAATGACAAAGGTGTAACCGCCGGGTTTTACGATCAGTTGTACCAGGGTAAAACTTCTATTTTGGTTAAGCGCTCAAAAAGCATTCAAAATGCCAGCAATAGCACAGGCTCGATAGAAACTTATTTCAACGCGACTAAGAATATCTACGTTAAAAAGAGTGGCAATTATACCAGCGTGAGCAGCGAAGGCGACTTATTGAGCGTTTTTAAGGATAAGAAGAAAGAACTGAAGCAATACATCGGCACTAATCAGATTAAGTTTAAAGACGATCAGGAACAAGCGATGATGAAAGTAGCAGCATATTATGATCAGATAACGCTTTAGTATGAAAAAAATTCACCTGGCATTTTTTTGTTGTTTATTAATGCTGAAAGCGGCGTTTGCGCAAGAAGCAATTAGAAAAACGATAAGCGTAAATTTTCAGCAAGCAAATATTGGGACTGTCGTAACTGATCTGGAAGCTAAAAGCGGCTATCGATTTTACTATGATGCCGCCCAGTTTGACAGCCTTAAGGTTACCATGCAAGTCGCAGACAAAACCGTAGATGCCATTTTAGATATGGCTTTTAAAGGCACTAACTATCATTACGCCATCAGCCCGCAAAACCAGGTTTTTTTAATCCGTGCAAGGATAATACAAACAGGGTTTGCAACCGGCTTTTTTAATGATGATAAGCCGGATGCCGTTATTACGCCGACTAGTAACCTTACTAACGATTACGTTGAGGATAAAGATAGAAAAGTAGTTGAAGCCACTACTGAAAATAAACTTTATGAGATAGGCATTAAAACCAATGAGATAAAGGCAGGCAATGCCACACTATCCGGCTATGTGCGGGATATCAAATCGGGAGAGGCGGTTACTGGTGCAAGTATTTACATTGTCGACTCCAAATCGGGTGTGGCTACAGACCAGTTTGGCTATTTTACCGTAAAGATGAGTCGCGGCCGTCACACGCTGAACGTACGCGGTATCGGCATGAAAGATACCCGCAGACAAATCGTTTTATATTCAGATGGTAAGCTCATTATCGAAATGCAGGAGCAGGTAACCAGTTTAAAAGAAGTAAAGATCAGCGCCGAAAAAGTGGCTAACGTACGTAGTGTAGAACTTGGCGTTACCCGGTTGGATATAAAAAGCATTAAACAAGTACCAACGGTGTTTGGAGAGGCTGATATTTTGCGAGTGGTACTAACTCTGCCAGGGGTGCAATCTGTAGGGGAAGCCACGACAGGATTTAACGTACGCGGCGGCTCGGCCGATCAGAATTTGATCTTGCTAAATGATGCTACCATCTACAACCCCGCGCATTTTTTTGGCTTTTTTAGCGCCTTTAACCCCGATATTGTAAAAGGTGTAGAATTGTATAAAAGCAGCATCCCTGAAAAGTTTGGTGGCAGGTTATCGTCCATACTTGACGTTACTGATCGCGAAGGCAATAAAAAGAAATTTACCGGTACTGCCGGCGTAGGTTTAATAACCAGTCGACTAAATATTGAGGGGCCGATAGTAAAAGATAAAACTTCGTTCATATTTGGCGGGCGGGCTACCTATTCAGATTGGTTGCTTAACCTTTTGCCCGATGCTTATAAAAACAGCCAGGCATCTTTTTATGATTTCAATTTGGATATCAGCCACCAGATAAACGACAAGAATAATATTTATGTGAGTAGCTACATTAGTCGTGATAAGTTTAAACTGAACAGCGATACCGCCTACAGCTACGCTAACCGCAACATAAATATTAAATGGAAACACAATTTCAACAATAAATTATTTGGTGTTTTCCTGGCCGGGCTGGATAGGTACGAGTATAACATAGCCAGTTCTGATAACCCGGTTAATGCTTACAAACTCAACTTTGACATTAACCAAACCAATTTTAAAACAGACTTTACTTATTACGCCAACCGTATCCATACTATCAACTTTGGTTTAAATAGCATTTATTACCGGTTGCATCCCGGTACATTTGAGCCAAACGGCGCGCAATCATTAGCCCTGCCCGATGTTATTGCGCAACAACAAGCATTAGAAAGCGCCATATACGCCGGCGATAAGTGGGATATCAGCCCTAACCTATCTTTAAGCTATGGAGTCCGGTATTCACTGTACAATTTCCTGGGGCCGCAGGTGGTAAATAATTATGTGCCAAATCAGCCAAAAACCGCAACAACATTAATTGACAGCACTACATATCGTAGTGGCAAAGTGATCAATACCTATCATGGGCCGGAGATAAGGGTTTCTGCACGATATAATTTGGACGATAATCTGTCGGTTAAGGGCGGTTACAACACCTTGCGTCAATATATCCACTTGCTATCGAACACAACGGCCATCGCCCCTACAGATGTTTACCAGCTAAGTAACCCTAATATTAAACCGCAATATGGCGACCAGGTATCGCTGGGCCTTTACAAAAACTTAAAGTCGAATACGATCGAGACATCTGTAGAAGTTTACTACAAGCGTTTAAAAGATTACCTGGATTACCGCAGTGGCGCGACATTGGTGTTGAACCACCATATAGAAACAGATGTGATAAGCACCCGTGGCAAAGCTTACGGAGTGGAGTTCCTGCTGCGTAAAAACACAGGTGCAGCCAACGGCTGGATCAGCTACACTTATTCGCGTACTTTTTTAAAGCAGGATGACCCTAACGCTGGCTTACCTGTTAACAACGGTAATTTTTACCCTGCCAATTATGATAAACCGCACGATTTTAACTTTGTGGGTAATTACCGCTTTTCGCACCGCTTTAGCGTATCGCTTAATGTAACTTATAGTACAGGCAGGCCAATTACCTTACCTATTGCCAAGTACTATTATGCAGGTTCGGAAAGGGTGTATTATTCTGACAGGAACGCCTACCGCATTCCCGATTATTTCCGCAGTGATTTTTCTATGAACATTGATGGCAACCACAAGGTGCATCAAAAAACGCATAACTCGTTCACTATTGGGGTTTACAACTTAACCGGCAGACAAAACGCATACTCCACCTATTTTAGCGAGCAGGGCGGCGTTATCAGCGGTTATAAGCTATCGATATTTGCTACGCCGGTACCGTTTATCAATTATAATATTCGTTTTTAATTTGAAAGAGATGAGAGGAAGAAATTATTTAAAAACCACTGATCGAATGAACTATAGGATCATCTTTTTGTGTTGTATCGCAATAATTATTACCACTTATAGCTGCCGTAAACCTTATGTTCCGCCCGTTATAGTGGCGCCTAATAGTTTTTTAGTGGTAGAAGGTTTTATCAACAATAACGACACTACATTTATTAAACTAAGCCATACCATAAAACTAACCGATACAACTAAACTTGCCGCCGAGCAAAGCGCCTCTGTTATTGTAGAAGGCAGTAATTTCACAAAGGCACTAAGCGAAATAAAACCGGGTACATATGCTATCCCCGCACTCAACCTGGATGCTTCTAAAAAATATCATTTAAGAATACGAACTAGTGCAGGTATTGAATACGTATCTGACGATGCCGAAGTTAAAATTACCCCCCCTATAGACAGCATTAGCTATGATGTCCAGGCAGACGGCCTGCAATTAAGCGCTAATGCGCATGATGCCGGCAATAAAACTATTTACTACCGATGGGAATATGAAGAAACCTGGCGGTTTCACGCCAGGTATATCTCTAACTATAAAGTTGTTGGCGCTAATGTGATCCGGCGGTCTGATGCCGAAGATGTATTTAATTGCTTTGGAAGTACTAAATCCAGCACTATTGTATTAGGCACAACCATAAAACTGGCGCAGGATGTAATCTCAAAAGCGCCTATAACCAAAATCGACCCGACATCAGAAAAGATCGGGATCCGTTATAGCATGCTATTAAAACAATATGCTTTAAGTAAGGATGAATATCAATTTTACGACAATTTAAAAAAAAACACGGAACAATTAGGGAGCGTGTTTGATGCTTTGCCATCGCAATCTATCGGTAACATCCATTGTGTTACTAACCCCGGCCTGCCGATTATAGGGTATGTAGGCATCAGCACGATGCAAACAAAAAGGATTTACATTGATAAAAGTACTTTGCCGGAAGAATGGCATGTTAAATACCCCTACGATTGTGAAGAAATTCCCTCTTTAATTTTATCATCAACCGGCATTAACGAGGTAAGCGCTTATATCACATCGGGATTTGCGCAACCAACTTATGCTATAACAAGCGCCTTGGGAACTATTATAGGCTATGGGCGCTCATCCTTTGAATGTGCCGATTGCACGTTGAGAGGAGTAAATAAAAAACCGGCTTTCTGGACCGATTAATTGAGAAATGGTAATGATTGTGAAAAGATATAGGAGATATATACCAAAAGCTGCTAAAAGCATTTTGCTGTTAGGGCTTGCCGTTATAAGTGTCACTAGTGCTAAGGCGCAGGTATTACAACAGGCTCAAAACAATTTTAATCAGTATCAGCAAAATACACTGCAAGAAAAAATATTTGCGCATACCGACAGGGCTGCGTACATAGCCGGCGACATTATTTGGTTTAAATTATACTGTGTAGATGCCGGCAATCATAGGTTACTTGATATTAGCAAAGTGGCCTATGTTGAAATTTTAGATGACGCACAAGTAGCATCAATGCTGGCTAAGATCTCGCTTAAAAACGGCGTTGGCAATGGTTCGTTTGTGATTCCGTCCACCATCGCTAATGGTAATTATAAGTTGAGGGCATATACCAGCTGGATGAAAAATTTTGGCCCCGAAACTTTTTTTGAAAAGCAAATTACGATCATAAACACACTGCGCTTTCCCAATACTGCTAAGGCTGACATAGGTTTGGATGCGCAGTTTTTTCCTGAAGGGGGTAATATGGTCAATGGCATCACAAGCAATGTAGGTTTTAAAGCGGTTGACCCGGCCGGAAAAGGAGTTGATTTTAAAGGTGTTATTGTTGATCAGCGTAATGATACAGTAGTCAGGTTTCAGCCGCTTAAATTTGGCATGGGGCAATTTGCTTTTACACCTAAGGCCGGCAATCACTACAAAGCGATCATCCGCACCGCAGGGACCAAGACGTTTGTAAAGGACCTGCCGGCCGCAAATAGCTCCGGATATACGATGCAATTAACTGATGCCGGCGAAAACCTAACGGTTAAAGTTCGGGGAACACTAAATAGCACGGTTTACCTTTTCGCGCATACTGCCCAGTTAACTAAATTAGCGCAAAGTGCGGATATGGCTGATGGGTTGGCCACCTTTAACATTAGCAAAGCAAAGCTTGACGATGGCGTTTCTCACCTGACAATTTTTAATAACGCCAGGCAGCCGGTTTGCGAACGTCTCTACTTTAAACGGCCAAAACAGTCGTTGTTCATAACAGCCAACCCGGACTTGCAGCAATACACTACCCGTAAACATGTAAGTGTACAGGTAACCAGTAAAGATAACGCAGGCAAGTGGTTACCGTCGAGTATGTCAATGGCTGTTTATAAATTAGATTCGTTGCAGAACGGTGATCAGGATGATATAGCAAGTTATTTATGGCTAAGCTCCGACTTAAAGGGGACTATAGAATCGCCGGTATATTATTTAAAAAATACATCGGCAGAAGCCGACGCTGCAACTAATAACTTAATGCTTACCCAGGGCTGGCGCAGGTTTCAATGGAACAGCATCCTGCAAAGCAAGCCGGCATTCAACTACTTGCCCGAATATAATGGACACATCGTAACCGCCAAAGTTGTCGATACGGCCAGCAAACAGCCCGTTAAGGGTGTTATTGCATACATGGCGATGCCTGGCAAACGTGTTCAGATGTACGCAGCCCTGAGCGATACTACAGGCAGGTTTTTATTTAACACCAAAGACTTTTATGGGCCTAACGAAATTGTTGTGCAAACCAATACCGGGCAGGATACTGTACATCGGCTGGAAGTTCTAAGTCCCTTTGCTGAGCAGTATACAAAAACCGCGCTCCCTGGTTTAACTATTTCTAATGCATTGCGGCGATCGTTAGAAGAAGGTAGTTTGAGTGCGCAGGTGCAAAACACCTATGCAGGGAACAGGCTAAAAACTTTTTACGACCCCGGATTGGATAGCAGTGGTTTTTTCGGTACAGCTTTTAAAGTTTACAAGTTGGATGATTACACCCGGTTTTTGACTATGGAGGAGGTTTTAAAAGAGTATGTCCGTGAGGTGGCTGTCTCCAAAACGCGCGGCAGGTTTCATATCACTATCCATGATGAAGCTTATAACTTAAGCGGTGACCCTTTAGTTTTGCTTGACGGCATCCCGGTATTTAATATCGATAAGGCGTTAGCTTTAGATCCTCTAAAGATCCGTAAGTTGGACGTGATAAGGCAGCGCTACTATTACGGCCCATCGGTTTACGAAGGTATATTGAGCTTTACTACTTACAAAGGGGATCTCGGGGGTACCGAAATGGACCCGCACGCTGTGGTGATAGATTACGAAGGCATGCAATTGCAACGGGAGTTTTACTCGCCTCTATATGATAATGATGCGCAGCTCAAAAGCCGCTTGCCCGACTTTAGGAATTTGCTTTATTGGTCGCCCGCCATTGATACAGGTTTAAACGCCAGCAATGTATCATTTTACACATCAGATCAAACCGGAAAATACATAGGTGTATTGCAAGGCATCGGTGCAAACGGCCAGGCTGGAGTGCAAGTATTTAAGTTTGATGTGAAGTAACGCTAACGGCTAAAAAAATCTTCATACAAAGTTATTTTGACATTCTCTCAGACAATGATAGGTAAGGAATATTCCTTCCTGATATAATTTAAATAAGTAATAATAAGGCCTGGGAGCATATTCGCGGCCATGCTTTATATCCTTTTACTACTATACCGCCCACTTTTAAAGCCTTCCAACTCATTTTGCTGGCTCTAAAAAAGTGAGATCTTCGCCTCATAAATTACATCAACCCTTTTCGGAGTTTCGGTGCTTTTTTAAGAAGAACAACAATCCTAACCTTTTCTTTGACATAGACACGCATTTGTAAGGTAAATAAATAGCGAAATGCAGTCTATGAAATACAAGATGTTTAGTTATTGAACATATTGTATGTCAATTTATTACAACGTTTTCATTGAGACTTTTTTTCAGAAAAAAAGTCTCAATGAATATTTCCAAAGAATTATGCGTATTCATATATGTTTTGAGTATTCTTTTAAAAAAGAAAACCCTGTAAACTATTCGTTTACAGGGTTTTGAAGCATTTTGACACTCAGGCTGGCGGTGAGGGAGGGATTCGAACCCTCGGTACAGTTTCCCGTACGTCAGTTTAGCAAACTGATCCTTTCGGCCTCTCAGGCACCTCACCGTTTTTATTGCTAATACTTCCCTTTTTTCAGGGATTGCAAATATAGTAATTAGCTTAAGCTGTCAAAAAAATAAATCAGATTTTTAATAATCGATCCGTACGTGGTAAATGCTCATTAGCATCCGTTTAAAAATCTCCTTTATAGTTTCAATATCCTTTAAGGTTATGTTACTGTCCTTCAATTGGTTTTGATCTAATTTGTATTTAACTATCCTGTCAACCAGTATCCCGATAGACTCTTCGTCTGGCTCCTTGAGTGACCTTGAGGCGGCCTCTACAGAATCGGCAAGCATCAAAACTCCGGCTTCTTTAGAGAAAGGAATAGGTCCCGGATAGCGAAAAATATTCTCGTTTATGAACTTTTCGGGAAAATTCTTTAAAAAAGACTGGTAAAAATAGTCTACACGCGTATTGCCATGGTGGGTACGGATAAAGTCAATAACGATCTCTGGCAGATTGGCTTTACGTGCCATTTCGATGCCCTTGCTTACATGGCGGATAATGATTTGCGCACTTTCTTCATAAGGTAATTTATCATGCGGGTTAAAGCCCGATATTTGATTTTCAATGAAAAATAAAGGGTTCTCCATCTTACCTATATCATGGTATAAAGCCCCTGCCCTTACAAGCAATGCGTTACCGCCAATAGCAAATATCGCGTTCTCGGCAAGGTTAGCTACTTGCAGGGAATGTTGAAACGTACCCGGTGCGCTAAACGCCATTTCGCGTAATAACTGTGCATTGGTGTTAGTAAGTTCTATCAGCGTAATGTCTGATGTAATGGCAAAAACCTTTTCAAAAGCATAGATAAGTGGATATGCCAACAGCGTAAGCATAACACTTACTGCAAAAGGGATAAAATCCATCCAGTCGATGGTAGTTATAGACCCTTCACGAATGAGCGAAATGCCCAGGAACGCCACAAAGTAAGTAAATGTGATAATGAGCGCCGATATGAGGAATTGCTCGCGGCGTATCAGATTTTTGATGCTGTAGATAGACACCATACCCGCGGTGATCTCAAAAAAGGCAAATTCGAAACTATTGGGGACAAAAAAACCGGCTATTAATACCACCAGCAGGTGAATATTCAAAGCCAGACGGGTATCAAACAATATTCTGATAATAATAGGTACTATACAATAAGGTATATAATACAAATTAGGCAGCTGCATTTTCAAAGCCAGCGAAAGCGTGGCTAACATAGCGGTGATAACCAGCAATATTAAACTTACTAACCTGTTGTCATCAAAAATATCCCGTCTAAATAAGTAAAGGAAAACCATTAGCAGGGTTATGGCAATACCTACTAGTAAAAACTGGCCAAACAGTACTAACTTGTGGTCGCCATTGATCCGTGCATTATCTTCAAATGCTTTTTTATAAGATGCCAGCTTCTGATAAACCTCATCATTAATAACCGACCCCTTGCCAATAATGATATCCCCCTTTTGTACCATGCCCTGGGTAATGGAAAGGTTTTCTGTAACCTCTTGCTCCATGCGCTCAGTCAGTTTTGCGTCGTAAACAAGATTGGTTTGCAGGCGGTCTTGCACCAGGTTTAGCAGGAATGCCTTATCAAGTCCGGGCACCTTGCCGATAGCGTTGTCGCAATAAGAAATGGCTTTTTCTCGTGTAAAAATATCAGATGTGTTTTTTTCCGTCGCTACATTGTTATCCAGTATGGTTACCGGATAGTTGTTGCCTTTTTGCTGATATTTCGCATTCGGCTTTAGGACGCCAATGTTGTAAACATACTTGAGCAGATCAAGCCCTGTTTGCAGGTACTTTGGCTTATAACGGTCACTGATACCTGCGGTGTGCCATTTAACCTCAAGGTCGTTCTTAAAACCGTCCATCAGTTGCGTAGCGACATCATTATTATGCTGATAAACAGGGGTAACAGTAGCAAGGGCTGCTTTTTGATCGGCCTCTATTTCCTGATTGGTTTTAAGGATAGCAAAGTTATACGGCGATATCAGGTCTTTTTGGTTCCAGATCCGCCCTTTCTCATATTCATAACCAAATTTAGCTTGCTTCGGCAAAGCATAAACAATTACAGTTATACTTACCAGCATCATAAAATACTTTACATTAAGTGCGTATTTACGCAGTAATGCCTTTTGTCTTGATGTTGATAGTTTAGCCATTGATCTATATATCCTCGTAAAAATAATATAAGTTTCGGTTATCTGTGTTTTTTCTTGTTTTTATCAAAGTAAAATTGATATCTTTATGATATCATTTTAAATCAACCAAATCATGAACACCGAAAAAGTTATCACAGCGCCATCCGGCTATCTGGCATTTGTTTTAGTATTGGTACTTAGCGCAATTGCGGCCTTTTGTTTTTGGGCGGAGCAGTATGTGGCCGGCGCATTTCTTTGTATAATTAATTTTGTTTTAATACTGCCCGGACTAGTGATTGTAAATCCAAACGAGTCTAAAGTACTCACCTTGTTTGGCAGATATACCGGCACTGTTAAAAAGGACGGCTTTTTTTGGGTAAACCCATTTACTGTTAAAAGAAAAGTATCGTTAAGGGCGTTCAATTTAAACGGGCAGCAATTGAAAGTGAACGATAGCGTGGGCAACCCCATTGAAATCGCAGCAGTAATTGTATGGCAGGTAAAAGATACGGCTAAGGCGGTTTTCTCGGTTGAGAATTACTTACAATACGTCAATATTCAGAGTGAAGCGGCGGTTAGGCATTTGGCAAACTCCTTCCCTTATGATCATATCGAAGACGAAACTGCAGGTATTACACTGCGTGGTGGTGCCTTAGAAGTAAGCCATATGCTGGAGAATGAGCTTAATGAGCGTTTAGACCGCGCAGGGATAGAAGTGTTGGAAGCACGGATATCTCACCTGGCCTACGCACCTGAAATTGCTCAGGCAATGTTACAGCGCCAGCAGGCATCGGCCATAATAGCGGCACGGAGGCTGATTGTTGAGGGTGCCGTGGGTATGGTTGAGATGGCATTAAACAAGATGCGGGAAAAAAACATTATTGAGTTGGACGAGGAACGCAAAGCCGCAATGGTAAGTAATCTGTTGGTTGTGCTTTGTGGTGAGCGCGCTGTATCACCTGTTGTAAATACAGGTACCTTATATCATTAAGATGATGAGCGATTTTCGAACCTTTGACCAGGCCCGAACCACAGAACTTTATGTTGAAAGGCACAAGTGGTTTTTTCATTACTACGAATTAACTGACGGCCAGTTTATTTATGGCAGGCTAAGCATAAAAAAAGGTTATAAGCGGTATGCCGTTGTGGAAACCGCCGAAGGTATTATCACACTAAAATCAAAAGGGTGGTTAAAGCGTAACTTGTTAATTAAAAAAGGTGAAGATGAAACCATTGGCGCGTTGATGCCACAAACGTGGAAAAGGGATGTGATATTAGAGATGGATAACGGCTTCAAGGCAACCTATCACCATGCAAAGATCTTTTCCAGGTCATTCAGCCTTATCCATGAAATTTACGGCGACTTATTGAGCATTACGCGCCTTTGGTGGAGCTTTAGCCGGCCATTTAAGGTATCATTTAAATCCACTATAAAAATTGATAGCATGCCGTCCGTTCCGTATTTGGCCTTAACCGGATTGTATTTAACGTTATTGCGCCAGCAACAGGCAGCAGCTTAAAACACAATGGCAGAAAAAAAAGCATTTGTATTACGCATAAGCCCCGAGGTGCTTAAAGAAATTGAAGCCTGGGGTGCCGATGAGTTCAGAAGCACCAACGGGCAGATAGAATATCTACTGCAGCAAGCCCTTAGCGAAAGGAAAAAATCTGCCCGAAAGAAAAAGTCAATTTAATATGCATGCATAATAAATTCCTGTTGCTGCGTTAAGCTTTAAACAAAAAAGCTAAATTTGCATACCAATTTAATATTCATGAAAGAAGTATATATTGTTTCAGCAACCCGTACCCCTATCGGCAGTTTTGGAGGCAGTCTTGCCTTACTAAGTGCAACCCAACTGGGTGCTGTTGTCATCAAATCGGCGATTGCGAAAGCGGGTTTGCAGCCTTCCGATATACAAGAAGTGCTTATGGGTAATGTATTATCGGCCAACCTGGGGCAGGCACCGGCTACACAGGCGGTTATTTTTGCAGGGCTAACGTACTTGCCTGCTACCACTATTAACAAAGTATGTGCATCCGGAATGAAAGCCATAATGCTGGCCGCACAAAGCATTGCCAACGGCGATAACGACATTATAGTTGCCGGCGGTATGGAAAGCATGAGTAACGTTCCTTATTATCTGGACAAGGCCCGCAACGGCTATCGTTTAGGTAACGGGCAAATTATTGACGGATTGGTTAAGGATGGCCTTTGGGATGTTTATAACGATTACCATATGGGATCAGCAGCTGAGCTTTGCGCTGTGGATTGCAACGTTACCCGCGAAGAGCAGGACGCTTTTGCTATACAATCTTACCAACGGGCGCAAAAATCACAAACTGAAGGTAAGTTTAAAAACGAAATAACCCCTGTAGAGTTAAAAGACAAGAAGGGTGAAGTAACGTTATTTACCGATGATGAAGAACCTGCTACGGTAAAGTTTGATAAGATACCAACACTTAAACCCGTATTTCAAAAAGATGGCACCGTTACCGCTGCCAACGCATCAACACTAAATGATGGTGCAGCGGCTTTAGTGCTGATGAGCAAAGAGAAGGCTGAAGCTATGGGCATTAAACCGTTAGCCAGGATACTTTCATTTGCCGATGCGCAGCAGGCACCGGAATATTTTACTACTTCACCATCCAAAGCTATCCCGCTTGCATTGCAAAAAGCGAACCTGGAGGCTGACCAGATAGACTTTTATGAAATTAACGAAGCTTTTTCTGTTGTTTCATTAGCGAATAACAAGCTGATGAACCTGGACAGTAACAAGGTAAATGTTAATGGTGGTGCTGTGGCTATTGGTCATCCCCTGGGTGCATCCGGCGCGCGGATCATTGTAACACTTATAAACGTGTTGCAACAAAATAACGGTAAATTAGGTGCCGCCGGTATTTGTAACGGCGGTGGCGGCGCGAGTGCAATGGTTATTGAAAACCTAAGCTAATAAATGCTGCAATAAGTATTATAATTTACCGTATATAACCATTCATGAAAGGTTTCTTTTTAGCTGTAACACTATTACTTACTTGTGGTATTTGCTTCGCCCAGCACTCTGATGATGGCGGCGGTATAAAGCGGCTTAACAATTACCGTGATAGCCTTATTCTTTTAGGTAAAAAATTCGTTAATGATAGTGTGGACATGGAACGTAAAAGCGCCAACTACGCGTTTATTAAAACTTTGGTGAGCGCTTTAAGAGTGCCACATTCATTCAACTACTCATTTGATTCTGTTAAAAGTATAAGTGTGTTAAACGCGCCGGATAACCGCTTCCGTATTTTTAGCTGGCATATTATGAATGAGGATGGCAGCTATCGCTTTTACGGCACAATACAAATGAACGCTCCCGACAAATTGTTGATGTACCCCTTAGAGGATTACTCTCCCTTTTTAAAAAGCGCTGAAGACTCCGTTACGGACAATCATAAATGGTTTGGAGCACAATATTACAAGATCATCCGGTCTACCAATGCCGATAAACCATATTACGTACTGCTCGGCTGGAAGGGCAACACGGTTAGATCTACCAAAAAAGTAATTGAGGCACTTTCGTTTGATCGCGAAGGTAGACCTGTTTTGGGTATGCCGGTTTTTGAAGGAAACAGTAAAGGCCGCAAAAGGGTAGTATTCGAATACACCCGCCAGGCATCTATGTTGTTGCGGTACGTACCGGATGAAGACCTCATCGTATTTGATCATCTTTCGCCTCCTGATAAAAAGATGAAGGATCAGCCAGAAACCTTTGGGCCGGATCTTAGCTATGATGGTTACAAATTAAAAAACGGCAAATGGACATTTGTAGATAACCTGGATATGCGCAACATTCCTGAAAATCGGGATGCAGATTATGTTGATCCTAAGAAACAGGCACTTATTGATAAAGGCCAGGTTCCTGTCCAGCGAAGAATAAAACAGTAAGGCTTTAAAGCAAAACCAAACATCATCTCACAACTCGTAAATTCGGTATTAAATTTCGGTTTAACTTAATTATAGTATTTTAGCAGCATTAGATTTATAGTATGGCAGAAAACCTACAAGCAACCGCTCCGGCAAAAAAATCGAGATTCCCAAGCAGTGTTCCATTTATCATTGGCAACGAAGCAGCAGAGCGTTTTAGCTTTTACGGGATGCGTTCTGTACTGACGCTGTTTTTAGTTAAACAATTTTTTAATCCTACCGACAATCCGGCGCTAACCGACCAAGCTAATGCCCACGCTAACAAGCTGCACCATTTGTTTGTGATGGTAGCCTACGCTTTGCCCTTTGTGGGTGGTATGATAGCCGACTGGTTTACAGGTAAATACAAGCTTATTTTATATGTATCTATCATTTATTGCATCGGCCATTTAATGCTGGCGACCTTTGACGGAGGCCTTAGTGGTTTTGAGATTGGGCTACTCGTAGTTGCCGTTGGCGCTGGTGGTATTAAATCATGCGTATCAGCCAACGTTGGTGATCAGTTTGATGCCACTAACCAGGATTTACTTTCTAAAGTTTACGGCTGGTTTTATTTCAGTATCAACGCAGGTTCTATGATCTCTACCGTGGCTATTCCATGGACATATGAACATTTTGGGCCGAAATGGGCTTTTGGCATCCCCGGACTACTGATGGCACTGGCTACCATTATATTTTTCTCCGGCCGCAAAAAATATGTTAAAGTTCCGCCGCAAGGGGTTAACCGTAATAACCTGGTGTTTATCACCTGGTATGCACTGACGCATTTAAGTGAACGCAAACCAGGGCAAGATATGCTTGATATTGCCAAAGGCCCTTATGATCCTGAACGTGTTGAAGGTGTGAAAGCTGTTTACAGGGTAATGACAGTTTTCTTTTTCGCATTGGCATTTTGGGCTGTTTGGGATCAGTGCTTGTCTGAATGGACGCTGTATGCTGAGAAAATGGATCGGGTCATTAACCTTGGTTTTACTAAATTCACAATATACCCGGGTCAACTAGCAACTTTTAACACCGTATTCTTACTGTTATTTATACCATTTTTCAACTATGTAGTATACCCGTGGTTTGATAAATTAGGGTTGAAAACAACGCCATTACGCAGGCTTGGTGTAGGTCTTGTTTTGACAGCGGTATCATTTATCGTTATTGGTGTAATACACACCAGCCTTGATCATGGTGGTTCGCCATCTATATGGTGGCAGGTGCTGGCCTTTATGATATTATCAGCGGCAGAAGTATTGGTATCTATTACCGGTTTAGAGTACGC
>NZ_CAXVWK010000082.1:0-7081 GCF_964263795.1 Mucilaginibacter sp.
TATCAACCTAAGGTAGAAGTGATGATGTCTGTCTGCACGGCCTCCTATTTACTGGGCAAAGCCGGCATATTGTATCAGCATAAGGCGACAACGCACTATTTTGTAGCAAATGATTTCCAGACCCAGTTTCCTGGTTTAACACTGGTTAGAGATGTAAGGTATGTAGATGAAGGATCGGTGATGACCTGTTCTGGAGTTACCTCCGGTATGGATGGCGCGCTTCACCTGGTGAACAAATACAGTGGGGATCAAGTTGCTGCCATGCTAAGCCGTGCTATACAGTATGTTCCTCGTGAACAGGAAAAGTGGCCTGTTGCACCAAATGGAATGAAGTTTGACCGCAATTGGAGAAAGAAACAAGGTCTGCTAACACAGTAAATTCATAGCATTTAATTAGAAAAACATGAAAAACTTTAAAAATATAACTACCAGTATTTTAGTGATATTAATGAGCATCCTTAGTTTTGGCTGTAAACAAACTGAAGAAAAAACGGCCGCTAAAACTGTAATCCAGGATGGTAAAATCAAAGTGGCCATACTGGTTTATCAGAATGCAGAGCTTTTAGATTTTGCAGGCCCTTCAGAAGTATTTAGCAATAGCAAGGATTTCCAGGTCTATACAGTATCAGCGATTTCCGGCAAGGTGACCACCAATAATAACACATTAAGTATCAGCCCTGATTTTACAATCTCTGATGCACCTCAACCAGATATTCTGGTTATTCCAGGAGGACCAATGAAGGCTGTTGGACTAATGGCTAATAATAAGGAAGTAATGGACTGGGTTAATAAAATAAATGGTAAAACCCAGGTTACGATGTCAGTTTGTACAGGGGCTGCAATCTTATCAAAAACAGGATTACTCGATGGTAAAACTGCAACCACTCATTCAGGCGCTATAGATACTTTACAAAGCTTAACGCCTAAAGCAAAATTTATCAGCAACGTAAGATTTGTTGAAGATGGTAAAATCATCACTACCGCTGGCGTATCGGCAGGTATTGATGGCGCTTTACATGTCGTAGAAAAATTAAAGGGCTATAAGGAAGCTTTATTTGTGACCGCTGTCCTTGAATACGACAAATGGAATCCAAAGGGCGGAAAAGTGATCGGCTCTGAAAATAAAGATAAGCCTGCAATGGATATGAACATGAGCGCTTCTAAGGATGGGATAACTAAATCGGATCTTCCATCAAAAACAATCAGTGCGGATCAAAAAGACATGGTTTGCGGTATGACCATTCCTAAAGGAAGTTCGAGATATCATTTTGCCTATAAAGGGAAAGACTACCGTTTCTGCTCTTCGGTTTGTCGTGATTTATTCATCAAAAATTCAGCATTATACGCTGGAAAAAATTAGGCTACAAGCGATATAGATACTAGAAAATGAGAACTACTTCAAATATTACCACATTACTGATCACATTGTGCAGCTTTTCAGGTTTTGCATAATCTGGCAAGCTGCAGGGAAGGGTTACCACAATACATGGAACTGCCATCAATAGATCAACAGTAAAACTGATGGGTTTCCAATGAACAGGCAGTGGCTACCAATTTGCTGATAGACCCTATCATCGTTATTTTTTACTCCCCATTTTTTATAGTTGTTGGGGTCGGCGCAAAATGAAAACCAAGATATTCAATAATATGCAGATTTTCAGGCGAAATTTCCTATCCCCTTTATATGATTTATTATCCCTTCCTTTGGACTTTTCTTAGTTATATAGGAAAACATAAGCCATTGATGAATGAAATGATATTGATAACTTTTGTAGACGTGCCGCCCGTAATTTTGCTAGCGTATTATTTGATGTTATGGCTAGATATCCCACTTAGAAAATATCTAAAAAACAATTAATAAAATAACCTTTATTATTATATATAGACCATTTTTTGATAGGAATTGACAGGGGTATTAGACAGATGAGTAAGCTTGAATATGCTTTATTTTTTGCTTTGAGTCGGTGCTTTATCGTTTGCTGAAGCTTCAGGTCTATATCCTTCACTAATTAAAAAGTTGCTAACAGCCTTTTTCACCAAGGTCAAATATGTCATTGAGCCACTTTGTTCGCTGTTTTTCATTTGACTTCTTAATAATTCCAATATAGGTCACTTTAACCGGATTTACACCACAGAACTGAAGCACGCTTTTTTTCAATTGGTTAACACTTGGCCTACCGAAAAAAAGGAAATAATACCATGAAGGCTGATCCAGTGTAGTAATGATTCTCGCCGTTTTGCCTTTTAACAATTTGTCCCACCAAACACTATTTTCGCGATATTTAAAAGTTATGCCGGGCAGAAACAAACGGTCAATAAATCCTTTCATCATTGCAGGCATACCGCCCCACCAGACAGGATGGATCCAGACCAAATGATCGGCTGCTTTGATTTTTTCTAAACTGGATAAAAGATCTGGTTCTAATTCCATACGCTGCCGATAACCAAACTGTAAATTTGGATTGAATGTCAAATCGGCAATGTGGATTAACGATACCTCTATTCCCGTTTTATTTGCGCCCCTGTAATAAGCTTCTGCCAAAGCAAAATTGAAACTGTTTTTATCCGGATGACCGTTGATGATTAAGATTTTTTTCATGCTGTCTTTTATTTGCGCAGCAAAACTAAGTTCAATCTTTTGCCCAGCAGGCAGACAAATGTCCCTAAATCGTTTGTTTCCGTAGACGGCTTAAATGCCTGGGGGTAATGGCCAAAAAGGAGGCCAGGTACTTGACCGGAATTTGTTTGATGTAATCGGGATAGCTTTCAAAAAGTTCCTTGTACCGCGCTTTAGCAGCATTTTTTTGGTACATAAAAATTCGCTTCTCTAAGGATAAATATTGCTGGTCGGCTATTGTTTTTAAAAGCTTCAATCCGTTGATACTCGATTCTGTCAAATCATCAATGACTGCTTTTTTTATAACAAGCAAATCCACATCGCTCATGGCCTGAATATTTTCGACAGTTGGGCTACCGGTAATCAGCGAGGAATAAGCTGTCATAAACTGGTTTGGAAAAGTGAGGCAATAGGTGTGTTCCTCCGCACTGGAGGATGTATAATAGGTGCGTAAGATTCCCGATTCTATAAAGGCAACTTCCTCACAGATTCTATTTTCTGTAATAAAGAACATGCCTTTTTTTAATTTTTTTGGCGTAGCATTGGCTGTGAAATTTTTTATTTCTGCAGAGGAAAGGATGTTAAACGATTGAAGGTAAGATTCCATGGTAATATTATTTGCCTAAGATAGGAAAATCAGGTTTTAAGTGCTTTTCGAAAGTGACTCTTAATCTGCAGAATAGTTTTGGAGAAGAACTTGCCTTCATATGAAATCAACGCGCCTATATATCTTTTTAGCACCCGTTAGACACTAAGTTAATGAGGAATAAATTTCTTGTGGCGCAATATTTTCTAAGCTAAGCTACTTTGTATTTATACAATTTAACCTTGAATATACTTAATTTGGTTACCTGGTTCTTATCTTAGCGCAACAATGAAATTAGCTGTATAATGACTCCAATTTTGCCAGTCCAAGATAATTACCGTTTCCTGAAGGGAGATGGGGAAATGGGACGGTTGATCCGTGAATTTCACTGGGAAAATACATCCCTGGGGCCTGTGGATAAATGGCCTCAAAGTCTAAAGACGACCTTAAGTATCCTCATTCATTCGAAATTTCCAATGTTCTTGTGGTGGGGTCCTGAAAATATCTGTTTTTATAACGATGCCTACAGGCCCAGCCTTGGTAATGAAGGCAAGCACCCATCCATATTAGGCATGGCGGCAATAGAAGCCTGGCCGGAGATATGGGATTTTATCCAGCCGCTGATCGACAGCATACGTGCCGGGGGTGAGGCAACTTTTGATGAAGATTTGTTACTTCCTATATTCAGGAACGGAAAGATCGAAGACGTTTACTGGACTTTTAGTTATAGTCCGGTGATAGACGAGACAAATACTCCGGCAGGCGTATTTGTTACCTGTAGCGAAACGACCGAAAAGGTAAAACTTGTAAGCAATCTACTATTGTCTGAACAGCGGTTTCATCACCTGGTAAGTGATGCTACGGTGGGTATCATTGCGCTTACCGGGAACGACTGGAATGTAGAGGTTGTCAACGCGGCCTACGGGAAACTTATAAACCGCACAGTTCAGGATCTGTTAAACCGTCCTCTGTTTGAGGTTTTACCAGAAGCTGGCCATGATTTCAGGCCCATTTTAGAAAGTGTCCTGTCCAGCGGGGAACCATTATATCTTTTTGAACATCCGTACTTTTATCATTTAAACCAAGAAAAGAAAGATGGCTATCTTAACTTGGTTTATCAGCCATATCGCGACCAGGACGGTATGGTAAAAGGAGTAATGGTACTTTGCCAGGACGTCACCGATCAAGTTACAGCAAAGACGGTTTTAGAAACCTCACTTGAACAAATACGACTTTCCAAAGAGGCTGCCAAACTGGGTACTTTCGATTTGGACCTAATCAAGGGCACGATGGAATGGGACCAGAGGTGCAGGGTGCTTTTTGGAATTACGCACGATGGTGTGGTGAGCTATGAAAAGGACTTTTTAACAGGACTGCATCCGGAGGATCGCAAACGTATTGCCGGTATTATAGATAAGCTTTTTGACAAATCGTTAAGCGATGGTGATTATGATGTTGAGTACAGGACTATTGGCGTTGAAGATCAGCAGCTACGCTGGGTCCGGGCAAAAGGAAAAGTTTATTTCAACAAACAGGATCAACCGGTGCGGTTTATTGGCTCGGTACTGGATATAACCCAGCAAAAACTGGAAGAGTTCCGTAAAAATGATTTTGTTGCCATCGTCAGTCATGAATTAAAAACACCTTTGACTTCGCTGAACGGGATTTTACAACTTGCCGAACGTAAAGTAAAATCACAAGAAGATCAGTTTTTGACAGAAGCTATACATAAAGCAATGGTACAGGTCAAGAAAATGAATAATATGATTACCGGATTTTTAAATCTTTCCCGGTTCGAGTCAGGAAACATGCACCTGGATCCCGCTGAGTTCTATTTAAGTGAATTGATTCAGGATGCTGTAAAACAAATTAAATTCACCACCGAGGCCGAGATCATTTATACATCTTTCCAAGACCTGCGGGTTTATGCAGACAAAGATAAAATTGAATCAGTGATCACTAACCTGCTGACAAACGCAGTTAAATATTCCCCCAAGAACAGCAGTATAACCGTTACCTGCCGTCTTGAAAATGAAAACGCATTGATTGCTGTAAGCGATCAGGGTTTTGGTATTAATAAGGTTGATCTTGAAAACATTTTTGAGCGTTACTACCGGGTTCAGAATAACGATACTAAAAATGTCTCTGGTTTTGGTGTAGGACTATACTTGAGCGCTGAGATTATCCGAATGCATCAGGGCAGCATATGGGCCAGCAGTGAAAAGGACCGAGGATCTACCTTTTACTTTACATTGCCGTTATCTACTAGTGAAACCTAATTTTAAACAATATTTTATAACTTACTATGCAGACACGACTTGAACTTTACCAGCGTGTAATCCCGCTAGCTGGTTTAGGAATTTTTGAGAGAAATCTCATTACCGGTGAGGTATATTGGAATCAGATCATACGCAGAATTCTGGAGGTAGATAACGATTTTGAGCCTGTTATAGAAAAAATGCCACAGTTTTTTCAGCATCCCGGTTTGTTGGAGAAATTGATTAAAACCGCCATGGTTTCCTGTGAAGCAGAAACTGAAACCTTAGAAGTTACAACAGCAAATGGCAACCATAAATGGGTAAAGATTCATTTACAGGCCGATTGTGAAGACGGGAAGTGCGTAAAGGTTTACGGCACAGCAGAAGACGTAACATCTTATGTACGGATGGCGGTAAGGTTAAAAGAACGCGAAAAACGGTTTACCAAAGCTTTTGATCATGCGCCTATCGGCATGGCCCTGGTGGCTCCTGAGGGGAGGTGGATTAAGGTAAATGAAAGTTTGTGCAAGCTACTTGGATATTCTGAACAGGAGTTTTTAAAACACACTTTCCAGGACTATACTCATCCTGATGACTTAAAGAAAGATCTGGAACAATTAGGTGAACTAGTGAAAGGTGTGATTGAATCCTACAGCATAGAAAAGCGCTACTTCCACGCCAGTGGTGAAATCATCTGGGCAATACTAAACGTTTCCCTGGTTCTTGATGATTCCAGGCAGCCTTTATACTTCATATCGCAGATTAGGGACATTACCCAAAGGAAACGCAACTCGGAGATTATTAACAGCCAAAACAGCAGGCTGCTTAATTTTGCGCACATTGTCTCCCACAACCTTCGTTCGCATACAGGTAACATGCAGATGCTGACTGAAATGATTCTTTTGGAAGATGTTCCGCAGGAGCGGAACCAATTGCTTAAAATGCTTAAGGAAAATTCAGGCAATTTAATGGAGACCCTTGGACAGTTAAGTGAGATCGTTAAGGTGCAGGATGGCGGTCAGATGAATAAAATTCCATTGAATCTGAAGCAGACCGTGGTACGGGTATTAGATATACTTTCCGCTTCAATAAAAGAAGCCAATACAGAGGTTTCTGTCGAAATACCTGAAGAGCTGCTGATTGAGTTTAATCCGGCCTATTTGGAAAGCATTATACTGAACCTGTTAAGCAACAGTTTAAAATACAGGGATGCTGTACGCAGGCTTATCGTTGAAATCACCGCCAAACATAATGGCGAATACATTGAGGTTGAGGTAAAAGATAATGGCAGGGGAATTGACCTGAGCCGTCATGGTCATGAAATGTTTGGGATGTATAAAACCTTTCATGGGCATCCAGATGCAAGGGGCATGGGTCTATATTTGGTAAAGAATCAGGTAGAGGCGATGGAAGGAAACATACATGTAAAGAGTAAAGTCGATATCGGTACTACGTTCACGATTGAATTTAGATAATATGCCAGCATAGTTGATAGTTATTTTATTAGTTTGTTTGCTCGACGGCTTATAATGCACTTCTGGTGATGTCAATGAACATCCCGGTTAAACCAGGTATTTATTTCTTAAAAGGTTTGTTTTTAAAATTTTTGCGCCGTGTTAG
>NZ_CAXVWK010000083.1:0-54891 GCF_964263795.1 Mucilaginibacter sp.
AATTGAAAAGAACTTGTCGAATTTATTTTTAGTTAAACAATACTCTTTCTCGTTATACTTCAAATAGCTATACGATTTAGAAAATAAATAAAACTGAAGGTAAATAAAACATGTTGTCACCAATATTAGTAAATCTATAAAAAGCATCTACAGCTAAATTTTTAATCTATGAAAACAGAACTCGACTTAACAAAAGGCGGAGCAAACATGGCCAGAAGGTCATTCCTGCGCTACGCCGGCACCGGGGCGGCAGCTATTGCCGTGATGGGAGCAGCATCTTGTAAAAAGGACCACACCGTAATTGTGGACGGTGCAGTAGATATCGGTAATGGCGACCTTGGTATCTTAAACTATGCTTACGCTTTAGAGCAATTAGAAGCTGCCTTTTATTTACAGGTAGTTGCTACGCCTTACAGTGGCATTTCTGCAGCAGAAACTGCATACCTTACAGACATTCGTGATCACGAAGTGTTACACCGCGACTTTTTTAAAGCGGCGTTAGGCACAAACGCTATCCAGAGTTTAACACCAGACTTTAGCACCATCAATTTTGGTGATAGAACAAGCGTATTGAATGCGGCTAAATTATTGGAAGATACCGGCGTTCAAGCTTATGACGGTGCGGGCTATTTAATTAAAGACGCTAACTACTTGCTTATAGCCGGTAAAATTGTGTCTGTTGAAGCAAGGCACGCAGCTTTGATAGGTAACCTGCTTGGAATAGGCAACTATGCCTCTACAGATCAGGTTGACCCATCTACAGGTTTAAACAAAGCAGCATCTATTGCCGAAGTATTAAGCGGTGCTAACAAGTTCCTGAAAACTAAAGTTACTGCACCAAGTTACAATTATCAACCATAATCATCTATCGCCATGAACATATTTAATATAATTGAAGAAATTGAGAAAGTTGATCCGGAAATACACGATAGGTTAAACCCCCGCCGTGCCGCTATCAAAAATATAACCAGCTTTGGCTCTAAAGTAGCCGTTGCTGCATTGCCTTTTGCTTTGGGTACCATGTTTAAAAAGGCCTACGGCCAAACCTCAACATCTGTTGTTGACGTTTTAAATTTCGCTTTAACATTAGAGCACCTGGAAGCAGGCTTTTATAACTTGGGTAACACCAGAGGTACATTTAACGCCTACAAATCTTACTTAACCCCTATTATTAATGATGAGAATCATCACGTTACGTTTTTACAGGGTGTTATTAAATCTTTAGGTGGTACCCCGGTAGCCCCGCCAACTGCAGATTATACTGGTGGTAACAATAAAGGCAATGGTCCGTTTAAAGATGTATTTACAAATGTGAATACTTATTTAGCCGTGGCCCAGGTGTTTGAAGATACCGGCGTACGTGCTTACAAAGGTCAGGCAGGTAACCTATTAGGTAACCAGGTGGTATTAACCGCTGCATTATCTATCCACGCTGCAGAAGCGCGCCATGCATCAGCATTACGTTATTTGCGTAATTCTATTGCAACAGGTGTAACTGCTGCACCAACTATTAAGCCTTACGTTGTTAGTACAACAACTTTAGGTAATGATACCGGTGTTGCAGCAGTTAATGGTAACTACGCAGGTGAAGAAAACGTAACCCAGGGTGGCGTTAACCTGGTAACTGCCTTAGGCGTTTCTCCAGCTGTTGCTACAGCTTCGTTTGATGAAGCTTTAACTAAAGACCAGGTACTAGCTTTGCTGGTTGGTTCTTTTATCGTTCAATAGTTACAAACAACTACACATAAAAAAGGCGATCCTGATTCAGGATCGCCTTTTTTGTTAAGCAGAATATTGAACCTACTATGTTTTATCTCCACTGGACATTCAAGCGGAGCTAGATATCCTTAAGGCCTTACAGGGCGCGGTGGCTGCTGTTGTTGCCTTTGCTGTTCCTGCTGTTGTTGCCTTTGCTGTTCCTGCTGTTGTTGCCTTTGCTGTTCCTGCTGCTGGCGTTGCTGTTGCTGTTGAGCCTGCTGCTGGCGCTGTTGGTCTTGCGCTTGCTGCTGTTGTTGAGCTTGTTGTTGCCTTTGTTGATCCATTTGCTGACGTTGCTGCTGCTGAGCCTGTTGTTGCTGCTGCACTTGCTGTTGGCGTTGTTGATCGGCCTGTTGCTGCCGTTGCTGGTCGCGCATTTGCTGCGCTTGTTGCCTTTGCTGCTCACGTGCCTGCCGCTGCTGTTCAATGGCTTGCTGGTTCATTTGCTGGGCACCTATCTGTTGTTGTTGCTGCTCACGTGCCTGGCGTTGCTGCTCACGCTGCTGCTGCATTTGTTGGCGCTGCTGATCGTTGACCTGTCCTTGTTGCTGTTGTTGGCGTGCCTGGCGTTGCTGCTCGCGTTGTTGCTGCATTTGCTGGCGTTGCTCATCAGTCATCTGGCCTTGTTGTTGCTGTTGGCGTGCCTGGCGTTGCTGCTCGCGTTGTTGCTGTATTTGCTGGCGCTGCTCGTCGGTCATTTGACCTTGTTGTTGCTGCTGGCGTGCCTGGCGTTGCTGCTCGCGCTGTTGCTGCATTTGCTGGCGTTGCTCGTCGGTCATTTGACCTTGTTGTTGCTGCTGGCGTGCCTGGCGTGCCTGGCGTTGCTGCTGCATTTGCTGGCGCTGCTCATCGGTCATTTGACCTTGTTGTTGCTGCTGGCGTGCCTGGCGTTGCTGTTGCCGTTGGTCTGCGGAGTTTATATCAGCCGGGCTGGTTACACGTCCATTATTATTAAATTCCGGGCGGGTAGGGCGGTTGTTATTTTGTGATGGGTTAGCTACGCCGACTCTATTAACGCGCACATAATTGCTGTTTGGATTGTTAGAACGTGCTTCGTTAGCCAAACGCGACGCGTTCTCCCTGTTATATCCTCCGCGGCGATTGTCGCCACCACCGATACGCTGATCGGGGTTTTGGCGCCTGTAAGCTGCACCATCTATTATCCTGGCAGGGCGCGAATCGTTACCACGGCGTACTCCGGGGCGATAAATGTTAATATTGTTGTTATTTACTGTTATAGCACCCGGGCGGTTCACATTGTTTATATTGTAAACGCGTACGGGCCTTTTACTATACCGTTCAATATCGGCACGGCCGGGGCCGGCAATATAAGTGTGGTTGTTACGCACATAGGTATTACGTATTATAGTGGTACGGCTATATATATTACGGACACGGGTTACCGGCACACAATAGTTATAGATATTAGGCTGGTTAATATAGGCGTAAGGAGCAAAAGACCAATATATGTCTGGTGCAGCGTAATCATACCCAAATGATGCATCAACGGTTACCTGCGGCTCCAGCGGCGCCCAGCCATAATAGCCATCGCCGTTTCTCCAACTTACCCAGGCAGGGGCCCATTCGTTTCCCGGCACCCATTCCCATCCATAATAATTATCATAATGCCACCGGCCGTAGTGGAATGCAGCCCAACCCCATTCATAATCTGAGGCCCAGGTGTTACCATACTCGGTAAGTACCCAATGGCCATTGGTTACGTAAGGCCTAAAGTCACCGTCTACATCGGGTACCCAAACGTTGCCGTAGGTCGGGTCGTTTACCCAGGTACCATAATCAGAAAGTTCGTCGTAAAATTCCTGGTCAGATATATATTGCCCTTCCTGCTGGGCGGCTACTCTGGATGGGGCGCATGACAGTGTCACTACAGCTATTAAAGCAAAGCCCCAGAGTTTTTGTATTAATTTCATAGGTGGTTTATATCGGTATCTATTATAGACAGTGCTAACAGCAAATCGTTTAAACAATTAACTATAAAATACTTTATATTGTAGAGCAATAAACAAACCGGCATAAAATTTAGCAGATGGGTATACCGCTGCCTGATTTTTTTGAATAATTTTGATCGTTATTTTAATCTACAATTATGAGCACTGTAAACATCCCGCGCCTTGATCTAAACACTTACATTAACGGCTCGGCCGACGAACGTAAAGCTTTCTCTGACAGCATTGGCCAGGCATTTAATGAAACCGGTTTTGTAACTATTACCAATCATGGATTAAGTAAGGATTTGATAGATGATCTTTACCTGCAGGTAAAAAAGCTTTTTGCTTTACCACAGGATGTTAAAGACAAGTATGAAATACCCGACCTGGCCGGGCAACGCGGCTATACCGGTAAAAATAAGGAAACAGCTAAAGGTTTTAAGGTACCAGATTTAAAGGAATTTTGGCAAATAGGCCAAACTGTTACCGGCGATGTGCCTGAAAAAGATGCGTACCCTGAAAATATTGCGGTTGACGAATTGCCGGAATTTAACACCACAACTTTAGAGGTTTACAAAAAATTAGAAGCAGCCGGCAAGTACCTACTGCGCGCCATTGCGGTTTACCTGGGGTTGAATGAAAATTATTTTGATGATAAGGTGGAGAACGGCAATTCCATTCTGCGCACTTTACACTACTTTCCGATAACTGACCCGGATGCGTTACCTGATGATGCAGTACGCGCAGGGGCGCACGAGGATATTAATTTAATAACGTTATTGATAGGCGCCAGCGCCGATGGTTTGGAACTACTCACACGCGATAATACCTGGTTCCCGGTGACTGCCTTTGGTGAAGATCTGGTAGTTAATGTTGGCGATATGCTGCAGCGTTTAACCAATAACAAGTTAAAATCCACAACGCATAGGGTAATTAACCCGCCGCGCGAGCAAATGAAGAACTCCCGCTTTTCTGTACCGTTTTTCTTGCACCCAAAATCCGATATGGACCTTACCAGCTTGCCATCGACCATTGACGACAGCCACCCCAAGCTTTATACAGACATTACCGCAGGTGAATATTTGGATGAACGTTTAAGAGAGATAGGACTAAAGAAATAAACAAACAACAAAGCCGGCCATGAGCCGGCTTTGTTGTTATAAGTGATCTTAATATTTTATCCTAATCTAAAACTACCTTTTGATGCTGATAAGGAATCTCAATATCAGAGAACCCTTTTTCCTTTAATTTTTCGGCAAAGTGTTGTTGAACTTCATACTCGCCGTGTACCAGGAAAAGTTTTTTAACCAGTTTAGGATCCTGGCAGGCTAAGAAGTGTAGCAGGTCTTCGTAATCGCCATGGGCACTCATGCTTTTAATAGACTGTACCTCGGCATTTACCTGGTACTGGTCACCAAAAATATGAACTTCCTTTTCTCCGCGGGCAAGGCGGCCGCCTAACGAATTGGGTTCGGCGTAGCCTACCATCAGAATGGTGTTTTTTTGTTGGCCAACATTGTTTTTGATATGATGTTTAACGCGTCCGGCTTCGGCCATTCCTGATGAAGAAATGATTACGCAAGGCCTTACATCATCGTTTAGTGCAATCGATTCGGCAGTAGACTGTACAAATTTTAATCCCTTAAAACCAAACGGATCAGCATCAATTTTAAGGACCTCTTTTACGTCCTTATTATAAACTTCGGGATGGTCCCTAAGCACCTGGGTTGCCTTTTCAGATAACGGGCTATCTACATAATAAGGTACATCAGGTAATATGCCTTTAAGTTCGAGTGAATTTAATGCGTAAAGCAATTCTTGTGTGCGGCCAACGCTAAATGCCGGAATGATCACCTTGCCCATTTTTACCTCGCAGGTATTTTTGATGATGTCTAACAAAGCGTCTTGAATAGGGCCTATATCTTTATGCAGCGAATCCCCATAAGTAGATTCCAGTAATATGTAATCGGCCTGTGGGAAAGTTTGCGGGTTTTTTAACAACAAGTCGCCGTAACGGCCTACATCACCGCTAAACGTGATATAGGTGCTCTTACCATTTTCATCCGCACGGATATGTACAGCAGCACTTCCAAGTACGTGGCCTGCATCCGTAAATTTGAACTTAAGGGTTGGGGTGATATGATATTCCTGGTTATAATCAACAATCCTAAAAAGGCTTAAAGCGGAAATGGCATCTTCTTCGCTATAAAGTGCCTCCAACTGCGGCTGGCCTTTTTTTGCGCGGTGTTTATTATCATATTCAAGGTCCTGTGTTTGTATCTTCGCAGAATCCATGAGTAAGATCCGTGCAAGGTCCATAGTAGGCGCGGTACAAAAGATCTGCCCTTCAAAACCCTCTTTAACTAATCTGGGGATTAACCCGCAATGATCTATATGTGCGTGGGAAAGAATAAGATAGTCGAGTTTTTTAGGATTAAAGCCAAAATGTTCGTTCATGTCTTCGGTTTGTTCGCCTAATCCCTGGAACATTCCGCAATCTAATAAAACGCTGGTGCCATCCTGCATCCGCAGCAGGTGTTTGCTGCCGGTAACGTTTCGTGCAGCGCCGTGAAAAGTTATTTCCATTTAGTAATTGGTTGTGAAGAAGAACCAAATAGACAAATAAAAGTTTAATTAAAAAATAAACTAAACATTTAGTTGTTAATGTCGTTTACAACTTATAACTTAGTTAAACATTTTAAATAATTCATTCCCCTTATGGAAATTAAAGAATTAACACGCGCAGAAGAGCAAATTATGCAGGTGCTTTGGCAGTTGCAAAAGGGCTTTGTAAAAGATGTGTTGGATGTACTGCCCGAACCTAAGCCGGCCTACAACACGGTATCAACCATTATCAGGATACTGGAAACTAAAGGCTTTGTTGGCCATAGTGCCTTCGGTAAAAGTCATGAGTATCACCCTATTATCAGCAAAGAGCAGTATAAGAATTTTGCCGCAGACAAATTACTGACCGGCTACTTCGATAATTCGGTGAACCGGATGCTATCCTTTTTCGTGAAGAAAGAAAAGATAAACCTGAAAGAGGCCGACGACATTATGAAACTGATTGAAAAACTTAAAGATAAATAGTTATGATCTGGTGGAATTATCTGTTGCTTGTGAACATTTACCTGGTATTGTTTTTCGGGTTCTATGCTTTATTGCTCCGCCGGGAAACCTTTTTTCAGCTTAACCGCATCTATTTGGTGGGAAGCGCGCTGCTATCGTTTATTATTCCCCTAATACAAGCGCAGTGGGTTAAGGAACTTTTCATTACCCGACAGGTGCAGGAAACCATTTACAGTGCCACCACACCAGATATGTTAGTGGCGTTTGCGCCATTAAAAGATAACCCGGTTACCGTTGGCGAAATCATTACACTGTTATATGCCGCCGGAATTGTAATGCTGTCCATAAGGCTTGTATGGCAGCTGTTCGAGGTGAAGAAGTTGATCAGCCAACCTTCTAAAGGAGCCTACTCGTTTTTTAAGTCGGTAAAAATACAGGATGATGTTGCTACTAATGAAGTAATAACCCGTCATGAAGAAGTACACGTCAGGCAATGGCATTCTGCAGATGTTTTGATCATCGAAGCTATAATGATTGTTAATTGGTTTAACCCGGTTGTTTACCTGTACCGCTTTGCAGTTAAACATATTCATGAATTTATTGCCGACAGGCAGGCTTTGGCGGCCGGCACCGATAAAGCAGATTACGCCCTGCTACTGCTTAGCCAAACCTTTAATTCGCCTGTGCATAGTTTGGTTAACCCGTTTTTTAATCACAGTTTATTAAAACAGCGTATTATGATGTTACAAAAAAATAAATCGCAGCGTATAAAGCTGGCGAAGTATGGTTTATCGGCACCATTGTTTATATTAATGCTGATATTATCCTCGGCAACAATAAGCAATAGCAAAGCTGTAATCACAATTAACTACCATGCTGAAGAGGTATTTCTAAAACCGGCTGCATCAGTAGTCGCTGCTCACAAAATTGTGGAAGAAAATTTATCGCGGGAGACCACCAACATAAAAACAACGGTGGTTACTTTGCCGCCTTTGGTTAATGCGGTAAATGTTAATGATACCGGGAGTTACCAAAAGCAGGTATTTACTGCTGTTGAGCATGCACCGACTTTTGTTGGTGGCGATAAAGCTTTAGGAGAGTTCCTTGCAAAAAACATTCATTACCCTAAAGAAGCCAGGGAAAAAAATATCCAGGGCCGTGTTATTGCCACTTTTGTTGTGGAGCCTAACGGAGCACTGACAAATGTGCAAGTGCTGCGCGGTATAGGATACGGTGCTGATGAAGAAACCATAAGGGTACTAAAAATGTCGCCCAAATGGAAACCTGGCGTACAAAACCGTCGCAAAGTAAGAGTGCAATACAGCATACCGGTAAAGTTCAGCCTTTCAACTGATGATGTAGCCGTCATTAAACCGCAAGGTAAGAATCCGCCGCCACCTCCTGCACCTGCTGTAGTGCAATCCAGCGGTAAAAAAAATACGGTATTAAGCGCCTTTGAGCAATCACCACAATTCCCGGGAGGTGATCATGAATTTGTTATGTATTTAGCCAAAAACATTCGTTACCCTAAAAAGGCCCGTGAAAATAACACCCAAGGAAGAGTGATTGTGTCATTTATAGTAGAAACCGATGGCTCACTTACCAATTTGAAAGTTGTAAGAGGTGTTGGTGATGGTACAGATGAAGAAGCAGTAAGAGTATTAAAGGCCTCGCCAAAATGGATAGCCGGCACTCAAAATGGACAAAAGGTACGTGTAAATTATGTGGTGCCGATCAATTTTGCTTTAGCAAGGGATAACAAAATGGGAGCGATAAAATCGCAGCAAAGTGACAATATTAAACAACAAGTTACACAAAATAGTATAATAAAGGAGTCTTCGGCAAGCAATGATCTTGCTATTAACAACCCGCTTTATATTGTCGACGGCAAAGAAATTAGTGATTTAAGCACTATCAGTCCAAATGACATCAAAAGTGTATCGGTATTAAAGGACCGTAACAGTGTGGAAAAGTACGGCGCTAAAGGAATTAACGGCGTAGTAATTGTCGACCTTAAAAAATCTAAAGTCAAATAATGAGTCAAAGTAATTGCAAAAAAAGCCCTGACTAGAATCTATCTAGTCGGGGCTTTGTTAATTTATGATTCTTCAGCTTTTAATTCGGCGTCCTGACGCTCGCGCAGGTTGCGCATGACTTTCGTAAACCCGCGATGCTGCTCCTCCTCGTCAAATAACGGAAAAACCAACCCGCTGCCCCAAAAACGCGTACCATCTTTGCAAACATGGTAGCGCTCGTCAATCGCTCTACCGTTCTCTATAGCGTTAACCAATTCTTTCTCCGGTTCTCCGGTAGCCACATCCTCCTGAGTAAAAAAAATGCTGGCGTTTTGGCCAATTACTTCACTATCCTTATAGCCTAGCACATGCTCTGCCCCTGTGTTCCAACTGTTTACGTCGCCGTTTTTATCGGTGGTAAAAACTGCATAATCTTCCAGGCTATCCAACACCTGCCTGAAAAAGTCCTCGCTCATTCTAAAGTAGCTGTCATCGAAAATATCTTCACTTGTAATGGTTTCATTACGTGTTTCATATTCTACAACTATTGTTGTATCGCTAACCTTGTTACAGGCCAGAAGCATGGGTTCCCGCGTAATTTTGTAGTAAGTATCATAGCCTGCCGGCAAATTAGCCAGATCAGGTTTTTCCCTTACCGGCTTCAATACTATGGTTACATCCAAAGTGGCGTCTGCATCAGTATCTGCTAACATGAAAGTGTAACCCTTTTCTATCAAATCGCCAAGGAGTTGCGGCGTAAACGGGATTTGCATGCGTGAGGCAATTGTTTGGTTATATAAAGCAGCCCGTAAGGGCCGCTTTATGAATAAATTAAACGGCGGTTGGCCTGCGTATTACACCAAGTAAAAAAGCAATTACTGCAATTACAAGTAGGATATGTATAAGGCTGCCAACTGCTGTGAAAAATACGCCGATAGCCCAACCAATAATAAGTATTACGGCAATTATATAAAGTAGTGAGTTCATGATAAATATTTTAGTGTTTTTATAGATAGATATATAATATTCGAACAGCCAAAAAAGTTTTAGCAAATTAATCCATGTTGGCAAATTAAGAAACCGTGAACCACATATACCATCAAAGTATCATGCTTCTATCAGTAAATTGTTAAATAAAAAAGCCCCCATTCTGTAAAGAACGGAGGCTTAAAAATTTGCGCTTTTCTTATTGCAATTTTAACCATTTTGCCCTTACAGTTAATTGCTGCGGAGTAGTGTTTGGCAATTCCTCGATCTTGTTTTTCTGACGTGGATTGCGAAGTAAGGCAACAGGGATAATCATCGCCTGGCCATCGCGGCTTATGGTTACCTTGATCTGGTCGCCAACTTTTTTACCATTCATAATAGTAGTTGCATCCGTAACCGGTGTGCCGTCTATCGAAACAATTTCATCGCCAACATTTATCCCCTGTACCCACGCAGCGCTATTGCGTAAAACAGAAGTAACAATTTTTTTAGGACCGTTGTTGCTGATGGTGGCACCAATGGTAGGGTCGTTGCTTGCGGCGGCATCATCTGTAAGTTTATAGCCGGCATAGCCAAGATATTTATCATAGTCGATAGCTGCTAAACCATTGATATACTTCGCATAAAAATCATCCAGTTTTTTTCCGGCGAATTTTTCAAATCCAGCCTTAAATTCTGCATCGGTATAACCGCGTTTCAAGCCTTTGTAATAAGTGTTATACATGTATTTCATCACATCATCTAAAGATGACTTTCCATTGGTAGAATTGATGATCTCCAGATCAAGCAGCATACCGATTACGGCACCTTTATCATAATAGGAGATACCGGTGTTTACCGAATTTTCATTAGGGCGGTAAGATTTGATCCAGGCATCAAAACTTGATTCGGCCAGTGGCTGTACTTTAGTACCCGGGGTATTTTCAACAGTATTGATATCGGCTGCCATATCCGCTAAAAAGCCCTCGGCAGGGGTAAGGTCAGCATGGCGAAGTATCAAATTTTGATAATAAGCGGTAAAGCCTTCTGCTATCCAAAGGTTAGTAGTGTAGTTCTCGTTCTCATAATCAAACGGACCTAACACGATAGGACGCAGTCGTTTCACATTCCACAGGTGAAAATGCTCATGAGCCACCAAACCTAAAAACCCACGGTAGCCGCGTTCATTAGCATAGGCATCGCGCGAGGCGCCTAAAACTGTAGAGCTTAAATGTTCTAACCCGCCACCGTTACGAAGCTTGTTGTGTACAATAAAGGTGTAATGTTTGTTAGGGTTCTCGCCAAATACAGCAGCTTCTGCTTCAATAATTTTGGCCATATCAACTTTCAGGCGCTCTTTGTCATAATTGCCGCCACCATACATGGCCACTTCATAATGTACACCCTTAACGTTAAAGTCAAACACATCCTGCGTGCCAACTTCAATAGGCGAATCGTATAGAATGTCGAAGTTAGGCGCGGTTAGGGTAAATGTGTCACCACCCACTTTTTCTAAACTGGTTGATACTTTGTTCCAGTCTTTGTACGGCACTATCTTAATGGTCGACGGGCTATTAAGCATGCCTTTGGGCCATAAGAATACGCCTGATGTTGACAGGAAAGCGTGCGATGCATCGATAAAGCTGGTACGTACCGATAGTTCGAATGCATATAATTTATATTTAACAGTAACGCTGTTAACGCCTATGGTGTTAATCTTCCAGGTGTTTTTATTTAGTTTAGGTGCAGCTACTGCTTTACCGTTTGCCGTAGCCGTAAGCGATTCGATATTTTTAGCAAACTCTCTAACCAGGTATGATCCGGGAGTCCACACCGGCATTTTAAGTTCAAGCGAAGGCTGGGCAAGGCCACTAACAGTCATTTCAATTTCTGCATAATGCGCCTGTGCCTCGGGAAAGGTTACCGTGTACGATATTTTTGCAGGGGCAGCCGCGCTGCCGGGAGTAGCGTTCATAAATAACAGAATTAAATTAGCCAGTACGATGAGTTGAAATTTTTTCATGCGGCAAGTTATAAATTTTTATGTTTTTTAATATGTTGGTTAAAAACACCAGTGTTGTAAAATGGTTGATACATGCAATCAATTTTAACCGTAAGGGGTTAGTTTTGCGGGTATTACCGTAATGCTTCATCAGCCCCCGATGCATTAAAGCGGCAATATAAGCTGGCTTACAGGCGGAGACGCGACAGATAATTTGCTTAACCGCTTGTGTCTGCAGGGTATCGTAACTGTAAATTATATGCAGGCAAATATTTAATTTAGGAACCTGAACCAATACACGAACCACCATACTAATGAAAACCAAATACATTATATATACTTTACTTGCCTTGCTTATAGCGTTTTTGCTGTACAATAAATTTTTTAGCAAAAAGGCCAAACAAAACAGTGCTGCAACTGCCGGTAAGGGTAAGAAAAAGAATGGCCCGGTATCTGTAAATATAATGGTGGTGAAAGATACGTCTGTACGTAACCAGATAGACATCACCGGGTCGATAGACGCTAATGAACGGGTTAACCTGATCAGCCAGACAGCCGGTAACATTACAGGGATATTTTTCACAGAAGGAAGTAAGGTTGCCAAGGGGCAGCTGTTGGTAAAGGTTTATAACCAGGACCTGCAATCGTCTTTACAGCAGGTGCAGGCCCAAATGGTACTGGCGCGCGACATCAATAACCGCAACAAGATATTATTGGAAAAAGAAGCGGTAAGTAAAGAAGAATATGAAACATCGCAATCGTCATTAGCCGCAATGCAGGCGCAGGCAGGTGTTATTCGTGCACAGATTGCCCGTACCGAGATCCGCGCACCGTTTTCGGGTACTATCGGTTTGCGCAATGTAAGCCCGGGTGGTTATTTATCCCCATCAACTTCAATTGCCACGTTAGTAAATATCGATCCTGCAAAACTTACCTTTTCGGTACCGGAACGCTACCTGCCGATCATTGATAAGGGGAGCAAAGTTACCTTTACTGTTGAAAGCTCTCGCGATAACTTTAATGCTACTGTTTACGCGATAGAACCGGCTTTAGATGCCAATTCACGAACTATTACAGTGCGCGCGAAAGCACCAAACCCTAAGGGGGTTTTAACTGCCGGTGCGTTCGCCAAAATTAATCTAACACTGGATCAGATCCCGAAAACGATCATGGTACCAACCGAATGTGTAATCCCTGATTTGAAAAGCAGTAAAGTTTACATTTATAAAAATGGCGTAGCGGTTGCTAAAAATGTTAAAACAGATCTGCGTACTGATACTAAGATACAAATTGTTGATGGGCTTAAAGCCGGCGACAGTGTTGTTGTATCAGGTTTGATTCAAATTCGCCCTAAATCGCCATTAAAGATTCTTAAAGTTATTAAATAGCAGCATGAGTTTATCGTCGGTAAGTATAAAGAGGCCTGTGCTGGCAACAGTGTTATCTGTTGTAATTGTTGTCTTTGGTATAATTGGATACAAGTTTTTAGGTGTTAGGGACTTTCCATCAGTCGATCCGCCAATTATTTCTGTATCTACCAGTTATTCGGGTGCTAACTCAGATGTAATTGAATCGCAGATAACTGAGCCTTTGGAGAAAGCGATAAATGGTGTCCCGGGAATCCGTAACATATCGTCAACCAGTTCGGTAGGATCAAGTAACATCACAGTTGAATTTGATTTGGATGCCGATCTGGAAACCGCCGCGAATGACGTACGCGATAAGGTATCACAGGCACAGCGCCAGTTACCGCAGGATATCAACGCACCACCAGTAGTTACCAAAGCTGATGCCAGCGCCGACCAGATCATCACCGTTTTGGTAAGCAGTAATACCCGTAACATTACCCAGGTAGATGATTACGCCGAAAACGTATTGCTGGAGGGCCTGCAAACCATACCGGGGGTAAGTACCATCAACGTGCAAGGGCAACGCCAGTACGCCATGCGCCTTTGGATAGATCCTAATAAACTTTCGTCGTTAGGTTTAACGGCTACTGATATTGGTGCCGCACTGGCCCGCGAGAATGTGGAGTTGCCGGCCGGTAAAATTGAAGGTAACAATACCGAAATTACCATCCGCGCCTTAGGAAAATTAACTACCGAAAAAGACTTTAATAACCTTATTATCCGTGCAGACAGCAACCGGGTGATTAGACTGAATGATATTGGCTACGCCGTTTTAGGATCTGCAAATGAGCAGACCGCGCTAAAAGAATCTGGCATACCGATGGTAGGCCTGGCCATAGTGCCGCAACCCGGTGCCAACTATGTGCAGATAGCCAAAGATTTTTACGCCCGTTTAGAGCAGATCAAAAAAGACCTGCCGCCAGACATTACCGTTAAAGTTGCTTTGGATAACACTCGTTTCATCAATAACTCCATCACCGAGGTAAAGGAAACACTGCTTATATCCTTTGTGCTGGTGGTGATCATCATTTATCTCTTCTTCCGTGACTGGCTTATCGCTTTCCGTCCGCTGATAGATATCCCGGTATCGCTGATAGGTGCTTTCTTTATCATGTACGTGTTCGGGTTTTCTATCAACATCCTAACCCTGCTGGGCATTGTGCTCGCAACCGGTTTGGTGGTAGATGATGGTATTGTGGTTACAGAGAATATCTATAAAAAGGTAGAGGCCGGTATGGCTATCCGTAAAGCAGCATTTGAAGGTTCGGCCGAGATCTTCTTCGCGGTAGTTTCTACTTCTGTTACGCTGGCCGCTGTATTTTTGCCTATCATCTTTTTGCAGGGCTTTACCGGCAGGCTGTTTCGTGAGTTTGCGGTCGTCGTCGCCGGCGCTGTATTGATCTCTGCTTTCGTTTCGCTTTCGTTAACACCCATGCTTAACGTTAAGCTGATCCGCAAGAACCAAAAGAAATCGAAATTCTATGAAATGACCGAACCTTTCTTTGTAAACATGACCAATGGTTACAGCGAAACGCTGATTAATTTCATGAAAAAGAAGTGGGTTTCATTTGTAATATTAGCCGCTTCGCTGGTAGTAACCGGCATCCTTGTTAAGGTTACCCCATCTGAACTGGCCCCCCTTGATGACCGTAGTTTGCTGCGTTACACCGTAACCGGGTCTGAGGGTGCTACCTATGAGTACATGACCAATTATATGGATAAGGTTGCCGGCCTGATAGCCGATTCGATACCCGAAGCGAGTGTCAACCTCGAGATCGTCTCCCCGTCATTTGGTGGCGGTGGATCTGCTAATTCGGGCTTTGGCCGCGTTGGTTTGGTAGCGCCGGATGAGCGCGGGCGTACCCAGCAGGAACTTGCCGACTGGCTAAATAAAAAACTAACCAAAATGCCAGATGCACGTGCCATTGTAGTGCAGGAGCAAACCATAAGCGGTGGTGGTAGTGGTGCACGTACCTCATTACCTGTGCAGTTTGTAATTCAAAACCAGGATTTTGAGAAGATACGGAAAGTATTGCCGGAGTTTTTTGCCGAGGTCTCAAAAAGCCCTGTATTCCAGGGATCGGATGTTAACCTTAAGTTTACCAAGCCCGAATTAAGGGTTACTACTGACCGTGACCGCGCCCGTGACCTGGGTGTATCGGTTGATGATATAGCCCAAACACTGCAGCTTTATTATAGTGCGGGCCGATTGGATTACTTCCTGATCAATGGTAAGCAATACCAGGTCATAGCCCAGGTAGACCGCGCCAATCGCGATCAGCCGCTCGATCTGAAATCTGTTTACGTGCGCAGCACCCGCGGCAACCTGGTACAGTTGGATAACGTGGTAAAAGTTGCCGAAAGTGCCAGTCCTCCGTCTATTTATCACTTTAACAGATATAAGTCTGCCACAGTACAGGCTGGCCTTGCGCCCGGCCAAACTGTTGGGGATGGTATCAAAGAGATGGAGCGGATAAAAGCTACCTTGTTAGATGATACCTTCAGTACGGCATTGAGCGGCCCGTCCCGTGATTACGCCGAAGGTTCATCAAACATATTATTTGCCTTTGCCTTTGCCTTGCTGCTCATCTACCTGGTGCTTGCAGCACAATTTGAAAGTTTTGTGGATCCGTTTATTGTGATGTTAACTGTTCCGCTCGCTATATCCGGGGCATTTATATCGCTGTGGTTGTTTGACCAGACGCTGAACATTTTCTCTGAGATCGGTATCATTACGCTGATAGGGTTGGTTACCAAGAACGGGATCCTAATTGTAGAATTTGCCAACCAGCGAATGGAGCACGGTATCAGCAAATATGAAGCTGTTGTAGAGGCTGCTACAGCACGTTTACGCCCCATCCTGATGACCAGTTTAGCCGTTGTATTGGGCTCGGTACCTATTGCCCTTGCATTAGGTGCAGGTGCTAAAAGCCGTGTATCGTTAGGTATCGTAATCATTGGCGGCATGTTATTCTCTTTGGTGTTAACACTTTATGTGATCCCAACCATGTACATGGTATTTGCATCTAAAACCCGCCGCGATCCTGATCATGAGCCGGAAGAAGAAGCTCAAACTAAATCGCCTTTGTTAATTGAAAAACTTTAAGCAATATGAAATTTAATAAAATACTTTGCTTGATTTTTTGCGCCGCAGCTTTAACAACGGGTGTACGTGCGCAGAACGCGCCTTTGCTCACTTTAAAAGATGCTGTAGAAATAGCACTGGCTAATAATTATAACATTAAGCTGTCTCAAAATAATAAAACTATTGCCGGCAATAATGTGACTATAGGTAATGCAGGGTTTTTGCCCGTTGTTACCGGCGATGCCGCCACCACAAACGGAATACAAACTACCCGGCAAACCCGTACCGATGGTACGGTAAATAATATTAATAACGCCCATAACTCTAACAATAACTACGGCGTTAACCTTAACTGGACCATATTTGACGGCTTTAATATGTTTGCCAATTATGATCAGCTAAAGCAGCTTGATAAATTAGGCGCAATCCGTTTGCAGGATACCATTCAAACAACGGTTGCTAACGTAATCAACACGTATTATAACCTGATCAGCCAAAACCAACAGATCAAAGCCCTGGTTGGAGCTATCGAGATCTCGCGCACGCAATTGCGCTACTCAAACGATAAGTTTAACGTAGGCCGGGTATCTAAACTGGATGTTTACAACGCGCAGGTGGCGTTAAACACCGATACAGCATCGTTGATCACACAAGTCCAGCAGTTCCGTACTACCAAGATCCAGCTTAATCAACTACTGGTTCGCGATCTTCAGACAGATTTTTCCGTCGGCGATACAATTATGATAGATGACAAACTGATCCTGGGCGATATACTTGGTAAGGCACAATCGCAAAACCCGGATATTTTGGCTGCGCAAATTAACCGCCGCCTTGCCGAGATCAATCTTAGGCAGATAAAATCTACCCGTTACCCTCAAATAGGGGTAACATCTGGCTATGTGTTTACTAATAGCAGCACTCCTGCCGGCTTTACGTTGCGCCAAAATAACAAAGGGTTTAATTACGGGCTAACAGCTACTATTAATATTTTCGACGGGTTAAACCAATGGCGGCGCGAGCGCAATGCAAAACTGCAGATCAATAACGCTGAACTGCAGGCCAAACAAACCCGCCTAAATGTGGAAGCCGATATCAATAATTTTTACGTGGCTTACCTTGCCGGGCTCGATCTGATCAGGTTTAGCCAGTCGAATGTAGAGCTTACCCGCAAAACACTGGCAATATCATTAGAAAAGTATAAGATAGGTAATATCACACCTTTAGAGATCCGTACGGCGCAGCGTGATTATCTTAACGCGCAATCTGTTTTCTTTTCGGCGCAATACCAATCTAAAATGGCAGAGGTTACGTTAAAACAAATAACTAACAGTATAAATATTCAATAAGAATATTTAATATTGTTAATATTTTAAAAAATGCCTGTTCGCTACAAAACCTGCTTGCTGATAGATGACAATTACATAGATAATTTTGTCACGCGCAAGATTTTGGAAAGTGGCAAATTTGCAGAGGATATTGTAGTGCACCAATCGCCTACAGATGCTATTGAAGCCCTGCGCGATGGCAGCGTAAAACCTGATGTGATATTTTTGGATATTCGCATGCCGCAGATGACCGGCTTTGAGTTTTTGCTGGAGTTTGAGACTATTGAATGGGAAGGTAAAGAGAAAGTGAAAATATTTATGCTTTCATCATCACTTGACCCTACCGATATGAGTAATTCACTTAATAATAAATACGTTGCACAGTTTGTGCATAAACCCCTCACGCACGAAGCGCTTGAGGAACTTTGTACATGATTTTAGTAGCAGATAGCGGATCATCCAAAACAGACTGGCTGCTTGAGATAGCAGGCGAAGAACCCAAAGCATTCAGGTGCGTAGGGTTAAACCCATACTTCCTTACCGAGAAAGAGATCGTTAAAATTTTACAGGAACAGATCCCCGAGCTGATAGCTTATGCCGGACAGATAGATGAGATCTACTTCTTTGGTGCGGGATGCTCAAGCCCGGACAGGCATGAGATCATTTCTAACGCGCTCAGCACATTTTTTACCCGGTCATATATCAGTGTGGACAGCGATCTTTTGGCTTCGGCATATGCCACTTGCGGGCGCGAAAAAGGTTTTTGCTGTATATTAGGCACCGGCTCAAATATATCTTTTTTTGACGGTGAAGATATTCACGACGGGCAACACGGGCTTGGCTATGTATTAGGAGATAAAGGGGCTGGTACCGCAATCGGTAAGATTCTGGTCACTGATTTTTTATATGGGCGGATGCCGTTAGATATCAGTATGAAGTTTAATAATGCTTATCAACTGAATAAGGAGATCGTTATTAAAAATGTGTACCAGATGCCCAGGGCAAATTCATACCTGGCGTCATTCTCCAAATTTTTAAGCGATATCAGGCAAACTGACTATGCCCAACACCTGCTTAGAGTGATATTTCAGGAGTTTATAGATACTAATGTAAAATCCTATCCTCAGTTTAACAAATTCAAGTGCCACTTTGTAGGATCTGTCGCATACGTTTTCTCCGCCGAACTGAACACTATTTGTAAAGAAAACGATGTGCATGTAGGCAAGATCATCCGCCAGCCTATTAACGATCTGCTGGAGTTTATGATCAAACGTAATCAATAACTTTATTTCTTACGCCTTTTTATAACCAGGAACACAATGCCGAAAATAGCTAAGGCACTGCCGGTTTTAGGCAAATAATCGCCGTGGGCGGAGTAAAAGGTAACTTCGGTATTAAGATTAATATCCTGCTTCAGCGCCGCTCTTACCCACCATTTACTTTGTTGCACCACATCGCCCCGTTGATTAATGAATGCCGAAATGCCGGTGTTAGCCGATCGGCATACCCATCTGCGTGTCTCGATAGCCCGCAGTTTGGCATAATCCATATGCTGATCCTTACCGGAGGTGTTTTCCCACCAGCCATCATTGGTTATAATAGCAATAAACTGTGCACCGTTATCGACAGCCTTTGCTACCCAGCCCCCCCAAAGTGAGTCGTAGCAAATTACAGGCGCAGCGCCTATTCCGCTTTGCGAATAAAACACTCCCGGCTGGTCCTGAACGGTGTAAGCCCCGGTTGCACCCCCTAAATGCTCAAATACGGGTTTCAGGAAGAATAACGCATTACCGAATGGCAAAGATTCTGCCCCCGGCACCAGCCGCGATTTATGGTAAAACTGCACTTTCTGCGAGTTTTCGATATTAATTGCTGAGCTATAGTGATCCCAGAAGCCCCCATTTGGCATTGGAGAAGCCGTCTTATTTACGCGGGTATTATAAGTACGGTAGGTTTCGCCGCCCGTTATAACATTTCCGTTTTTGTATTTATTTAAAAACTGTTTCACCTGCGCGTAATGAGTACTGGTAAGGATATGGTCTTCATCAATAAAATCATCAATCGCGGTTTCCGGCCAGATAAAGAATTCTGTGTTGGTTTGGCCAATCGAATCTGACAAAGTGGTAAGGGTTTTAATCTGCTGGTATACCGGGATAATACCTTTGTCGTAAGGGTCTACATTCGGTTGAACCACTACCACGTTGGATGGGTTGACCACCTCTTTATAATTATAATAGCGGTATAAAGAAAAACCAAGCGGCAAAACAAATATAAGCAGGACAGCGGCTATCAATTTAATACGCGATTTGCTGTTTTGTGTTTCTCGCAATCCTATATATAACAAAAACAGAAGGATGTTGATAACCCACACCCAAATAGTGCCGCCGTATACGCCGGTATATTCATACCATTGGATCCACTGATGTGATACCGCGAACCCGTTACCCAGCGTCATCCAGGGGAAGTTAAGGTCCCAGCTTTGGTGCAAGTATTCATAACCTAGCCAAAAGCAAACCAGTGCAACAAGGCTCAGTGCACGGTTGGTAATTAACCGCATCCGATAATATAACCAGCAAGCTGTAGCCATTAACAGCGGGCCGAGCGCGTAAGGTATCAGCGTGATAGGGGCCGCTACAACAGGGCCAATGGTTTTCAAAGAATTATAAACCCAGTAGATGCAGAGTACATTCCACACAAAGAAGCCAATGAAGGTAGTGTTAAAGATCTTTTTACCCTTTCCGCCGGTTGTCGACCCGATGATGTTTTCCATTGCCAGCAGCATAGGTACAAAACCTAAAAAAAGTAAAAAGGTAGTATACGGCGTTGGTGGCCAAGCAATCCAAAGCACCAGGCCGGATAAGATAGATAAGGGAATATTTTTTTTCATTTTGTATTGTAAAACTTACTACGTCATTCCGAGGAACGATTGATTGTCATTGCGAGCGATAGCGCGGCAATCTCGTAGCCAATGCATTAACGTTTGGTTTCAATCATACCAACCATCGCTCAAATCATTCCAAGCTGGATTTTCGTTTATTACTAAATTTATCTTTTTTTGCCGTGAACCCGCTTAACTGTTTTTCACGATCAATGGCATCCTGTATCCATTGAAATTGCTCAAAATATACCAATTTATTACAATCGTATTTTGCAGAAAACCCTTTATACGTTTTTTGTTTATGTTGTAAAATGCGCCCTGATAAATCACTTGTAACTCCTATAAAATACAGTGTTGACTTTATTGGTAATGATATAAATAGCAAATTCATTTATCTGCATAATGTTTAATTTGCATAAGAGGAGATTGCCACGCTATCGCTCGCAATGACATATTTACTTTGACAAAACTTAGTCCTCATCATCATCCGCATACTTCCGCTTTTTTTTATCACCTTCGGCAGGGGGGGCACCGGCTACGCACATTACAAACTCACCTTTTAAGGGGTGCGTCTCAAAATACGCCTTTACCTCGGTTACAGTACCGCGCACGGTTTCTTCAAACATCTTAGTCAGCTCACGCGATACAGATAACTGCCTGTCGGCACCAAAATAAATAGCCATTTCATCCAGCGTTTTCAATAAACGGTGTGGCGATTCATAAAGTATCAGCGTACGTTCTTCTGTAGCCAACTGTTTGTAACGGGTTTGCCGGCCTTTTTTAAGCGGTAAAAAGCCTTCAAAACAAAATTTATCTGTGGGGAAACCGGAGTTAACCAATGCGGGCACAAAAGCTGTTGCGCCCGGCAGGCACTCCACCGCGATATTAAATTTTAACGCCTTACGTACCAGGAAAAAACCCGGATCAGATATGGCAGGCGTACCCGCGTCAGAGATCAATGCAATGTTTTGGCCCATCAGTAAAAACTTGATGATCTCGTTGCTGCTTTGGTGCTCATTATGCTGATGGTGTGCAAAAACCTTATTCTGAATTTCGAAATGCTTTAGCATCGGTGCAGATGTACGTGTGTCCTCAGCAAGTATCAGGTCGGCCTCTTTCAAGATCCGTATCGCTCTAAAGGTCATATCTTCCAGGTTACCAATGGGTGTGGGTACCAAATATAGTTTGCCGGGCGTAGTTGGGTTCATGGTTTTGGTAGATAGTAAATGGATGATAACCGATAGTAATGCACATTTGCTGCAGCTAAATATCTACCTACTATCGGGTATGGTCTATCTACTTATTTATATCTTTGCCTAAAAATTATAATAATGCTGCAAGTTAGTTATATCCGTGATAACAGGGAACAGGTTTTAGAACGTTTGGCTGTAAAAAATTTTAAACAGCCGGAATTGGTGGATGAGGTAATTGGACTGGACGAAAAACGCCGCCAGACTCAAAACCAACTGGATACTGTATCATCGCAAGCTAACGCCGCTGCCAAACAGATTGGCGAGCTAATGCGCACCGGAAAAAAGGACGAGGCTGAAGCTATTAAAGGTAATACCGGCAAATGGAAAGAAGAAGGTAAGCAGTTGGCTGAGCAATTAGCTGCGCTGGAAGAAGAGCTGCAGGAAAAGCTTGTGCTGTTGCCCAATCTGCCGCACTCATCAGTACCCAAAGGTTTAACACCGGAGGACAATGAAGTGGTGCTGGAGAACGGCAGCATTCCGGAGTTGCCGACCAATGCGCTACCGCATTGGGAACTGGCTGCTAAGTACAATTTGATAGATTTTGAACTGGGTGTTAAAATAACCGGTGCAGGTTTTCCTGTGTATAAAAACAAAGGCGCCAAACTACAGCGTGCGCTTATTAATTTCTTTATTGATGAAGCAGAAAAAGCGGGTTACAGCGAAGTAAGCGTTCCCCTGATGGTGAACGAAGCCTCAGGTTTTGGCACCAGCCAGCTGCCGGATAAAGAAGGCCAGATGTATTATGTAGGAATAGACAACCTTTACCTAATCCCCACTGCCGAAGTGCCGATTACCAACCTTTATCGCGACGTGATTTTAAAGGCTAATGAACTTCCGGTTAAAAATTGCGGGCATACGCCTTGTTTCCGCCGCGAGGCAGGCTCTTATGGCGCGCACGTACGTGGTTTAAACCGTTTGCACCAGTTTGATAAGGTCGAAATTGTACAGGTAGTGCACCCGGATAACTCTTACGAGGTGTTAGAGGGCATGAGCGCGCATGTACAAAGCTTGCTGCAAAAGCTTGGTTTGCCATACCGTGTGTTACGTCTTTGCGGCGGCGACATGGGTTTTGGCAGTGCCCTTACCTATGATATGGAAACCTGGAGCGCTGCGCAGGGCCGCTGGTTAGAAGTATCATCCGTATCCAACTTTGAGACCTTCCAGAGTAACCGCTTAAAATTGCGTTTCCGTAATGCCGAGGGTAAAACACAATTAGCTCACACGCTTAATGGCAGTGCATTGGCTTTACCACGAATAGTAGCTACGCTGTTAGAAAATAATCAAACGGATAAAGGTATTAAGGTACCGGAGTGTTTAGTGCCCTATACTAAGTTTGAGTGGATTGATTAGTGTAAGAATCATAACCGCTTGTCATCTTAAAAGGTAGTGAGAAATCCACTTACTTTGCTTAGCTGAAAATTGCATATTGAAAAAGATTTCTCCTCGCTGTCGTTCGTTCGAAATGACATTTGCACTTTTTAGTTATAAGCGTCTGACCACCAGCAAGTAGCTTAGAAAGACACACAATCATATTTCTGGATATAAATAACAAGAGCGGCGATTGCCGCTCTTGTTATTTATAGGTGGTTACATCCCCTTTTGTATCGCCTCATAAATAGCATCCTGGATCCTTGGGCGGATGTTGAGGCTGCCTAATTTACTGCCCACAGTTGGATTGACACGGTTTGACAGGAATACATAAACCAGGTTATACTTAGGATCAACCCAGATACATGTGCCGGTATAACCCGTATGTCCGTAAGTTTGATCGGATGCCAGTTTTGACGGATAGTGCCTATCAGCAATAGGGTCCCAGCGGTCAAAACCTAAACCACGGCGACTTACTGCAGACTGCTTAGCTGTAAACAAGTCGACCGTTTCAGGCTTGATGTATTGTACGCCTCCATATAAACCCCGGTTTAGCATCATTTGGTAAAGTATGGCAAGATCGTTCGCTGTGGCAAACAAGCCCGCGTGGCCGGCAACACCGCCCATTAGGGCTGCGGTTGGGTCATGAACATACCCAATTAACAATGAATGACGATCCGTTTGGTCGTTTTCTGTTGGTATGATGCGATCTGCAGGGAAACGGTATAAAGGTAAAAAACCTGCTGTTTGCATCCCCAGTGGATTATAAAAATTCTTTTGTGCGGATATATTTAGCGGAGTTGCGCTGAGTGTCTCGATGATTTGCTGCGTCATGATCAGGCCAACATCACTATAAACATATTGGCCTCGTGTTTTAACGGGCGACTTCAAAACATCCGGCCACATCACATCCTCGAAATAATTTTTCCTTAAAAAGTAACCGTTATTTACTTTGGTTGGATAGGCAACTGATGAATCAGCTGCATGATCAGAAGGCTTGATCTTACCAAAGGTTTGAATATCCGGGATCAAACCCGCCTGGTGTTCTAATATCTCGCGAACAGTTAAGTTTGCTTTATTAGTTTTGCGGGTGGATGATAAATAAGTCCCTGCTGTTGAGTCAAGTATCAGTTTACCCTGGTCATACAGCTGCATAGTTTCCATAGTAGCTGCCGATACTTTGGTCATAGATGCGATATCAAATATGTCGGTGATCTTATCGGGCTGCAGGTTATCGTAAGTATGATATCCGTAAGCTTTGTTAAAGATCACCTTGCCATCTTTAGCAACCAAAACCACGCAGCCCGGAGTCGCTCTTTCGCGTATTGCCTCGCGGGCGATATCGTCTATGGCTTTTAAGTTATCGGCGTTGATGCCTGCGTCTTCGGGCACAGAATAAGCCAAACGGATCTTAGTGGTAGTAAAGCCACTGCCCGATCTGTATTTTGGCGTAAACGTTTTAATTAATCGTTGGGTAATGGGCTGCCCGCCAAATACCACCTGAGCTACATATAATGCCGATACCGGCGTTACCCTTGCCGACCAGATGATAGGCGCGGTAACATCATTAAGCTTGGCCAAAGATGAACCATTGCCCCAGTAAGCGATTACCATATTCTTCATCTTTTGATTAGCAGCGATGAAGTTTATGATCTGCGGATTAGTTAGGTCTATATCATTTACCTGTACCACAAGCGTGTTGTAAAATTTGGTATCCATTGCTAGCATGTCCAGGGTTTTCACGCCCAGGTAATCGTTACCGGTAAAAGAGGTCACTTTTGTGTATTTGTTTAGCAAGCTGTCAAAAGCTATAGCATAAGTGTTACCAAAACGAATGCTGGCTACCCTGGTGGTCTCTAAACTTTGCAGTGGTACAATCTTGTTCTCATTGTTTAACAACACCGTAGTTTGCTCTACCGAACGCTCTTCCTGCACATAAGCTTTTCCGGTAAAGGGAGGTTGCTGTGCACATGCCGAATTAAAAAGAACTATACCTGTTAGCAGGATAAAAAATAAATTCCTGCTATTTTTTCTCATAAACCTTAACACCATTTATAAACGTTTTTAGTACTTTAACATTAGGCAGCTCACCGCCTTTAACTTTCATTATATCCTTGTCAAGGATAATAAAATCGGCGTATTTGCCAACTTCTATGCTACCCTTTTCCTTCTCTTCAAAATTCGCTTTTGCTGCCCAGGTGGTCATGCCCCTTAAAGCCTCTATCCGGTTCAAAGCGTTCTCCATCTGGAACCCTGATGATGGAGATCCCTTCAGGTCCTTACGTTCGGTGGCTGCATAGAACGTATACATCGGGTTAATATTTTCTACCGGGAAATCTGTACCTAGTGGAAGCCATCCATTTTGCTGCATTAATTGTTTGTAGGCATAACCCGTTTTTAACCGGGCTGCACCAAGGCGTTTAGCCGCCCAAACCATATCAGATGTGGCATGTGTGGGCTGTACCGACGGGATGATATTGTTATCACCAAAAAGTTTTAAATCCTCCGGCGCTACTATCTGTGCGTGTTCTATACGCCAGCGCTTGTTGTTTTTGCCTTTTAGGTTTTCGGCATAAATTTTAAGTATGGTGCGGTTGGCAGAGTCGCCAATGGCATGCGTGCACATCTGGAAACCTTTTGCCGCTATCTTTTTTGCAACCTCTTCAAAATGTGCTTTGCTGCTTAGTAAGAAACCGTTCCATTTAGCCGAATCTGCATAGGGCTTTAACAGGCAGGCCCCGCGCGAGCCCAGGGCGCCATCGGCATATACTTTAAAAGCCCTTACATTTAACCCCGGCGTTTTATAAGCGCCCCGTTTAAACAAATATTCGTAGTTCTCTTCCTGGTCGGCCAGCATTACATACATCCGCATTTTAAGATCACCTTTGTGCTGCAGGGCGGCAATAGTGCTCACCATGGTATAAGGTAACCCGCAATCATCAACAGTGGTTAAACCAACGGCAAAACAATTGCGCTGCGCATCAAGCAAGGCATTTTGAGTAACCTGCTCGGTTGGTGAAGGGATCTTACGGGTAACAATACCCACGGCATTATCTACCAAAATGCCTGTTAATTTGCCTTTAACAGTTTCTATAGTACCGCCGATGATGGTTTGACCGGGTTTAACACCTGCAATATTCAATGCTGCCTGGTTGGCAATAGCAGCATGGCCGTCTATCCGGCTCAGTATCACAGGTCGTACCGGGAATAATGAGTCTAGTTTAGCTTTGTTAGGAAAGTTTTTGTTGGCCCAAACGTTCTGGTCCCATCCGTTGCCAATGATCCAGCCTTCCGTATGAAGGCGGGAGTACGAGTTAACGGTGTCCAGCACAGCCTGCCAGCTTTTAGCGCCGGTAAGCTTAACTTCCTGCAAGCCAAGGCCGTATTCATAAAAGTGAGCATGTGCATCAATAAACCCGGGATAAACGGCCTTACCACCGGCATCTACCACCTCGCGTGCCAGGTATTTTTTCTCCAGGGTATCAATATTACCAACAGCTGCAATCTTTCCTCCGCTTACCACAAAGGCGTTCGCGGTAGTAAAGGTGCTGTCTACCGTATACACCACGGCGTTTTTAACTAACAGGTCGGCATTGTATTCTTTTTGTTTGCATGCCGCTACCAGCAAAAACAGCACGGGCCATAATTTCTTCATATATCTTTAACAGGAGGATGTAAATAAATATAGCGTAAGTACTATATACAACTATGTAAACGTAAAGTTATGCAATCAAATAATTAATTTAGCATCGAAAAGAAAACCGCCTTTTGGCGAAGAAGGGAAATCAATTTAATGCCAGATATAATTCAGCTTTTACCGGATGCGGTAGCCAATCAAATAGCCGCCGGCGAGGTGGTACAACGGCCAGCATCCGCAGTAAAAGAATTGATAGAGAACGCGATAGATGCCGGTGCAGATAAAATTCAATTGATACTGAAAGACGCCGGAAAATCACTGATACAAGTAATTGATAACGGATGCGGCATGAGTGTTACTGATGCGCGCATGTGTTTTGAACGCCACGCTACCTCGAAGATCCGCAAGGCTGAAGACTTGTTTGCCATCCGGACGATGGGTTTCAGGGGCGAAGCAATGGCCTCTATTGCTGCCATTGCCCAGGTGGAATTAAAAACCCGCCGGCATGAAGACGAGTTAGGCACCTGCATTTGTATAGAGGGGAGCGAAGTGATCAAACAGGAAGCCTGTTCGGCTAACGTAGGCAGCGCTATATCCATAAAAAACCTGTTTTATAATACCCCTGCCCGGCGCAATTTTTTAAAAAGCAACCCGGTGGAGATGCGCCACATTATAGACGAATTTCAGCGGGTAGCACTGGCTAATCCGCAGGTGTTTTTAACGCTGCATCACGACGGGCAGGAGGTATATCATCTGCCGGCATCAGGTATTAAACAACGTATTGTGCACCTGTTTGGCAATAATTATAATCAGCGGCTGGTACCGGTAGAGGAGGATACTACCATTATTAACCTGCGTGGCTTTGTAGGCAAGCCCGAGTTTGCCCGTAAAACCCGGGGCGAGCAATTCTTTTTTGTGAACAACCGTTTTATTAAAGATGCTTACCTTAACCATGCAGTGCTTACGGCGTTTCAGGAGTTACTGCCCGATGAAACTTTCCCGCTGTACGTGCTTTTTATTGATATAGACCCAAGCAAGATCGATATCAACGTACATCCCACAAAAACCGAGATTAAATACCAGGACGAGAAGTCAATTTATGCCATCATCCGTTCGGCAGTTAAGCGCTCTTTAGGAAAATACAACATTACTCCTACGCTTGATTTTGACCAGGAAAATAGTATCGGTCACCTCATTACACCCAAACCGTTTGATGAGATCATACAGCCGTCGATCGCTTTCAACCCCGATTTTAACCCCTTTGCTAATGAGAAAAAAGCAGAGCGGGAAATCCCGTTCCTGAGAGATAATTCTGCCGGTAATCATCATCAAACCGCTATCCCGCGCAACTGGGATACCCTGTATGAGATTGCAAAAAAAGAGGAAATCCTGCAGCATGAAATGCACGAGCAGCAAAGTATGCCAGCGGTTGAAGAACAAGAAATAACCAAAAGCAGCGAGCGCCAGTTTTTCCAGGTGCATAACCGCTTCATCATGTCGCAGATCAAATCGGGGTTTATGCTCATCAGTCAGCAGGCGGCACACGAGCGCATTTTGTACGAGCGCTTTTTACTGCAATTGCAAAATCATTCGGGTACCAGTCAGCAAAGCTTATTCCCGCAGTCGGTTACACTAAACAGCGCCGATTTTGAGTTATTGAGAGAACTGTTGCCTGATATCCGGGCGCTTGGTTTCGACATCCGCGAGTTTGGCAAAAATACTGTTGTTGTTGAAGGCATTCCTGCAGATATTGGCAACGCTAATGAGCATGAGTTGCTGGAGCAGCTATTAGAGGGATTTAAAAACAACCTGACTATTTTAAAGTTAGATAAACGCGATAACCTTGCCCGTTCATTGGCACGTAACGCCGCTATCAAAACGGGGGTTAAGCTGTCATTAGAGGAAATGAACCAATTGGTAGACCAGCTTTTTGCCTGCCAAATGCCAAATTTAGCTTTAAACGGCAAGCCTGTTATTACTACCTTTACCATGGCCGAATTAGCGGAACGATTTGAAAAATAGCGTAACAGCTTAACTATATACTCATAACTAAACAATGCAATCACCATTTGCCAACATGCCGCCGGTTGTAAAAAACCTGCTTATTATTAATATCATTTTCTTTATAGCTACGTATGCGCTGGCACAGGTAATTGACTTAAGGTTGTATCTGGCTGCTTATTATCCGCTATCGCCAATGTTTAAGCCATGGCAAATCATAACCTATATGTTTATGCATGGCGGTTTCACGCACATCCTCTTTAACATGTTCGCGCTCGTGTCTTTCGGGCCAATGCTGGAAGCCACGCTGGGGTCTAAAAGGTTTTTTAATTACTACTTCATCACCGGTATAGGCGCTTATGTGCTTTATATGATAGTTCAGGCTATCCAGATCCATGCTATTGCAGGGGCGTTCACCATTCCTCATCCGGAATTGGAAGCATCTTATTTTAATTATGGAAGTCAGGAAAACGCGCAAGCTTTGTATGGGTTTTTCAACGCCCCAATGTTGGGTGCTTCAGGGGCTATATTTGGCATACTGGTTGGCTTCGCCATGCTATATCCTAATCTGGAAATGATGATCATGTTTATCCCCGTACCTATTAAGGCAAAATACGTGGTTATCGGCTACATCGCTATTGAATTATTTTCGGGGATTGGCCGTTTCTCTGGCGATTCGGTAGCGCATTTTGCACACCTGGGTGGCGCGCTGTTCGGCTTTATCTTATTAAAGATCTGGCGTGTGCAAAAGCCAAACAATTTTTATGAGTAGATGGTAGTTATTGTTATATAATTTTCTGTGAAAATGAGTACCCTGTGGCAAAATATTCAGTATAAGATCCAGCAGTCGGGCAGTAAAATAAGCCTGCTGATCGGCATCAATGTGATCGTTTTTTTATTGATCAATGCCACGGCTATTGTCGAGCAGCTTTTTAGCGGGTTTGGTAATAGCGCCATTTTGTATTTTACAAACGATTATCTGCTTTTGCCGGCATCATTGCCCAAATTGCTCACCCGATTCTGGACACCCATTACCTATATGTTTATGCATGCGGGTATATTCCATATCCTGTTTAACATGCTTTGGCTGTATTGGATGGGGCAGATCTTTGAAGAATATCTGGGTAACAAGCGTACAATCGGCCTCTATATCTTTGGTGGCCTGGCCGGTGGTTTGTTATTTGTAGCCTGCTATAATCTGTTGCCGGCTTTTACGAATGTTAACGCCGCGGCAACCAGCACCATTGTTGGCGCATCGGCAAGTGTAATGGCGGTTATAATAGCTACTGCAACACTGTTACCTAATTATACCATTTCCCTCATATTAATTGGTCCGGTAAAGCTAAAGTGGATAGCGGTGTTTTACATAATTATTGATTTTTTAGGCATAGCAGGCGCTAATGCCGGCGGCGAAATTGCCCACCTGGGCGGCGCGCTGATGGGTTTTATTTACATTAAACAAGTACAGCGCGGCAACGATTTTATATTAGCAATAGATAAGCTATTTAAAAAGCCGAAGCCTAAAATGACGGTTGTTGCCAATACTACCGCACAAAAAAGATCACATGATTTACCCCGCCAGGACGAGATTGACCGTATATTAGATAAAATTTCGGGCTCGGGGTATGATAGCCTGAGTAAACAGGAAAAAGAGACACTGTTTAGAGCAAGCAACCATAGTGATGGCTAAAAAAAAGGGGTTAAGCTTTTTTAATAAATTACTTTTTTACTTCAATTGCCTGCTTTGCCTGGCCCTTTTGTTAAGTTACCTTGCCGGGTACATCGACCCGCGTAAAGTTTGGATCATTGCTTTTTTTGGATTGGCCTATCCGCCGCTGTTGCTTTTTACAGCAATTATGGGTGCGTACTGGCTATTGCGAAAAAGCTGGTATGCGTTGTTATCCGTCGTTACCATTGCCGCAGGCTATAATGTTTTGGCTAATAACATCGGGTTTAAATTACCTGCAGATAGCGACCCGTCGCTAAACAAAAATGTAGTCACCCTGATGACCTATAATGTGCATAATTTTAAACCTTACGGCTCACCCAATACGCCGGCCTCAAGGCACCAGTTTTTAGAATTGATAAAAGATCAAAGCCCGGATGTTATTGGCATGCAGGAGTTTTACACGCGCAGACGTGGCCAGTACCAGATGATAGATTCGCTAAAGCAGATATTGAACAGTAAAGAATATTATTACGAGCCGTTCGAGTCTGTACCCGATGAATCTATGGGGATAGCCATTTTTAGTAAATATAAAATACTTGACCACGGCTGGATAGATTTTAAAACCAATACAGGTAACCAATGCCTTTGGGTAGATATTGATAAGAATGGTGCTAAATTCCGGTTATACAGCATTCATTTACAATCAATCCATTTTGAGCCGGAAGACTACCGGTACCTGGGTAAGTTGTCAAACCAGGGTAAAACAGATATGAACGCTACCAAACGGGTAGGAAGTAAATTAAAAAGTGCTTTTGCCAAACGTGCCGAACAGGTTTTTATGGTTAAAGATCACGCTAAAAACTGCCCTTACCCTTATGTGATAGCCGGCGATTTTAATGACACCCCCGCATCATTTGCGTTTACACAAATGAGCAAAGGGTTAAAAAATGCCTTTCGTGAAAAAGGCAGCGGACTGGGACGGACTTACAACGGAGATTTTCCAAATTACCAGATCGATTTTGTAATGGTTAGCCCGCAGATTGGTGTTAACGATTACCGGATCATCGAAAAGAAACTATCAGATCATTACCCTCTTAAAACCGAATTGGTATTAAATTAACCCAGCAAATGAAAGTTTGGCTTACCGGATCATCAGGGCAATTAGGATCGGCCACAGTAAAGCACTTAAGGCAACACGGCCATCATGTGCACGGGGTTGATGTAGTTGCTGCTGATACTACTGACGAACTTTTAGATATCAAAGATAAAGCTGCAGTTGAGTTGTCGGCCCTTGGGTTTGATGCCATCATTCATACTGCCGCCATTCATGGTAAGCATTATGAACTGAACTACCCGCGCGAGGCATTTATTGATACCAACATCTGCGGCACACTTAATCTGCTCAATACCTGCGTAAAAAACGGAATCAGCAAATTCCTTTATACCAGCACTACTTCTATCTACGGTAACGCCATGGTAGATGCAGGCAGGGCAGTTTGGGTAGACGAAAATTTAATTGAACAACCGCGCGACATCTACGATATTACAAAGCAAACTGCCGAGCAGCTGTGTAAGGATTTCTTTTATAAAGAAGGTTTGCAGGCTTCTGTTTACCGTGTTGGCCGCTTTTTGCCCGAAGATGATAACCTGCGCACCAACCATCGCCTTTATCGTGGGTTGGATGAGCGCGACGGTGCTGAAGCTTTACGCTTAGCGCTTGATGCTCCGTTCACCGATTTCGAGATCTTCAATATCTCGAGCGGATCGCCGTTTAAACAGGAGGACCTGGAAGTGCTGAAATATTCGCCTGTTCAGGCTATCCTTAAATACTATCCGCAAGCCGAAGCAATTTACCGGGCAAAAGGCTGGTCGTTCCCTGCAAGTATTGACAGGGTGTATGTGTCTGACAAGGCTGGGCGATGTTTGGGCTATCAACCGCAGTACACGTTTGAACACCTGCTGCAACAATAGTCACATAAACGTAGCCATTAATAATCCTGTCGGCTTCAAATCAAAAAAATTGTAAGTTTGCGCACATGGAACAAAAATTATTTGTTTACAACACTTTAACACGTAAAAAAGAAGAGTTTAAGCCGCTGAATGCCCCTCATGTGGGCATGTATGTTTGCGGCCCTACCGTATATAGCGATGTTCATTTAGGCAATTGCCGCACTTTTATTTCATTCGACCTGATATTCCGTTACCTGCTGCATTTGGGGTACAAGGTACGCTACGTACGTAATATTACAGATGCTGGCCACCTGGAGGGCGACAGCGATGAGGGAGAAGATAAAGTATCTAAAAAAGCCAAAATTGCCCAGCTGGAGCCTATGGAAATTGTGCAGAAATATACGGTTGATTTCCACAATGTAATGCAAATATTTAATGCCCTGCCACCTAGTATCGAGCCTACGGCTACAGGGCACATTATTGAGCAGATTGAGTTGGTTAAAGACATCCTGGCCCAAGGGTATGCCTACGAAGAGAACGGCTCGGTATATTTTGATGTAGAAAAATATAATCAAACACAGGATTATGGCATTTTAAACGGCCGCAAGCTGGAGGATATGCTGAACAATACCCGCAGTTTGGGCGGCCAGCACGAAAAACACGGCAAGCTTGATTTTGCACTTTGGATAAAAGCCAAGCCCGAGCATTTAATGAAATGGCCATCACCATGGGGTGTGGGCTTCCCTGGCTGGCACCTGGAATGCTCGGCCATGAGCAATAAGTATTTGGGCCAGCAGTTTGATATTCACGGCGGCGGTATCGACTTGATGCCTACCCACCACACTAATGAAATTGCGCAAAGCGTAGCTTGCTGCGGTAAAAACCCTGCGTCTTACTGGCTGCATACCAATATGCTGACAACTAACGGGCAAAAAATGTCCAAATCCTTAGGGAATAGCTTTTTGCCGCATGAATTGTTTTTGGGATCGCACCCCTTGTTAAAGAAAGGATATGGCCCTATGGTGGTACGGTTCTTTTTTATGCAGGCAAGCTATCGCAGCACCGTCGATTTCAGTAACGAAGCGATAGAAGCTGCCGAGATCTTTTACAAAAAACTGGCCGAGTCTGCCAAAAAATTGGCATCATTAGAACAAAATACACTTGTTGCTGTTGAAGCGGAAACCGATTTGGCTATAAACGAATTTTGTGAGGACTGCTATCGCGGCATGAACGACAATTTTAATTCGCCAAAAACGTTAGAGGCATTAAGCAACCTGTCCAAATGGGTTAATTCATTTGCTGCGGGCACCCGTAACTCGGGCGAGATATCGACGCAAACGTTTGAACGGATGAAGAAAACCTACAACGATTTCTTCTTTGATGTTTTAGGTTTAAAACAAGATAAGGCCGAAAGCGGCGATACCGGACAGTTGATGGAATTGATTGTTAAGCTGCGCAATGAAGCTAAGGCTAATAAAGACTATGCTACATCTGATAAGATCCGCGAAGGACTTAAACAGGCAGGTTTCCAGCTGAATGACAACAAACAGGGAACTACCGACTGGGTTAAAATTTAAAACAACAAGTACAACGGGCGCAGGGCATGCCCGCCATACCTTTATATAAACTGATAAATGCCTGCTAAATCTATTGCATCACATATGAAAAAATTAATAGCCGCCGCCGTAATCCTATCGGCAGGTTTTGTAAACATTGTATCGGCACAAACCGCTGCCACCACCGCAACACCTGTTACTGTAAGTAAAGTAGTTTCCGCAGAAGAAGATTTTAACAAGTTAGTTGAGCGTAAAGGTATTAAACAAGGCTTTTTGTCTGTTGCTGATATTGAAGGTATTGTATTTAAACCGCAGGCTATTAAAATAGCCGAGTTTTACGGTAGCATTGACAAACAACCAGGTAAGTTGGTATCGCAGCCAAAATTTGCAAGGATATCTGCCAACGGCGATCTGGGTTTTACGGCAGGACCTTATATTTATCAAAATGGCAAGACTGAGGATGATAAAGTATATGGCGATTATCTGTCAGTTTGGCGCCTGGATGCTTCAGATAATAAATTTAAACTGCTGATCAACCTGGGTATCCAGCATCCGGAGGCTGAGCAGGAAACGCCAACCGACTTTAAAGAACCTGACCTGACCAAGCAAAAAGCCGCAAGTAAAGATCCTTTTAACGGAAAAAATGTTATCCTTAACACCGATAAGGTGCTTAATCATTCTTTAGAGTTATCAACACAGGCCGCTTATAAAGAATTTTTAAGCCCCGAAGCACGTTACTATTTTCCCGGATTTCAGCCTATCACCGGGCCGGATAAAGCGTTAAAATTCCTGGCGAATGAAGGTATCTCTATCTCCGCCGAAACTGCTAACGCCGGCCGATCTACCAGCGCCGATCTTGCTTACAGCTATGGTAAGGCCCGTATCAAAAAAGGCAACATCGTAAATAATTACAATTATGTACGCATCTGGGAAATTGATGCCAGCCATAAATGGAACATCCTTTTAGAAATTTTCTCGACAGTTGAGAACTAATAGCATATTCAACAAAAAGAAAAGGCCGCAATTTGCGGCCTTTTCTTTTTAGTATCAATTTGGATACGAGTTATCGCTCGTCGGTATTATTTAAATTTAAAAGAGTTGCTCAATAATTGCATTCGCAGAGAGCCCTTCGGCTTCAGCGTGATAACTGCGTACGATGCGATGGCTTAAAATAGGTTTTGCAACTGCCTGCACATCTTCGATATCCGGCGAGTATTTTCCGTTTAATACGGCGTGGCATTTAGCGCCCAGTATCAGGAACTGTGATGCACGGGGGCCGGCACCCCAGCTAAGTAAACGTTTAACCTGAGGTGTGGCGAATTCGCTGTCCGGGCGCGTTTTAGATACCAGCTTAACGGCATATTCTAAAACATTATCCGCTACAGGGATATTTCTTACTAATTGCTGAAAGTAAATGATCTGTTCAGCATTAAGCTGCTTATCAATGCTTACCTTATTGGTACTGGTGGTGTTTTTAACCACCTGCAGTTCTTCTTTAAAGGATGGATAGTTCAACGCTACGTTAAACATAAAACGGTCTAACTGTGCCTCGGGCAGCGGGTAAGTGCCTTCCTGCTCAATAGGGTTTTGGGTAGCCAGTACAAAAAACGGCTGCGACAATTTGTGTGTAACGCCGGCGGCGGTAACCGCTTTCTCCTGCATGGCCTCTAAAAGCGCAGCCTGTGTTTTTGGCGGAGTACGGTTTATTTCATCGGCCAGGATGATGTTAGAGAACACCGGCCCCGGTATGAACTTAAAATTGCGGTCCTCACCCAAAATTTCCGAGCCGATAATATCAGACGGCATCAGGTCAGGCGTAAATTGGATGCGTTTAAAATCCAGATCGAGTACCTGCGCAACGGTTTGTACCAGCAGCGTTTTAGCTAAGCCCGGCACACCAACCAGCAGGCAATGCCCGTTGCTAAAAATAGAGATCAGTACAAACTTAACCACCTCGTCCTGGCCAATAATAACTTTGCCAATTTCGGCACGTATTTGTTGGTAAGCCTGTTTCAGCGCATCAGCAGCCTCTACGTCCGAGCGGTGTTGCATATATAACTTATTGTGGATTAACCTGTGCGGTGGTTGGCGTAGTTACCCAGCCTTTTAACGGCGGGCACTGCTGATACTCGGGGTCAATTTTAATAAAGGTTTCTTTACGGCGTTTTTCAAACCACTGGCTAACGGTACGGTTCAGTTTATCGGCCATGGCATCGTCGCGCAGCTTAGCAAAATCCTGCTCCAGGCTGGCTTTGTGAGCATCCGTTACAGATTTAAGGTAAAGGATCTTAAAGCTTTTTTTGCCTGTGCGCGAATCTGTAAACAGTTGCGGTGCAGATAAACCGCCCACTTTCATGGTATCGGTAATCAGAGCAACTTGCGGGTCAAGCTTGTCTGTAGGGATGTGTGTGGTACGGGTTTGCTCGTTATCAAGGTTAAGCAACATACCGCCATTATACTTGGTTTCGTTTTCGTCAGAAAATACGGATGCCGCGTTAGAAAAATCGAATTTTTTCATGCCTTTCATCACGGTGTAAACGCTATCGGCAGTTTTTTTAGCGCGATCTAAGCTTTGCTCGGTAATTGCAGGTACTACCAGGATGTGGCGTGCGTGTACCTGCTCTCCGCGGCGCTCTATAACCTGCAAAAAGTGGAAACCATGTTCGGTCTCAAATACAGGCGAGATCTCACCGGCTTTAAGTTTAAAGGCATTGGCTGTGAATTCTTTCACCATGGTTTGGCGGTCAAAAAAGCCCAGGTCGCCACCCTCTACTGCAGATCCCGGATCTTGTGAATAAGAACGGGCGATATTACCAAAGTCCTCACCCTTTTTAACACGTGCCCTTAGCTCTTCAGCTTTTTCTTTATAAAACTGTTTTTCGTCCTTGTTCAACTTAGGGGTAAAAACAATCTCGCCAACCTCTACCTCTTTGTTATATGAACTTAGACTGTCTTTTTTTGCTTCAAAATAATTTTTAACGTCCTGCGGGGTAGTGTTTACTTTTTCGGTGATCTTTTGGCGCATACGCTGAGCGATCAGCCCTTCCCTGATATCCGGGCGAAGCTCATCTTTGTACTGAATAACAGAACGGCCCAAAAAAGACTCCAGCTTATCCTGCCCACCGGCACGTGCCATAAACTGGCGCATCCGTCGCTCAATATCCGCGTCCACCTCTTCGTCCTTAACGGTAACACTATCAATAATGGCTTGCTGGGCCAGTAGTTTTTGTGTAAGCTTATTTTGTAAGATGACGCATTTAAATGCCGGATTTGGCTGTTGGCCGCTAACCAGGTATTGCGCGTATTCTAATTCAATATCAGATTGCAGTATAACACTTGCGCCAACAACGGCGGCTATTTTATCAATAGTACGTTTTTCCTGCGCGTGAGCTACAGACAGGATCAGCAAAATATTTAGAAGGGATAGTCCTAATTTTTTCATGAATTACTTAAATAATAACACGGGTGCTTAGTCCGTTAAGGTGCAAATTTCGGTAAAATTTATTAAAAATAATGTATAATTAAGCCGTTGTGCGAATATGCTGATAATGCTTCGGCCGGTTTACTTACTTTTGGTTAAAAAATGTTAAATATGAAAGTGGACAACCCGCAGGCCTTCCGTTTTATTATGCAGGATGAACTTTACCTGCTGGATAAGGACAAAGGGGTTAACCCTGTTCAGCCGGTTCAAACAGATGTCGCCAATGCTGACGAACCTGCTGAAGCGGAAGCTACACCTGAGCCGGTAACCGAAGTTGCTCCGACTGTTGTTGATCCTGTTGCCCAATCAGTTTTAGAAACGCCGAAGCCGGTGTTTAATTATCTGGGGAATAACAATAAACGCTTTTTAATACTGACCAATTACCCGGTCGAGCAGTTTATGGCTGATGCGCACCTTGCCGCTTTAGAAAGCATACTAAAGCGTAAAGAACTGGCCCTGGAGGATGTAGTGATACTAAATACTTACAGTTATCCAACCGCGGCGATTAAGGAGCTGCATGGGCATTTTAAGCCGGAAAAGATACTGATACTGGGCGCAGCCGCAATTCCATCAGGCTTAAAGCAGCCTGGCTTAAACCAGCCTATCCGGACCAGCACCATCGCCATACTTTACAGCTTTAGCTTTGACGAGATGATGACCAGTAACGAAAACAAAAAGGCTTTTTGGGAACAAATGAAAAATTTATAACATGCAGCAATTGGTATTTGCCACTAATAATAAACACAAGCTGGAAGAAGTTGCCGCTAAATTAAATGGCGCTATAAAACTGCTTAGCCTGGATGACATTCATTGCCACGATGATATTGAAGAGACCGGCAAAACATTCGCTGATAATGCATCCATTAAAAGCAGGCACATTTATTTTAAGTACCACGTTAACTGCTTTGGCGATGATAGCGGGCTGGAAGTAGAGGCTTTGAATAACGAGCCGGGGATATATTCGGCAAGGTATGCCGGTACCCACGGCAACCACCAGGCAAACATCGATAAGGTGCTTACCGGGCTAAAAGGGAAGCTTAACCGTAAAGCAAGGTTCCGCACAGTAATATCACTGATGTGGGAAGGGAAGGAATGTTTTTTTGAGGGAACGGTTAACGGCATCATTCGCCATGAACTGAGCGGAACTGACGGCTTTGGCTATGATCCCATCTTTGAGCCGGAGGGTTATAACATAACCTTTGCAGAAATGGGTATGGACGAAAAGAACGCCATCAGCCACCGCGGCCGGGCAATGGAGCAACTCATCGCATTTCTGAATAATCTGGACTAACTTTAAGAGATCTACAGTTCTTTTCTTGGTGCAACTACAGGTTGCGGTTTAATGGTTGCCGAGTCCTTTTTCAGCGGAAGCATTCTTGCCGGTTTCACAATTGCCGAATCCTTATTTGCCGGATCGCTTAAGCTGGATTTTAAAGCTATTGAGTCAGTTTTGGCGCCAGCTGAAAAGCCGGTGCCGGGCCGCTTGATGCGCGTACTATCGCCCGCTGCCTTTACCTGTGGTGACAAAGGCCGTTTTGATGGTGCCGGCTTAGCAGGCGGCGGGTTACGCTTGCGATTGTAAGATGGCAGTATCGACTCCTTGGATATCGGCCGTTCTTTCGGTTTCCATTTAAATGATTTCAGGATCCGTTCTTCCTCTGTAAATTTACCTAATCCCGCATACCGGTGATCCGGCTGGATCAGGAAAGTGATGTTGGATGCCGAGTTATTTTTAAACCTGATGCGCATCCGGCTGCTTAACGAGCGCTGCATCTCTTTAACCGCCAGGCTATCCCTTACAAAATAAATACTTTCCGCATTACCCGTAACATACATGCGGTCCAGTTTATCATTGCGGAAATATCCTTTCATACGCTTACCGGCTACCTGGTTAAAATGCAGGGAATCTTTTTTTTCAACGTTCACGATCAAAGCAGACGGGAACATGTCCAGGTTATCCAGCTTTTTATTATGCATTTGCATATAAATGGTATCGCCGGACAGCTGGGAGCCTTGTGTCCAGATGATCGGGTTTACATAGCAGCGCATGGTGGAGTCGCTATAGCTATAAAACATCGAATCGGCCTTAGCCTGCAGATCCGATTTGAATAACTTAGCATTATGATGGGCTATTACAATCCGTATCCGGGCGGTATCAGCCAGGGCCTTCATGTTGTACGGTTTTATCTCCGGCTCGTTATCGGCAGGGTCAGGCTCTGTGCGGCGCTGCGGCTTTGCTTTTACAGCAACAGGCTTAGGTTTACCAAATATATCTTTATGATACATTGTGCTGTCTGTGCTAAACGTGGTAAACGCTGCTGTTAATAGTTTGGATGTCTTAGCGTTGGCTACCGGTTTTTTTACCCGTGTTGTCGTATCCCGGATGCGCGAAAGGCGGAGTTTCTCCAGCATCAGCTTGTAATTCTTAAACGTCATTATCTGCGTTTCCAGCGTATCGGCAGATAGGTATACAGAATCTGTTTTGGTTTTTGGCTTCGGCGTAATTGTTGCCAGCGAATCCGTTATTTTTTTAGGCCGCGTAAGGGCCGGCGCTTTTACGGGCATGGTACCGGCAGGCGGCCGGATCTGTATGGAGGTATCCCTTGGCAAATTCTTAAGCTGCGGCATATTGAGCGCCTTTGCCTGGGCAATAACCGATGCCTGCACTTTTACCACAGTATCTTTAGGCAGTTTATTAAGCTGCGGCTTAGATAGTGACGATACCGATACGCTCCCAACCGTTGGCAAATTAACAGATACCGGTTTACCTTTTACCGTAGCGGGAAGCCTGGCCGCAGTAGTTTTGCTTTTGGCAACAGAGTCGGCCCGCTGGGCGCTATCGGCTTTGGCAGTAGTATCGCGTTCCTCGGTAACAATGATCACCCTCGGGTCAATGGTCACCACCGTTTTTTCATCGGTTTTGTAGTAGGTGATCAGGTCGCCAGTCATGGTTATCTTTTGTTCGGAATCTGTAAATATTACATGCCGCACACCTCGCCCAAAGCCTTTCAACTTATCATAAAACAAACTATCGCCCTTTAAACGCTTGCTGCCCGATTTGTAAACATTCCGTTTGCCGAAAAACGCCTGCTCAGTAATGGTATTGTACAATCCGTTCTCGGTATAAAGCGTGTCTTTTTTATCCTTTGTATCGTAAATATTGCTGGGGCCCAAAAAATAGGCTATACGCGTTGCAGTGCTATAACGGAGCGTATCTGTTTTAATGAGCGCATCCGGCGTAACCAGGTTCACATTGTATCTGAAGTACGCATCCCGCGACCGTGCAAAGTAATAGCCATTTTTACTGGTGAGCACATTGTCCTTACTGATCAGTTTACCGCCGTCAAGGTAAGTGCCTATGCGGGTAGCGGTGTTGTAGGTAAGGTAATTGGTAGTTAAAATGGCGTCTTTATCAATCATCCGCACATTGTTGGTAAGGATGGCAGTTTTGTTATTGCCATTATAATTCAGCTTGTCGGCATAAATATTCAGGGTATCCCCCTGGGTAATGTGCACGTTGCCAAAGGCGTCAAAGGAGTTTCTCTGCGGGTAAAAGTAGGCACTATCTGATGTCATGATCGAGTAGTCCTGCTTAAAAGTGCCCTGGTAAACCTTGATAAAATCTTCGGTGCCCTGCTTTACATAGTCGGACCGGGTGGAACGCTGCAGTATCACTACCGATTTTTTCTGCGCCATCGCCGCAAATGTTATCAGTACCAGGAAAATGCTCAACACGTATTTTATCACGATGGCAAAATTAGTTTTTTGCGGGGGTTATTAAATTAATAATTTTGGCTTATGCTTCCTGTAAAACAGTTTGTTGAATTTATTGAAAAAAAAAAATTATTTACCGCCGGTACCCAAATACTGGCAGCTGTTAGCGGGGGCATGGATTCGGTTTTAATGGTGCATCTTTTAAAGGCGGCCGGGTTTAATTTTGGCATTGCACATTGTAACTTTAGGCTGCGCGGCAACGATGCCCTGACCGACCAGGAATTTACCCGCAACCTTGCACAGCAGCTTGATGTAAATTTCCATACCACCAATTTCGATACCCGCGAATATGCTGCAACCCAACAGGTATCTATCCAGATGGCCGCCCGCGATTTGCGTTACCAATGGTTTAATCATCTGTGTGTTACAGCCGGTTACCAGGTAATTTCGCTTGCACACCATCAAAACGATGCGATCGAAACAATATTGTTAAACCTTACACGCGGTACCGGGATAGCCGGCATGCACGGTATTTTACCGGCAAATGGCAACCTGGTGCGGCCCATGTTGTTCATGTCGCGTGCGCAGATAGCAGATTTAGTGAGGCAGGAAGGCTTAGCCTATGTTGAAGATAGTTCTAATGCATCCGTCAAATATGCCCGTAATAAGATTCGCCATCAGGTGGTGCCGATATTGAAAGAACTTAACCCGTCGCTGGAGGTTACGTTCGAGCAAAACCTTCAAAACTTCAGGGAATTGGAGGAGTTACTTCATCTGCAGGTAGCACAGTTGAAAGGAACCATTTTAACGCATCACGGTGATGAGGTGCATATCGCCCTTGACGATATCAGGCAGCTGCGGCCGCAACGGCTGTTATTGTACGGCCTTTTGCAACCTTACGGATTTACAGATACCCTTATAAATGATCTGATCAGTGCGCTGGATAAGCATCCGGGGAGGTTGATCGAAAACACTGCCTACAGCCTGGTTGTGGACAGGGATAGAGTGATCATCAGCAAAAGAAAACAACAGGGGGATGGCAATGTGCAGGTCAATGTCGGATCAACAGATATAGACGTGACTTATAGCCAATACCGGTTGACGTTGCTGCATGACAATAGCCCGCTGATCGTTAAGGGTAACCCGCTGTCGGTATCTGTAGACGCGGACTTGCTGAGTTATCCCTTAACAGTAAGGGCCTGGCAGCAGGGTGATTTTTTTTACCCGCTGGGGATGAAGACAAGGCAAAAGCTCAGCGATTTTTTTGTGCATCAAAAGATACCGGTTAACCGTAAAAACGATATCCCAATGCTGGTAAATGGCAACGGCGATATTGTTTGGATAGCAGGCTACCGGCTAAACGAGCGCTATAAAGTAACAGAGAACACTAAAAAAGTTACTATATTCGAATTGATAAAATTATGAGCGAAAAAACCGTTTACGTAGAAAAGCAGTATCTGGGCCGGGAGTTTATACCTATTACCATTCGCCTGGTTTTGGCACTATTTTGCTTTGCCGCTTACTTTTTTACGGACGAACGCGAACGCAACGGCGACCTGCTGGCGATAGTAGGTTTCGTGATCATTATCATCTCTATCATCCTCGGGTTTTTACTTCATTTTAAAACATTAGTGGCAAACAAGAGCGTCACCTTAGACGGGCTTTGGACCACCCGCCGCGTTAAGATTGACCTGAACAGCATTGTAAAAGCAGAGAAGGGTACGTACAGCCGCTATTGGTTCAATAACCCGGTTTATAACCTGCACACTAAAGGAACCATCCGGTTTTACACTGCGGGGAACGATGCCATCCACCTGACTGATCGAGACGGGCTGCTTTACATCATCGGTTCGCAGCATGTGAATGAGCTTTTGCGCGCGATACAGGAAGAGATGAAAAAGTGAACAAAGGTTAACAAAGGTTTACACTTTTCCGAAAATAAATTGCTAACCTATTGTCTGTCAATAATTTGTGAAAAACGAGGGTTAACATGAATTTTGGTTTTCCGGGCCTTATTCCCAACGATAATTTTTAACGGTTCTAAACGACGCTCTTCCGCAAAACGCCAATAATTAGTGCGTTTTATAACTCGCCAAATCTGAATAGATAGCCCTGAACGAGCTGCGCAAACCAAAAGTGATCACTGCAGAGCGATCTGTAAAAGCGCTGTTTTTTTCATTGCGAAAAATGCCGCCTAATTCTAACCTTAAATTATATCGTGGATTAAGCAGATAAGCTACTTTGCCCTGCAAATAAACCATATTGGTGGTTAACCCCTGGCCAATATAGTTGCCGAAAGGGGTAGCAGGGTCGCGGTAGGATAAAAAGATATCCTTGCCGTAATTTTTATTGTCGGTGTCTAAACCGTAGTGGCCGTAGTCAAGTTCGCCGGAGAAATCAAAGCGTTTGTAAGAATAATTCAACAGGCCTAAAAATTCGCGGAAGTTAGCACCCCAGGGATGGGCAAGGGGCTCGCTGTTAGCCGAATAACTAAGTATTGACGAACGCTCGGAATAAGTGAATGGCTTTACGTTGTTGGTTTCGGCCAGGTAATTTAAGCGGGGTATGCCAAAAAGGTTGGCGCCGCGCAAACCAAACTGAAAGCCGTATTTGTTACGGAAACTGCCGGAGTTTGAAAAGAAATTTTTGGCCTCAAATTCATCCAGTGAAAATTGCCCGTAAGCGGTGATCCCGTCTGTAAGCTTGTACTTACCTGTAATGCCTATCAGCGCGTTGTCAGGCGAGCCGTTAGATGCCTCTACCGGGCGCAGGAAGATCACCGGGTTGATATAGGAAAGGTCGAACCCGCGCTTGTGGCCATTGTCGTCTGTATCGCCCCAGATCACCGAATCGAAGAACCCGAATGAAAGGCGGTTACTTACGTTCCAGTCCAGGTAGTGGAATACCCCCCATTTTTTCCGGTCCACAAATTGGTCGCTGGTTGATGCCGGGTCGGCAAAGTAGCCCCACATGGCCATGTACTTAACATTACCCAAATTAGCGGTAAGTTTCAGGAATGGATAGGGCGTAGCATAATCTGATAACACCAGTGAGCGATAGCCGTCCCCGATGAAGGTTTTGTCACGACCGGCGGTAATATTGATGTATTTGTTTGGCGTGTAAGACGCTACTGCCGTAATGTACGACCAATTGTAGCCTGCCGGATCGGCATCCCAAACGCGGGCATATGCCTGCCCCGGTACAATACCTGTTTGGTTGATGTAAGTAGCAATATAATCAAGCGGCTTACCGCCGTTTAAATACCCGGCTGCGTAGTAGGTAAATTTTTTACCAACCGAACCGCCAAACTGCAGCCCCAGCGATGTTAAGTAAGTGCTTTTCTTATGATTAAAATCGCGCCCTATGTTAAAATCGGGGAGCAGGTCGGTATAAAAGGTAGAGTTGGTGCCGTTAACTTCGATCTGGTGGCCGTTGAACAGCTTGTAAAAGCTGCTGCCCTTAGCCATGCCGCTGCCATAGTTCATGATGGAATCATAACGGGAGCGCAGCAGCGAATCATCGGCAAAATAAGGCTTTAAAGCGCTGTGGAAACGTGTTTTGGTGGAGTAAACGTCGGTATTAAGCTTCTGATAAAAATCGTAAGAGTACGACTGGTAAACAGATTGCGACCAGGCCGCAGCCGAGGTGAACAGTAAAGCTATGCCGGTTAAAAGTTTCTTCATATTATCGTTCGGGGCCAGCAGCGCTACGCCTTATTCAAAATAGTTAAGTGTTTTAAAGCCCCCTTTTTTAAGGTGCTCATCCTTACGGGCCAGCGTAAGATCGGCATGTACCATATCTTTGATCAGCGCCTGCAGGTCGTAACGTGGTTGCCAGTTTAGTTTTGCATTCGCCTTTGACGGATCGCCTATCAGTAATTCCACCTCAGTTGGCCTGAAATAAGCCGGATCGACCTTAACAACGGTTTGGCCGAACCTCAAAGCATCTGCATTAAGCCCCAGCTCCAGCATCCGCTGCTCGTCCATATCTATAATAACGCCTTTTTCGTTTTCGTTTTTTCCGCTGAATTCCACCTCTATGCCCAGCTCTAAAAATGCCAGGCGCACAAAATCCCGTACGGTTGTAGTTATACCGGTAGCAATCACAAAGTCCTCCGGTTTATCCTGCTGCAGCATTAGCCACATGGCCTCTACGTAATCTTTGGCGTGGCCCCAATCGCGCTGGGCGGAAAGGTTGCCCAGGTAAAGTACATTTTGCAACCCCAGGGAAATTTTGGTTACTGCCCGGCTAATTTTGCGGGTAACAAATGTTTCGCCGCGGATGGGGCTCTCATGATTAAACAGGATGCCGTTGCAGGCGTACATGCCGTAAGCCTCGCGGTAGTTTACAATTATCCAATAACCGTACATTTTAGCTACCGCATACGGCGACCGCGGGTAAAAGGGCGTTGTTTCGCTTTGCGGTACTTCCTGCACCAAACCATAAAGCTCGGATGTGGATGCCTGGTAAATGCGGGTCTTTTGTGTTAAGCCTAACAACCGGATGGCCTCCAGGATGCGCAGTACGCCAATCCCGTCGGCATTGGCGGTGTACTCGGGCGTGTCGAAGCTTACCTTTACGTGGCTTTGTGCGCCGAGGTTATAAATCTCATCGGGTTGTGTTTCCTGTATCAGGCGGATCAGGTTGGTAGATTCGGACAGGTCGCCGTAATGCAGGTGCAACTTTACGCCGGCTTCATGCGGGTCATGGTAAAGATGGTCAATCCTATCGGTATTAAATGAAGATGAGCGCCGTTTAACGCCGTGTACCTCATAGCCTTTTTTAAGCAAAAATTCTGCTAAGTATGCACCGTCCTGGCCGGTTATGCCTGTAATTAATGCTGTCTTCATTTATGCAAAAAGGTACATTAAACTGCAGTTAAATGCAGTAGCCCGTTTAAAATGCAATAATATTCAATTAAAAGCAAAATAAAGCACAATGTTAAATGCGCCTGTTAAATGCCGGCCACCGTGTCTTCCAGTTCGCGGTACCACTCTTCGCCATACTTGCGGATGAGCGGCCCTTTCAAAAATTCATGCACGCTAACTTTCAGCTCATCGCCAAAACTGCAGGCGGGGCTGCAAATGCTCCACCGGTCGTAATTTAAAACATCAAATTCCGGATAAGCCGTAACCCGGATAGGGTACAAGTGGCACGAGATAGGTTTTTGCCAGTTTACCGCACCCTCTTCATAAGCCTTTTCAATGGCACATTTAGTGATACCGTTTCCCCAGGTAACATAGGCGCACTCTTTATTCACATCTACGCATGGGGTAGTATAGTCGCCTTCAAAGTCGGTAACGTGTGTACCTTCTCGTTCAATGGTAGCAATCCCCTTGGCAGTCATATACGGTTTAACTTTGGGGTAGATCTCTGCCAGTATCTCCAGTTCGTCGTGGTTAAGCGGCGCGCCCGAATCACCTTCCATACAGCAGGCGCCTTTGCATTTGCTCAGGTTACAAACAAAATTCTCTTTTATCACATCCTCGTGCAGCAGCACGGCCCCAACTTCAATCATCTTTATTTTATTTTTTAACAGGGTTTAAAGGATATTTTAATCCTTTAGCGGCCGATAGGTCCATCACCAGGCTACCCACAACCAGCTCTACATGCGCTTTAATAGGGATGCGGTTGCCATCATCGGTAACCCAAAGATACAGCATACTATTTTTACGGAAGATACGCCCCGGTATAATGGTAGGGTTAAATTTTAAACAGTTAAAGGTGCCCAGCGCACATTTAACCTTTTCGCGCCCGGCAAAGGTAATGGTCATGGAGTGGATACCATCTTCCAGAAAATATCTTAATTCCAGTTTTTCGCCAACCTTCAGGTGCGATACATTCAAATTACGGGCAAAGTAATAAGCCGATAAAAAATCAAACACATTGCCCGTAAAAGGATATGTGCCTTTATCTGCCGTTATTTTATTTGTTTTGTGATCAAACGTTACTTTATCGCTGTGCTTGTAACTGGCCTCATGCCTGTCTTCCTGGTAGTAATACGGCAGCAGGGTTTTAGGGTCGATAAAAGTTTCGTAGCGGTTGCGTACTTTGTAGAATACATCAAAAGTACCGGCGGTTTTGGCATCGGCGGTGATATGCAGCGCCGGCTTGCCATCAAATTTCTGGGTGCTGTTCTCGGTTTTAATAACCGCTTCTGCAGCGGTAAAAAAGCCGTATTTAAGTTTATACGTGATCTGCTCGCCCGCCTGAAAGGCTACCTGATCTGTCTTTTCGGCCTGGCTATATGCCTTGCCTAATCCAAACAGCAGTAAAAGGGCTAATAAGTATTTATTCATTCAATTGATTTACAACGCATAGACCACGCAAAACCCCGTCAGTTTAATCTTTGCGTTTATAAATAGGCACGGTAGAGCAGGGCTCGCCAAACATCAGGCTTTTAGCCACCGGGGTTAATTTTTTTGTAAGCTCCACATAGGCAGATACGGGAACAGGCACATCGCCGCAACCTTTTATTACCAGGCGCTGATCGCGGTAGTGCTCCACATCCATCCGGCTTATTTCTTTAACAAACAAAACCGTCTCTAACACCTCTGCATCGCCAAAAACTACTTCGCGGGCATAAGGGGCAAGGCGGTTGGCCAGCAGCATGTAGGCCCAGGCCGGCACAATGGCATCGGCACTGCAGTAAACGGCTACATTTTTATCCTGGTATTGCGCCCAGTCGTGCCCTTTCACAAACTCCCTAAAATCTTTTTCGCGCAGCATTAAGCCGTGAAACAGGTTTTCTTTAATATCATAAAGCACACGCTCGCCGGGGGCGTAAAACAGTGCAGGGTCAAGGGTAACCAGGCCGCTTTGGGCTACCTTGTTAATTATATTTTCCTGTATTTCCATTTGGCGTAAAATAAAAAAATCCGGCAACAGCTATAACGCCATTGCCGGATGTAAAATTAGTTTAAATTTATCTTATAAGAACTTAGCCCTGTTATCTTTTACATTCCCCTTATCTTTCAGGGCATCAAGGATAGAACCTTCTGAACGCTGCAGCAGCGCCTGGCCAAGCTGTTGTTTCTCGCGCACAGCATTTGTAAGCTGGGCAGGGTTAACAAAGCTATCAACCGAATAAACATAGATACCCTGTGAACCTTCTACCGGTTTTGACAGCTTGTTTGGCTGCGAACCGAAGATAGCACCTACCAGTTTATACTCGGCAGCTGCACCAGGGATAACCGGGTTAGCAAATACAATGTTTTGTACCGGTACTACACGGCTTCCGGCTTTCTGGGCAACCTGATCGATGTTGGTTGCACCATTAAGCGCGCTGTTAAACTTAGCAGTAAGCTCTTTTGCCTTAATCATGTTTTTAACCGCAGGCTCAATTTGTTTTTTAACAGCATCTAAAGGTAAGGTACCTTTAGGCTTGATAGTAGTTAAACGTGCAACTACGTATTTATCGCCAACAGAAAATACCTGGTCAGAAAAGTCATTCTTCTCTGCCTTAAATGCCCATTTTACAATTTCACGTGCTGCATCCAGGCCCGGTACCGATGCTGCAGTACCGCTAACATCTTCGGCATTACGTACGGCAAGGTTTTGTTTTTTGGCTTGCTCATCAAAGTTATCTTTAGTTAACGAGCTCAGGAACGATTGTGCTTTGCTGTAAACAGCAGATTGCGTTTTGCTGCTTGCCTGTAAAGGTTTATCAACCACGGCAACCTTTACCACTTTTGATGAACCCTTCTGGCTTTCGATATTAACCAGGTGAACACCAAACTGGGTAGTAAATATTTTAATATCGCCCGGCTTGCCGGTAAATACCACATCATCAAACGCAGGGATCATGGCACCGCGGCCAAAGGTACCCAAGTCGCCGCCTTTTTCGCCCGATGCTTTATCGATAGAGTACATTTTAGCTAAATCGCCAAACGGTTTGCCGGCTTCTATCAGTTTCTTTAAAGAGTCTGCTTTGGCCAGGGCTTTATCCACACCGCCTTCGGTGGCCGGGTTTAATAAGATGTGGCGGGCCTTAACAGAGTCAGGGCCAACTTTAACATCAACCAGCTTAGCCATTTTGTAGCTGCCATTAGCAACATACGGGCCGTACACAAAACCTTTTTCGGCACTGAACATTACCGAATCTAAACGTGGCTCCAAAGCGCCTTTTTTAACAAAGGTTAACGGTGTTTTGGTTTCAGAATTGATCTGTACAAAAAGCGAATCGTTAGTGGTGGTTTTTAATTCGCCAACTAATTTATCAACCTGCGTTTTAATAGCAACCGAATCTGCTTTAGATGGGGCAGCGTTAAAAGCTACGTAGTGAAAGCCACGCAACTCCTGCGCATTTTTAAACTCGTATTTATGGTCGTTATAGTAAGTATTGTAATCGTCGTCGATTAGTTTGATCTTGCTGTCCGGGATAGATGCATAATCAAGCGTTGCGTACTTAAAGTTAACCAGCTTGTTTTTTGAAAGGTAGTCGTCTTTAGCATCCAGCGAGTTTACATACAGTCCGTTAGTAACTAACGACATATATTTCTGAACTTTTTTAGCTTCAAAAAGCTGGGTCAAAAAGTCGTTCCATGCGGTGATCTGCGCAGGGTCAACTTTGCCGCTTTGCAGGTAAGCTAAAAACTGGTTCAACTTAGCTTTGTCGAACTGGCCGGTTTGCGGATCGGTAAACTGACGGGCAATTTGCGGATCGGGGTTTGCGCCCGATACCATGGCCTGGCTCTCTGCATCACCAACGGTGATACCTAATTTGTCAATTTCTTTTTTTAACAGCAGTTGGCTCAGGTAAGTGTTCCAGGTGGTTTCCTGTAAATAACTGCTGATCTGTGGTGTAATGTCCTGACCGGACTGTTGCCTGAACTGTTGTGTTGAGGCATCCAGCTTTTTACTGAAATCAGCATAGCTTATCGCCTGGCCATTTACTTCACCAATTTCTGTGGCGCTGTCTTTGAAAAAAGAGCTGCCCGATTTTAATACTTCACCCGCAATAAAGGCCAAAAGTGCTAATCCGATAAATCCTGCGAGAATCTTTCCCATTCGCTCCCGCAAAAAACCCATTATACCCATATAACTATCTAAATTTTATATTTCTCAAAAAGAGGCGCAAGATACAATTTTTACTAAAATTCTATAACACAAAATTTTGTGTAAAATTTGAGGCTTATTCAGCGATGCTGTTATCTACGTGGATAACGGCTGTAGCATTCTGAAAAACGGGGTGCATTAGCTTGTCGTCGCTTTCAAAACTGGTGCCGGTCATTTGGTCGCCGCCCACTTTGGTCATCAGTACATTTTTGGTAGAGTAGATCCTTTTTTTGTTCTGATCGTAGATCAGCTCTTCCGACCGGTAAACGGTACCTTCGGGGTTGGTAGCCACTACATTTTTATGGAATATGATCAGCTTTTGCGCTTCGCGCTGGATACCCGTATCGGCAACGATATTGCCAATGATCTTGATGTTGGCGTCATAAAAAACCACCTTAACGCCTTTAGGCATTACCATGATGGGGTTTTTGGCAGAGTCTTTTGAGGAGATTGATAACGGCGCGGTCAGTTTAAGTTTGACTATGGCCGAATCGCTGAAGATCATTTCGACACCCCTGGTAATACTGATGTCTTTTGTGGAGTCGGCAGCGGCAATCGCCCTTACCTTGTTCAGGTCGTTCTCGCACGAACCGAAAAGGAACAGGCACATGATAATCGCCGGTAAATAAGCTTTAAGATATTTTACCTGCCGCTCCATCGCTAAACTATTAATCAAACCTGTATTTCTGGAACCACTTATCGTTAAGTGTGAAAGAAAGATGAATGTTAACGTAATTTTCTTTTACCAGGCCGCTTACCAGTGTGCCGCGCTTGCCAACTTCGGCAGCAAGGTTGATCTTGTAGAAACTCAGGTTGGCGTTACCCGGTCTAAGCGGTAAGCCTAAACCAAATGTAGCCGCATACCTTTTAATGCTGGTGTTGTTGGCTACGATGTAGGTATTATCAATTATACCGCCCAAACGGTAATCTACCGATGCAAAGTAGCTGGATAATGAACCGATATTAGGGGTGTACTGCCCGCCAAAGTTAAACGTGCGGCTGTTTTGCAAGCCCTGGTTAATACCCGCAACAGATAGTTTAGACCAGTTGCCCATAGTGTAATCTGCACCGATCAAGTATTTACCATCGTACTGGTAAGATACCCCAAAACGGTTAATAACCGGCAGTTGTATCTTAGCCTTTGGATCTTGTCTGTTTATCAGTGTATCGGTGGCGATATCGGCATTACCTGCTGCATCTGTAAAGTAGCTGCTCACTACGTAACTGTTTTGCGTGGTTAACTTGGTACCTGCCGAACCGGAGTAGCCAAACACAAGGTGCTTACGCTCCGAAAAATCAAAAGAGTATTGTGCACCGTAATCATAGTTTAAGCCTTTAACGCTGTTGCTTTGCTCTACACGTGAGTTAAGGGTACTGAACAGTGAGGGGATCTCGGTAGATTGTGTTTGCTGTAAGTTACCAAACAGGTACGATGCGTTGGCACCGATTGTAAAATGCTTGCCGATGCCGAAACCATAACCTACATATAATTTGGTGATACCGCCGTTACCGCTATACAGGTAATTGATGGCATTAGTATCTGCAGGAAGGCCCGTGCCAAAATTTGGCAATACCTGCCTGTAGTTGTAACCTAATTCACTGTACGGGCGTAAGCCAAAGCCCAACGCCGAGCGTTTTGTAACCGGGAACGCAAACGCGATATGGCTTAATTTAAATGTGGAGTTGGTTTGATTGCCGAAACCTGTTTTACTTAAGGTATTGATCTGGCTGCTTAGGCCGATATCTATAGTGGTAAGTTTGATGTTTGCGTATGATGCAGGGTTTAACGGGTTAATGGTATTGAACCCGCCTACCGAGTTGGTAGCTACGCCTATACCACCCATTGCAATGTTTTGCGGTAGGGCAAGCGGCGTAATATCACCCAGGCCGTAACGTGAATAAGGCGAGCTGGTAGTGGCAGAATTTTGCGCATTTACACCAAATGCAGTAGCAGTAAGTACTATGAGAACGACGAACCTTATATATTTAATCATTATGCTTTTGTATAGCTGCGTTTAATCCTTTTAGAACCAGGTAAGGCTCAATTTTAATATAGGGGGCAAAGATGCTATTTTTTAACAGGGTATCAAAAAAAATACTGTCGCCCCCGCTTAGTATGATGTTGTACCCTTTTTGTGTTTTTATGTAGTTTTCAATGAACCCTTGCAGCTCATATTTTATCCCGTTTTGCACGCCCGAGCGGATGGCGGTTGTGGTATCATCGCCAAAGGCTGCGTTAAAATTTGCGTCGGCATTAACCAGCGGCAACGCCGCCGTGTAATAATTTACCGCTTTATAACGCATATTTAAACCCGGTGATATACTGCCGCCAAAATAATTTGCGCCGGCATCTATGTAATCATAAGTGATGCAGGTGCCGCCGCTTATCACCACGTTTGCCTTGCCCGGATACAAATAATTGGCGCCGATAACCCCGGCAAGCCTGTCGGTACCTAAGGTTGCCGGTGTTTTATAGTGATTATTGATCCCCGCGTTAAAGCTGCCCGTAAACTGTACAACCCGGTAGCGGCTGTTAAGCTGGTGCTGCCAATCGCTTTGTTCTTTTTTTACCGACGATACGATAGCCTTATTAACAGCTAGCCCGCCGGTAAAAGCATCGATATCTGTTATATCCGGTTGCGGATACTGCTCAACCTTCAGCAGGTCATCGCCATTAAACAGGGCGACTTTAGTGAAGGTGTTGCCAATATCAATAACCAGGTTTGTCATCAGGCGTTAGCCAGCGCTAATATCGATTCAAATATGGCCAGGCCATCCTGATTAGCCAGCAAAGCATCAGCAGCACGCTCGGGGTGTGGCATAAAACCAAACACGTTGCGGCCCTGGTTGGTAACACCGGCAATATTTTCAATTGATCCGTTAGGGTTGGCGTCATCGGTAATGTTACCGGCTACATCGCAATAGCGAAACAGCACCTGGTCATTATCGTTAATGGCCTTTAACACATCGGCATCGGCAAAATAATTACCCTCGCCGTGTGCAACAGGTATTTTTAACGCGCGTTGCGGATCGATCTGGCGGGTTACCAAACTGTTGGTTGTTTGCGCCTTCATGTGGATGTTGCGGCAAATAAATTTACGGTTGGTATTATGCAGTAGCGCACCCGGCAACAGGCCTGCTTCTGTCAGGATCTGGAACCCGTTGCAAACGCCGAGCACTTTACCGCCGCGGGCAGCAAACTGGATAACTTCTTGCATAATAGGTGAGAAACGGGCGATAGCGCCGGAGCGCAGGTAATCGCCAAAAGAAAAACCGCCCGGCAGTACAATGAATTCGGCACCTTGCAGGTCATGGTCTTTATGCCATAACCGCACTACCTGCTGACCCATTACATTTGCGAGAACGTGGATGATATCTTCATCACAGTTGGAGCCTGGAAATATTACTACGCCAAATTTCATGCTACAAAACTAATATAACCGCTCAAATTTGAACGAATGTAAAAGTTAAAAAGTGTTAAACTGAAAATATATGACGCTGATAAGCAGCAACAAATACAAACTTTCGTAAAACCACTTTACATTGGCATTGGCAAAATAGTAACTGCAAAACACAGATGCAGGCACCACACACAGCAAAAAGTGGTTAAGGTTGAATTCGGATTTTACGTAAAAGGAGAAGCCCGCTATTAAAAAGATAAAGAAAAGTAACTGGAACGACTTGCGTACCTGCACATAGCTTTTAAAATAATTTTGCTGCAGTTTAAAAAAATAAAGCACCAGGATGATCAGCACGGGCACCAGCACCAGGTAGTTGATGTACCTGATGTTTATACTGTTAGGGAATTTGGTAGCCAGCGGCGCCCATATGGTATAAAAACTGCCCAGGCGGTTGTTAAGGTAGTAGTACACCGCAAAGAAAAAGAATACCGTAAAGTATCCCAGTATGCCTGATACCCATTCGCGCCAGTTAAGCGGGCGAAAGATAATTAGCGCTATCCAGATTGACAGGAACAGGTAGATGTAGGGGAAGTAAACCAGCGAGCCGATGGCCACAATAATGCCCAGATCATAAGCGATGGATTTGCAATCGTCGCTTTTGTAAAAGCTGAACAATTTAAACAGCATCCATATCAGCAAAAAATTACAAATGAGCGGGGCGCTTAGCACCATAAAAGGCGTAAACAGTGCCGTAAGCGTAACGTACATCAGCCCGGGCAAAAAAGTGGGTTTGCCCAACAGGTTGTATAAGTTAACCAGGTAATTAAGCAGCACGGCCTGCCCAAGCACCAGCAGGCTGGCCAAAAAAACATTCATGGCAGGCGAAAACGCGTACTCGTAAGACACCGGTACCAACAGGCGGGCAAAAGGCTCAACAAAAATGAACTCCAGCCTGCCCGGGGCCTGTAATAAATAGCCGATGCGGGTAATGATCAGCAGCACCACCAGCCAGATAACGTTAAGCGGATTGTAAATCTTAAAAATGTTGATCATTTACCGGTAGGCTTTGCGGCAAATATAGTTTGATTGGCGGAAAGTAACAGTAAAAAGTTGGCGCGTTAATAGCCGTTCACAGTAGCCGATTTACACTAACCCAAATCTACCTGGCGTATTGCTTCACCAGCCTGTCTACAATCCCGGCGGTTTCATCGGGGAAGTTTACGTTGATGCGGGTATCATCAGCCAGCCACTTGTTAATGCGCTGCACAAAATCGCCATTGATAGTTTCAATGATGGTTACCCCTAATTTGGATGCGGCAAGGGCGTTGCATTGCTGCTCGTACTGGCC